>CAYZXY010000006.1:0-77638 GCA_964482555.1 uncultured Pirellulales bacterium
AGATTGCCGCTCCCGATCTACCGTCGCCGGGAATAAATTCCTTGCGTACAAAATAAATGCCACGATATAAAACGGATAACGACTTGCTTCTCTTGCCATACAACTCTCTGTCGTTGAGCAAGTTACGAAAAAAACAACCCAGTCTGTACACCGCGTTCTCATTATAAGGTATTCATGTCGTTTTGTGAATACAAATTTGGATGAATAATAAAGGGCACCTCTAAAATCAAACTGACCGGCAGGAGATAAAATATTACTGTAAGTCAATGTGAAAAATACCGTAACCATTTCCCAAACCCATATAAATCCTGAAAAGGCCGCCTTGATTGTGCATCCCAGAAACCCCGTGAACGCTTACGAATTATTAAAGGTGCCTCTAATAATTGCTTTTGAGGCGAAAGCGAAGATTTTTTTCTCTGACATGAAAGGGAAAACCGGGCATATGGGTGACTATTCACGGTTTTTCATGACGAAGGCCAGAGGGAAAGAAGATCGCTTGCAGCCCAAAATGAATTTTTAGAGGTGCCCTAAACTGGAGCTGAGTCGCTATGATTGTTTCAGACTGTCCAGCTCTGCCTGGCACATCTGCCGCTGCCCGGCATCCGAGAGCTTCTTCATCGCCGCTTCCATGTGCCGGACCGCCGCTTCCGGCTGGTTGAGATACCGGCTGTATATCAGGCCCAGCATCAGTTCGATCTGCTCAACGAAAGGGTACGTTTGGGCATAATATTTAAGAAACGACTCATACGCTGTTGCTGCCGCCTGATGATTCTCCTTCTGCATCAGCCTGTTAGCAATGTCAAGCTGCTGCTGCGGTGACAACACCTGATTCTTATCCACCCCGATCAATTCCAGATAGGCCTCGGCCGCCTTATCCAGTTCGGATTTATTCAGGTGTTCCGTAATCCTGCCCCGCAGATCGTGAACGTCAGGCGAAGCATTATTGCGTATCGGCTGCGAGTCCTTGACCTTGACATTGTCAACCCGCACGCGATGCTGCGGCGCATACGCGTCATAGCCCTGATTGACCACCCGACGGTATTGCGTACGCCGCCGCCAGCGCGCAATCAGCGCCCACAGATCGAATTGACTGTTGGGCAGCAGCTTCAGCGACAGCATGATCAGCGGCACTCCGATTCCGAAAACGTAACCAGCCAGGTGCGCGTGATATGCGATATTGCCCATCCCCGCCAGTGACGGTTCGACCATGTTATCGTATATGATCAGCTTGAACAAAATGAAATACAACGCCGGCACCTCGATTGTCCCGATGAAAAAAATGATATAGAGAACCAGAATATTGGTCTTGGGGAACAGAACCATATAAGCTCCGGTTACCGCCGCTACCGCTCCGGACGCTCCCAGAACCGGATTCGTATCCAGTATCGCATGCCCCACGCCGCTGAAGATCACCCCGCCCAGATACAGCAGCAAATACCCCAGATGTCCCAGCTTGTCATTAACGTTGTTACCAAAGATGTACAAAAACAGCATATTGCCTATGATATGCATCGTCCCGCCGTGCAGAAAGCCGTAGCTGACGAACTGAAACAGCTTCGGAGCGCTTGGATGCAGCAAAAACGGGCGGACTTCGGGTGAGTCGATATAACCGGGAAGGTTAATTAAAAAGAAAATAAGAAAATTTATCGCAATCAGGGCGTAGTTGACCAGTGGCGTCTGTTGCAGTTTATTGTCGGTGCCTATGGGTATTATCATATTTTATATTGCTTCCGGTTGAATTTTCCCGTTTTCTCCAACCATAACTACATACACGGAAAACGGTTAGGCATGGCCCTGCCAGGAGCTTTCTACCCGGTGGGGAATATACTCTGTTACTCCGCCGGTTCGTGTGACGGAAAATGAATTTCCGATATGGAACCTGATAAAAAACATCCTGTCTTCAAGAGAGTGCAACGCCTTAAACCTCGTCGGCATGATTATCCTAACTGTTTATATTTTCAGTTATTATAAAGAGAAACATTTGTATGGCAAGCATAGAATCCCATATTTGCATCTCCATTTAATTATTGACACTTCCGCAACGGTGTGATAACGTTATTTTGGTTTTTTTATACATATGATGCGTTTGACTCGGAGGTCTGACCATGAAAGATAAAGGTGACAAAAAAGTAGTCTGCTTTATAATCTCATTAATAACAATATTTTATAGCGGCATGCTCTTCGCGCAGGCCGTCACGGCTCCCCAGCGAGGTCCCGATGAAGCCGCTTCGGCACAAAAACCGCCAGCAGCTGACGCTTCCCCGCCTGCCATTGACCAGAATCCGTATCTCCAGGGCTATATCGGCAAAATTACCGCGGATAACGTCAATATCCGTTCCGGCCCCGCCGCGATATATCATCCCGTCGGGCAATTCGAACCGGGCCAGGAGATCATCGTGCGCGAAGAACGCATGGGCCAGAGCAACTGGGCACGCATTGAACCGACGCCCCAGTGTTTCAGCTATATTTCCACTCGCTACGTCCGGCTGGACCCCATTGGTCTCCAGCAGTTGTCGGTTCCTGAAGAAGCTCCCGTGCAGCCGGGCCTGACCGTTGGGGCGGATGAAGGAACGGTAACCGCCGCCGGCACGGATTCGGTCGAAAAAGATAGCGTCATCTTCGACGATGAAACGGCCGCCGATGCGGATAACACTTCGGAAACTACCCCCAAACACGATTTCCTCTGGAAAAAGACGGTCCAGGGTTATGTTACCGGCAATAATGTCCGCGTTCGGGCCGGCAGCATCAAGGCCTTGCCGGAAAATGCCGTCATCCAGATGAAACTCAACAAAGGCGATACGGTTCAGGTTATCGGCAAACGCGACGATTACTACATGATTATCCCTCCCGAAGGGGCCTCTTTTTGGGTGGCTCTGGATTATGTAACCAATGTGAAACCGCTGACCGCCGACGCCATGCTCGCCCTTCGCGGTCAGGCGGGACAGGCTGTGGTTGAAAGCGGCGGCCCAACAGCAATGGCGGAGATAAAAGATGAGTTTCAGGAATATAAAGAGATTGCCGCCCTGTTCAAGTCCGAACAGGCCAGGCCCTTGAAACAACGGGATTTTAAGGATATTCGTGCTCGACTGACAAAGCTCATTCAAAATGCAGCGTCTCCGTCGATCAAAAACGCCGCGATGACACTGTCGTATAATGTAACCCAGGCGGAAATCGCCGTCAAACTGTTCAAGGAATCGCTCGCTCAGGACGCTCAGTTGGAAAAGCAGCTCGAATCCATCGACCAGCGGGTAAAGGAAGTTGTCAGCGCCGCCGGTACGAATCCGGATCAACCCGGCCAGTTCGTTACTTATGGCCGTCTGGCCCCATCCGCCGTCTTTACCGCGCCGTTGAAGCAGAAACGCTATCTGGTGATCGGCGACAATGAAGAAATCCTTTATTATGCCGTTGCCGCCGAAGAGGGGATTGATCTTGAACCCTATATCGGCAAGGTCGTTTCGATGATCGGTAACATCAAATACGATCCTTTCGGCAAGGTACGCATCCTGAAAGTCTCCAGCATCGTCGATCTACCCTCCAGAAACATCAAAACGACCTCCGACCAGGATAATTAAACCTTCCGGAAACCGCCGATAACGCCATAGCGTATATTTTTTATGCAGGTTAAATCACGCCAGGAACAGCAATTTCAAGTCCTATGTGAATTCGACCCCGCCGGCGACCAGCCCGTGGCGATTGAACAGCTTTACCAGGGACTTGAAAAAGGTAAAAAACATCAGACCCTCATGGGAGTGACCGGTTCCGGTAAGACCTTCACCATGGCCCATCTGATCGCCAAAGCACGGCGCCCCACGTTGGTCATCAGTCATAACAAAACGCTCGCCGCCCAGCTTTATGAAGAATTCAAGGAGCTGTTCCCCCAGAATGCCGTCGAGTATTTCGTCAGCTATTACGATTTCTACCAGCCAGAAGCCTACATCCCACAGCGCGATATTTACATCGAAAAGGACGCTTCCCGGAACAGCGACATCGAACGCCTCCGCCTCAGTGCCACAACGTCGCTGATGTCGCGGCGGGATGTAATCGTTGTGGCTTCGGTTTCCTGTATCTTCGGGTTGGGCTCGCCCGAAGACTACAAACACATGGTCGTGCCGGTCCGCGTCGGTCTGAACGTGGACCGCGACGATCTGCTACGCGATCTGACCCTCATCAGCTACGATCGCAACGACATTGCCTTCGAAAGAGGTAAATTCCGCGTCCGAGGCGATGTCGTGGAACTTTGGCCGGCCTATGAGGAATTTGCCGTCCGGATCGAGCTTTTCGGCGACGAGATCGAAAAAATCCGCCTGATTAATCCCGTCAGCGGCGAAATCCTGGCCGAAGACAATCAGATATTTATCTATCCCGCTCAGCATTATGTCATGCCGGAAGATCGTGTGGAGACGGCCCTCAATTCCATTGCCGAAGAACTGGACCAGAGACTCAAACAGTTGCGCGGTGACGGCAAACTGCTCGAAGCACAACGTCTTAGCGCCCGCACCCGCTACGACATGGAAATGATAAAGGAAGTTGGCTACTGCAGCGGTATCGAAAACTATGCCCGCCATCTGGCCGGCCTGCCCGCCGGATGCAAGCCTTATACCTTGCTGAACTATTTCCCCGACGATTTGCTGTTCATCATCGACGAATCGCATGTAACCCTGCCGCAATTACGGGCCATGTATGCCGGTGACTACAGCCGTAAATCCGTCCTCGTCGAACACGGCTTCCGACTGCCCAGCGCCCTCGATAACCGACCTCTGAAATTTGAAGAGCTCGAAGAGATCCTGCCCCAAACCATTTTCGTCAGCGCTACTCCCGGACCTTATGAAATGGAAAAATGCGGCGGCGCAGTGGTCGAACAGATCATCCGCCCGACCGGCCTGATCGATCCCGAGATTTTCGTCGAACCGGCTCGCGGGCAGGTGCCACATCTGCTGGGCGAAATCGAAAAACGCGTCGCCTCCGGCGAACGGGTACTCGTAACCGTGCTGACCAAACGGCTCGCCGAAGACCTCAGCGGCTATGTGCATGAAAAAGGCTTCCGCTGCCAGTATCTTCACAGCGAAATCGACACCCTGGAACGGGTCGATATCCTCCGGCAGCTTCGCCTCGGCGAGTTCGACGTCCTCGTCGGTGTAAACTTGTTGCGAGAAGGCCTTGATCTGCCGGAAGTCTCGCTCGTTGCCATTCTCGATGCCGACAAGGAAGGATTCCTCCGCAGCGAAACCTCACTCATCCAGACCATCGGTCGAACCGCTCGCAATATCAACGCACGGGTTATCCTCTATGCCGACAAGATAACTAACTCCATGCAGCGGGCCATGGATGAAACCAATCGCCGCCGCCGGATACAGAAAGAATATAACGACAAACACGGCATAACCCCCGCCACTATTAAGAAAGCCATTCGCAACAGCTTCGAAGCTGAACTTCAGGCTCGCAGGACCGCCCAGGAGGCTCTGGCCCTCGACGAATGCGAATACGAAAAAGAGGAACTGATCGGCATTCTCGAAAAAGAAATGCTCGCCGCCGCCGAAGCGCTGGAGTTTGAAAAGGCCGCCAGACTCCGCGATCAGATCAAACAACTCCGTGACGCACCTGATATGAAAACCAGACGTACCCCCGGTAAAGGCCGCAAAAGCCGACGTAAAAAGGTCAATTAATCCTCTTGTGTTCCAACGTAATTGTCTGCTGGTAAAACACTTACGCCCGGCTCTGTCAGAAGCTTCCTGCCCGATTGGGTATAAAATATGGTCAGGGGTGAAATTTTGTTTGCATCAACGATAAATCCCATTATAATAATTCCTTTATTTAAAATTTTGCAAAAAGATATTGATTCCGGAGTGTAATCATGAAAGAAGGCATTCATCCCAACTATATCGAAACCAAGGTAAAATGCGGTTGCGGTAACGAATTTACCACCAGATCGACCAAAGAAGAGATTCATGTAGAAATCTGCTCTTCCTGTCATCCTTTTTACACTGGCAAGCAGAAATTCGTCGATTCCGCGGGCCGCATTGAGAAATTTAAGAAAAAATACGGCGGCAAATACGGCCAGAATGCCAAAAAAGAAAAAGCCTAGCCATACAACTAACACTATTTCACGCTGTTTATTACCTTTTATGTCCATAGACAGCGTGTTTTTTTGTTCATATTTTGGCCTTCTGATTTAAAATACCCATTTTATCGGAACGTAATCATTTGCGGACAAAAAGCTTACGCCCGACACTGTCCGGCGTTTTCTACCCGATTGGGTTTACATTGATCATTGAGTTTTTATTGATCCCGGTATATTGAGGATACCTATGGCGATTGTCATTTCTTCCATAGATGAACGTATTTTAGCCAAACTTTCCGAAATGGACGAGCAGTTTGAACGGTTGGAGCAGCAGATGAACGATCCTGCCGTCGCCAGCAATCCCTCAAAGATTACCCAACTGTCCCGGGAGCACGGAGCCCTCAAGGGACTGGTACGTTATTATCGATCATACAAGGAGTTACAACAGCAATACCATGACGCCGAATTGATGCTCACCGATCCGGGCAGCGACCCGGAGATGAAAGAACTGGCCCGCGAAGAACTCGAATCCCTCTCCTTCCAGCTTAACGAAACTATGGAAAAAGCCAAAGAAGAACTCGTCATGTCCGACGGTGCTGCCATCGGGTCTGTCATCGTGGAAATTCGCGCCGGCACCGGCGGCGATGAAGCGGCTCTCTTTGCCGGCGATCTATATGACATGTACAGTAAATTCGCCGAAGAGAGGGGTTGGAAGGTTGAAGGCATCAGTTTCTCCGGCAGCGAAGTCGGTGGTTTTCGCGAAGTCATAATCAGCATAAATGGAGAGGGCGTCTGGCAGGCCCTTGGTTACGAAGGCGGCGGTCACCGTGTCCAGCGGGTGCCGGAAACCGAAACGCAGGGGCGGATTCATACCTCCGCCGCTACCGTTGCCGTACTGCCCGAACCGGAAGAACTCGACATCGAAATCAAGCCCGATGAAGTCGTTGAGCATGTGGCACGTTCCAGCGGTCCCGGCGGCCAGAATGTTAACAAAGTCAATTCCGCCATCAAGTTGGAACACACTCCCACAGGCATTACCGTCAGTATGCAGGACGAAAAGTCTCAACATAAAAACCGTGCCAAAGCCTGGCGTATACTGCGATCGCGCGTTTTCGACCACTATGAACGAATAAAACGGGCCGAACGCGATGCCAGCCGTAAAAACATGATCGGCTCCGGCGACCGCTCCCAGCGCATTCGTACCTATAACTTTCCCCAGAATCGTGTCACCGATCATCGCATCAATCTATCCCTTTACGCTCTGGACCGTATTCTTGCCGGCGACATGAAAGATCTGGTTGATGCCCTGATTGATTACGATAAACAGTTGCGATTGGAAAGTCTCTAACGCTGGCGGAGTATAATCCCTTCAGGACAGAATTGTGACGGAATACAGAATCAATCTTGAGATTTACAACGGGCCGCTCGACCTGCTGCTCTATCTTATCCGCCGGAACGAGGTCGAGATTGAGGACATTCCCATCGCCGCGATTACGGAACAATTCCTCCAATATGTCGAGCTGATTAAAAATTTGAATCTGGAGCAGGCGGGAGATTTTCTCGTCATGGCGGCAACGCTCATGGAAGTCAAGTCGGCTATGCTGCTCCCGCGCGAGCAGCAGGAAACCGGTGAAGAGGATGACCCGACAGACCCGCGACTGGAACTCGTCCGGCAGTTGCTTGAATATAAAAAATATAAGGATCTGGCCGGAGAACTCTCAGAATCCGCTATTCAGCAGGCCCATCGCATAACCCGACCCCTCGTCGATTTGTACCGTCTGAAAGAGCAGCTCAAATCGGAACAGGAACTCGATATGGAGTCGCTGCAGATCTGGGACCTGTTTGACGCCTTCAATCACCTGATGAAATCCACCCTGGCCGGCAAACGCTCCCATGAGGTGATTCATGATGAAACGCCAATCGATATCTACGAAACGGAAATCCTTTATCGGGCCCAGAAAGAAAAACCGCTGACCTTCCATGCCGTCTTTGAGCATTGTAAACACAGAATCGAAATGGTGGGGATGTTCCTGGCCATGCTGGAATTGATTCGTATGAAACTCATTCGCATTGAACAGGAAGCGACCTTCAGCCCGATCTATATTTTCCCTTTAACAGAAGAAGAAGCGGAACTGGCCGTGGCCCATGCGCTTTCCGGAACGATTGAGAAGCTGCCGAGCCAGTTGAACAAGGAAAAAAAAGAGCTTACAGTATCGCAGGAAACCGATTCCTCTTCTACGGCGAGCCCTGCTATTGACTCAGAAAAGGAGCCAACATGAGCATAGAGAATAAACTCAGAGAACTGGGCATTGATCTGCCCGAGCCCGCTCCGGCGGCGGGGGCCTATGTCCCCACAATCCGTACCGGAAATCTGGTCTTTGTCTCCGGCCAGTTGCCCAGTCACAGCGGCAAAGTGCTGGTGACCGGCAAGGTTGGTCAGGAAGTCGAACTCGAACACGCCCACGAAGCGGCCCGGTTGTGTGCGGTCAACGCTTTGGCCGCGATCAAGGGCGAGACCGGATCGCTGGATGTCGTTAAACAGATCGTTCGGCTGGAGGTTTTCGTGCAAAGCGCCCCCGGTTTCAGCGACCAGGCCCAGGTAGCCAATAGCGCTTCGCAATTATTACAGGAACTTTTCGGGGACGCCGGCAAACATGCCCGCCAGGCTGTCGGCGTAGCCGAATTGCCTTTAAATGCCGCCGTGGAATTATCCATGATCGTCGAGGTTGAATGACATCAATATGCTGACAGCAAATCCTCTTAATCAGGCAATATGAGAAAAGGTAAGCCCAAATGTGGCGAAATTCGAGTTATCATTGACATAACTATACGAATTAAATAGAATCTCTAATGACTCATGTTGACCGAAGCAGAATGAAAACTGAATATATATTCGTTCCGATGGCAATGTCCCCTTTTGTCGGAACGTAATTATGTGCGAATTAATAGCTTACGCACGGCACTGTCCGGAGCTTTCTACTCAATGGGGTAGATTTTCAGATGTCATACCGGTCTCGGTCAACCGGGATCAAAGCCATTGGGTTCGTTACGGCAGAAACATGTAAACATATTTATACTTTATGCGAAAGGAGAACCTTTTATGGGTGATCATACCGTAGAATTTACCGATGCTAATTTTGAACAAGAGGTCATCAACAGCGACATACCTGTTCTGGTCGATCTGTGGGCCGAATGGTGCAATCCCTGCCGGATGATGTCGCCGACGATTGATGAGCTGGCGGAAGAGTATCAGGGTAAAATCAAAATCGGAAAGCTGAACACGGAAGAAAATCGCGACGTCCCTACCAAACTCAACATCAGCGCCATACCCACCCTGATCCTGTATAAAAATGGTGAAGTGGTCAAAACGCTGGTGGGCTTAACGCCGAAAAAAGACCTGGTCGCGGCGCTGGAAGAACAGCTCTGAAAATATGTACACTCGTTCCGATGGGAAAAACCTTTTTGTTGGAAAGTAATTAGTTCCTGTGCAATTGATAATTTGTATCATGAGATACGTCAAAAAATGTATCCGCAAAAGAAACTAATTAGGTACGAATATAAGCTTACCCCCGGCTCTGCCCGGAGCTTTCTACCCGATTGGGTTTAGAAATTGCGTGAACGCTTACCAATATTTTTGTAGCCACATTGGGCATAGCGCGAATTATTACAATATCGCTATGCCTGTTTTTTTGGGGCGGCTGGTATTATACTCGTTCCGATTGAAAATTCCCGTTTTGTCCAAACGTAATTATGTGCGGACAAAGCCTTTACGACTGGCCCTGGCGGGAATTCTCATACCCTTTGGGTATGTCAATGAGCTCCCTCAGGTGCAAATGCGGTGACAATGGAAATATTATGAATAAGATTACTGTAAAACATCTGTTTAAAATTTTTGGCCGCAATCCGCAGCGGACCTTTCCTATGATCGACAAGGGGATGTCGAAAAAAGACATCTACAAAAAAACCGGCTGCACCATCGGCGTACATAATGCGAATTTCAGCGTTAAAGCCGGCAAGTTTTTTGTCATCATGGGATTGTCCGGCAGCGGAAAATCCACCTTGGTGCGATGTCTCAACCGTTTGATCGAGCCGACGCGGGGCGAAGTGTATGTCGATGACATGGACATGATGAAGATCGAAGGCAACCGTTTACGTGAGGCACGCCGTCGCGAATTTTCCATGGTCTTCCAGCATTTTGGCCTGCTCCCCCATCGTACGGTCATCGATAATGTGGCTTACGGACTGGAAGTGCAGGGAATGAAAAAGAACGAACGGTACCAAAAAGCCGAAGAAGCCATTAAACTCGTCGGACTGGACGGCTATGAATCATCCGCCACCCAGGCGCTCAGCGGCGGCATGCAGCAGCGCGTGGGCCTGGCCCGCTCGCTGGCGACGAACTCCGAAGTACTGCTGATGGACGAAGCGTTCAGTGCCCTCGATCCGCTGATTCGTACAAACATGCAGGATGAAATTCTCGAGATTCAGTCTCAGATGCAAAAGACGATCATTTTTATTACCCATGACCTCGATGAGGCCCTTAAGCTCGGCGACCGGATCGCCATCATGAAAGAAGGATACATCGAACAGATCGATACCCCCGAGCAGATTCTGATCAATCCCGCCTCCGAGTATATTCGCAGTTTCGTGAAAAATGTAGATCGCTCCAAAGTCATTACCGCCCGCACCGTCATGCGCAAACCGGAAATCGTCGCCTTGCATAAAGACGGACCCGCACAGGCCGTCCGCCAGATGCGGAAATCGGGCCTTGCGACGATCTATGTGGTTAACGAAGACCGCACGTTGGCCGGCGTGGTGAAAATCGACGATGCCGTGCGCTCCAGCAAAGAAATGAAGGATTCGCTCAGCGACATTCTTATACGTGACATACCGGAAACCTCGCCGGAATCACCCTTAATGGATATCTTTCAAACTGCCTCAGAGACCAGTATCCCCATTGCCGTGCTGAATGAGAAACGGCATATCCAGGGTATTGTAACTCGCGCCAGCATGCTGGCGGCGATGGCAGGGGAGGGAATTGGCCAATGATTTTAGCGGCACTATTTGATTTTATTACAAAACTGGAACTGCATCCCGGCGATGTGTTCGAGCAGATCATTGAATGGCTGACGACGAATTTCAGTGTCATTTTCGATGGCATATATACCGGCGTTAATTGGCTTTATGAGACACTGGAAGGCACTCTGGTGGATGTACCGGCTCTGTTGATGATCCTGATTCTGGCCCTGCTGGCATGGTATGTCGCCGGCTGGCGAAAATGGGGCCTGCCGGTGTTTGCCATCCTGGGGTTTCTGTTGATATACGCCATGCAGCTCTGGCAGGACACCATGCAGACGCTGGCCCTGGTACTCATCTCGGCGTTTATTGCCTTGTTGATTGGAATCCCGGTCGGGATTTTTTCCGGCCGCAGCGATAAAGGCGAAACCGCGGTACGCCCTATTCTGGATTTCATGCAGACCATGCCGGCATTTGTCTATCTGATTCCCGCCGTGCTGTTCTTCCAGTTGGGTGAAGTCCCCGGTGTCATGGCGACGGTGATCTTTGCGATGCCGCCGGCGGTGCGGTTGACGAATCTGGGGCTGCGTCAGGTTCCCACCGAAGTCATGGAAGCGGCTGTTTCGTTCGGTTCCACACCATTGCAGCAGTTGTTCAAGGTCCAGTTGCCGATCGCTTTGCCGAGCATTCTCGCCGGCGTCAACCAGACCATCATGCTTTCGCTGTCGATGGTGGTGATTGCTTCGATGATCGGCGCTGAAGGGCTCGGCGCGAAGGTTCTAAAAGGAATTCAACAGTTGAAAATCGGCCTTGGCTTTGAAAGTGGCGTCGCGGTCGTGATTCTGGCCATCTATCTGGACAGATTCACCCAGGCGCTGGGACAAAAATGGAGCAAGGTATAACATCTGACTATTTAAAAGGAGTGTGTATTGTGAAGTTTATGAAAACAGGCAAATGGGGATTATTGATCCTGATGGTGTTGTCGCTGGCGATTCTGCCTGGATGTAAAAACAACTCTGGAGAGGCTCCCGGAAAAAAGGTAAAACTGGCTTACATGAACTGGACTGAAGGTGTAGCGCTGACGCATCTGATGACCTGTGTACTGGAAGACATGGATTATGAAGTGGATTTGACACTGGCAGATGTGGCCCTGATTTATGCCGCTGTTTCCCAGGGCGATCAGGACATCATGATGGAAACCTGGATGCCCGTCACGCACCAGACTTACTGGAAAAAATATCAAGGCCAATTTGAGGTTCTGGGCACCTGGTTCGACAACGCCCGTATCGGGCTGGTGGTTCCGGAATTTGTCGAAATCGACAGTATCGAACAGTTGAACAACAATAATGAGAAATTCGATAATGAAATTATCGGTATCGATTCCGGCTCGGGCGTTATGGAAAAAACCGAAAGGGCGATCGAACAATACCAGCTGGATTATAAACTGGTCGCTTCCAGCGGGCCGGCCATGACCGCGGCTTTGAAAGCGGCCATCGACAGGAATGAACCTGTCGTGGTGACCGGCTGGACGCCCCATTGGAAGTTCGCCCGTTACGATCTGAAATTCTTGCAAGACCCACAGGGCGTTTACGGCAGTACCGAAGAAATTCGCTTCATCTGCCGGAAAGGATTCAAGAAAGACATGCCCAAAGTGGCGGCGCTGTTCGAAAACATAAGTTTCAATGCCGAACAGATTAACTCCCTGATGGATGCCGTCACTAACGCCGAAGGCGATGAAAAAGAAGCCGCCCGCGACTGGCTGGTACTTCATAAAGAGCTGATCGATAGCTGGAAAGAGGGCATCGAAACCGAATAGCTTTCGCCAGACTGTTCGAAAATTCTATATGGCTTCCAATACTTAAGTTTCGCATTTTTTTTAATAACGTTTTGGCGTTCTGCTGGGCTTTATAAGCCCGATGATATTATTTATAGACTCGCTTCGATGGCAATTTACCGTTTTGTCGGAACGTCATTATGTGTGGATAATAAGCTTACGCCTGGCCCTGCCAGGAACTTTCTACCTGATTGGGTATATTTTGCTCATTAGTCAATCGAATACGCTTCATTTAACATACTTACCAATCAGCAGCTTCAACTTCTCGTATGTCCGATCAGTAATCTGCGACTTATCTGACCATAATCCCAACTCCAGCGCTTTATGATGTTCGCAATCCTGTTGCAGGAGTGTGGCCACTTTCGGAATGGCCGCCTTAATCAGCTTGATGGCATTATCGGTCGCCGCCTGCAGATGCCCGATAATCTCGCTGATCAGCGCATGTTTATCCACATCTCCATCGTGCGGCCGCCAGCAGTCATAGTCGGTCGGCAACGCTACCAGTGCATAACATATTTCCGCCTCCCGCGCCAGTTTTGCCTCCGGCATACAGGTCATCCCGATCAACTGTGCTCCCCAGGATTTGTGCAGCAGCGATTCCGCCCGCGTACTGAACTGCGGGCCTTCCATGCACACATATGTCCCCTGGGCATGAACTGTCGTATCGGCCGCACCCGCGCAGCTCAACAGTATCTGCCGGAGTTGCTCGCAAAAGGGGTAAGCAAAATCGACATGAGCCGCCAGATGACCATCAAAAAAACTGTTCGCCCGCTTGAACGTCTTGTCGATGACCTGATCGGCTATCACCAGATGACGCGGCTCCACCTGCTCATCCAGCGAGCCGCAGGCCCCGCTGGCAATAATATGCGAAACCCCCAGCTCCTTCAACGCATAGATATTCGCCTGATAGGGCACTGACGATGGATTCAGCATATGCCCTTGGCCATGACGGGCCAGAAACGCGATCGGCATCCCTTCCAGTTCCGTCATCACAATCGGACCCGATGGCTTGCCGAAGGGCGTCTCCGGATAATGCTCCTCGCCGCGCGTCTGCGACGCCAGCGCCTGCCCCAGTCCTGATCCGCCAATAATGCCTATACGCCGTTGTTGTCTCATATTGAACTCCTGTTTACTATTTTATACTCGTTCCGATTGAAAATACCCGTTTTGTCGGAATGTAATTATCTGAGAATAAAAAGCTTACGCCCGCCCCTGCCGGGAGCTTTCTACCCCATTGGGTATACAATGTCCCACGCGTTTACTCTCTAAACCTCACCGCGGCCTGAATCTTGAAACAGAACGCCCGGTAAGAATCCTCCACCTCCGCCGGCTCCGTCGCAATGTATTGCTCAAATATCCTCCGCCCGACAACCGCGTTCCATAGCCGACTGGGATTGTGCAGCTTTCGCGAGCCCTCCCGGATATATGCCTCCTCCAATGGCCACTCGCCCTTATACGCACCCTGCAGCATCTTCTGCAAATGCTCTCGCCGTTCGCCATAGTTGTTCTCTCGCAGATACCGCACCAGCGCATACACCTGCGCATAGTACGCCGCGACCTGCGGATTGACAGCCGCGTTTTGCTGGTCATATGTCGTCAGCGAAATCACCCGCCCCGCATCCAGCGCCAGAATCTCCTGCAACTCGAACAGCGAATTCCGCCCGATCGCCTGTCGCAAGGCGAACAACCGCGAACCGTTCAACTCCGGTCGAAACTCTACCCGTCCATTCTGCCAGCTGTAAGCCTCGAACTGCGTCGCCAGCCCCTCATCCAGCCACGCCGGCAGCCGCAGCTTGAACAACGCCTCACTGAACTGATGCCAACCCTCATGCGCCAGAATCGAAAAATTCGACCGCCGCGACAGGTTATACGCCACGCACTCCCCCTTAAAATAGTACGCGCCCGCCGTAATTTTCAGATACGTCCTCGCTTCCTTTCCCGTAAGCTGCCGCGTGTAATCTTCCCATTGTTCCCGGTTCTGAAAGAACACGACCTTGAGCTTCTCCGGCGATTCAATGCTTTGCCCGATCACCTCCCGATAATGATAAAACGCCGATTCCATAAACACCGGAGTCTGCCGTAAGATCAGCGGATCCGACAATGTCGTATAAATCACATAATGCCGGGTCGAAACCGTCAGATTAATGTCCGTCTTCTCGGTGATATACTCCGGCAGCGCCCATGGCTCCACCTTTTCAACCGTCGGCAGCCTCTCCAGCATGCGAACCAGCCGGTCCGTCTGCGATTCCGCCACAGGTTCCGGTATGGCTGCCTGCCGACATCCGCCCAGCACGGCCAGAAAAAGCATAATTAAACTTGGTACTCCAGGTTTCATGCTCACAGTTGTAATCCAATCATACCCAGTTTTCAAGACTCTTTAGACTCGTTCCGATTGAAAATCCCGTTTTGTCCAAACGGAACTATTTGCGGACAAAGCCTTTACGACTGGCCCTGGCGGGAATTCTCATACCCTTTGGGGATATCCCTATTCATATCTTCCAACACCCGCACCATCTCCTTCGCATCCTCTGTCTCTATCGCCTTTCGCGTAATCGCTCTTTGCCTTTCCGTAAAAATCACCGGCTTGCCCGGCTCAAATCCAGTGAATCCCAGACGCTCCATTACCGCATCCCGCAGCCTCTCCAGATTCTTCCCCGTCATAGCCGATACAGCAACGCTCCCCGGTATCACCTCCGCCTTCGGATACAAATCATATTTATTTACCACCACCAGATACAAACAATCCGCCGGCAGAACGGCAATCTGTTCGTTTATATCCTTATCCATCCCCGGACCCGCCTCGACCACCACCAGAACTAACTCCGCTTCCCTGATCTTTTCCGCCGCATAAACCAGCGACGCCTGCTCCAACTCATCATTGCTTTTCCGCCGACCGGCCGTATCTATCAATTCCACTGCCGCGCCGCCCATATCCACAGTATTCGCCGTCCAGTCGCGAGTTGTCCCCGCCAGTTCCGAAGCAATGCTTTGCGTCCGGCCCGTAATCGCGTTCACCAGCGTGCTCTTGCCCGAGTTCACCGGTCCCGTCAGCGCCACCCGTGCCGGCCATAAGAGCCTTTTCCCTATGTCATATGTTTCCGCCAGATTTTGCAGTTTCGCTCTGACCTTATCCATCTTCCCTGGTTCGTTCGCCAGCGTCCTTATCATCTGCTGGATACACTCATTCAGCCCGCCCGGATATTGCCCCGCAATCGCCCGTACCGCCACTTCTGTTTTGGCCTCCGGCAGATATCGCCGCACCTCCCCGGCAATACTCCGCTCTGCCGGCATCTCCTGCCATCTGCACATCTCGATGCCATGCTTTTCCAGCAGCAGAAACACCCGTTGCACAATCCGCGCCCCGCCATGACAATGAATCTCAAACGATTCCTCATACCGTCTCAAAACGATCGCCTGATCGATTCGCGTCTGGTCGTTTATTTCCGCACCATCATATACTGTACCAAACAAAACCGCATTCGTTCCCTCTCTTTGCTTTTTTCGGTTCTTGACCCGAAAAATCTTCTCCAGCGTCGCTGCCGCATCACGCCCTCTGACCTGTATTACCGCGATGCCGGCCGGCCCCGCTGGCGTTATCAACGCCGCTCTATTGTTCTTTTTCACCGTCATTATTACCAGCCACCCTGAACCTGTCCATCACCAATTATCCTGAAAGCATATCATAGCGGTTCAGCTTCATTTACGCTATAATCGAACACAAGATATGTTATACTGCACCGGCTTTTTTTTGCTGCCTGATATAAAATCATCTATGAAAACAATTTACAGATAAATGTGAGGACTGCTTTGAAAATTGCTTTTTTTGACTGTTTCAGCGGAGCCGCCGGCGATATGATTATTGGCGCCTTGCTACATGCCGGTGCCGACTTTGACCATCTTTACACCGCTCTCATGGGCCTGAATTTATCCGAAGTTGAAGATATAAAGGTCATTCCCGTCACCCGGGCCGGCATCGCGGCATACCATTTCCAACCCATCGTCAATCTTCAGGCCGCCCAAACTCATCGCCATCTTACTGATATACTGCAAATAATTGAAAACGCTGAACTTAGCGAAAAAGTCAAATCCAACGCCGCCGCCATCTTCCTCAACCTTGCCGCCGCCGAAGGGCATGTACACAACATCCCCCCTGAGAAAGTTCACTTCCACGAAGTCGGTGCTGCGGACGCCATTCTGGACATCGTCGGTGCCTGTATCGCTCTGGAATGGCTCGGCATCGACGAGATTCATTGTTCTCCTTTGGCGACAGGCAACGGAATCGTTACCTGTGAACACGGCATCATGCCGGTTCCCGCTCCCGCCACCGCCGAGCTGATAAAGGGTATACCACTCATGTCAACTGACATTCAGAGGGAATTACTCACTCCCACGGGCGCTGCGATTTTTACGACGCTGGCACATTCTTTCGGGCCGCTGCCTGACTTCTCAATGAACGCCATTGGTTACGGCTCCGGCACGCGCGAACTGAAAAACCGTCCCAATGTGGTTCGTGTTTTAATCGGCGAGACTGGGCCTGCCAATAGTAATGCCGACTTGGTTTATGAACTCAGTGTTAATCTGGATGATATGACGCCCGAGAAAACAGGTTTTTTAATGGAAAAACTGCTGCAAAACGGCGCCTTGGATGTGTTTTTCATTCCAATTTATATGAAAAAGAACCGACCAGCAGTATGTATTTCCCTGTTATGCGAACCCGGCGATAAAACCCATCTTGAAAAACTGATTTTTCAGGAATCGACCACCTTCGGTATTCGTTCTCATTTGTGTCAGCGTACCAAATTGCAGCGCGAATCCCAGACTTTGGATACACCGTATGGCCCGATTCGCATTAAAACAGGATGGCTTGATGGTCGGCCCATAACTTTTTCTCCCGAATTCGACGACTGTAAACTGGCCGCCGAAAAACATAACGTTCCCTTGCGGCTCATTTACGAACACATCCAGCGATTGAAGAGTGAACCTTCAAAATAGCAATAGCTCCCGACGTGAAGAGGGGGGGGCTTTTGCTCATTTATTCTTCATTAAACCAACTCATTAAATCATGAAGATTTGCAATACTGTTATGTTGTAATTCAGACCCATCGCTTAATATTAATTGTCGCTTCTTACAGTAAGCCGTTCCGGTTTATCATTGTTAACGGCATCATATTATGGTATAACGCTTTACCGAAAGTGTACGGCTATTAATGATTTCTACTCGTTCCGATTGAAAATACCCATTTTGTCAGAACGTAATTATCTACGGATAAAAAGCTTACGCCCGGCCCGGCCGGGAGCTTTCTACCCAGTTGGGTATCATATCCGGTTTATCCGATTCAGGAGGTTGAAATTTTACCGGGTCTCAAGATTCTTGATTATGCGGATTTGCTGGCCCAGATAGAAGAACTGGGCGACCGCATCAACCAGCTTTCGCTGCCGGATCTTCTGCTAATGGCCGGCATCGTGGTTGTCGGGTTTTTTATCATGCGCATGACCATGAAGCGGGCTCAGAAAAGCCAGGTTCGCTCCCAACGCTCCGTTGAGGAGAAAATCAGTGACGGCTATCGTTCCCGACAGACCTTCGAGCAGATGAACGAACTTATGGCCAACCTTGCCGATCTCTCTCGCCAGATCAATGGCCAGCTCGATACCCGTATCACCCGCCTGCAAGTCTTGCTTCGCAAATCCGATGAGCAAATATCGCTGCTCGAAGACAGGTTGAACCAGATTGCGAACGCTTCGGAAAATCTGCCAAATGACCTGAACAATACTAATCACGCGAATCTATCGACCGAGTCCTCCTCAGATTCTTCTTCTCCATTTCGGAATAATTCCCCTGACCGATTCGATACCGAATCATCGCCCGAAATCCCTAAGCCCGTCGAAATCACGCCCGACATGCAGCGGGTCCTCGATCTGCTCAACCGGGGCCACAACGCCATTGCCATCGCCCAGGAACTCAACCGTCCCGTTGGTGAAATCGAGCTCATCCTCGCTCTCACCGGACGCAAAAAAAACACCTGATCTTTTGCTACGGCTCAAATATCCCCTATATTATTCCGCCTACGCTTGAAGTTTTACTTACAGGACTCTTCGTGTACCGTTTTTTCAATCACAATGAATCATTCTGATCAACGCAGGATGAAAAATCATTATAACTACATAACAAATAATGAATGATCGATAATGTACCCCATCGAGTCTCGATCCAGTCTTTTCCTCACATAAACCGACGTTTAAACGAATAAGCCATGTTCTTAAATGTCATCCGATAGTGTCCGATCATCGTTTCATCCGCAACGCCCAGCATCAGGTAAAAGTCATTCTCATCATACAGAATTACCAGATACATACCGACCGACCGTTTTGGCGTTGTTTGTCTGGCTGTTGCCTGAAGTTCATAACCCTGCAAACGGTTAATCGTAACCGGGAATGGCTGGCGTTCGATTGCCTCCCGGAAAAAGCCTTCGATTTCTTTGACCTGGCTCGCAACAAACTCTTTCAAATCAATATTGGGCGGCACTCCGCGTTTTAGCTGCACGACAAACCGCGCGGCCGTCTCATTGGCTTCGCCGATGCCTTCTTTCTGTTCAACGTAAACAAGTCGGTTCAAATCCGCCTCAACCAGCCTGAATCCTTCAGCCGGGTCGATCGAAAAATCCGCATCGGTTTCCATAGCCATTTCCAATTGTTTTTCCTCATCCAGCGGTTTAACCTCAGCGACCTCATTCTCGCCCGAATCTTCCTTCTCCGCTGTCATAAACGGCAGCTTCACTATATCCGGGTCGATAAAAACCGCCACCAGCCCTACGCCCAGAACTAACGATCCGCCCATAACTCCCAACAGCGTAATGATTTGCAGCAGCCGAAACAGCAGCCCGCCCATACCACCGCGCCGCGCCTGCCGCCCAAACCATGCCATTACCAAAACCAGGACTACAATACAAAGTATTCCCGCCCCCGCAACAATAATCAATGTTTTCAATAGTGCCGGTTCAATGAGAAAAGATATTTTCTGTGCAAGTATCATAATTTGACTCTATGTATGCAATCTTTTGAAATACCCAACAAGGTCTATTTTATAGCTGGATAGCGATTTCATTGATGGGCCGTCGCAATGAAATATCTTCCTCCGCGACACCCGCATCGGGTTTGCCGATAGCAATCATCGCGTTAACATGATATTCTTCAGTAAGTTGCAGATATTTTTCCGCACGCTCGCTATCGAAGCCTGCCATGCCGTGTACAACATAGCCCCGGTTAATGCCTTCAATGGCCAGTCCCATCCAGGCGGCACCGGTGTCAAAGGCGTGCGTTTTTATGGGCTTACCATTATGATCGAAAGTCTTTTTCGATACGACAATGATCAAGCAGCCGGCATGTTGGCACCATTGCTGGTTTTTCTCGACCAGCAGATTATATAAGTCTTTAAAAGAATGTGTGTTACGTAATGCAAAATGAAACCGCCAAGGCTGGTTGTTGAACGAGGACGGCGCCCAGCGGGCCGCTTCGAACAACGGCAGCAGCTCATCATACGTTAAAGCCTCGCCGGTCATACGACGCGACGACCAGCGATAAATCAACTCTTCCAAAATCCTCAGATCGTTAGGGCGCTTCTCTGCGGAGACGGCATGTAAAGTCATATAAGCTCCTGTTATATATTTAATTATGAAATATTTTGGGAGACATTGTTTTTTATTCCCCTGCTCGTATTAATTAATTAAAATGTCACATAATCATACAACATATGGTGAGGAAATTCCACTTTTAGCGGTTGTTTCATTTATTATGTCAGGGTTGACGCAAAGGTTTAATAATTCATAAATATGTTAATTTCATTGTTTTATGTCTTATGATGCCTGTGGTTGTTCCGATGGGCCCGCTGGCATGGGAGATTAATATATGAGCGTTCGTTTTATACTCGGCCGTAGCGGCAGCGGTAAGACTTTTTACTGTCTTGATAAGATCCGGCAGGAATTATTACGGGCTCCGGATGGGCCGCCGCTCATGTTGTTGACGCCGGAACAGGCAACCTTTCAGATGGAACAGCAGCTGTTGTCAGACGGGCAACTCATTGGATTCAATAGAGTTATGGCGCTAAGTTTTCGTCGCTGGGCTTATAAGGTTCTTAATGAAACAGCAAAACCGCCGTATCGGATTTTAACGGAATCAGGTAAGCAGATGCTGCTGCATCGCTTGATTCAGGTAAATGAGGATGGACTGACCATTTTTAAAAAATCCGTAGGTCGGATCGGCTTTGCCCGCGGGCTGTCAGGAATGATCAGTGAGTTGCGGCATTACCGGGTTGAACCAGATAACCTTTTGCGGCAAAGGGAGTTACTGATCGAACGAGGGCATGATTCTGATTTACCGCTGACGGATAAGCTGGCCGATCTGGCGTTGATTTACAGGGCATACCAACAGGAGATACAGGATAAATTTATTGATCCTGATGATATACTGGATCTGGCCGGCCGCCAATGCGGCCGGGCGGGTTTCATGCAGGGCTTAACGCTGTTAGTCGATGGTTTTGCAGGGTTTACACCGCAGCAGAGTCATGCGTTAATGGCGATGATTGACAGGTGTGTAGAGGTTGAAATATGTTTGTGTCTCGATCCGGACGGCCCGGAAGCGATGCGGATTACGTCTCAGCCGGGAATGGGGCAAGAGTTGGATCCGATAGGATTGTTTTATCCGACGCTTAAGACGTATTTATCTTTACTGCAAGAGGTTACAAAACATCGTAACGAGAATCCGACGGCGTTTATGCTGGCGGAGCCGCTTTGTTTGCCTGATGAAACAGCCATGCCGCGGTATAGCAATCATGTTCAATTGAGTAATATAGAGAAGAAGATATTTAATAGTAAGTGTAAAAATGAAAAAATTAGTATAGATGGGTATTATGAGAAAACGTCGGAAAATGCCATAAAACATGAAGAAACACATGAAAATGCCCCTAAAACGATAAAAAAAGACCTGGAAAATGATATAGAAATTATTGAATGTTTTAATCCCAGACGTGAGGTGGAGGCGGTTGCCGGACGGATTCTGGAATTGTGCCGGGAGGAAGGATACCGATTCAAGGAGACGGCGGTCATCCTGCGGGATTTCGCGGGGTATGAGGAATTGCTGATGGCGGTCTTCGCGGATCATGGGATACCCTACTTTCTGGATCAGCGGCGGCGGGTGCATCATCATCCGCTGGTGACGCTGGTGCGTGCGGTTCTGGAGATGGTGTTGACGGATTACAAGACGGAGCATGTGGTTGATTATCTGAAGACGGATTTGTCGCCTCTCGGGCGTGACGAGGTGGACATACTGGAGAATGCGGCGTTGGCGTACGGGATAAATCGGCAGCGATGGGTGCAGGCGGAGTCGTGGCCGGAGCATTACCAGATTGACGGTGCCAGCGATAACAAGGCCGGGGCTAAACTGGATGAGTTACGGCGGCGGGCGCTCAGTCCGGTTGAAACGTTTGTCGGGGCGATATATAGGGGACAGAAAATGTCAGAGGAGCGACTGCCGGTATCGCTGATAACGGTAGAGCTGGTGAGGCTGCTGGAGGGGCTGGATGTATCGCGGTCGCTGAAGGAGTGGTATCGGGCTGGCGAAGCGTCGGGGAAACTGGATGAGTCGCGCACGCATGAACAGGCGTTTGAGCATCTGCTGGGCGTTTTTGAGGATATGATAATGTCGCTGGGTGATGTATCGATGCGGCTGAGCGAATATGAGGATATTCTGACGAGCATACTGGAGCAGATAACGCTGCCGCTGGTGCCGCCGTATCTCGATCAGGTACTGATCGGTACGATGGAGCGTTCGCGTCATCCGGATATCCGTGCGGCGTTTATCCTCGGCTGCAACGAGCATCGTTTTCCGCGTCCGGCGGCGTCGGATACGTTTTTGACGGAACAGCAGCGGGAGCAGTTGCGGGGTGATGGGCTGGAGCTGGCGCCGACCCGGACGGAACTGCTGTATCAGGAGCAGTATCTGGCGTATATTGCTCTGACACGGCCTCGAGAGTATCTGTGGGTGAGTTATTCGCGGTCTGATGGAGAGGGCAAAGCGCTGGAGCCTTCACCGTTTTTGTCGGATATCCGTGCGGCGGCGCCGGGTGTGCGGCATAAAATACTGCCTTCGGAAGCGATCTGTTCGGAGCCGGAAGTTTTGACTACGCCGTTTCATCTGATACAGAATCTGGCGCGGAGGTTCAGCGTAATACATGGTACGCCGGCGGCGGGACAGGGGGTCGAGTCGCTAGAGCCGCTCTGGCGGGAGTTGTATGCGTATTGCCTGCGTGAGCCGACCTATCGGGAGCTGGCAAGGACGGGGCTGGCGGGGCTGGCATATCGTAATGATACGGTGCTGGAGTCAGGATTGATCGAGCGGCTGCAGTCGAAGCCGCTGGTGTTGGATACGACACGGCTGGAGACGTTTGCGGCGTGTCCGTTCAAGTATTATGTACGGTATTTTCTGGGCTTACGGGAGCGGAAAGAGCTGCGGCTGGAGTCGCTGGAGATGGGGAGTTTTTATCATGAGGTGTTGTGTCGGGTGTTTGAGGATATGCGGCGTAAGGGGTTGAACTGGGGGCAGGTCTCAGACGAGCAGGCTGGGGCATTTGTGTCGGATGC
Organism: uncultured Pirellulales bacterium; assembly: GCA_964482555.1. Lineage (GTDB taxonomy): Bacteria > Planctomycetota > Phycisphaerae > Sedimentisphaerales > SM23-30 > CAYZXY01. Next base: position 23,537 of record CAYZXY010000006.1, read on the forward strand.
CGTGGCGGGGGTTCTGGCGGACGAGCAGGCGTACGCGGATATATGCGAGGCGGCGGGAAAGAACAGGTTTTTGCTGAGGGAGGCGCAGCGGCAGCTGGGGCGGTTTTGCGGGAATTTGAACGCAATGGCAGCGGCGGGAGGATTCCGGCAGCGGTATGCAGAGCTGCGGTTCGGCGTGGGGGAGGAGTGGCAGCCGTCGACGCTGCGGCTGGGGGACGGCCGGGAGGCGCTCTTGCAGGGTCGGATCGACCGGGTGGATTTTTGTCAGCGGGAGGACGGCGTGTGGGGGATGGCGGTGCTGGATTACAAATCTTCGTCGCGGGCGTTTGGGTTTGGCAGGTTTTATCACGGGCTGTCGCTGCAGCTTATCAGCTATCTGGTGCTGCTGGAGGAGGCGCTGGCGAGTAAGGGCAAGGGGCCGGTAGAGCCGGCCGGGGCGCTGTATCAGCCGGTGGTGCATCGGGGGCAGACACATCAGGGCGCGGTGCCGGAGAATCTGGATACGGGTGAGGTGATAGACAAACCGGACGGGCTGCTGGGTCGAGACTGGCTGGGCTGTTTCGACCGCAGTGTCGCAAACAGCACGTCGTCGTCGTATTACAGGTTCCGGCTTAACAAGGACGGAACGGTCAGTAAGCTGAATAAAAATGTTATAACCGGTGAGGAGATGGCGGGGTTGATACGGCACTGCCGGGAGAAGATCATCGAGTTGGCGGAACGGATGACGGCGGGGGAGATCGCGGTCAGGCCTTACCGGCTGGGGCGGAAGGAAACGGCGTGCGCGTGGTGCGAGTATCAGGCGGTGTGCCGGTTTGATTTTAATCATGATGTGTACCGGCATCTGGCTGAGATGGGGCGGGAGGAGGTGTTGGAGAAATTGAAAAAAAGCCGCTCACAAGCACATAAAACACAAAAACAGGAAAAAGAAAAATAGTTCAACCGACGGCAGATGTAAACAGGGAAGATATCGTCTCTTATGAGTTATACCCAAATGGTAAGAGAATTTCCGTCTGGGTCAGACGTACAAACTTTACCAGCACTTATTTACGGTTGGGCAGATCGTGAATTTTCAATCGGACGACGTATAACTGCGATTTCGGTGAATGCTTACAAATAGTTTATGCTAGAATTCATATTTGAACTGAAACGCCCAGACATTGCTTTCGTCGTGATTCAGAATATTTCCAAAATTAGCATATCCGAAAGCCAGGGTGATATGATCGTCAACGATATAACCCAGACACAAATCATACCAGTCATCTTCCGGCATAACCAGATCATAACCGTTTATCGTACAGGTATCGGCCTGGTCAGTTTTTTGGCGGTATTCTGTTGCGACTAACAGGTTGTCGGTGAGAAAATAGACCAGACTGCCCTCGAAAGTGAATTCTCTTTCGCCAGCGAATCCCAGAAAACCCGTATGAATCGCATCGCCGTTCCGAACGCCGGCCGACACCATTAACGGACGCGGTAATAGATTGGTAATGGTTTTAGACGCCACCAGGGTAAATTCGGTTCCAAAGTAGTGATCGGCGCCTAATTCGTTACACAGTCCGCCGAGTTGCTCGTTGATATCGCTGAGTCCACAGTTCCATTTGAAATGCGACCCCAAAGTAACGGCCGGTATCCAGGGATTGTCTAAACGGCCTTCCTTGATAATATTGGCGCGAACATTGAGGTTATGCTGATAGACATCACCGTTAACGTCAAGGCTGGCTGCCCGGAAAACTTCATCGGGCCAGTTGCCCAGACCGATGCGTTCGGCGGCATAACCCAGTTCGAATATTCCATAAAAATTTTGTGTTAATGCGACAGCCTGGAACTGTTTTTCGCCAATAAATGCGCCGGTCATGGAAAAGGAAGGTCGTCCGGCAATTTTACCTTCTTCAGGAGCATTCGCTAAATACGCGGTACTGGTAATGAAAACACCACTGTTACCCTCAATGGAATGAAAGGGCAGCGGCGGGCCGGCATGGGCAGTACCCATGCAAAGAAGTAGAATTAATACGGATAATATTGCACTGATTCTTTTCGTTAACATAAAGGCACCTCTAAAAATTCATTTTGGGCTGCAAGCGATCTTTTTTCCCTCTGGCTTTCGTCATGAAAAACCGTGAATATTCACCCATATGCCCGGTTTTGCATTTTTTGTCAGACGAAAAAAACTTCGCTTTCGCCTCAAAAGCCATTATTCGAGGCACCCTAAAGTTATTCCTGAGTAGAAATCGTCCAATTAAACATCACTTGATTTAATATCGGGTAAAAAGTTTTGGCTGTTCAGGAAATCTGTTAAAGAGATATCATTTATTTCTGGCGAGACTTAAAAGACTAATCGAACGTCTATATCAAAATGTACTGGCCCGGCGGGCTGGAGGTTCCGGGCAGGGGCAGGCCTAACCGTTTTCTGCGCAAGTGATTATGAATGAAGAAAGCGGGCATATTCACTTGGAGTCAGTATGATATACCGCGTCGGGTTCGTGATACTGCTGCGACCTGTCTCGCGGGTGAATGCAGGGTGTTGTTTGCCGTGAAGTCGAGTGGTAGTAAAATATCTTGATAATTACTGGACGTAATCTATAATGGCCGCCGTGGATTGATTCATTCGGGTTGGTCGTATGAGAGGGTGAAATGTTTTGTGTTTTGAAATTTCAGGTTTGAGTTGTATGCCTCAGCAAGCATATGATTATCCAATCGGGTAGAAGGCTCCGGGCCGGGCCGGGCGTAAGCTATTTATCCGCACATCATTAGTTTCTGTTGCGGCTACATTTTTGACGTATCTCATAATACAGCATATTCCGATGGCAGACGTTTAATGGTGGTTACATACAGGCAGGATGCCTGCGATACAGGAGATACTTATGGCGATGAACTGGACGCCGGAGCAGACGTTGGCGATAGAAGTGAGCGGGGTGGATGTGTTGTTGACGGCGTCGGCCGGTTCGGGCAAGACGGCGGCGTTGGCGGAGCGATGCGTATATCTGCTGACGGAAGCGGAGCGGCCGTGCGGGATTGATGACCTGCTGGTGCTGACGTTTACGGAAGCGGCGGCGGCGGAGATGCGTACGCGGATCAGGGAGAAGTTGCGCGAGCGGGCGGGGGTCGATCGACGCCTGTACCGGCAGTTGCGTCTGCTGGATAAAGCGGATATTTCGACAATACATGCGTTCTGTAATAATGTGCTGCGGGAGTTTTTTTATCTGTTGGGGCTGGATGGGGCATACGCGATTATGGATAGCGATGACGCGGATATGCTCAAGGGTCAAATTGCGGAGGATTTTCTGGAGGAGCAGTATGGTCGTGTTTATGAAGCAGGCGATGAGTCGCTGCTGCGTTTTTTACAGGCCTATACGTCGGCTACCTCGGACGCCGGACTGGCGCGGCTGATTATCCGGCTGCGGACGTTTCTGGAATCCGTTGTGGATCAGCAGCGGCGGCAGGAACTATGGCGGCAGGCGGCGGCGGTCGAGAAGGGGGAGGATCTGGAGGCTTTGGCGATTCTGAAGCAGCAGCAGCAGGCCATACGCGGGCAGCTGAGGCAGGTGATCGCGCGGCTGAGGTATGCGAAGGAATTGACGGGTGAGCGTGAGTCGCTGGCGGCATATCGGGATTTCATACGGGAGCGGCTGACGGATTATGAGGATTTGTGCCGGGCGCTGGATGAGGGGGATGACGCGGCGGCGCTGGCGCGGATTCGCGAGTATGAGATACCGCGGCTGCCGGGGTTGAGTGGCAAGCTGGTTGCGGAAGCGGAGAAACAGCGAATCAAGGGGCATCTGGATAAGGCGCGAGAAGCGTTTAAGCAGGCACGTGATGAATGGGCAACGTCTCGGGAGGAGATCGTGCGGCAGTTGCGGATGACGGGGCCGTTTGCGGAAAAGCTGACGGGATTACAGGAGGCGTTTCAGCGTCGGTATCAGCAGGTGAAGCAGCGGCAGAATGTGCTGGATTTTTCTGACCTGGAGCAGTTGTGTCTGGATTTGATCCGCGGGGAGCATGGGGGGGCATTGATCCGGCAGTTGAGCCGTCGTTACCGGCATATCCTGGTGGATGAGTATCAGGACACGTCGCCGGTGCAAGAGGCGATTATTGAGGCAGTGAACCGGACTGAGGAGGGCGGTTCGGCGGGGAAACTGTTTATGGTGGGGGATGTGAAGCAGAGTATATATGGATTTCGGCGGGCGGATCCGGATATATTTTTGGGGAAGTATCGTGCGTTTGCGGCTTTGGCACCGGGTGTGGGGGGGTCGCCGACAGAGGCATGCCGGATTGATCTGAATCGGAACTTCCGGTCGCGGCAGGGGGTGATAGAGGGGATTAACGCGATTTTTTCGCGGTGCATGACGCGGGAGTTTGGAGGGTTGGATTATGCCGGGGAGGCGCGGTTGACGTATGGGGCGTCATATTATGATGAGGGGTGCGCGAATCCTCCGTCGCCGACAGTGGAGCTGCATCTGCTGGAGAAAAAGGGTGTTGGCGGCGGTGCGGATGATGACAATCATGAGGAGGCGGAAGAGGGCGTTGAGCTGGATGCGACACGGCTGGAGGCCTTGGCGGCGGCGCGGCGGATACGGCGGATGCTGGGGCTGGACCGGCCGGGTGCGGGGAGTGAGTTTGAGGTGTATGATAAGCGTAGCGGGGCGTTTCGGCCGCTGGAATTTCGGGATATTTCGGTACTGCTGCGGTCGGTGAAGATTAAGGCAGAGATGTGGGTAGAGGTGTTTGAGAAGATGGGGATACCGGTGCATGCGGAGTTGAGCAGCGGTTTTTTTGTGGCGACGGAGGTGCAGGATATGCTGTCGTTGTTCCGGCTGCTGGATAATCCGCGGCAGGATATTCCGCTGGCGGCAGTGCTGCGTAGCCCGCTGGTGGGTCTGAGCGAATCGGATCTGGCCTGGGTGCGTTTGTCTGGAAAAGATGAGGCGTTTCATCATGCGGTGTTGGCATACGCACGGGAGGGGGATGAACAAGGCAGGGATAAAGCCCGGGGCAGGGCTTTATTGCGTGAGCGATTGGCGGAATTTGTGAGGCATCTGGATGCATGGCGGGATTTGGCGCGGCGGGGCAGTTGTGCGGAGCTGGTGTGGCAGATATATCGTGATCGGAATTATCTGGCGTATGTATCGGGTCTGCCGGAAGGACGGCAGCGTTACAATAATTTGCTGCATTTGCACGATCTGGCGCGTCGGTTTGACGGTTTTTGGCGGCTGCCGGCGACCGGGTTGACGCGGTTTGTGCGGTTTGTGGAGAAGCTTCGTGCGGAGGAGGGCGATTATGGGCCGGCACCGGTGGTGACGGATGCGGATAACCTGGTGCGGATCATGAGCGTGCATAAGAGCAAGGGGCTGGAGTTTCCGGTGGTGATCGTGGGGGGGCTAGGTCATCGGTTTAATTTGCGGGATGCGCGGGAGAGTGTGCTGCCGGGTCGGGGAGGTCAGGATGAGGCCGGGCTGGGGCTGCAGGCGGTCGATCCAGAGACGCGGGACCGTTGGGAGACGCTGGGGCATCGTCTGGCGGCGGAGACGATAACGCAGCGGAGTATCGAGGAGGAACAGCGGGTGTTGTATGTGGCGATGACGCGGGCGCGGGAGAAGTTGATTCTGTCGGGGACGTGCGATCTGGAGAAATGTCGTGAGTCGTGGGTTGATTATGGCGAACTGGGGGTGCAGTCGCTGCCGGAATTTGTGCTGCGTGCGGCGCAGATGCCGCTGGATTGGATCGTGCCGGCGCTGGCGGGTCATCCTGATACGGCGGCGTTTTTCGGGCGGCCGGCGAGGGGGCGTCCGCGAGAAGATGGAGGACGGTTTGAGGTGCAAGTGTATGATGAGGAGGCGATGCAGGAGCTGGCCGGGGGGATGGAGCCGGTTGGCAGGGGCGCGGCGTCGAGCAGGCTGGAGGATTTAGCGATGGGGCCGGCTGAAGTTGGGGCGGCGGCTCAGTCGGTGTTGACGCGGCTGGCATGGCGGTATCCATATCAGGCGGCGACGGAGACACCGGCGCGGCGGAGTGTGACGGATGTAAAGCATCATCTGGCGTTGGAGCAGGAAGAGGGATTTGCGACAGAAGGGAAAAAAGGCTGGTATATTCGCGATACGAAGGAAGAAGCGGGAGCCGGGGTGATGCCGGGTTTTGAATTACGTTTGTCGTCGTTTGCGTCGGAGCCCACGAGGGCGGATGTGGGGACGTGGACGCATCTGCTGCTGGAGAAGCTGGATTTGGCAGGCGCTTTGAACGTGGTCGGGTTGCGGGGACAGTTGGATGGGATTGTCGAGCGGGGTTTGCTGCGGGAGGATGATGCGGCGCATATAGATCTGGAGGGGATTGAACGGTTTTTCGTATCGGAGGTCGGTCGGGAGATGTTGGAGCATCGGGAGAGTTTGCGACGGGAGTGGTCGTTTACGCTGGCACTGCCGGCGAGGGCTGACTGGGATCTGGACGGACCGCTGCGGGTGGTTGAGCGGGATGCGGACCGGGTGATTGTGCGCGGGGTGATCGATGCGATGTACCGGACGGAGCGGGGATGGGTCATCGTCGATTACAAGACCGACCGGGTTGATGAATGGAAGGTTGGTGAGCGAGCTGAATCGTATCGCGTTTCTATGCTTCTGTATCGTCGTGCGGTGGAAGGGATATTGCATGAAGATGTGTGCCGGGAGGTGTTGTATTTTCTGCGGCCGGGTGCAATAGTGGACACGCAGGACGAGGATAAGATATGATTGGTTTATGGTTATACCCAAAGGGAACGAGAATTCCCGCCCGGGCCAGTCGTAAAGGCTTTACCCGTACATAGTTTCGTTTGGACAAAAGGGGACACGAATAGCCGCCTAAGCGAAAACTCGATCGGAAGCCGTATAAGCAACGGGCCAGATGTCCGTGTCGCAAGGTATTTTATCCCGGCAGATCAGCCATCCAGTGGTCCTGGTTGTTCCATTGGGAAGGCGTGTGGCCGGTTTCCCATGCGCGATGCCACCGGAGGTTCCATAGTTTTTTCAGTACCATCGGGTCGGCATGACCGTCCACGAAAAGGGTATTGACGCGATGGTTGTGGCGTGACATGGTAAAGCGTTTAATGTGATTCATGCCGGCATCCCAATCCCCATCGAACTCCGGGGCGGCGTCGGTGAAATGGGGTTCGCCGCCGGCCCACATGGCATCGCCGAACAAGGGCACTTCGCTGGTACGGCTTACGGAGCTGGAGCGACGCCACCATCTCTCTTTAAAATTTGAACCCGGCCAGTCATAGACCCAGCAATTGATGCCGTAACTGCCCATATCGGCACTAACATCACCATTAGAAAGTCTCGTTCCGGTCCAGATCCAGGCGCGTTCGGGGTGCCGGGGAGAGCTGGAGATGCCGAGGTCATAGTCATCCCAGTTTATGGGTCTATTCGCTTTGGGGCAAAGCAGGAGTTCCCGGGTGTCATCTTCCCACTGGTCGCGCAGGACTGTCAGCCAGTCGCCTCGCCACCATATCGTCTGGTCGTCATCGCCGGTGAAAAATTTATCGTCCGATTCGGCCAGGTACAGGTTTATGATGAGGCCCCATTGTTTGAGGTTGGACAGACAGACGGCGGATTTGGCCTGTTCTCTGGCTTTGCCCAAGGCCGGCATCAGTATCGCTACCAGGAGGGCGATGATAGAAATGACGACGAGAAGTTCGATTAATGTGAAACCTTTTCTGGACTTCATGCTGCTGCTCCTAACCCGGTAAAACCGGATTCAAAAATGTTGGGCAAGTGTTCACTCTATTTCAGGAATGCTCAATCAGAGCGTCTTTTCAAGGCTTTTACGTGTTTTGTCGTTTTGATACTCAGGGTCACCCTGCGATTTTTGAGAACGATTACGGTTTTATTTGCTTTGTTGTTCGCTTTCGCTGTAATTGCAGTGCGGGCATCGGTCGGCATAATCCACTTGGTTCGTGCCGTAAAAGAAGACTTCGCCGCACTGGCCGCATTTGACGGCACGATAAACACTGTCTTTCCCACATTCCTGACAGGTTAACGCCGGCGTTTGTACGGTGGTTGCCTGGCGGATGAAGTCGAAATATTCTGCCTTATCCATCGTGTAGGAGGTATCGCATTCCCGGCATTTGACCCAGATTTCACTGCCGCGCATTTTTTGGATGCTGTCGGTTGTGCTGTCCTTTTTATTGACAAAGGAATAGACAGCCGCACCGAGACATATGGCAACAATGACTACCAAAACGATATTTTTTTGATTTTCGGCCATAGTCACGCTTTCATTGTAATTGTGTGTGATTTTATGATTTACGAGTCAGTTTTTGCTTTTATACCCAATTGGAACGAGTCTGCATGCATTGCAGAGTTCAAAGCATAAGCCGGAGCTCGCAATCGATTTTTTCCAAATAGAACAAAAGAACCATTAAAAACGACAGATAGCCGGACAGAAAATACATGTGCATAGTATCCTAGCATTTGTATAATTTTAACAGAAATGGAATTTTGAGGCGAATTTTTTTTAAAAATTTTTCAGGGTGGGCTGTCCTTATAATCGGTTATATACTCAAACAGACCGATTGCAAACGTTTGAGTGTGGTTAAATGCGGGCAGGATGCCTGCGATACGTGTTTGTGCAACAGGAAATAATTACGTTCCGATAAAATGGGACATTTCCATCGAAACGCTTCTATCATTCAGGCGAGATGTCTATGTTATCGTTATTACAGGATTAAATCAGGCGGATGTCTGAATTATACAGGAGATAAAAATTATGCAAGTTGCTGTATTGACAGGGATTAAGGAAATGGAGATTCGAGAGGCACCGGCGCCGGTGGTGGAGAAGCCGGATGATGTGCTGTTGAAGGTCGAGCGGGTGGGGGTTTGCGGTTCGGATGTGCATTATTATGAGACGGGGCGGATCGGCTCGCAAGTGTGCAGTTATCCGTATCGTGTCGGGCATGAGTGCTCTGGGACGGCAGCGGCAGTGGGCCGCGGCGTTACGCGGGTGCAGGTTGGCGATCCGGTGGCGGTCGATCCGGCGATAGTGTGTCATGAATGCGATCAATGCCGGGCAGGGCGGGAGAATACATGCCGGAAGTTGAGTTTTTTGGGCTGTCCTGATCAGTCGCCGGGTTGTCTGGCGGAGTATATTGTTATGCCGGAGGATTCGCTGTACCCGGTGAATGGCCGTGTGGGGCTGGATCGGGCGTGTTTGTCGGAGCCGTTTACAATCGGGGTGTATGCCGTCCGGCAGGCGAAGTTGGGAGCGGAATCTCGGATTGCGATTCTGGGAGCCGGTCCGATAGGATTGAGTTGTCTAACGGCGGCACGAGCGGCCGGTGTGGAGAAGTGTTATATAACGGATAAGCTGGATTACCGTGTGGGGGTTGGCTGGAAAGCGGGGGCGACGTATGCGGCAAATCCGGATACGAGCGATGTTGTTGGTGAGATTTTTGAGCAGACGGCGGGCGGGGTGGATGTGGTGTTTGAATGCTGCGGGGATCAGGCGGCGGCGGATCAGGCGATTGAGATGCTCAATCCGGGAGGGACTCTGGCTTATGTGGGGATACCGCGAGAGGATCGGATTTCGTTTTTGATCGATCAGTGCCGGCGGAAAGAGATAACGATCGTGAATGTACGTCGTCAGAATAAATGCGTGCAGGCGGCGCTGGATTTGATTGAGCAGGGGTCTGTCGATATTGATTATATGATAACGCATCGTTTTTCGTTTGGGCAGGTGAAGGAGGCGTTCGATCTGGTGGCGGGTTATCGTGATGGCGTGATTAAAGCGGTGGTGGATATCTGACAGGGTTGAAGGGTTAAGGGTGTGTGTGATTTTCCGTGATGATTTCGATTTTATAGACGTCGTCGCTGCGACGGACGAGCGGAGGGCAGGGGAAGGTGACTTTGCCTTTCTGGATGGAAGAGAGGACTCCGGCGTCGTCGGATTTCATTTCGGTGATCGTGAATTCTTCGATACCGGTGGTGGGGCCGTGTATCTGGACGGTTTCGCCGACGGCGAGGGGATGGGCGGTGACGTCGATATAGGCGATGCGGGCGTTTTTATAGTAGTTGATGACTTTGCCGACAAAGATTTTTCGTTGGGTGGCGCGGTTGCCGTAGCGGTCGGTCCAGTCACGCGGGCCGGGTTTGCCGAGGTAGAAACCGGTGGAGAAATCGCGGTTATAGACTTTTTTCAGTTCGGCGGTCAGATTGGTTACGAGTTCCTGGTTGAAGGTGTTGGCGTTGACGGCGTCGATGGCGCGGCGATAGACACTGGTGACGGTCCGGATGTATTCGGGGGCGCGGCTGCGGCCTTCGATTTTGAAGGCGTCGAAGCCGGCGGTCATGATCTGGTCGAGAATCGGCAGGGCGCAGAGATCTTCAGGGCTGAGGATATAATCGCTGTGGACTTCGAGTTCGTCGCCGGTCTCAAGGTCGGTTGCCCGAAAGGCATGGCGGCAGGGCTGGAGGCAGTCGCCGCGGTTGCCGCTGCGGTCGTAAAGGAATTGTGAGAGGAAGCAGCGTCCGGAGACGGAGACGCACATCGCGCCGTGAATGAAGGTTTCGATTTCCATGCCGGTGTTTTGTTTGAGTTGTTTGATCTGGGCGAGGCTGAGTTCGCGGGCGGGTACGAAGCGGCGGGCGCCGAGGTTTTCGTAATAGCGTGCGGCCAGTTGGTTGGAGATGCTGGCCTGGGTGGAGATGTGTATGGGGATGTCGAGTTTGCGGCAGCCTTCGATGACGGAATGGTCCCAGCAGATGACGGCATCGGCGCGAGCGGATTTGATGCGGTACAGCAGTTCGTCGAGTATATTGAGTTCGTCCTGGTATATGATGCTGTTAACGGTGATATAGACGCGGACGTTTTGGCGGTGGGCCTGATCGACAAAGTCGGCGAGTCGGGCGGGTTCGATGCCTTTGGAGTTGGCGCGCATGTTGAATTGGCCCAGGCCGAAATAGACGGCGTCGGCGCCGGCATTGAGGGCCGCGGTGAAGGAGGTTTCATCGCGTACGGGTGCGAGCAGTTCAGTCATGGGGTTCCTCATCGCGTACGCGGGCCATTTCACGAAGGTACTGATCGATGGCATCGATGGCCGTATCGGCAGCGAGGATCGCTTTGCGCATGGCATCGCGGCCCTGGTGGAGCTGGTGGGTGTGAGGGAGTATGCCGGCGAATTCGCTCAGTTCATCATTCAGTCGGTTGTATTCGGCCTGGAGCTGGTCGCGGATGGCTTCCGCCTGGTTGCGCGTTTTTATGACATCGGACAGACTGTTCGGGTTGTCGGTAAATTCATTGGTATTCATTTTTGCGTAAATGGGTTAAGGGCACCTCTAAAAATTCATTATGGGCTGCAAGCGATCTTTTTTCCCTCTGGCCTTCGTCATGAAAAACCGTGACTATTTACCCATATGCCCGTTTGCATTTTTTGTCAGACGAAAAAAAACTTCGCTTTCGCCTCAAAGCCATTATTAGAGGCACCCTTAAAGCGTTAATGGGCTTAATGGTATGGAAGTTCCAGCCGGCGGCCCCGGCATACAGAGTGATAGAGTATCGGTATAAGTGCTTCATCTAAAAACATTTACGTTTGAACTAAACCAGAACATTCCATTGCGCTAATACGAATAGTTCAATTAAACCCAATCGGGTAGAAAGCTTGCGGCAGGCCACGCCTAACCGTTTTCAGTGTAAGTAGTTATGGTCGGAGAAACTGGTAAATACAATCGAAGACATTATAACATGACTTTTTGTCGCTGCAAATGAATAAAGAAAAAAGCGGCGCGGTGGTGTCTTTTACCCCATCGGGCAGCAAGTCCGGGCCGGACCGGTCGGAAGTTTTTTATCCGCATATAATTACTTTCCGGCAAAACGGAAATCTTAATTGGGACGGGATTTTAAAGATTGACAGAGAGGCACAGATGAGATATATTAAAATTAATAGATAATACCCATTATTAAATATTGACGGAAAACTTTTATTTTTATACCCAAAGGATATGAGAATTCCCGCCAGGGCCAGCCGTAAAGGCTTTGTCCTCACATAGATGCGTTAGGACAAAACGGGAATTTTCAATCGGAACGAGTATAGAACACCTGTAAAAGGGGTATGTCAATCGGAACCGGTATCGTGTACCCAATTTGTCAGCAATCTCCCAACAGGGCCGGGCGTAAGTGTTTTATCCACACATAATTGCGTCCTGACAAAACGAGGGTTTCAATCGGAACGCCTATAAGTGTTTTGTTCGCGAATCATCAGGTTTATTTAAAGCGTACAGATTCATTTGTAAGGAGTATAAAACATAATTTCGATGCAGGCAAGATGCCTGTGTGATGTTTCGGTTTATTCTGGTTAAAGGAGCAATATTATGAGAAGCATTTTTTGGCGAATGTCGCTGGTGTTGGGTGTTGTTTTATGCTGGTCGGTTTCAGTTCAGGCGGTTATTGGTTTCAGCACAGCCTTTAGCGATCACATGGTGCTGCAGCGGCAGATGAACGTGCCGATCTGGGGGACCGGTGAGCCGGGCGAGACGATTACGGTCAGCTTTGCGGGGCAGGTAAAGGCAACGACGGTTGACGGGTCTGGAGACTGGCGGGTGGATCTGGAGCCCCTGGAAGCCAGTGCGACGCCGCAGGTTATGACCGTCGAAGGTTCTGTCAGCCCGACGGTGACGATAACGGATATCCTGGTCGGTGAGGTCTGGGTGGTGGTGGGGCAGTCGAACATTGCCGGGGGTTCGGTGGGGTCTGATACGCCGCTAGTGAGGCTTTCGCAACGGAACAGCGTATGGAAGGTTGCGCTGGCGGGAGAGGGTTTTTCGAATATGGGTTTTAATTTCGGCAAGAACCTGATGAACGCACTCAACGTGCCGGTGGGGTTGCTGGAGAGTTCCTGGGGTTCGACGGCGATAGCTTCGTTCATTCCGCCCAACGGTAACCGGTGGAAGAATGACATTTCGATGAAGGTTCCGATGGCTGTGCGGGGCTGCGTTTACTGGCAGGGCGAGTCGGACGTTGCGAACCGGGCGTATGAATATCGGGAGCTGATGGCGGAGCTTATCGAGAAGTACCGCGAAGAGTTTGAGTGTCCGGAGATGGCTTTTGGAATTACGCAGCTTGCCCCGGTGGTCGGATACGGCAAAGGGTGGCAGCCGGACTTGCGCGAGGGGCAGATGCAGTGTGCGCAGTTTTTCGATAACACCTATCTGTGCTGTCACAGTGACTGGCCCCCGACGATGTTCGGTCAGCGGATGAGCGACGTGCATCCTTCGAGCAAGGGGTTAGTAGCGGGGCGCATGGCGGACTGGGCCCTGGCTACGATTTACGATCAGGGCGGGGTTTACTGCGGTCCGGTTTATAAGAGCCACGAGGTCAAAGATAATACCATCGAGATATCGTTCCATCATGTTCATGGCGGTTTGACGACAAGTGACGGCGAGGCGCCGACGTTCTTCGAGATCGCGGGTGCTGATAAGACGTTCTACCAGGCCGCGGCGCAGATTGTCGGCGATAAGGTGATTTTAAGCAGCGACAATGTTGGCGAGCCGGTGAGCGCCAGGTTCGCATGGCGGGACAATGCCACGCCAAACCTGACGAACGTCGAGGGGCTGCCGGCGATATCGTTCCGGCTGGATGACTGGGAGCTGAATGATGAGGGGCGGCTTGGTTATCATATTCCTTACTGCACCGGCGTGACGCCGGGCAAGCCGGACAGCGATATGGTGGACGATGATGCGGTAACGGCGTTTGGCAACACCAAGATCACGGTTTCGTTCAACAACCCGATGGATGTTTCATCGGTTACGAGCAACATTGAGATAACGGACGAGAGCGGTTCGCCGATAAGCGGTTCGTGGAGCAATGACGGGTATCATTTCACGTTTACGCCGGGGAGCGCTTTGCCGGCAGGGCGTGTGGTCGTGGAGATACCGACGAATGTCAAGGACAGTAATAACCAAGATATCATCGGTCGGACGTTCTATTTTGACGTAGTGGCCAATGCCGGGCCGGTCATCGATGCGGGATCGATAGCCTCAGGAGGGGTGGATGAAGCGGTGGAGGGGGCGGCCTATCTCAGCGGTCAGCCACAGGTTACGACTCAGGGCGATCCGGGGCCGACATGGTCGCTGGAGAGCGGTCCCGCGGGCGCGAGCGTGGATCCGGTCACGGGTGTCGTTACGTGGAGCAACCCGACCGCAGCCCAGAGCCCGGCGAGTGTTACGATCCGGGCGACGAACGCCTGGGGTTTTGACGAGGCAAGCTGGACGGTCAATGTCGCAGGGTCGGCGGCGCCGCTGATTGATTCAACGGTGGTGGCGAATGAGACGACGATAACCGGTTACGAATATCGGGGGGGCAGACCGGAGATGGTCAGCGAGGGCGTGCCGCATCCGACGTGGACGCTGGTCAGCGGCCCGGTGGGGATGACGATAGATTCGTACACGGGTATCGTCAAGTGGGACAGTCCATCGACGGCGGGCAGCCCGTACACGGTGACGATACAGGCGGCCAACGGGGCCGGCAGCGATACGATCTCGTGGGAGCTTTCGGTGTCGGATTCTACGGCGAGCTTCAATCTGGGCATTTTCGTCAGTACGACGGGCAGTGATGCAACGGGTGATGGGTCGCCGGCGCGACCGTATGCGACGCTGAAGAAGGCCGGCGAGATGCTGATGTATCAGCCGATCCAGGGTTATTCGACCATTCGGCCTTACGTCAAGGATGTCTATGTTTCCGAGGGGGTTTATTCCATAGCGGCGACTGAGCGGATATACTTCTGGCTGAGCTGCAAGTTCCGGGGCGGTTATGCGGCGGACTGGAGTGCGCGGGACTATCATACGTACGAGACGATTCTGGAAGGCGGCAATAATGATCGCAGTTCGCCGATGATGAAGAAGGGCGACGAGCACAGCGGAGTTCTGATCGAAGGTTTCGCTTTCCAGAATTTCAAGTCGACTTCGGCAAGACTGGTCGCATCGGGCCTGGTCCGGGAGAGCCTGGAGTTCAGGCATTGCACCTTCCGTAACAACCGGCTGCATGACGGGATTATGCAGGCGGGGTATACCGGGGCCGGGACGAAGGATGATCCTGCCGGCGGCGGTGAGCGTTTTTTCAATTGTCGGTTTCTCGATAACGACTGCACGGGCAGTACGGGTATCGTTTCGTGCAACCGCGGCAAGATCGTGATGGTCAACTGCATCGTGGCGAACACGACGACGAGCGGTTGGCTGGGCTCAGCTGCGATAAACGGCAGCAGCGGTTCGGACGAAAGCATTCATGTCGCGAATTGTACGTTCTATAACAATGCGGGTCAATACGGGGCCATCAGTGTCAGCACCCGGCACGCGGTGCGGGTTGATGTGGCCAACAGTATTTTTGTCAGCGATATTGACGGGCAGGTGATGATCGACAACAACTCCGCCGAGGGTGATGATGGCGACAGCTACAACAAGCTGAGCATAAGCAACTGCCTGTTCGATCTGAACAACGGCACGCCCTGGCTCGACGGGGGGACGACGGAGTCACAGAACATCATTCTGGATGGCGATCCGATGTTTACGAGCACCAACACGGCGGATCTCAATGCCTTCAAGCTCGAGCTGCAGAGTGATGCGACGAATGCGGGGATCAGCAGCTATAAGAACCTGGTGATTCCGGCGACGGATATCGACGGTTTAGGGCGTGTCAATGAGATGGACATCGGGGCGCGGGAATGCCAGTTTGCGGGCATACCGACCGCACCGGTTATTGATGACACGAGTGTCGTGGATGATACGATCACGGAGGGGTATGAGTACACGAGTCCGCAGCCGCGGCTGCTGGAAGGTTATCCGGCACCGACGTGGAGTCTGATAACGGCACCGACGGGCGTGGAGATCGATGCGCAGACGGGTGTCGTGTACTGGGCGGAGACGGTATTGTCGCCGACGCCCTACACGATCACTATCGCGGCCACTAACGACAGCGGCAGCGACACGGCGTCCTGGGAGCTGGACGTTCACGAGTTTGTGCCAACGGCTCCGGTTATTTTGCAGTCGAGCATACCGGCAACGGAATATGTCACCGAAGGGCACAACTACATCGGTCCAGAGCCGGCAATGATTACCGACGGCGATCCGATGCACGGCTGGCGTCTGATCGACGGGCCCGGGGGGATGGATATCAACGGCGATACCGGCGAGGTGTTCTGGATCAATCCCGTGCTGCGGCCAACGCCGTATGAGATTGTGATCGAGGCATACAACTACGCCGGTTCGGACCAGGCGGCCTTCAGCCTGGTGGTCGAGCAGGAGACGGTTACGCTGGATCCTGGGGTTTTCGTGAGCACGTTGGGAAGTGACAGCGAAGGCAACGGGCATGTGGGTCATCCGTATGCGACGATCCAGAAAGCCATCGCCGAGCGGGGCGGGCTGAATAACATCTACGTAGCCGGCGGCAGGTATTTGATCGGCGCGTCGGAGCAAATCTCCCTGGCCACGAACTTGCATATCTTCGGCGGGTTTTCGAACGATTTTACGCGGCGTGACAGCGAAACTGTTCTGGACGGACAGAACCAGAACCGCGGCACCCCCCTGATCAATGGGCCCAATGCCAACTGGGGCTATATCGACGGGCTGACTTTTGAGCATTTTAACAGCACGTCGACGCAGGTGATCTGCAAGAGCCACGGGCTTGACGTTAATGACTGCACATTCCGCTCAAACCAGACGGCGGACGGCTTGTTCTGGATGCCGAAGAACTGGTATGAACAATCGTTCAGCAACTGCCGGTTTTTTGATAATACGGCTTCGGGGAACTCGGGTATCTTCGAGAGCGACAACCATTGTGACGTCATGGTTCGTAACAGCATATTCGCTAACAATACCGGCGCCAAGGCGGGCGTCGTGGCGGACAACAGCCACGGCACGGATTACAGTTTCATCAATTGTTCGTTCTATAATAATACTGGCGGCGACAGCGACATCTGCCACATTTTCGGCGGGGGTGCCGGACACGAGATTATCTTTGTCAACTGTCTGTTCTCGAACCCGACGACCACCAGAAGGCAGATATACCACGGCGAAGGCGGCAATCACGGAACGAACCTGATCATAAAGAACGGCCTGTTTGACGTGCCCAACGGCAGTACCTGGGGCTACAAGTCCGGCGACGTGACGCTCACGGCAGAGAACAACATCACCTCCAGCGCGGTCGTGGATTTTGTTACGGTGAACACCGGGTCGCCGAATGCCCTGAAGATTGGCGATCTTTCCTGGGCGGTGGGCAATGCGTTGACGAATTTCTCTTTCACGTACGACAATAACCATCCGCGTTTTAAGGATGTGAATCTTGTTCCAGAAGCCGACTTGGCCGGCAATGTCCGTGACCTGGGCGATGGTCTTTACGATATTGGAGCCTATGAGGCATCCTCCTATGTGCCCGGGGATCTCGATGCCTCCGGATATGTTGATCTCACAGATGTCAGGGAGCTCAGCGGCGGTTGGCTTGAGAGCTACGGCCTTGAGGAGCTGTTTGGTTTGGCGGGTAACTGGCTGAACAATTAGGCTGAGAACCTGCGTCATGATCGAGAAAGGTATGGCCGCTCCCAAGCGCAGAAGGCACAGAGGTTTGATGCCCAGGGTGTTTGGCCCTGGGCTATGGCAAGAGGGCTTTTCGGGCCTGATAAGTGAGATTCAACCCTTTCGTCGCGTGAAGGGTACTCTATAACTCAAAGTGACCGATTCTCATAAATCGATCCCTTTGAAGGCGTCAGGCGGTAGAGGATAATTTGATCTTGCCGGAACAATTAAGGGCACTCTAAACATTCATTTTGGGCGGCAAGCGATCTTTTTTCCTGCTGGCCTTCGTCATGGAAAACCGTGAATATTTACCAATATGCCCGTTTTTCCATTTCTTGTCAGACGAATATTTTTTTGCTTTCACCGTAAAAGCAATTATTAGAGGCACCCTTAAGTCATTACCTGACAAGCTGCTGTAGAAGTTCCGTGAAGGATAATATTTTAACTGACAGGTTCGATTAGTATTTTTCGGAATGTATCATCCGCGGCGCCGGATTTGTCGGAGCATGAAACCGCGAGCAGGGGCCTGCTGCCCGTGTTTTTGAGGGCGTGGGCTACGCCGGCATCGAACTCGACGGCCACGGCGCCGTTTCCGTCAAACTCGCGGGTCTGTGCCGGGCAGTCGGCTCCAGCGTCCCAGGCGAGCGTCCAGGTGTCTTCATATATGATGACGATGATTTCTTTGCGGCCGAGGTGGTAATGATTGCCGCGCAAGGTTGCCGGTTTGATCTCCACCACATGCATGTCCCCTAATCCGCCGAGATATTCCAACACGCCCCCCGGCACATTAAAACAATACCCGCGCTCATCTTCACGATTATCCAGAAAACGAATATTCATAAGTGTTTCCTTTTTTATTCTCGTTCCGATTGCAAATACCCGTTTTGTCGGAATGACATTATCTGCGGATAAAAAGCTTACGCCCGGCCCTGCCGGGAGCTTTCTGCCCAGTTGGGTATATCATTCTTATTCAGAATAAAATTTGCGTGTTATGTGCCTGTCAGCCGCAATGGCTTACGGCTCGACGATCTCCAGCTTCGCATGTTTTAAATACAGTGTCTTGCGGCCGGCGGTGTTAAACTGGACGACCACTTTAGGGTTATCGCGGATGGGGACGATCTGCTGGATGCGGCCGAGGCCGAGTTTCGGGGAGCGGACGAGTTGGCCGGCAGTCAAGCAGGCTGACATGTTGATTTGCGAATCGGATTCGTCGTAGGTGTACGCGTCCTCAACGTCATCATCGTCGTGGGGATCAAAGGATTCGTCCTCATCGTTAAAGGGGCTGCCGGCGAGGCCATCGATGCCGCGCAGAAATTCACTGAGGATGCAGAGTTGTCTCGAACCCTGCAGGAAACGCTGCCGGGCGTGGCTCATGACCAGTTCATCCTGGGCGCGGGTCATGCCAACAAAGAGCAGCCGCCGTTCTTCTTCGATGTGGTCCGGGTCATTGGCGTTACGGCTGTGGGGGATGAGGCCGTCCTCGACACCGGTGATCAGCACCGCGGGGAATTCCAGCCCTTTGGCCGCGTGCAGCGTCATCAGCGATACCGCTCCGGCCTGTTCATCGTAGGCGTCGGCGTCGCTGATGAGGGCGATCTGCTGGAGATATTCCTCGAGCAGCGGCTCTTCGCTCTGCTGATCATACATGGCGGCCGAACTGATGAGCTCCTTGACGTTAGCGGTGGCGTCCTCATCTTTTTCTGCTGCATGCAAGGCAGCCAGCCCCGACTTTTCATAGACCTTCTCCATCATCGCTGCCACGGGGCCATTGATGTGTTGGAGCAAGTCTTCGATCAGGGCGGCGAACTTTTTCACTTTCGTAGAGGCGGCGGCGCCCAGCGAGCTGACCGGGGATGGATTTCTGAGAATCTCCCAAAGCTCAACGCCCGTCTGCTCCTGGTAATCGAACAGACGGGTGACGGTCGTGTTACCGATGCCGCGTGTGGGGGTGTTGATCACCCGTTTGACGGCGACCTGATCGGAAGGATTTGCCAGCAGTCGCAAATAGGCGAGCATGTCTTTGATCTCTTTGCGTTTGAAGAACTCCACGCCGCGGACGATCTGGTAGGGGATTTGGGCTTTCAGGAGCGTTTCTTCGAGAACGCGGCTCATCGAGTTGACGCGGTAAAAGACGGCGATGTCACGATAATCAATATTGTTCATCCGCTGCTGCCGGATCCATCCGACCATGTGCCGGGCTTCCTCGTATTCATCCTCACAGACGACAAGGCGGCAGGGTGAGCCCGATGCTTTCGCGGTGAAGAGTTTTTTTTCCTTGCGCCTGGTGTTGTGGCGGATGACCCTGTCGGCTATCGACAACACTTCTGGAGTGCTGCGGAAGTTTTCTTCCAGTTTGACGATTTTAACCATGGGATAATCTTCTTCGAAGGCGAGGATGTTGCCGATGTCCGCGCCTCGCCAGCCGTAAATCGACTGATCCGGATCACCTGTGGCCATCAGGTTCGAATGGCTCAGCGAGAGTCCGCGGGCGATCTGATACTGGCAATGATTCGTGTCCTGATATTCATCGACCATGACGTATTGATAACGGTCGTTGAGCTGCTGCCGCAGGGGCGGATCGTTTTTCAGCAGCAATGCCAGCTTGATCAGCAGATCGTCAAAATCGACCGCGCCGTTGGCTTCCAGAATTTCCTGATAGACCTTGTAAACGCGTTTGGTGATTTTTGCGTGGAGGTCGAATTGCTCGTATTCAATATCCTCGGGCAATTTGATGTCGTTTTTGTAATTGCTGATGCGATTCAGGAGGCGAGCCGGCGGATAGGTTTTGCTGTCAAGTTCGCATCTTTTCAGGGCTTCGCGCATGGCGGCTTTCTGATCGGCGTCATCATAAATGCTGAAACCGGGGGGCAGTCCCGCTATGTCGCTGAATTCCCGCAGCAGCCGGGCGGCCAGTGAGTGAAAGGTACAAATGGTACTACCTTTAGGCAGGCCCATTTTTGCCAGGCGATCGCGCATTTCCTGGGCAGCCTTGTTGGTAAAGGTGATGGCCAGGATTCGCCAGGGGATGATACCCTGTTGAATCATATAGGCGACACGGTGGGTGATAACACGGGTTTTGCCACTGCCTGGGCCCGCCAAAACAAGAAGGGGGCCGTTGATATGGGTGACAGCATGACGTTGAGGTTCGGTTAAATGGGCCAGCCAGTCTGTGTGATTGTGCACGGTAACATCCTTGTCAGTTAAGCTGCGCCTCGGGGGCGTTTATCCGCCGCGACCGATTTGTAAGTCTTTATTGATTAGCTGCTAAAGAAAACAAAGCCGGCTTGAGGCCCAAGCTGTTTTATTATGAAAGATTACACATAGCTTATAGCAGAGCCATGGACACATATCAAGATTATTTGATGTTTCGATTTAAGCGCAATAAAAAAGCCCGACTGGGCGGGCCATATAAATTTAAGTGGAATTAATATATCAGTGTTCCTGCAAATTGAAAAGGGATTGCGTTTTGATGATCGTATGGTTTTCCGGAAACGCGTGGAATGTGTGCAGGTGCAGTTCGTTGTAGTGGGCTTCGTAGTCAATGAAGCTGAAGGGGGCGACTATGCCTTTGGCCCAGTGCGGGTAGGAAACGAAGATGCCGCGTTTTTTCCCCATTTTAGTCAGATCGTTATGTGTCTGTCGATAAAGGTTCTGGCTCATTTTTTCTACTTGCAGATTCATCATGTATCCCAGTCCTGTGGACCAGCGGCATGCGTGATTTTTTTCGCGACGGAACGGGAAGCGTTCTATCAAGCCGCGGGAGGGCAGCATCTGGTCAGGGTGGCATATCAGTTCTGAAATGCAGTCCGAGTCTTTAAAAACGCTGACAACATGGGAACAACCGGTAATCCAGATAATCACCTCATAATCGCCCTGTAAAAACTGCTGACTTTTATAAATGTCGAACAGCTCGGGGTGTAGCGGACGTTCGTAAAGGTGGAACGACAAATCATTTAAGGAACGAGTAATTTGTGAAGATTTCATTGGCCTGCCTGCGAAAAAAATATTCTGCTCCAAATTATACTTTTAATAACGTTTTTTGCATTTTCCTTCCTGAACCGAAGAAAATTATAATCGAGAAACAGATATTTTTACAAGATTATTTAGCCTTTTCAGCACTGAAAACCAAAAATTATGTTATCGGCCTTAGTGTTTCATTACGCTATATTATACTCTAGTTGCTGTTCGAAAAGGCAAACTGTTTTTAATCAATATATCCAATAGGGTTGAATACTCCTGGTCGGGTCAGGCGTAAGCTTTTTATCAGCAGATAATTACGTTTTGCGATAACGGGTATTTTTAATCGGAACGAGTATAAATCAGTATGCAGTTTACGAACGTTGCGTTTGCGGAGAGGCTAAGCGACAGTTCGTTTTATTGTATTGAGAGAGATGACTTATAAGACCTACCAAAATCGGGAAAATCAGGAACTTTATTTTTTTGCAAAAATAATTTTTTCGCACGCAAGTGTCCCTAATAAAATTTCACGGCACATCAGCCCATAATCAACGGCGACAGTTCATGCATTGCGGCTGGTGAGGACATGATGACGGGCATCTTTTCTCCCTGGTAGGCATGGCAGTCAACCGGAAAACGGGCCGCCCCTTGCGGGGTGTTGACCACGCCGCCGGCCGCCAGTACGATCATGGCGCCGCCGGCAATGTCCCATAACTTGATCCGCCAGCCCAGAGCGGCCGCATAAATTCCT
This sequence comes from uncultured Pirellulales bacterium, assembly GCA_964482555.1. Lineage (GTDB taxonomy): Bacteria > Planctomycetota > Phycisphaerae > Sedimentisphaerales > SM23-30 > CAYZXY01. The sequence goes on from CAYZXY010000006.1 coordinate 45,758, forward strand.
TTAGCGACATAGGCATAGTGTAAAGCGGCACTGCCGAGGTTCATAGTGACATATCGCTGCATGATGGTTCCCAGGTTGGCGCCGAGATTGGCATAGACATTTCCGGAAATGGCGATCTGGCTGTTAGTATGGAGAGCTTCATCGTTAACGCGGATGGGTTCACCATTGCAGGTTGCGACGCTGCCGGCTTCCGCGGCATACATGGTATCCAGGACGGGGTCGTAAACCACGCCGGCCAGCGGCATGCCGTCTTTGATAACTCCAATAGAGACGGTGAATTGCGGCGCTCCATGAGCGAAATTTCGTGTGCCGTCGATGGGGTCGATGACCCACCAGAGATTTTCGTCGTCAGTGGGGGGGATTTTCAGCAGTTTACCCTCATTGCCTTCTTCACCGATGACGCCATGTCCGGGATAATACTGGTTTTTAGTATTTATAATGATGTTCTGGCATTGTTTATCATATTGTGTGACATATTGTTCCGCACTTTTGAGGGATATTTCCGTGAATTGTTGATAATTATTCAGTGCCAGTTCGCCAGCCTGGCGAGCGGCGGTTTCAGCACATTGCAGAATAGCAGGGGTTGTCATAAATCACCTTAGAAGTTAAATGGATCAGTTTCGGGCGAGATGGTATGCCCACATATTGTTTTAGTAAGTAAATATTGTCTATTAATTGTTTATAATATCCATTGAAATTTTAATTATTTAGATGTAATATGCGTTAATAATACTGAGAAATTGAGACCAAGAAAAGAAAAGGAATGTATTATGGCAGATTTTGAGGCGTTGAAGGAAGCGGTCATTAAAGGGAATCAGGGAGATGCGGTCTCTCTGACACAAAGCGCACTTGACGAAGGTGTTGCACCTGAGAAGGTCTTATCAGAGGGTTTGGTCGCAGGTATGAATGTGATCGGGGGGAGATTCAAGAAAAACGAGGTTTTCGTGCCTGAGGTTATGATCGCCGCACGAGCCATGAAATCGGCGATGGAGGTTCTGGAGCCGAAGCTGGTGGAAGCAGGTATCAAGCCTGTGGGAACAGTGGTTATCGGAACGGTTCAGGGTGATTTGCATGATATCGGCAAGAACCTGGTGGCGATGATGTTGAGAGGGGCGGGATTCAATGTTGTGGATTTGGGGACGAATGTGAGTCCTGATGCCTTTCTGGCGGCGGTTAAGGAGAATAATGCCGGTGCGGCTGGATTATCGGCGCTGTTGACGACGACCATGCCCATGATGGAAAAGACCGTTCATGTATTAAAGGATTCGGGGGTCGGAGCCAAAATCATGGTGGGCGGGGCACCGGTGACAAAGGATTATGCAGAGAAGATCGGGGCGCAGGGGTATGCGCCTGATGCGGCGTCGGCTGTGGATGTGGCCCGGGAGCTTATTTCAGCTTGAATGTCATAAGTTGATAGATTACCGATAGTTAGTATTTGTTTTGGCTACACATTTATGACGTATTTTAAGATATCGGCATTTTCCGATTTCAAACATGTAATCGTGGTTATAGCCAATCGGGTAGAAAGCTTTCGGCAGGGCCGGGCGTAAGCTTTTTATCCGCAGATAATTACGTTCCGACAAAACGGGGATTTTCAATCGGAACGAGTATAAATGAAGGGCTAAGGCGGGGCGTGTTCCTGTATATTATTGTGGCCGTAAAAGATATTTCAAACGGTCCTGGAAGCGACCCCAGAGGGGGAATGCTCCTAAGCTCATATTCGATAAAGAGTTATGTTACATGGAGTTTTTTATTGACAAAATATTCAAACTTGATGAAAATTATACTTAATATATGCAAGCACACGCAGAGGTCATCGACAGCCGTCGATGGGAATTGGCGTTGGTTGACCTGCCTGGGAAGAAGGACCCTGCCTTATGCCTGCTTGCCAGCTTGCCTTTAAGCTTTAGAACGGCTTGCCAACAAAGAACCTACATTCACCATCACCAGATCAAGGAGATTGATCGTGAACCGTCTATTACGTAGATTTCTTCGCAATCGTCAACAGGGGAATTTTCTAACACGTTTATTCGAAAAAAGGAACAGCGCGTCATCGCTGCATCTGGAGTCGCTGGAGAACCGGGTGCTGCTGACAACGCTGATATATCCCAAGGATGCCCTGGGAGAGACGGTGTTTATTTATGCTGATCCGAATGAAACGGAACCGGGTGCAGATGATATCACCGAATACAACGAGATTCGTATCAGTACGCTTTCCGGCCAGCCTCCTTCACAGGATGTCATCATTGAGATACTCGATTATGAAGGCAAAGATATTAACGGGACATTGACGACGCCGCCGACGCCTTTAGCGCCTGGAAGTATCATTGACATTGGCGGCGGTCCGGCAGGGGGGTCGCTGATTCAGGAAGTTCCGATTGACGATCTGGTCGGAACGCTGGGCTTTTCCGTCAGTGCTTTGGCCACCAACAGCGACGGCATCACCTACGGTCTCGCCGAGACGGCGGCGGGCGGCTCGCTGGTACGCATCGATACGCAAGACGGTACAGGTGTACTGGTTGGCGAGGTGGTGGATGCTCAGGGTAATCCTGCTACGGCACAAGCGATCGGATTTAATGATTTTCTTTCCGCGGAATTTGTGAAGGATGTGAATGGGGCAGATGTTCTGTATGCGGTCGCTACCGGTCCGGCGGGATTTGATACGTTTGGATCTCCGCTGGCGGAAGATCAATCCATGCTGATTACGATAGATGTGTTCAGCGGTGAAGTGACGCCGGTGGGGCGGGATGATCTTGGTCAGCCGGATTATGTCAACAGTCGTGTGGCATTGGAATCGAACGATCTGGATGTCGTGACCCGGACGATTGTTTTCAGTCAGGAAGCAGATCACAATCCGATCACGACGACGAATACGCCGGTCTTTCTGGGATTTGGGACCTGGTCGCCGACGATAATAGAAGACGGCGCTGTGGTGCCGGACGATGATACGATCGACCGGGGTTTGATTACCATAGAAGTATTAGACCAGGTCGGTGACAGCGTTGTTGTCGAGACGAATGAATACCGATTTTTTAACGATGAAGATGTCATTATTGACGGCATGATCTATGACAGCCAGGGGCGGCTGTTCGGTCTGCATCATACGGACGAGGACAGTACGAATCTGCCCGTCGACTGGAATGACGGTCAACTGGTGATTATCGAGCCGGATGCTTTGCCGGATCAGAACATTATTGAGATCATAGAATTCGGTCAATACCCCGAGAATAACGATATCTGGCTGACGGGTTTTACTTATAATCCGGAAGACGATTTTGCGTATGCCACGGACCCGGTATCAGGGACGTTGTATAAAATCGGTGTGGAGCGGGTCATCGTTACCGGAGGCGGTGGCGATGCGGAGATTACCTTAACCGGATTGAGCGACGTCTATACTGTTTATATCGCCCAGGCGGACGCGGACACGCTGGTGACTTTCACGCCGGTGACCATCGACGGTGGCGGGATTACGTATCATCCGACCAGCGGCGATACGCCGCCGTTGTTTACGGATGAAGATAATTCCGTTATCACGACGCCGGCGGATGCCGGGGGTGTGCAGATCGGTACGATTCCGCGGCCGGTGGGAGATGATATTATCTGGACGGCGGGTGACTTTGAGGGGGTTGTGGGTACCTTCTTTAATCCTACGGAATTCGGTCCGTATGATGGCGAGTTCGGGTTCCCGGGCACACCGGCCACGGGCGCTACCGTTATGCCGGCCCATGGGGCCTATCCGGGCGGGATTTTTCGGCCGGGGATCGTTCTGGCGGAGCAGAATGGTGAATATCAGCACATCGGTCGCATTCAGGTGGGCGGTTCGGTATTCGGGGATGTTATTATTAACGGTGGTATAGATACCTTTTATGCGGGTTTTCTGGCGACCAACCGGTTTGTGGTGGAAGGCGATCTGAATAACCTGATGGTTAATACGTATGCCGGGGGCATACCGGACTCTGACGGCGGCTGGACGGAGGTTAATTCGGCCAGATACAGTCTGTTTGAACCGGGTTCGGGTCCGACGTTGGACGTGTTCGGTCAGTTGGCCAGTTTTTATACGAATCTCGATTGGGGCTTGCCGACCCGGGTGCATGGGTTGACGACGGCGCCGGATTTTCCGGGTATGTTAATGCCGGGAACGACGAACTACAAGCAGGTTCATCATGAGATGGAGCGGAAGGTGACTGCCGCCCCGAGTGGTTCGACCTTCCCGCTGGGTGGTCTGGAAACCAGCGGCGGCTATATTTTCAATAACGACTCTCCTTATACGGCCCAGTTTCTGGGTACGACCGCGAATGGCGACATTCGCCTGGTGGGCGAACAAGAAGGGACTATCGATCCTGAGGATTTTTACAGCTTTGGTTTGATGGCCGGTCAGACAGTCGAGATTCGGGTATTTAGCGCCGGTTTTGCGAATAATATCTTCACGGGTTATCCTACTGATCCTGATTCTCAGACGTTTTTGACCGATACCATTTTTTTGGGCACCATAGACGTATTTGATCCGCAATTGAACTGGATTGCCAATGACGGCGAAGTGGACAAGCTGACCGGAACGGCGGCGCCGCTGGTTTTGACGGCGGAAGAGGCGGGTATTTATACCATAGCGGTAAACGGCGCGTTTGGCGGGTCGCAGATTCTGGGCTTTAATTATCGACTGGAAATAACCGGTGTGGAAGAGGCGGCTCTGGGCGGCGGCAATATCGTCAATGATATCCGTCGCGATTTCGTGAGCGATGTCTTTACCAGTGAGGTTCCGATTATACAGGTTGTCGGTGGAAACATGGGGGCTTTGAATGTCGGCGGTTATGCCCGAAATGCACGAATCCAGGTGGATGACGGCGATTTGATGGCGATCCGGGCGGGAGGGAATGCCTTGCCGCCGAGTGTGCAGATTCAGTTGCGGCCGTTTGGCGGTGCGGTGGCGGCGCCTGCCGCGCCGATTCAGGGCTTTGGATTCGAGTTTGAGGACGCCACAGCGGTTGCCAGCTTAGGCTTGCTGACGGTGGGCGGAGATGTGGGCAGTATCAGTTCGCCGGTCAAGAGCGCGTTAAATATTCAGATTGACGGGATGCTTCAGTCCTTGCGTATAGGCGAGGAATTGACGACGCCGGCTTTTGGCGAGGCGTCCGCGGCGCCGGGGGATGAAGAAGGCAGCTATTTCGGTCTTCTGACTGTTGACGGCAATATCGGCGAGATCCGGATATCCGGGAGCGTGGCTACGTCTCAGACAAGTGATGTGGGGACGTCCATAGCAGGCTCTGCGACAATAACCGGTATTTTCGCAAATGCTGACAGTATGGGTGAACCGGGTGTGATCGATGTTTTGCAGGTGGGCGGTGATCTGGAGACGATCATCAGCGTCGGCGACCGCGGCGGCAATCTGCGTTTCGCGGATGTGCGCGGGTCGGTATTATTCGTACTGGGTGGGATTTCATTCTCGGACATCGGAGACATTTCCTTCGATCCAGGCAAGAGCGTTACGATTGTGGATGATTCAGGGGCGCTGATCAAGATTGCTCCGGGATACAAGGATCCGGACGAAGATGAGGCTCTCGTGGAGCCCGGGACGATTGGGGATGACGATGATGATACAGATGATGAGGATGATGCCCTCGATGAGGGGGGCATCCTCACGCTGAAGCTGGTGCCGGTGTTTGATATTACGCCGGAGCACTGGTTAACCAATGGTTTTGTGAACAAGAATCTGCTGGGATATGCGGTTGCGTCGATCAACAGTACAGATGGACTGCGGCTGAGCTCGGACGGTGGACCGGTAGAAGTCGGATATGTCAGCGTTGACGGCATTAACGATGACCGGGTCGTACTCAGCGGCAAATATGCCGTAAACGCTTTGGCGATCGCGGTGCCGCCGCCGGTAACGGAGCCGGTCGATGAAGATGGCGACGGTACGGATGACAATGTTATTATTATTCCCGACGATCCGGATACGGAGGAAGACGAATCGCAGGAAATCCAGCGGGTGGGGATTTCCGAGGTGGTCAATAGCAGCGGCCACTGGGAACACTTAATGAACGGCAAGTGGATGCCGGGCAAGGGACAGTTTTCGCGCTGGGTGGGCGGCGATATTATTTCGCTGATGATCGGATCGGGCAGCGGCGACCGGAATGTGTCGGTGGAAGCCGGCGATGATGGCGATGACTCGACCATCACTTTTGAAGAGATTATCGAAGAACAGATTATATATCCCTTTAGAGTGGTCCGGACGATGGGGAATCTCGGTATCACCGCGAATACCACAGGCCAGGTTATCAAGGGCTCGATTATCAGTCCGGAAGATGCCGATATTGCCGTGGACCCGGGCGCTCAGCAGACGAACGGGCTTGTTTCGGAAGTGGGGATTGAAATTATCTCGGTGGCGGGTGCCATTGGGGAGTTGGATGTCCGAGATAATGTCGGCCGAATTATAGCGAATGCGGACAATTCCGATTTCGACGGTCAGTTCCACGGCATTACGGGTCCGATTACGATTTACGGCGGTTTGCAGGCGATCGATGTGGGCGATGGATTGCTGGCGCCGGGCACCGGCTGGGAAGCTCAATCGGGTATTTTTGTGTATGGTACATTGAATCGGGTCGTTGCTACGGGTCTGGGCCACGATATTGAAGGGCCGGTGTATTCGGCATTCGGTATTAATTCGGTTCAGGCGTTGAAGGGGGCGTCCATTCTGGGCTATAACCGGGCGTTTCAGCCAAGCGAGCGTGTCCAGGGATCGTTAGGCGCCAGTCCGTCGGTTTACGTTTCGCTTTTCCCCGAAGATTTCCAGCTTGAGTCTAATGTATTCGGAGGCTCGGGCACAATTAATGAAATCAAGGTTATCGGGCAGGAGGGCAAGATCGACGGGGCGACGATTTATGCCCAGGTCATCAATCGGGTGTATGTGAATGGCGGCGCTGAGGGAATCTTCCATACGGAAATTATCGCGACCGGTTCCTTCACGTCCGATATCGGTCTTATCAATCAGATACTGGTCGGCGGCCAGGGTATTCATAATTCGTCGATTGTGGCGGAGCGTGATCTGGGGCAGATCGTTGTGAAACCGGGCGGTGATATCACCAACAGCGAGATTCGCGGACTGTATTATCTGGGCAGGATTATGGCTGACCGGATTGACCGGGTTGATATCGACGCGCCATTGAAACTGGATTTTGTGTATGCCCGTGAAGATGTTTACGATCTGGCGATTGAGGCCGGCGAGCTGGGTATCCTGCAGTCGCGGGAAAGTATTCTGGGCTCATCGCTGGTGGTGGGCGGTCCGGTCAGCAGGATTTATGCCGGCGGCGATTTGATCAGTACGCTGGAGGTGACCGGTCCGTTTGGCGATTTGCGTTATCTTCTGGTCGGGGGCGATCTGGGTACGCCCAACGGCGGTGAGATTATCGTTGACGGTAAGATCGGGACGGTAAAGGTTACGGGCGATTTTAACGCCGGCCTGCTGCTGAACTGGGAGCCGGGCACGCCGGCGCAGCCTTTGGGATTCAAGAAATATGAACGATTCGGCAATGAAGTCGATAAGTTGATTGTCGGGGGTGATATGGCCAGCTTTGGCAGTGTCGGTGGTGATATCGGGATGATCTTTGCCGGCGGCGATTTTGGTTCGCTGACGGAGCCGTTGACGATTGACGGCGATCTGAATAAGCTGATCGTGGGTTCCGGCCGGGACCCTGGGCTCTTGCAGAGTAATCTGAATGTGAAGGGTAATCTGGGCCAGGTGGTGGTGTTTGGCGATGTTAATGGCGATTTCGAGGTTGAAGAAGACTTCAATGCCCTGATTTTGAAAGGCATAGGTGAGAATCGTGCCGACCTGAATGGCGATGTGAGTGTGGGCGGCGATTTCAACAAGCTTTTTATTGTCAATGGCGATCGCAACGGCAGCTTGTTCATCGATGGCAACGGGCCCAAAGAAGTGATTAAGGGTTCGGATATCACTTCGAATACGATCATAACGGGCAGTTCCGGCGATGTGCATGATGGATTCAGCATAGACGGGTCGCTGAAGAACGATGTGCGTTATGTTTCGGCGATCAATACGAATAAGATTTATATTGGCGGCGATATTGAAGAAGGGGCTGTACTGGTTATCGACGGCGACCTGCAGGAGCTGGTCGTTGAGGGGAATATACTGGGGCATGTGCATGTGACCGGTGATATCGGACTGGTGCAGGCGGCGAACATCGGCGATAATACGGTCGTGGCGACTGTGACGGCCGGAGGCAGCATCGACCGGATCATGGTGGAAGGGACCATCGAAGATAGTTATGTGCTGGCCGGATTCGATCCTGGTGTGGGCGAGAGTCTCAATCTGGCGGAGTATGATGATGGCGATCTCAGTGCCGGGTTCGATATAACGCGGTTTACGGTGGACGGGACCGACGCCGATTCCCGGGAAAAGGCGTTGTCGGGCAGCATTCGACTGGTACAGGTCGGAACGCTGTTTAATTCGGTGGTGGCGGCCGGGGTCAGTCCGGGTATCAATAGCGTTTTCGGTGACAGCGATGGTTCTGACAGACCCGGTATCGGTTTGAGCAGCATCAGCAAAGTGATGCTAGAGGCCGTCCGCGGTAAGGAAGGCGAGGGCGGGGCGGATCAGCCGTATGGTATTTTTGCTGATTCGAACATCGGGGTGCTGAGAATAGGCAAGAATGCGATTCCCGTTCCGGTGCTGCAGGCGGGGGGCTTCCGGGCCTGGACACTGACGTCACAGAGCCAAACGGGCATCGGCGGCATAATATTTGAGCCGGGCCGGCCGTTCAGCGGTATGATTATCGATGCGGAGAATCATCAGGTTCCAATTACGATTTCGATCAGCGGAGACGGTGTGGGGCAGGTGCTTTTGAAAGATGACGGCACGGGCATCGAGGCGATTCAACTGGAAGGAACGACGGAGAGGAGTTCGATCATCGTTTCGGCGGCGGGCCGGAGTGTCGTGGATGTGGAACGGCTGTTCACGAACGATGATGAAAGTCTCAATATGCTGCTGGTCGATGGTGTGGTCGGCGGCAGTGATGTCATAAACGATCTTTACATCGGCGGCGGCGTCAACAAGCTGATGATTGGCGGTCTGGCCGAGGGCAGCAAGGCCAGCATCGGCGGCGATATCCGGCTGGCCGATCTGGGGACCGTGGAGGGCGTGACGACGGCCACCGACATTGATGTAAATGGTTCGATTATGACGCTGATGTCGTCGGGCTTTGGTGATCATGCTACTCTGACGGCGGATGCCGTCCGGCAGATGGTCGTGATCGGCGACATGGACGGCACTGTGCTCCTGGACAAGGGTGACCTGAATGCGTTTATCCTGAAGAACGGCATATTCAAGGGGGCGATCAGCGTTGACGGGGATATTAACCGGATCATAACCAAAGGCCGGGCAGTCGGTCAGAGCGATTTTGATATCAATTCGACCTATCAGGGACAGGTCGTCAGTATTTACGGCGGAACTATTCGGTCGGGGGGCGATATAGCTTCGCTGACCAGTATGAATCTCGTTTCGCTGGCTGTGATAGCGGCCGGAAGGGATTTGAATTCCGTCACAGTCCGGGATAATGTTGAATTCAGTACGATAGCCGCGGGGCTGGATATCGGATCGGGTCTGGACCTGTTTGATGTCGATGCGGTTGTGCCGAGCGAAGGCGATCTGGACCGGGTTATCATATCCGGGGAACTGCTGCAGTCGAATCTGGTGGCAGGTGTGTCTCCCGGCGAGGATAAGTTTTTCGGTACAAACGACGACCGTCTGGACCCGAAAAACTCCGAGAAATTTTCACCGCCGCGCATCATTGACGTGAGCTTCGGCTGGTCTGATGCCGGCAAAGACCTGAAAACGATTAACGTTGTTTTCGATGAAGAACCCATCGGGCTGGCGTCAGAAATCGGACTGGTGCAGGTGGGCGGCGTGATCGAAGGTTCTAATTCGCCCGGCGACAGTTTTGCGATTGTAGCGGCGGGTTCTGTCGGTTCAGTTAAGGCCCGCAAGGAGACGTTCCGGAGCAGCGGCAATGTTTTGCGGACCACCGTCGGCGGCATGGATATCCTGGGTTCGACTATCGAGGAATCCAGCTTGAAAACGCTGGAAGACGCTCTGGCGGCCTCTTTCATCATTCAGGCCGATGGTTTCGACCATCAGTTTGAGGAACTGGATCTCGACGACATTCGCAGCCAGTTGGCTGCCGATCCCGAGGCCGATGTCATTCCCGGCGACGATTCGATTATCTTTGGCGAGGATGTCTGGGTCGAGTTCGATCCGGAAACCAATACTGCCGTATTCCATAAGGATGCCGGCTTTAATATCAATATAGAAGGTACGAATTATTACCGTATTCTGCTGGATTCTTCGCAGATTGTTAACCGGGCCGGTGTGCCTTTGGACGGCAAATTCGCGGGTTCCTGGCCGACCGGGGTTCAGGATGATGATGGTAATTTCGTGCCAGATCAGAACGGTACCGATTTCGTGTATTATTTCGCGGTCGGCGACATCGGCAATACAGATATTACGGCGTTTTCGCCTTTCGAGAGCGATTTTCCGGAAAATACGTCCTGGTCGTTTACGTCCACCATCGGCGATGATCCACGATTGAAAAGTGAGGATATTTCGGATGACGCGGATTTCTATCTCTTTCGCAATCTCAAGGAAGGGCATGTATTGAACATGGTCATCAAGGACCTTTCCAATACCAATCCGCTGGCGGCTATCAGTCCATTCAATGCGTCGAATACGCTGCAGGCTCAGGTATGGAAAATTGAACCGGCCAAAGTCGAAGGGGGCGGGGTTTATGTACCTTTTCAGTTTAACGGCCTGGACGAGCTCGATCCCGCTCGCGATCTGCTGGTTCCTTTTTTGAGCGAGCTGGCCTATACCGGCGGAACGATTTACGGCTACGACGACTGGTCGCAGCAGTTCTATGCCTTTGATGATGTGTTCAATATCGATGAGGTTATATTCGATGTCGATACGTTGAATAATCTGCCGGAGCTCGTTTCGGAGGGCAGTTTCATCAGCAATATTCACGGCGTGGCCGGTCGTGTGGGCAACGCCTTATGGGCGGTTGCCACTATCCAGACGCCCACCGAAGGGGCGCGCGATTCGCTGATACTCATAGAAAACATCAATCCGTCCAATGACACCGATCCCAATTTAATCGTCTCGCAACTGCCATTTGCGGACAGCATTACCGCTTTGGCGGAAATGGACGGCGTGCTGTACGGTTTCAATGATTCGAGCGACAGCCTGGTGACGATCGGTTCCGATCCGGACGATCTGGCAACGTTCGGCCAAATCATCACCACGCAAGCGCTGAGAAGTGACGAAGGGGTTGGCGGCGAGGATCTGATTATCACCGGTCTGGAGGTTTTGGAATATGACACCGTCGCGGGCGACCGGGAGAAAGTTCTGCTGGCCCTGCACGATCAGCCGGGCGGAGATGCTCGTTTCGATAATACGCTGGTGGAAGCGCTGTTTGCGATCGATCCCGGTTACAGCAGCGAAGAAGCTTCTCTGGAATTGTGGCTGGAAATGTCGGGCGATAATGTGGTTTCCGGCCTGACGGTCAAGCCCGGTGCGGCGATTTATTTCGGAGCGCCGGTCTGGGGCAGTCCTGTCGGGGATACGATCGAGGTCACCTTTGACGACGTCACGCAGGAACACACCTTCGGCAGCGATGAGAGAATCGAGTTCGCCGGGGCTCAGGCGATCACCATTACGTCCGATCCCGATTTTACGGAGCTGGAAGAGTTGTACTCTCTGCGGGAGAATGCCGAACAGCGGGAATTCATCGACGGCGGCTTCTATTATGCCTTTAACGTTGAGTATTTGGCCGGCGCCGGTCTGGATGAGTTTACGATTGCCATATCGGGCATCGACTGGCTCGACAGCGAAACCGGCCTGGTTAACGAAGACGCGATTCTCGATTCCTTTTTTACGGACGACCCTGATGCTGTTGATATTTTCGTACAGCAGGTGTTTGATCCGGTGACCTTTACCTTTGAGGAAACGCTATTCCTGACGATCACGCCGATTGGCGGAGACGGTGACGTTAAAGTGTTTTTTGCCAGCAACGCCCGGATCAACGAGATCGTGAATACGGATCTCAACGCGATCGATAAGGTGATCGGCGAGGGCAGCCGCGACGATTTCGACACTCCGCGGGATATGATCATGCCGGGCATGGACGAATTTACCATTGCTCCGGAAACGCTGCTGACCCGCAACGTGATTCCCGATCTGCCCCAACAGGTTGCTGACGCCCTGGAAGGTAATCAGGCGATTATCGATCAACTGGGGGGTGAGATCACCGATGACATTATTCAGGACGTCTTTGATGAATTGTTTGACAATCTGGATGTGTTCGAGGCTGCCAGCATATTCAATCTGTTTCTGAGCAATATTGCCGTGGAAAATTATAACGCTCTGGGACTGGATACCGAACAGGATGTCTTCGCTCTGGTCAGTACCAATAATTTCAGCGCCCGGCCGGTCTTTGTGACGAACCCGCTTGATACCGAAGAAACGGTCGCGCTGAGCGTGGGCGTTATCGGTCAGATTTACAATCAGATCGATCCCGACATTCTCATCAACGACATCCGCGGCCTGGAATTCGGTCAGGTGGACGACGAGGAAGGCACGGTCGAAGTCTGGGGCATCGCCAGCTATACTCGTGTGATCAATGACGTTACGCGGGAAACGATTTCCCAGGAGTCGCTGATTCGCATCGGCGATATTACCAATCCGGCCGCCACGATAGATCTCTCGACGTATGACATGGAAAGCGCCGGCTTTACCGACATCAACGAACTGGCGTTCGGCGATTTTGATTTCAGCGACCCGGACCTGAACGTGTTGTATGGTCTGGACGTCGATTCCCAGACCCTGGTGCGAATCGATACGACCGCGTCGGGTTTCGGTGAGGTGGAACCGGTCGGCGGAGAGGGACAGACCGGTAATTTAAGCAGTATCGGCGATATTGTATTCGATATTATCGGCATGGATTTCAACAGACAGGGGCAATTGATGGCTCTGGAAGCAAGTTCCAACCTGATCATTGAAATCAGTACCGATCCTTTCGTGCGTCGCGATTATGACCGCGCCCAGCTGATACAGAAACTGCCGCAGCAGCAATCGTTCCGGACGCTGACGTACGATCCGAACCAGCTTGACCCGTTGTTCGGCGGTTTCGATACCCTGTTAACGACCGGTTTTCTGGTCGAAACCGTTACCGGCAGTCCGTTGAACGACATGGACGGCATTCAGGTTGCCGTCATCACGGCGAATCAGGGAACGCATTCCGGTTTGCATAACCTTTCGAGTCAGAACACCACGCCCCTTAGCACGGGCAGCGGTTCGGTGACGCTGAACAGTGCGACCGGTAACTCGCCGGTCGAAGTGAACAATGCCGGCGGTTTTTATCATCTGGATATTGGTTACAGCTCCGGCCAGGGAACCATTCAGGTAGTTCTGGAAGACATTGAATGGGTCGGCGGTTCCGGCGGCATTGATTCCGTCGCCGTCAGCGATACCGACAATGTCACCGTGGTCGATTTCGACTTGCAGACGATTACTCTGGAAATCGATACCGGCAATGCGAACGGGTCGTTTGAGTTGTTTTTCGGGGCGACATCCGAAATTTATGTCCCGACCAATGTGAATTATTCTCTGAGTTTCGTGAGTGCGCATGCGGCTGCTTTGTCAGACATGATTATTGAAGAAAAGTTACCCGAAGATGGTGATTATTTCATACGGATCAGCGATATTAACAACATACTCGGCGACGATCAGCCAACCGTTGAATACATTACGCCATATCGGATTGAGATGTTGCTGTTCAACGACGGCAACAGCGATTTCGGTGTAGCTCAGGGGGACGACGTTTATGAAACCAGCAATGGGTTTATTTACGACCCGGTTGTGCCGGACAATTCGGCGATTAATCTGACGCCGGATCAGAATGAAGACTATCCGGACGCCTTTACGCCCGACCCCAATCCTGAAAAAGACAATCTTTATCATATAAATGATCCGCACTGGCCTTTACGCGCCCAGGGCACGTTCCCCAGACCGGGCGAGACCAGCACGCTGGTCATCGACTCGGAACTGGCATTGCGGCTTGATGCGGATGTTTATTCTTTCCAGATGGTCGAAGGGCAGCGGGTGACGATCAATATCGATGCCGACACTCTATTCGGTCAGGATGACATTTTGCTGATTGCCGGAGTTTATAACGCCGATCTGGAGGCGCTGGGTTCGGTCTTTACGACGACGGACCTGACCGTGACAGGGCCGGAATCCGTCGATCCGTTCTATACCGTGCAGGCGGCATTCGATTTACCCGGTCATGAAGACGTGGTCATCGATCCCAACGTGGACGGAGTGGGCACCTACTATGTCGTGATCAGCGGTCTGGGTTTTGGTAATTTCACCTTTTCTCAGGATCCCATTCCTTACCGGTTGACCATTACGACTGAGAAATCCTGGGATAAGAACGACAACGATCAGAAAGAGAACGTCGAGAAGGAACTGGAAGAAATCGGCCTCACGCTGGATGATATCGACGATGACGGCGTTGTTCTTCCCAAGTCGCAGCTGGTCTGGCTGGCCTTTGGTGATTTGCAGACCGATACCAATGCCGCGGCGGATTATCTCCATACGGAGGCGGGTTTTAATATTGATGCCGTGAACCGGCCGGCCTTCAAGGCGTCCGATTTCGGTCTGGATGAATTCGATTATCGTGACGATCTTATCGAATCTATTGCGGCGCTGGTGGAGCAGATGTACCGGGATGTCGGCCTGACCGAGGATGAAATCGAGTTTACGACCATCAAACCGGGCTCTCAGGGCTCGCCCTATCCGCCTGGTGCCGTATATTCGACGGTTATAATGGGCGGTAAGCTCTCCGGCGGGACGCTGGGGCTGGCGGAAAATGTCGATCGAAATAATATGGACCGGACGGATATGGCTGTGGTGCTGACCGCGGAGATCGGTGATTCGTTCTCTCTGGCATTCACCGGCAAGCCGAATACGCCGGAACGTTTTGAAGAAACGGTCAACCTTTTGGCTAATGTGGCGGCACATGAGCTGGCCCACATTTTCGGGTTGGAGCATGCCCGAGAAGTGCAGGCCGCTGAGCCCAGTAACCTGATGAATTACTACTGGTTTGAAGAAGAGTCGCTGCAATTGGAGCCACTGAATTTTCAGCCCCATAACAGTTTCGATGAATTTGCCGCCCGGCATTACCCTTACACCTTGAACCTGCTGGGCTACTCCAATGAGATCGATCAGCTGCTCCGCTCGATCGGCAGCAGCAGTCCAATAGGGGCGTGATTCGTAATGTTTGCGTTGAATGATTTAGAGTTTTTGACAGGCAGTTTTTCTTGACAGAGAACCCAAAAAGCTCTATGATAGGAATAGAGCTTTTTTCATATCTGTCTGTTTTCAGAAACGGTAGAACCGGATCATATTATTTTGCCGGCCACGATGACCGAAACAGCGTTTTTCTGGATTGTACATTTCATCATTGCCAAAAAATGGCGGAATGTCCGGCGTCTTATAATAAACGGAGGCATATTATGGCTCAGAATGCACGTGTAACATCGGTTTTGACCGTGGGGGCATCTATCGCGTTCGCGGCGGGGATTGCCGCGTGGGTGGTTGGCAGGTTTGTTCTGCCCGAGGCGGACACGTCGCTCATCTGGCGTGATGCGGGGGTGCTGGCGTTTGGGGTGGGGGCTGTTTTTTGTTTACTGGCGAACCTGCGGTATCTGAGGCGGCTGAGTATCAACAGCGAATCCATGGTGGGTGACATCCGTCAGATGCGTTCAGGAACGACCCAGTACGAAGCGCAATTAACGCAGATTAACGAAAATCTGCTGCTCAGCGATGCCATCAAGTCGATTGCCTTTCGCGACAAGGATCGTGACGTCTTGCAGACAGCGATCAAGACGGATATTCGCAAGGAAATGTGGCATTCGGCAGAAATGCTGATTGAGGAACTGGATAAGAATTTCGCCTGTCCCGAGGAAGCTCAACGGCTTCGGCAGGAGATGGAGCAGTATCGCAATGCCAGCATTCAGGAAAAAATCGAAGGCAGCATAAAAAATATTGAATCGCTTTGGATGATACACAGTTACGAAGAAGCTGAGAAGCAGGTGGAAATTCTGCAAAAGCTGTATTCTGGCAATGAACTGGTAAAAAGCCTCAACGGCAAGTCCGAACAACTCAAACAGGAGCATAAGCGTTTGCTGCTGGATCGGTGGGACCGTGCCATCAAAAACAATGACTACGAGCAGGGGGTCGAGATTATCAAACTGCTCGATAATTATCTTTCGGCCTCGGAGGCGGCGGCCCTGGAAGAATCGGCCCGGGGCGTTTTCCGTGCGAAACTGCATAATATGGGCGTGCAGTTTTCGCTGAATGTGACCAATAAAGACTGGGCCCGGGCCATGAAAATCGGCAAGCAGATTATCGAAGAATACCCCAATACCCGCATGGCCCAGGAAGTTCGTGAAAAGCAGAATATTCTCGAACAACGGGCGCGGGAACACAAAACGCATTCCTGACAATTTGAGGGCGTAATTGCGATTATGCCGGCCTTTTCAAGGCGCGACGGCAATAACGATCGCGGCAAGAATCGGCCAGGGGGCATTGCCGCGCCCGGTAATGTTGGAAGAGGAGGTTCCGGTGCTGCACGAGCCGGCGAATTCCGTGTAATCTCAGTAATCTCACGGATCGGCTGTTTTTCAGTTGACAAAAATGAGCAGCGCTTTATAATGAGTTTCTAAGCTTTTGAAGTTGTAACTGCTTGCACATAAATGCCTTATGGATAGCGGTATCAGGCCCGCCCACCCAAGTTTCCTCATGTGCACTCAAAAGATTGATACAAGATAATTGTCAATACATACTGTCGCGGAGTTCCATAATGAAGATGATCAAAACAGGCCCGGTAAAAAATAAACTTTCTGTCTGTCTTCTGGCCATGGTCGTATTTTGTCTGGTCGGTCTGACTGTTCCGGTATCTGCTCAGATGGATACAGAAGAATCTGAGGAAGCGGCCCCGCAAGACACGATCCCCGCACAGACCCGGTATTACTGGGGTGAAATGATGCATTATGCCACCATCGGCCGCTGGGATCTGGCCCAAAGCAATGCACAGGCCCTATTGGATCTGCCGCCCAATCCGGTAACGCTGCTGAATCTGGCCGAGGAAGAGCGTTATGCCGATGCTTATCGCAACCTGATACTGCTTCAGAAGAATACGCCACTGGGCGATCTTGCCAATGTGATTCTCGAACTTGTCGAACAAGGGCGTTTCATGCAGCGAACCGATCGCGAACGCATCGCCCGTGATGTCCGGCGTTTGTCGGGCACCACCCGGGCCCGGATGCTGGCGATTCGCCGGTTGAAGGATTCGGGTGAGTGGGCCGTGCCGGTGATGATCGAAGCGATTCGCGATCCGGACAGAGTATCTGAGATTTCGGTAATCAGCTGGGCGCTGCCGCAACTGGGGCAGGCGGTGGTTAATCCGCTGGTGGTTGTTCTGCAGCAGAGCAACGAACTGAATGTGCAGTTGATCGTTCTGGATGTGCTGCGTAAGGTCGGGTACAAGGAAAGTCTGCCTTATATCAAACAGGTGATCGAAGATTCTGCCGCGACCCCGGAGCTTAAAAACGCGGCTTTGAAGGCGTATGAGCCAATTGCGGATAAGAGCGGGATTGGCGATTTGCCTGCCGCGACATTATTTCTGCACCTGGGCCATGATTATTATAACCAACTGGCCTCATTGCAGGTTCCGGCCAATCAGACGCTGGCCAATATCTGGTTCTGGGATGAAAAAGACGGTTTGTATAAAGAGCAGGTGGTTCGCGAAGCCTTTGCCGAATTGATGGCGATGCGGTGTTGCGAGTTGTCTGTGAAGTTGCATGCTGAGATGCCGGAGGCGATTTCGCTATGGCTTTCCGCCTTCTTCCGTCTGGAATCGGAAGGGCACAGCTACCCGGACTATTTCGGCGAGCTGCATCCAGACGCCGATACGTATGCCCTGACGGCGGGTCCGGAATATCTGCATCGTACTTTGTCGCGAGCGTTGGGTAATCGCAATCGGCCGGTGGCGTTGGCGGCTATCAAGGCGTTAGAGCGGAATTCTGGTCAGAAATCCCTGCTTTTTGAAATTGCCGGGACAAAGCCCCTGGTCAATGCACTGACTTATCCGGACCGTGAGGTTCGTTTCAGTGCGGCCCTGGCGATCGGCGGCGTGCTTCCGCAAAAGGATTTCGATAAGAGTAATCGCGTTGTGCCTATACTGGCCGAATCGCTGCGTCAGAAAGGTCAGAAGCATGCCCTGGTGGTGGCCGACGTCGATGAATTACGTAATGAGCTTGTCGCCCGGCTTCGGGCGGTGAACGAATATGCCGATATCATCACGGGGAAATATTTTTCGGTGGCCGAAGAAAAGGCTCGCAGCGTTCCCAGCGTCGATCTGGTGGTATTGACGTCAAATATTACTCAACCTTCGCTGAAAGAATCGCTGGAGATCATGAAACAGGATTACCGTCTGGCATTTTGCCCGACGATAATTCTGGCAGAGGACCGGACGCTGCTTCGTATGGAGAAACTGGCGGCACCCTATCCTTTCGTAAAAGTGGTTTCACAGAATGCCGCACCGGATGAGATAGTCCAGACGGCACAAGACATTCTTTTGGAGAATAACGCCCGGCCATTCTCGCCCGAACTGGCGGATAATTATGCGATCGGGGCCGCCGATGTACTGCAACGCCTGGCGGTTTCCGGAAATGAAGTGCTTCCTCTGAAAGACATTGCCGAACCGGCTCTTATTGAATCGCTCTATGAGCCGCGTGATCCCATTCAGCAGGCCGCGGTCATCACCCTAGCCCGTCTGGATTCGGTGGACGCCCAACGGGCGATTGCTTCGCTGGCTCTGGATGAAACCATGCCGCTGGAAAAACGGCTGGCGGCTTTCCAGAATCTTTCATTCTCGGCCCGGCAGCACGGCAATCTGCTGCTGTCCGAGCAGGTCGAGCAGATTTATGAAATCGTCAGTTCCTTCGAGGCCAACAGCGAACTGCGTAATCTGGGCTCACAGGCCCACGGTTCCTTGAATCTGCCCAGCGCCAAGATTCGCGTGCTGATATTGAACCAGAGCCAGTTTAAACCATAACGCTGGTATCCTGCCGGTATTAAGGCACCCTTAAGTTGATGCGTTGATGTGAATGAAACGTCAACTGGAGATCGCCTGAAATTCAAACGGTTCAGACACTTCGTATTACTGCCCTGATTCTTTCCAGTAAAGAATAACCGGTGTCGTTTCGCCGCGCATCACGACGGCTTCCACGCTGTGGCGAATGCCGGTTCGGTCCGCTGTTGCAGTACTGCGAATGGTGAAAACATTACTGCGAACGGTGATCCATGGGGCGATTTGCTTAAAAACCGGTACTGTCATTTCCGGCACACTCAATAAATCGGCTATGCTTTCAAAACCGTCGCTGCGCTGAAGGCGATCGTTTATGATTGTTTCGGCCACCGGTTCGCTGATTTCCGGCAGCGTCTGCAGGACTGTTTTTCCTGCTGTATTGATATTGATCCGCCCGGCAATTCTATTGTCGTTATCTATGGTGATTTTGTCCGCGATGCGAACGAATGTTGCCCGATCGGGTCGAATCGCCGGGATGATTTTTTTTTTTGTTTCCTTCGCCAGCGTTTCGTTTTCCAGCGTCATTCGCAAAGCAGAGATATTCTTATCGGTCTTGTCTTCTGCCGGCACAGTCGGTTTGTCGCCATCCTCGAGCAGCTCCGCAATGCTATCGTTGAAGGGGCGGTTCTCGACGATCCATTTAGCATGGGGCGGTACAATCTCCAGAGCCGTTTCCAGTTCTGACTGGCTGGCCGTGTTGATATTTAACCGGGGAGCCTGCTCAGCATCCCGGTTATATTCAAACGAATAAACCGTCAGATAAGCCAGAAGTCCAAACTGCAAGGTATTGTCCTGATTGTCATCGGGCGGCAGTCTGTCACCGTCGTTTTCGTTGGTTTCCAGAATCCCGTTAAGATTGGTATCTTCTCCATACAGAATTTCTTCATCCAGTTCAGTGATCGCCGCCAACTCTCTCAGCGTACGTATGGACCGGTAGGCGGGGTATGATGAATCCGTCCTGTCAGATTCATTACTTTGTGTTTCCGACTCGGCCGTTGATGTTTTTCTGGCACGGTGTTCGATAATGGCTTCTGCCATACTCAGGGTCATCTCTGGTAATTTCATCAGCATTTCCCTGGTTGCGACATTGACGTTGAGTTTTGCCGCTTCATCTTCCAGGCCGTATATGGTTTTGTTTTCGTCAGGCCGAACGGCCGTTATGGAATAAGTTCCTTCGCCGAGCTTTATCGCCTCAAACATGCTCGTATTGTCATGCCATCTTTCAAACAGTGCGTCGTTAGCGGGATTATCGTCGGAAATGATTTGTATTCCTTTGTAAATGCCCGCCCGTGCCAGCCAGCGTGCTGTCACATTTTCGCCGTGTGTAATCCGAACAGCGTTATCCAGACGCGTATTGCGGGCCATCGCCAGCACCAGCGTCGCCAGAATAACCAGCACCCATAACACCACGACAATGACCAGTCCCTGTCGTCGGTCTGAGTGTTTATCATTATTCGAGATAATCTGCAAATCATGTAAGCGTTTACGCATTTTCTATACTCGTTCCGATTGAAAAATCCCGTTTTGTCCAAACGTAACTATGTGCGAACAAAGCCTTTACGACAGGCCCTGGCGGGAATTCTCATCCCCTTTGGGTATAAAACCCTGTTGAAGCAATTCTTTAAATAAGTTATACCCATAGGGCATGCCCATTGAGCATATACGCATTCACATAATGCAGGCAAGATGCCTGCGATACATTTTATTATTCGGTGGATTTGATCGGCTCTGACAGCGTTCCCGGTGCATGCACGAATGTTCCCGCATCGTTCGGCAGACGCATAATGCTGACAATCTGGCTTATCTCAACGCTGATATCCCTATCCTCCGGGTCGGTCAGCCCCAGTGTAATGCGAATCAGACGCGGCGGTTTTGACGATTGCTGATGGACGGCTGACCATTGTTTGCCGTCGAAAAATTCAAATCTCATTGTGTGGATATGTTTGCTTATCTCTATCCGGCTGCCATCCCGGTTGCCGATGGCATCGTCATCTACCGGTGCATATCGTCGTATGAGTTTGATAGGCTCATCCATCTGTTTTTCCAGGAAATATTCCACCTCGTATAAATCACCTTCTGCCGAATCCTTCTGCGATTTTATTCTGGAGACGGTAAAGAAAACCAGCCGGTCGGTCTGAGCGGCCTGAATCTTTCCTGTGCTGCTTTGCAGTTTCATGCGTTCGGGCATCTGGCTCCGGTAAAAATTCGCCAGATCGTCGCGCATCAGTTTCATCGCATACCGCCCGTGGACGAGCAGTTCTGTCTGGCGCTGTTGTTTGTGCCAGTTCCGGCTGACGGCGTGGAAGATCCCCAATGCTACCATCGCCACCAGGGTCCCGATAATCGTCGCCAGCAGAACCTCCACCAGCGTAAAACCGCAATGGTATTTGTATTTCGGGTTCATTATATTCGCCAGAATCCGGTGTATAGCGGCTAAACAGTATAGGCGCCGGATGCCGTTGTGCCGCCGCGGCCGGTCCAGTTGGTATGAAAAAATTCGCCGCGGGGTTTATCGAGTCGTTCGTAGGTATGGGCCCCGAAATAATCACGCTGGGCCTGCAGGAGATTCGCCGGCAACCGTTCATGACGGTATCCATCATAAAACGCCAGTGCCGTGCTGATCGCCGGTATCGGTATGCCCATCTCCACAGCCGCCATAACCACCCGCCGCCACGATGCCTGGGCCTTTTCCACGGCATCCTTAAAAAACGGATCGAGCAACAGGTTGCTCAGGTTTGGGTTTTGCTCAAACGCTTCCTTGATCTTACCCAGAAATACTGAACGGATGATGCAGCCGCCGCGCCACATCAGGGCGATGCCGCCGTAGTTCAGATTCCATTGGTATTCCGCAGCTGCCGCGCGCATCAGCTGATAACCCTGGGCGTAGCTGACGATTTTAGACGCGTAAAGCGCCTGCCTTAAATCGTCGATCATGGTTTGTTTATCGCCGGAAAAGCCTTTGTTCGGTCCGTTCAGCACTTTCGCCGCATCAACACGTTCATTTTTCAGAGCGGAAAGACAGCGGGCAAAGACCGCTTCACCAATGAGAGTCAATGGCTGGCCCATATCCAGAGCCGAAATGGCCGTCCATTTGCCGGTGCCTTTTTGGCCGGCTGTATCGAGGATTTGATCCAGCGTATAGTTGCCGTCTTCATCCTGGTAACCAAGAATATCTCGCGTTATTTCGATCAGGTAGGAGTCCAGCTCGCCTTTGTTCCATTCTGCGAAGACGTTATGCATCTGCTCGTTGCTTAAACCCAAACCTTCTTTCATCATCTGGTAGGTTTCGCAGATCATCTGCATGTCGCCGTATTCGATGCCGTTATGGACCATTTTGACAAAATGGCCGGCCCCGTTTTCACCTACCCAGTCGCAGCAGGGCTCACCTTCCGGGGTATGAGCGGCGATTTTCTGGAAAATCGGCTTAACCTGTTCCCAGGCTTTCGGGGATCCGCCTGGCATGATCGACGGTCCCTTAAGTGCACCTTCTTCTCCGCCCGAGACGCCGGTTCCGATGAACAGTTTACCCTGCTGTTCGACGTATTTCGTCCGGCGGATGGAGTCGGGGAAATGGCTGTTGCCGCCGTCAATGATGATGTCACCATCCTCAAGATGTGGCAGAACCTGCTCAATAAAGGAGTCCACCGGTTTACCTGCTTTGATCATGAGCATCACTTTGCGGGGTTTCGATAATGATTGACACAGTTTTTCCACGGATTTGCAGCCGATAATGTTTTTACCATTGGCACGGCCGGCCATGAATTCATCCACAGTTTCTGGCGTTCGATTGTAGCAGGCAACGGTAAAGCCTTTGCTTTCCAGATTCAGGATAAGGTTTTCGCCCATTACGGCCAGTCCGACAACACCAATATCAGCTTGTGACATTATATAACTCCTTTTTTTATACTCGTTCCGATGGAAAATACCCGTTTCGTCGGAACGTCATTATCTGCGGATAAAAAGCTTACGCCCGGCGCTGCCGGGAGCTTTCTACCCAATTGTGTATAAAATATGCTTATAAAGCTATTAAGCGGTTTTTTGCCATTTAGTCGCCTAAGCATACCATTTTAAACCGTTGGATTAATTCTGTTAATGTTAAAATCCTGAAAATCGACTGTGGTTTTTACAGTTGTTAATGATGGAAAAGGATGTAGTGTATGATCATGCATGACGATTGTATAGATTATATTGGTCAGTAAAACTAGAGAATAATATACTCGATTCATATAAGTTGCTTTCATCTTGTCAGTTATAGGATTTATCCCTTTTGCTGTCCCCTTAAACATTATTCTAAAAAAAATTAATGATCATTATAAGAAAAATCTGATATAATTAAGGCCTTGGCGAGTCGATTTGCATCCAAAATCAGTGTATTGTATATTGGAATCAGGAGTTAACCAGCCTGAACAGTTAATTTCACTATTCAGGTTTGGGATGAGTGTCGTTTGACTTAAATTTGTACAAAAAGTACTGCAAAACTTGGGAGCGAATATGAATCGTCAGCCATTCTGTCGGGTGGTAAGTCTCCATTTAGTTGTTTTTTTGTTATCTATTCTATCTATTGTTTCTATATTTCCAGTCATCTGTCTTGCTGAAGAAGATATCAAACTGGCTTATCTTGATCCGGATTTGTTCCGGAGCGCTGCCATACCGGATTTTTCTGTTTCGTCGGTCCAGAAAGACAATGCCAAAGAAAAGAAAATGGTGCTGCCCGATCGAGAAACGATGCTCAATTTGGCGGAAAGCAATCATATCGAACTATTCAAAATGGCCAAGATATATTACGAAGAGAATATAACTAATTATTCAGCAATATTTTATAAGCATGAACGTCTTGATGGCGTTCTCAAACCCCGTCAGGTCATTGATATAGACTTTATGGAAAAACCATATTCATTAAAGATGGTCTGGCAGGAAAACAGTCTTAAATGCGATAAACTTATCTATGTTGAAGGGCAGCACGACAATAAAATGGTGGTTCATCCAACCGGTTTTTTTTCCTGGATTAAGTCCGTTAAACGCGAACCAGACTGCAAAGATGTTATGAAATCGACTCGTAAGCCCTGTAATCACTTTGGTTTCTATCGGACGCTGGAAAGCCTGCTGGCAACCTATGAAACAGCGAAGAAAAACGGCGATTTGAACATGAAATTCCTCGGTATTAAGAAGGTCGATAATCGTGAGTGTCTGGTTTTACAGCGGAATCTTCCTGTTAAGGATGCATATCCCAGTACGCGTCTGGATATTTATTTTGATATTGAATATTTTGTGCCGATTTCTTTGAGAAGTTATGACAAAAAGGGCGAACTAATCAGTCATTATAAGTTCGAAAATGTCAATTTTAATACGGATATTGACAAGGAAACTTTTTGTTTGAAAGCGAACAAAATGTAAAGGCTTCAGGGCGGACCAGCCGCCATTAAGTGTGTTGACAGTCGTTTCATGCCACCAGCGAATCTGGTGGTTTTTTTGTGGCAATAATTTACCACGAGACCCCACATGTGTCAAAAATTGATATTCTGGAATGTTTTGAATAGTACGTCCAATCTGGTTACAATCTATCGAACATTGTATTTGCGCCAATAAGTGAGATAATGATTTTTTGTAACACGTATGAATGTGATGCAGTTTTTGTGAGCTGCTTTATTCTGGAGATCAATGATGAGACGAGCGGTATGGGTGGCCTTGTTGAGTTTTTGGGTGGTTGGGTTCAATATTTACGCGGAGAATGGGCAGTCTTTTCAAGAAAGGCTCGGTTTACAGAAAAAGGAAATTGACGGGGCGACGATATGGCATGAGGGCTGTTTTACGGAGAAAATATCAGAGTTTGAGTCGATGTTTGCTGAATTCAAACAGCGGTATCTGAATAAAGATTATGAAACATTTCGTAATAATAAAGCGATGTTTTACCAGGACATTGAGTCTGTGCTGGGAGCGGACGTTCAGCAATGGGAAACCTATGATAAAGTGCACGGCAAGATGGTGGAGTTAATCGATACCTTTGATAACATTTACCGGCAGCGTCAGACGGTTTATCTGCTCCTTCGTTCGACGATTAAAGATTATTTGCGAAATGGGGGAAGCCTTCCCAATTTTGCATATGATAAAGCCACGGATGAGGTGGAATACAGAATGTCTTTTAATTCCAGGACCGGCGGCAGCGGTGAGCCGATGGAAATGAGTATGCCAATATCGTCTTTGGAGGCTTTCGAGACGGATATTATGAAGGTGTTATCGGCGATGCAAGAGACGCAGAAAATGATTAAGATCGGTCTGATGTTTCATGAGATCGTGGAGCCGTGTCTGGCTGTACAGCTGGGTTCCAGTGCGCCTTACCTGAGATGGTTTCGGGAGGGGATGGCCGATGTGATTGCATTGGAAATTATTTTAAAGTATATGGGCGGTGACGCGGTGGAAGAATTTCTGACGCTGCGATCTACAGAGAAATATGAAGAATTGCAGACGCAGGTCAATTTGCGTTACTGGATGCTGCCGGATTACTGTGTGGGCCAGCCAATACCGCTGGAACGTGAGAGCCGGCTGAATCATGCCAGATATAATTATGCCTTTGCTGAGGCCCGGGGTCTGGTGGACCGGCATGGTGTGGAGGTTATCCGGAAGATTCTGGACAAATTCCGGGAATATGAAAAGAGGGAAGCGGATGCGTTATATGGTGCGATCAAGGAGGTGACCGGTGAGGATATGGAACTGCGGCTGCAGATTTATCAGGTTTTTGTAACGCCGAAAAGCGGCATGCAGGATTATGCGGCGGCGTTCCAGGCGGCACAGGAGAAGAAGGATTTGCCGGCAATGATTTTCAATCTGCTCCGGGCGCTGGAATTGTATGATAATCCTTTTCGGCCGGACAGCGTAAGTACACGTAAAATGATTGCGTTTTTATTTTACCATAGCGGGCATGAAGTGTTTGGCGATACGGTTATGACCGACTGGGTCCGGGAAGCGGGCCAGATGAGCGAGGCGATTACCGATAAGACGCCGGAGATGATAACGCGGACATTTTTTATGCAGTATGCGATGGAGACGGACCGGCCGCTGCTGGCGGTGGACTCGGCCCGGATGGTGCTGGAAGAACATCCAGAGGATACGCTGGCTATGACAATCATTATGATGGAGCATTTTCAGAAAAAAGAGTATGCCGCCACCAGGGAACTGGGTCGTAAGATATGCGATCAGGAGAAGGATTCTTCATCGGTTGTCTTCAGGTTCGCGGTATCAGTATTGGAAAAACTTAAAGAGTTTGAGGATTGAGGGGGAGGATAAGTCTTAACCCAATTAAACACCAAGACACAAAGTCACTAAATATACCCAAAGGGTATGGAGTTCCCGCCAGAGCCGGGCGTATGCTTTTAATTCGCACATAATTACGTTTGGACAAAACGGGGAATTTCAATCAGAACGAGTACAAAAGTTATGAAGAATTTTAATCTGTTTGATGTATTGTGTCTGAGCTGTATGGCAATTATAACATTGCTGACCGGGTGTCAGCGGGCCGGCAGCGGTGCGGGTATCGGGCCGGTGCGGATAGATGCAGAGCGGGGGCATGTATGGCAGGTTTGTCAGGATGAGCTTCGGCAGCGGGGATTCCGGCTGAACCGGGTCGATGAACGAGAGGGAATAATCGAGACCTGTCCCCAGGTAAGCGGGCAATGGTTTGAGGTGTGGAAAAATGATATCGTCACGCCCGCGGCCCGGGCCGCGGCCAGTGTGCATACGGTCCGTCGATATGTGCTGGTACACCTGAAGGCGACACGGGAAGCTTCTGTCGCGGTGGAATGTGAGGTTTATGTAGAGCGGTTGGCATTTCTGCCGGAGGAATGGTATGGGGCCGTGAGGGCGGAGGATGTTTTACGGGAACAGGTCAGACGGGCACATATGCGGAATGTGTTTTATGAGAACAGTCAGCAGCAGATGCACTGGATACCGGCGGGGGAGGACAGAGAGTTGGCCGGTGAGATATATCATGGGATTATCATGGGATTGTGAGTTTTCGAGCCACGTAGTTCCGCAGAACAAACCTGAGTAAACTGACAACGAACCCCATCGGGTAGAAAGCTTCGGGCAGAGGCAGCCGTAAGTTTATATCGGCATATGATTTTGTCAGGACAAAACGGAAAAATTCAATCGGAGGCATTATAAAATATGGATAATTTATTCTGGGGCGTTGATATTGGCGGCACAAATGTAAAGCTTGGGTTATTAACGCAGGGGGGGGAGGTGCTGGGATTTGAAAATCTGCCGACTAAGGTAGAAGCGGGACCGGGCGCGATGGTCGAACGCATTGTTGACACATGCGACAGGATGCTTGCAGCAAAGGATGTCTCCCGTGAGCGGGTAACTGCCGTGGGGATAGGTTCGCCGGGGCCGTTGTCTATCCAGGAGGGGAAATTGTATGAACTGGCGAATCTGCCGGGTTTTACGGATTTTCGGCTGCGGGCTGAGCTGTCGGGGCGGCTGGGTGTGCCGGCATTGCTGGAGAATGATGCGAATGCGGCTTGCTGGGGTGAGTTCTGGAAGGGAGCCGGCAAAACTGTGCGGGATATGGTGATGTTTACGCTGGGGACGGGTATCGGCGGGGGGATCGTTATGAATGGCGAGTTGGTGCATGGTGGGGAATATAACGGGGCGGAACTGGGGCACATGATCATTACGATGGGGGGCCGGCAGTGTAATTGCGGGCAGAAGGGGTGTCTTGAGGCGTATGCTTCAGCGACGCATACGGTGGCCCGGGCGGTTGAAGGGCTGGAGGCGGGTCGGCAGTCTTCATTGGCGGAGGTTCTGACAGAAAATAGCGGGATTACAAGCAAGGATATTTTTGATGCGGCAGCGGCCGGTGATGTATTTGCGCTGGAGGTGGTGGATGGCACGGCGTTGGCGTTGGCGGTGGCGAGTTTGAACATGCGGCATATTACCGAACCTGTGATGGTGGTGCTGGGGGGGGGAATGGTGAATGCCGGGACAATTCTGACAGATCGGATTTGCTGGCATTTCCAGCAGCAGCAATGGCAACTGAAACCCGAACGGATGGAGATTCGGATAGCAAAGCTGGGCTCGGATGCCGGCTTTATCGGGGCGGCCGGATATGCGATACATGAATATGAAAAAGACGGGGAGTTGTATCCGCCTGGAAAATAATGAGTTAAAGCGGTTGGGGTCGGCCGGGGCGTTGACGGCTGCGTTTAAAAAAAGTTGCAACAATTATGGCTTGACGAGCGTGAAAAATCCGATTATATAGTACTGTTTATAGTAAGTCCCGCTGGATTTGGGCGGGCCGTCTGGCATGTGTTTCATGCCGATGTTAACATCTGGAGAGGTGGCCGAGCGGCTTAAGGCAACGGTTTGCTAAACCGTCGTACGGGGATTACCTGTACCGGGGGTTCGAATCCCCCCCTCTCCGTTTTATATTTTGTAAGTTCGGTAATTATGTGGGTTTTCGGGTTTTTCTGGTCTGTGAGATTTGATCTGATTTCTGTTTAAGGAAGTGATGATATTCGATGCGAAGCCATTGGGTAAAACGCATGCGGATACCAGGCACTGTCTGAAAACTCTGGTTGGCTTCTGGCGGCCCTTTTTCCACCTGGCTTCATCCCGCTCTATCGGCGATAAGATAAGCATTGCCTGCTTCGCTGTTTTCGCCAGTCGAAAAAAGCTCACTCTCGAACCGACATCCGACTTTTCAGACAGTGCCTGGTCCTCTGCTATATGGTCCACGCTTATTCATTATTGATGAAAGTGCGTAAGCATGCCGGTCCGCTGCATCATCTGAGATGATTTGCGGCTATTGCTTCTTTACCGCCATTAAATCCTCGATAAAATCCAGCTTCTGCCCCGTCATCGTATAAAACGTCAATGATATACGATTCTGATCGGCATGAAATACGCAATACCCCGTTTGCGACGACAGCAAATCTGGTTCCCACGGCGTCTTTTCCCGGGCATAATATGGCGCCCCGGCAGTCCCCGCGGTAATCTGCCACGTCGGATACAGAAATTCCGGATTCGGCGAATACTTATCGAGTATCCCATCGCCGTCGGTATCATCCTGGGCCATTACTCCCACCGGCGTCGTGCGGTCCACTAACAGGCGGTGATACTCATGCTCATCGCCTGCCAGCACCACTGCCGCCTTGGGGCATCGCGACACCGCCCGCCAGAAGCGATTCCGCACCTCGATCATGCCTTCCTCCGCCGCGAGCAGTTCCCCATCGTGAAAGGTATAGGCGCGATAATTATTGTTGCCGTTCCACCACATGCAGTCTTTGACATGGCCGCCGCAGGGATACACCGGTTCCTGAGCAAATAAGACGACATATTTAATCGACTCATCCTGTGTCGCCCGCTCCAGTTCATTCTCGATCCACCGCATCTGATCCTTCATGATATACCCCTCCGGGGAACCGCCATAAAGCTGAACGAACGCGTTAGCCGTATACCAGTAGTTATTATTGAAAGCGATGCACAAAACCGGTCCGTACTGAAAACTGAATACGTTTTCCTTATAGGTCGGCCGCCGCTCATCCGACACTTCGGGTCCGTTTGTCGGATTCCAGAACTGCTCGGCGAAGATCGCCTCCGCGCTGTCGGTCGCATAGGGCCACTTATCCAGAGCTACCACCGATCTCCAGTCGTCACTCTGTGTCTCACTGAACTTGTTCAGCAGGGTCTCATGATTCCCCATGCACGGATACACGGCGGCGCCGCGCCAGAATCCCGCCAGCGCCTGTTTCCAACCCTGAAGCTGCAAACGGAAATCTTCCGTCTCCGAGGTATAGCCATTCACCAGATCGCCTCCGAACAGAATGAAATCCGCCCCTTCGCGGTACGCCTTCACACCGATCCGGCTCAACACCTCAAAGTTGCAGCCCCGGTAATTCTGCTCGCCGCCGCCGACACCTTCCCGGCTGTCGCTGGCGAATACAAAACAAACCTCGCCCTCGCCGGCTGCCGGTGCCGTGCGAAAAGAATACCACGGCTGACGATACTGGCTGCCCTCATGCGACAACTCCACCATGTAATGATACTCCCTGTCCGTTTCAAGGTTATCGAAAAAGGCTTCGTGCTTTCTGGCGGGTTCTGCAGAAATATAAGCGGTTTTGCTTTGCGTTTGCCCGCTTGCCCGGAGGAACAATCTGGCATCGCAAGGCGTATCGGTCTCCCAGCAGATCAGAGCCTGCCCCGGCTTATCGCTGACCAACAGATTCACGAACGGCCCTTCCAGAACCGTTGGGGCCTTCTCCAGGTCATATTCGATGATTTCCCCCGCGTCGTTCCGCTGCACATTTACAATTCGAAAGCTCAAAAAAGAATCGTAAAAACCCAGCCATTGCATACGGCCGCCGGGCTGCGAGCGATACATCTCCAGCCGGTACGCCACGGTCATCACCGGCTGCGGCCAGTCATTGGCATTAATTTTGGGCTGCAGAAAAAAATCCTGGCACAACACGGTCCCCTTGCCATCCACCAGCGGCGATTTCAAACGATACCGGGCATAATCATAATCCGCCTCCTTCGATTCAAATGGATACGGCCCCGAATAAATCATTCCCTGCAGGGAGGTATCCTTCAGATCAAGCTCGAAACCGGACTTATCCGAGGCCGGCCCTGTGATGTTATGAATCATTTCAAAGGTAACGGGATTTCTGATATTGGAGGAAATGGCGGTCATATTCGGTATCTTGACTGGCAGATTCGGGTCGTCCGCTCTCAATTCAAGCTGCAATCCGCTGATAATGACCAGCAACGCCAGCAATAATGCTTTCCGCAAGGTATTCATACAATTTCTCCTTTAACTCATTCGAGTTTTTGATTTTTCTGAACTACTCACATAAAATTAACATACATAAAATCAGATTCCGGTCTTTTGGCTTGGCCGGTCTGACTGCCGGTTGACCGCAATGGTCACCGTCACCGGCATATACGTTATAAGAATAGGCTATAGAAACGGCAGGGTCAAGCCGATATAATCCATACCGGCATACCTCACAGCGGACCGTATCCTATTGAGCGGCAACGAGCCATATAAAACATAAACGTATATTTAGAAAGCATATACAGGGTTATAATGGGCAAAGAAAAAAAGATTAAAAAAGGTATCACATCCAGAGCCATCTGTTCTCTGGTGAAAAAAGATTTCCATAACGACCACACCGAAGATTATAAATCGCTGGTGGAAAAACCCAAATATGTCTGCAAAAAATGCGGTCATGTTGCCGGCAGCAAAGACAATCTCTGCAAGGCGAGCAAACTTTAATGAGCAGATGAACCAAATACGCTATAACAATAATAATTGCAAAGACTTATATAAGAAACTACCCCTCCGGTTGCTGTAGCATAGGCGGCTTGTCCGAATCCGGACTTCGCTTTTTGCAGAACATTTTTCACTCCGGTCTCCCAACCTTGTTATTCAAAATTTGTTCACAATTGTCCTTATCACCATGCGGGAATTGCTTTATAATCTCCTGTTTATATACTCAATTGGATAGAAAGCTCCCGGCAGGGCCGGGCGCAAGCTTTTTATCCGCAGATAATGACGTTCCGACAAGACGGGTATTTTCCAATGGAACGAGTATAATGATGTATATTGTTGTATTATAAATAGTTATGATGTTTTGATCCGGCAACCTCAAGAGGTTCAACGCTAAAAATC
>CAYZXY010000007.1:0-76958 GCA_964482555.1 uncultured Pirellulales bacterium
TAATTCCTGAATTTGTAAGGGTTCATACAAAAGCCATTTTTCATATTTCAGGCCCATGTGCCGTTTCATTACCGCCCAGGACAACGCCTGGGGTGATATAATCGATCTCGACATAAATATGAACTCTGAAAGAACGTTTTCAGGACTTTTTCCAATGTGGAAAATACAATTGTTACGAGTATAAACCATCATTCATTATTTGACCAAATTAATATAATTTGTAAAATATGTCCATATCAAACAAGTAGTAAAACAAATAACCTTTCCGAGCGAATAGTGACAACGTCTTTATACATATTTGCCGGCGGCGGTACCGGCGGCCATTTGTATCCCGGCATAGCCGTCGCCCAGGCCCTTCGCGGCCTCCAGCCTGATGCAGATATCCTCTTTCTCTGCACCGACCGGGAAATTGACGCCCGTATTTTGTCCGCTCAAGACTGGCCATTCGAAGCTCAGCCCGTCCGCCCCATTCCGCATAGTCCCGGTCAGGTCATACCTTTTATCAAGGGCTGGTTTGGCAGTCTGCGCCTGGCTCGCCAACATATCAGGAATAATAATGTCGCCGCCGTCCTGGGCCTGGGCGGTTATGCCGCCGCACCGGCCATGGAGACCGCTGCGAAGAGCCGTATTCCCGTCGCCATGCTCAATCCCGATGCCGTCCCCGGCGTGGCGAATAAATTTTGCCGTCACTATGCCGGTCGTATTTTCGTTCAGTGGGAGGTAACCCGCGACTATTTCGGCCGCGCAAACGAGAAATGCCAGGTAACCGGCTGTCCCATCCGCGGGGATTTCGCTCGGCAGCAAACCGAATCGCACGCTCTATTCAACCTCAATCCCGAAAGGAAAGTTCTGCTCATCATGGGCGGTTCGCAGGGCGGCCGCAACGTCAATGAAGCGTTTATCGCGGCTCTAATCAACAACGAAGAGCTCAGAAAGGAACTGCAAACAGACTGGCAGACCGTGCATCTGGCCGGCAAAATCGACTATGGCAACATCCTCCGCCGTTATCAAAATGCCGGTATACAAACCCTCGTTCTCGATTACACCGAAAAAATGCCCCAACTGCTGACCGCCGCCGATCTGGTCATCGCCCGTGCCGGCGCGTCCAGCCTGGCTGAGATTACCGCGTGTGGTCTTCCATCTATCCTGCTGCCTTACCCATACCACAAAGACCAGCACCAACTCAAAAACGCCCGGGTGCTTGCCGATGTGGGCGCCGCTCATATCGTTACCGATTATAAAGACGTTGTGTTAACCGCCTCTGCTCTTGCCGAAACTTTACAGAGGTGCATGCGGCCGAGTGTCATGACTGAAATGGCTGTTACCGCCGAACAACTGGCTCGTCCTGATGCCGCCGCCGTCATCGCCCAACAGCTTATAAATTCCCGATAATTCGCAAAACTGTCCATCACTATTGTAAACGCGTTATGATAGCAATTTCTCGTTTTGCTCAAAAGGTAATCGTTCAAAGAAATCGCAAAGTGGGCCTTGCCCTCCATAGCCTTGAATTCGAAATGTCTTAGTGGTTAATTGGGTGCGGCTTGACCGCGCAAAGTTCCTTCGCGGTGGTCATTAATTCGCCAGCGATTGTGAAAATATCGACTTGATACGCTCTGTTCTGCTTGCATGACAGGCCAGGATATTAATTTGCGGATTGAACAGATACCGCTGTTGGGCAGTAAACTCGACCAGACCCAGCGTCATTTCTTCTCCCAGCTCCAGGCTGCTGTATTCGTTGTACCCGGCAAAATAAGGCTGATCGTTCCACTGCATAATAAACACCGGCAGAAAGAATTTATACCCCGCCTTCTCCAGAATCGTCAACGGCCGGATCGTCGTTTCCGGATCGTTCAGATGCTTATGGTTTTCCATGATTATCAGGGGTTTCTGGCGACTAATCATTTTTCCCGCGCCGATAAAAATTTTATCTTCACTGCCTTCGGCATCGACCTTCATGAACGTCGGCAGCGTTATTGGCAGGTCATCCAGCCGCCGCTGGGTGATTTTTATGCCTTTGCCGCTATGATTCACCGTCGCCCGCCCGCTGTGGATACCGCCAGGGATATTGATGATCCCTTCATCATTGACATCCGCCAGCGCCAGATTATGACAGGTAATGTATTCCCCAAGGCCCGCCTGCGATACCATGTATCGCAAATCTTCAAATGTACTCGGCAGCGGCTCAAAGGCATGAATTTCTCCCACGAAATTTTTATTGCCCGCAATATGCAGGGCATAGTGTCCCCAGTTACTGCCGATGTCATAAAAGGTATCCTTACCGATTAACGCATCAATTAATGCCAGCGTTTCCGCTTCGTAACCCTGCTTATACTGCGAAAAATAGACGCTCTGAAATTGCGTATTGCGGGCGTTGAATGACAGGTCCATCTGCCGGTTCTTGTTCCGATAAGTCAGCGAACCGTATCCTTTAACGCCGGCCGAATGCAGCAGCGTGTACAAAATACGGAAAGGATAACCGACCAGACCTTTGCGGATGGTTGAGTGATATTTCTGAAAGCCGATCTTGTGGATAGCCGCCAGCGCCGGCAGCGATTTGCAGTCAAAAGGATTCCGTAAACGTACTTTGGTGTAAACGATAGGTATCATTCTGCTTCCTTCCAATTACAAGGATACACAGCCATATCGGGATAATGTTAAAAACAGGATTAATAAATCGAGTTTTTTTCGTCGCCATTGTCTTTAGGTCTCATAATAATAACGACTTCCGATAATCTGTTGTCTTCTCTTGTTCCCCGGCATTCTATACATGTCACGATTGAATGTATCCGTTTTTCCCAAACAAATACCCCATTGCGCAGAAAACTCCAGGCCGAGCGTAAGTTTTTTATCCGCACATGATTTACGTTCCGACAAAATGGGATATACTCATCGGAACGAGTATTAATGTGTGCAGTAAACTATTGATTTAATCTACATCGGAAGCCCTGGCGGTCTCAGCATACCAGGAATACTTATTTTGGTTACAATTCAACGCCAATACCCTTTCCCAAACCTTCCCCATTACAAAACGGCAGATTTTTCAGTATTTCCGCATTATGGCCCGATAAAGTATTTATCTGACCGTTTTTTTCATGTATAATCTGTCATCTTATGAGAAAGTTATGACTATGTATAATACTGTCCGGCTTAAAACCAGCCAAAAGGCTTACACTTTCGTTCAGGGAAGACAGCGACGGCGGACTAAGTCCTGTCATTTCGTAGGGATTGGCGGTTGCGGCATGAGCGGTCTCGCCCAGGTCCTCCAGCAGCGCGGCCACAAGATATCCGGTTCCGATATTCAGGACTCCGAAGTCGTACAGAGACTGGTGCGAAAAGGTATCCCGGTGACAATTGGGCATACCGCCGATTGTGTGCCGCCGGATATCGACTGCATGGTGATTACGGCCGCCGCCACAGAAGACAATCCCGAATGGAGCTGGGCTTTGACGCATGGCGTTCGCGTGCTGAAATATGCCGAAATGCTCGGTGAGATCACCCGCGAGGTCGATACGATCGCCATCGCCGGCACGCATGGCAAAAGCACCACCAGCGCCTGGGTCGGCTACATCCTCAAAATCGCGGGCATGGACCCCAGTTATGTCATCGGAGCCGATGTCGATCAGCTGGGCGGTACTGGCAGCGGTGCGGGCCAGGGACAATACCTGGTTGTGGAGGCCTGCGAATATGACCGGTCTTTTTTGAATCTGTCTCCCAGAATTGCCGGCCTGTTGAATATTGAAGCAGACCACCTTGACTATTACAAAAATGTCGATGAAATTGAAGACGCTTTTTCCGAATTTGCCCATCTGGCCGCTGACGGCCTGGTCATAGCCAATGGCGATGATCCTCGTGTACGTCGGGCAATGGAGAAACAGGGCGTCGGGACCTACCATCTTTACGGCGATAAACATTATGCCGATCTACCGCGGACCCGCTGTCAATTTTTCAGCCTGCAGGGACAGGGCGACTGGACGGTGGAAAATATCGAGTATCGGCAGGGATGCGGCGAATTTGACATAAATGTCAAAGGCCACAAACTCACGCGCGTGGCTCTCAGACTGCCCGGCCGGCATAACGTCGCCAATGCCCTGGCCGCGGCCGCGATGGCGTATGCCGCGGGCGCTGATACCGATGCGATCCGGCAGGGCCTGCGGGACTATCGCGGGGCCGACCGCCGCATGACATTCAAAAAAACCATTAACGATATTATGATCATGGACGATTATGCGCATCATCCCACCGAGATCAAGGTTACCCTGGAGGCGATTCGGGCCCATTACCGGCCCCGGCGGCTCTGGGTTGTTTTTCAGCCGCACCAGTTAAGCCGGACCCGTTTTTTTCTGGACGAATTTGCCTTGAGTTTTCAGCAGGCTGATGTAGTATTGTTACCTGATATCTATTTCGTTCGCGACAGCGAGAAGATGCGGCGTATTGTCAACGCCGAACAACTGGCGGAACGGATTAATGACAATCATGGATACGCCCGGTATTTGGGTGATTTCATGCAGATTATTGACGTCCTCGTGCAGGAAGTCGCTCCCGGCGATATGGTGTTGACCATGGGCGCCGGTGATGTCTGGAAGGTTGCCGATGAATTTATTTGCAGGCTTGGAAACGATCGTTAAAGAAAATGAACCCATGGCACCGCATACCTGGTTCAAGCTCGGCGGTCCGGCACGTTATTTTATCGAGCCGCGCAGCGAAGACGAACTGCTCGATGTCGTGCGGCGATGTCATGAAAACGGCATAGATATGTATGTTTTGGGGCGGGGTTCCAATCTGCTGGTTGCCGACAAGGGTGTTGACGGTGTAGTAATCCGTTTGCTGAACGAGGCCTTCTGTTTGATGGACTTCGACGGCAACATCGTACGCGCCGGCGCTGGCGTCGATCTGAGCGTTTTGCTTCGCGAGTGCGCCCGCCGCGGCCTTACCGGCATGGAATGCATGGCCGGCATACCCGGCACGGTCGGCGGTGCAGTTAAGATTAACGCCGGAGGTCGTTTTGGCGACATCGGCAACGTGGCCCGGTCTGTCCGCCTGATGGACAGTAGCGGCTACCGTTTCGAACGCAGCAGCAGCGACATTTACTTCGGTTATCGCATGACCAACATTATGGCAAGGTTTATTCTTGGTGCGGAATTCACGCTGATGGAAGACGATCCAGATAACATCGGCCGGCTGATCAAGGAAGTCTGGATGCTCAAGAAAAATTCCCAGCCGATGAACACCCGCAACGCCGGCTGCATCTTTAAAAACCCTCGCGCCCTTTCGGCCGGAGCCCTGATTGACAAGGCCGGCCTCAAAGGGGCTGCCGTTGGCGGCGCCCATGTCAGCGAAACCCATGCCAACTTCATCGAAGCCGAAGATGCCGCCACCAGCGATGACGTCTTCAAACTCATTTCCCACATTCGCGAAAAAGTCAGTGAACGCTTCGACGTCGATCTCGAACTCGAACTCGAAGTCTGGAAATAACACCACCGCTGATGTTAAGTTGGAGAGTTTTTGTACCTTTAAAGTCGGTTTTTCACCATTGCGAGGGCTGGGAGTCCCCCACAGCTTTTTTCTGGCAACAGAAACAGATTATGCGGAAACAAGGTTATGCTTGGCCCTGTCGGAAGTTTTATACCCGGTTAGCTATGGATTTTTACAAAAGGTCTTTTGTATAATGAATTATTTGGGGTACAGGTTGCTTAAGGACTAGTATCCTCCTAAGATTGATTATCGACCCGATTTTTTTCTTCAGAATGTCGAATAGTCGGCGATTCGTCGATAAGCCACTTAATAAGGAAGAGATTTATGAGACGTAATGGATGTTTTTTAAGGGATTTATGGGGATTTCTTCTAATGTCCGTGTTGACGCTGTGTCCCGTGATGCACGCCGCCTGTCCTGCGATGGACATCACGGCGGATTGCTTCGTTGATCTGGAGGATTTATCAGACCTGCTCGGGCAGTGGCTCGTTGCCGGCGAACCCGGCGTGAATTGCCCCTCGCTGGATATGACAGACGATTGTAAGATTGACTTGCAGGAGATTAACTCAATCTCGCAGGAGTGGCTTACTGGCCATGTTCTGCCGGATGATCCGGCGGCTATGGTCTGGGTCGCCATCAGCGATCCGAATTTTAGCGGGGAAATAAGTAGATATGAAACGACCAATGGCCAGTATTGTGCGTTTTTGAATGCTGCCCTGGCTTCGGGCGATATCTCGGTTGTTGAAAATGAGGTCATCGGCGCTGCGGGTTCCAATTCGGGAGATGATTTCTCCGGGGAGATTTATTACGACTGCGATGGGCCGGGTTATACTGATTTTGGTGCGACCAATGGTGGAGCGGCACGGATTCATTTTGCCGACGGCGAATTCAGCGTGGATGATGGATTTATGTATCATCCGGTGACCCAGGTCAGTTGGTATGGCGCGACGGCGTTCTGTAATTATTACGGTTACCGGCTGCCGACGGAATGGGAATGGCAGGGAGTGGCGGATTACGACGGCAGCTATACCTACGGCTGCGGTGCCGACATCAACAATACCATCGCTAATTACAATGAATCCGAGCATCCGCACGGCACGTCTATCGTCAGTGATTTCGGTACATACGGTTATGGTCTCAGTGATATGGCGGGCAATGTCTTTGAATGGACCAGCACGGTCAGCGGCGATTCCCGCGTGATTCGCGGCGGCAGTTGGAGTAGCGGCAGCGCTTTATGCACGGTTGACTTTAAGGCCGACAGCGGTCTTTTCTTTTTAATTTATGATATTGGTTTTCGTGCCTGCCGTTAACGCGTACTATTGCTGTACTTTTTCGACCCATTGCTGAAATAATGCGGCCATTTCCTTAACGATTTCCGGGCGTTTTGCAGCCAGATTATTGGTTTCCGTTTTATCGTTTTTAATGTTGTACAGTTCCCATTCGGTCTCATCGGGTCGGCCCCAGGCGACCAGTTTCCACTTGTCTTTGACGACGCCGCGTCCCTGCCACCATTGCCAGAACAATGGTTTATCGCGCAACAACGATTGGTTTTTAAGCAGGGGAACCAGGCTCACGCCTTCATAAGGGATAATCTTTTCTCCATTGAAGGATTCGGGATAGTCGGCGCCGGCCAGTTCCAAAAACGTCGGCATAAAATCGATGAAATGGCCCATTGTCTCGCAATTGCGGTCAGGATTCATTATCCCCTCCGGCCAGTAAGCAATCATCGGAGCGCAAATGCCGCCTTCATAACTGTAGTTTTTATAGAAACGAAACGGTGTATTGCAGACATTCGCCCAGTTTGCTCCCAGAGATGTCCAGCGTTCCATACTGCCGATGTCGCCGGAGCCGGGTATATTTACCCCGCTTCTGACCATTTCCGCCGAAGCGCCGTTATCCGAGGTAAACAGGACCAGGGTGTTGTCTGTTTCGCCCATCGCTTCAATTTTCTCGAGCAGTTTGCCTATGTTCTGATCCATGTTATCGATCATCGCGGCATATACCGCCATAGTTTGGGCTTCGGTTTCTCGCTCTTCCGGCGACAGTGTGTCCCATGAGGTATGCGTTTCATCGGAAAGCGGATAGGTCTTGCTGTCAATCAGTCCGAGCCGAAGCTGCTTCCGATAGCGTTGACGCCGAATATGGTCATAGCCTTTGTCGTAAACGTTCTGGTATTTCGCTATATCATGAGGCCAGGCCATCAACGGATCGTGAGGAGCCGTATAGGCGACATACAGGAAAAACGGTCTGTCATCTTTGCGGGTTTCTTCCAGATACTTCAAAGCGTATTTCGTGAAATAATCGGTCGCGTAAAAATCCTCATCCATTGGGGTGTAAGGATAATAAACATCGTTTTCGATGCACCAGGTACGTGCCGGACGTTTTTTCGCGGGTTTGCCCTCTCCGGGCCGCTGATTGCCAGGATTGAAAAAATTGCAGCAGCCATCCTGCAGACCGTAATAATGGTCGAATCCCCGCTTCATGGGATGGTCTGTACCATGATGCTTACCCACCCAGAGGGTATGATATCCGGCTTGTCGAAGCACTTCGCCAAGCGTTACGGCATTTTCAATCGAGCCGGGCCGGCGAAACATATTGCTATGCCGGGCATACAAACCGGTCAACAGGCAGGCCCGGGATGGGAAGCACTTTGCCGTATTGTGAATCTGGGTAAACCGAATACCTCGGGAGGCCAGCTTGTCGAGGTTGGGTGTGGCGATTTCACTGCCGTAGCAGGCGATATCCGAGAAACCCAGATCATCCGCGACGATCAAGAGTATGTTGGGGCGTCCCGAATTCTGAGCGTTGCAGCAAACTGGTGTTACCAGAATAAGTAGTGTCAGGACAATCGCTTTCGAGTAATTCATTTTATAAGTCCTTTATAAATAATGGATTATCGTTATTGAAATCGAATTAAATCCATTAAATATACTCCTTGCTTTTAACCTGATCTGCAAGTAAAATCTCTTATTATTACATAGAATTCGTTTGAGTTATTCCGTTATACATGACGTATGTGTATGTGATACCGTAACTTAAACTTGGCCCTGCCGGCCCCGGCATGCCGGAATCATCCCTTTTGGATCATATCCTGCCGTATGAGAAACGGCAAAAAGTTATGCCGGGATAATCCCGCACCAGTATTCCCGAAATGGTATGTATGTTTATGCGTACCGATTGAAAATTGCCGTCTTGTCCAAACATAAATAATTGCGGCTAAATCATTTACGTATAGGGCTGGCGGAGGTCTCATACATTTTGGGTGTTAATACCGGGCGGCATATCAAGAGAAAAGCACAAATCGTCCGATAAATAATACCAGGAGATGACGGACAGGAGAGCGATATTATGAAACAATATCTGATTGTTTTATCTTTTATGCTGTTGATGATGGGGTGTCAGTCGCCTGATGCCGCATCAGATGCGGATAGTTTATCCGCGGAAGATTCTCGGGAATTTCACCCCTCTGATCTGGGTTTGACAATTGGTTCTCTGGGGGAGTTGGTCGGTTATGACAGTATTCGTGTCAGGGGGCGCTCTATCGTGATGAATCTGCCGGGCACCGGGTCCGCGGAGTGTCCGCCGCTGGTAAGGGATTATCTGACCAAACAAATTAGAGTCTTCCGTGACAAAGGGTATCTGACAAAGCAATACGAAAATTTAACTGCGGAACAGATCATTCGAAGTAATACGACCGCGGCGGTGGAAGTCTCTGGCGTGATTCCGGCCGGTGCTCCGAAGGGCACCGCCTTTGATGTCGAAGTTTACATTCCCTGGGAGTCGCAGACGACGTCATTGCAGGGCGGCATTTTGTTTCCTGCGGAGATGCAGGTCGTCGTCGCGGGATTCGGCGGACAGCAACTGGCCAGGCGTACCACCGCGATGGCGGCGGGATCAATCTTCATTAATCCGTTTTCATTATCCGAGGATAGCAGTTTCAAACCCGACCCGCGTCGGGGTAAAGTCATTGGCGGCGGCTATTCCCTGAGCGACCGAAAGATACAGCTTGCCCTTTTCAAGCCGGATTCAGCTATTGCTCAGCAGATTCAGCGAAGAATCAACGCTCGATTTCAGGACCCGATGGAGCCCCGTGTCGCCGATGCCACCCGGCCGGTGATAAATTTGACCATTCCTGGCCGTTATCGGAACGATTATCAGCATTTTATCGATATTGTGCTGAATATGTATCTTCAGTCCAGTTCGGTTTCCGCGGATATGAAACTGAAGGAAC
This sequence comes from uncultured Pirellulales bacterium, assembly GCA_964482555.1. Taxonomy (GTDB): domain Bacteria; phylum Planctomycetota; class Phycisphaerae; order Sedimentisphaerales; family SM23-30; genus CAYZXY01. The sequence continues at coordinate 9,702 of CAYZXY010000007.1, forward strand.
TTTCTCAGATGGCGCGGGAAAAAGATGCCAATTACGAAGCGATCGCCCTGAGCTGGGAAGCGATCGGTCGTAATTCGATTACGTATCTCGAACCGCTTTTTGTGCAGACCGACGACCCTGCATTGCAGTATTACGCCGCCCGGACGGCGCTGCATCTGGATGATAAACGGGCAATTGACATCCTGATCGAATTAGCTCAGGATCCCGAACACCCATTCCGTCTTCATGCGATCAAGAGTCTGGGGCGGACTGCAACCGATATAAAGGCCAATATTGCTTTGGCCGAATTGTTGAACGACAAGAGTACGCGGGTGAGATTGCTGGCGTATGATGCACTTCGCAAAACCCGGTCCCGTAAAATTCATACGATTCGGCTGCCATATGACGTGACGGTGGATATGGTCGACTCGGTGGGTGAAGGACTGTTATGTGTCTGGACGCTGAAGGAGAAACGTATCGTTATTTTTGGGAAGAATCTGGTTTGCCGCCGTAATTTCTTCTTCGAGACAGACAACGGCGCCGTAACGCTGAACGGCCATCCGGACGAAGATTATATCACTATTATTCATCAGAATGCCGGCGAGGGCGATTATATCAGTGAAAGGAGTTCCCGGTCACTGCAAGATCTTATATATCATCTGGGCTTGCCGCCCCGCCCGGAAAATCAGGACCCGCCCAAGAGCATTATTGAAGCGAACCGGAAATACGGCGTGGACCTGACCTATAGTCAGATGGCGGGGATTCTGTATCATTTGTGTGTAGAGGAGGTTATTGCGGCGAAATTTATTCTGATGAAGCGGTTGGAAGATCTGCTGACGGGCAAGACGGTCGATAACCGGGAACTGAAACGTATCCGGGAAAGCCTGGAGGGCGATTAGTCTCTTGTGAGTGAAATTATGCGTATAATGGACTAGAAATCAAAAATGGCGAAACCAGAATGATGAATCAATGACGAATGACCAATGTCGAATTTTAGAAGCCGGAGGGTCATTCGCGAGTATGGATTATGGCATCCATAATGGCATGGCAGGATAAACCGCTATGAAGCAAAAAGTGGCGACTGTATATCTTTCGGATTTCGTCATTGAAACATTGTTTCATCATTCGGATTTCCAGTTTATCCGGATTGGGGGCCGAAGTAGATGATATTTAATTGAGTGAAACACCATAAAAAGTTATTGTTTTCAGAAATAGATTAATGTATGCTGACGTATTGATTTCCGGGCCGAAATGCAGCAGACGGGTTTTCCCGGCATGACAATGGATGGAAAAACGGCAGAGCGTGTCACGGAGGACATATAGATCATATGAAGCTTAAAAAAATCATTGTTTACGGGTTTAAAAGTTTTGCCGACAAGACCGAATTTGAGTTTGGCGACGGCATCACCGTCATTGTCGGCCCCAACGGCTGCGGCAAAAGCAACGTGGTCGATGCCGTTCGCTGGGTACTGGGCGAACAGAGTGCTAAATCTCTCCGCGGTGGGCAGATGCTGGATGTCATTTTTAACGGCACCAGCAGCCGGAAAAGCACCGGCATGGCCGAAGTGACGCTGTTGTTCGAGAACAATCAGCGATTGATAGACTGTGATCTTGACGAAATCTCTGTGACCCGCCGACTGTATCGCAGCGGCGAAAGCGAGTATCTGCTGAACAACAAAACCTCACGTCTGAAAGATATTCGTGAGCTGTTCATGGGCACCGGCGTGGGGGCTGATGCTTATTCCATCATTGAACAGGGCAAAGTCGATGTCCTGCTGCAAAGCTCCAAAGATGACCGCCGGGCGATTTTCGAAGAAGCCGCCGGCATCAGCCGCTATAAGGCCCGTAAAAAAGAGGCCATGCGGAAACTGCAGCGTACTGAACAGAACGTCCTGCGAATTCAGGATATCCTCGGCGAGCTGGAAAAACGGCTTCGGTCTGTGAAGCTTCAGGCCGGCAAGGCCCGCAACTATCAGGGCTACCTGGAACGACTGAATGAACTGCGGTTGAATCAATTTCTCGCTGAACTGTATCAATTGCAAAATGATGCGAAACAGCTGGAGAAAGATATCGTCTCGCATCAGGATGAGCTGGTCGGTGTGACCGCCGCCGGCGAGCAGACCCAGACTCGCCTGAGTGTGCTGGACCATGAGCTCGAAAAGTGCGATCAGGAAATCATGCAGGTCGAAAACCAGCTCCTGCAATGCACCAGCCAGATTTCCACCCAGCAGGATCGAATTGACATGAGCCATCGCCGCTGTAATGAATTGCAGGAATTTGTCGATAAGAGCATGCGGCAGCTGCAAACCCAGCGTGAGCAGGGCAAGCAGTTGAAACAGCAGCTTCAGGCCGATCAGGAGCAGATAGATACGTTCCGGGAGGACATCGAGGCCCGGCAGCAGCATTTGCAGGCATTGCAGCAGGAGCATCAGCAGTACGCTCTTCACATGAACGAACTGCGGGCCCAACTGGAAGATGAAAAAAGCGGCCTGATCGATATTGTCCGTCGGACGGCGCATTTGCATAACGAAATCAGTTCGCTGGACCTGACTCGCGATAACCTCAGCGGCCAGAAAAACCGCCTGAACGACCGCTACGGCAAGATCAGCCAGGAAATCGAAGGCTACCTTTCGCGCCGTGGTCCGCTGGCCGCCCGGCAGAATGAGATCGAACAGCTCATCGAAGATTCCCAGGAGCAGCTCAATCAGAAACGTGAGCAGTTGTCTCTGGTCAGCGAGCAGAAGTTGATTTGCAGCGAGAATCTATCAGCCGCCAAGGAGCACCGCAGCGGGCTGGTTTCGCGTCGTCAGCTTCTGCAAGATATGGAGAACAAGCTGGAAGGGGTAGATAAGGCCGTGCGGGAAATTCTGACCGCCCGACAGGACAATCCGGAACAGTATTATTATGTCCGGGGCATGGTGGCGGAATTGATTCAGGCGGATGTGACGTATGCCGCAATTGTCGATGCGGCATTGAACGAGCGGGCTCAGCATCTGGTGGCGAGCGATTCGCAAGTGATTCTTGAAAATATGGAACGGCTGTCGGAACTGCCCGGCCGCGTGCATCTGATTTGTATGGATCGGCTGGGGCCGCTCCGGAACGGTTTTGATTACGCGGCGTTTCTCGAGGTGAAAGGGCGGCTGGTCGATCTGGTCCGCTATGAAGAAGACATTGCTCCGCTGGTCTGGCATCTGCTGGGCAGAACACTGCTGGTGGATGATGTTCCCGCGGCGTTGAAGCTGGCGGACGCTGCTCCTGCCGGCTATCGCTTCGTAACCATGCAAGGCGAACTGCTTGAAGCTGACGGGACGCTGCATCTGGGGCCGCCAACGGGACAGGTGGGACTGATTTCGCGTAAAAGCGAATTACGCGATCTGGAAAACAGCATTAACGATTCCGATGAACGCATCCGCCAGCTGCAGAATGAATCTGAGCAGTACGATAACCAGGCCCGGCATCTGGAAAAGAATCTTCAGGAACTGCGTACCGCGATTTATGAAGCCAATACCGAGAAGATCAGCGTTCGCAGTCAACTGGAACAGATTGATGAAAATATCAGCCGCCTGAAGCAGGAACAGCCGCTGATCGTTTCCGATGTCGACAATATCGAAAAACAGGTTATGGAAGCCCTCGAACGTCAGGAAACCAGCCGCAAAACGCTGGGCGATCTCGAGGATATCAACCAGCAGCGGCAGACTCAGATCGACTCGTTGGAGCGGCAGATCGCCGAACAGGAAATGCAGGAACAGCAGATTGCCGAAAAGATTACCGATGTCCGGGTCGAACTGGGCCAGACCCAGCAGCAACGGCTGGCTCTGCAGGAACGGATCGGCAATGTACAGCGGCAAATACAGCAGAATCAGCATACCTTGAAATCGCTGGAAACCGATCTGGAAAACGCCCGGGCGAATTTTCAAGATACGGAACGGGCTATTCTGGCGGCGGAGTCATTCATTACAGAACTGTTCATGAAACGCCAGGAGCATCAGCAGAACAGTAGCGGCCTGAATAACCGGCGCCGGGAACTGCATGAGGAAAAAGACTCGCTGACGGAAAAGGCCCGTGTGCAGAATCGGCAGCGGGAGCAGTTGCAGGAAGTGCTGCACGGTATGCAGATGAAGGCCAGTGAAAATAATCTTCGCCGGGAAAATCTTATCCAACGCGGCCATGAGGAGCTCAAGGTCGATCTGGAAGAGCGGTTCGGCAGCTATGAATTTCAGGATATGGACTGGCAGGCCGTTTCCGATGAGATCGAAGATCTGCGCACCCGTATCAGCCGTCTGGGTAATGTCAATCTTGATGCCATTACCGAACAGGATGAACTGGAAGAACGCCTTAGCGGTCTCAATGAACAATACAACGATTTGGCCGAAGCCCGCAAACAGCTCGAACAGCTTATCGAAAAGATCAATCAGGAGAGCACGGAAATATTCCTCAAGAACTTTGAGATGATTCGCGCGAATTTTTCCGATCTGTTCCGCAAACTTTTCGGCGGCGGCAGGGCGGAGGTCATCCTCGAAGATACCGATAATGTCCTCGAATGCGGCATCGAGATCGTCGCGCGTCCGCCGGGCAAACAACCACAAAGTATCTCCCTGCTCAGCGGCGGCGAGAAGACCATGACCGCGGTCGCGCTGCTGATGGCGATATTCAAAAGCAAGCCCAGTCCTTTCTGTCTGATGGATGAAGTGGACGCCGCTCTGGATGAGGCAAACGTCGAACGCTTTACACTTGTCGTGCAGGAATTTCTCGCTGAATCGCAATTTATCATTATTACCCACTCCCGCCGCACCATGAGCGTGGCCGATGTCATTTACGGCGTCACCATGCAGGAGCAGGGCGTTAGTAAGAAAGTATCGGTGCGTTTCTCCGGCGAGGATGATGACTTGGAAGATTCCGCCGTGGCGTAAGCAGAATGAGAAAAAAAGGATGGTCGCATTAAACGGCCATCCTGCTTTGGTAATACGGTTGATTCGATAAAATCGGTCGCTTTTATACTCGTTCCGATGGAAATTTCCCGTTTTGTCAGAACATAACTATGTGCGGGCAAACCCTTTACTACTGGCCCTGGCGGGAATTCTCATACCCTTTGGGTATATCTTATTTTTAATAGATACCCTGGCCGGCCCAGGTTTCGTCGTTCCAGAGCCACATATTGAATTGCTTATTGATGTTGGTTGGATTTTCGACATGGCCGTCTTTCATGAGTACGTTGTAGTGCTCAATCGTCTGCATGGGCATTTGCCCGGCGTCTTTTAGAAACTTGATCGAGTTCTTTTCCCAGGCTGAAGGGGACATGTCGCACATAAGTGCATTTTTGGATTCATTATTTACGGATTGCATCATATTATTGAATTGCGATCCTAAAGGGTAATGACCGGGGCCGAGTCCGACTTCTTTTTTCCAAATCCAGTTGTGCGTACTCCAGAACACAGGATTCCGGTCTGGAAAATCGGTTTTAATATATTCCATAGTGTATGAGGTCGGATCATTCCAAATATAGTTTTCCTCGTATGACAAATGTTTCACGCTGGGACAGAAGAAAATCTCTCGATTTTCCAGAATTTTGGTTTCCATGATGTCTTTGGCAAAAACCGGCTGCCATTCCTGGGCATGGTCGGCGGTGCCGTTGCGGAAGTACCATTTATGGTCAAGGTTATAATCTTGCTCCGCAGTATATATATTAATCGCGATCCCCAACTGGTGGAAGTTCGACCGGCAGACAGTCTGTTTTGCCTGGGCTCTCGCTTTATTCAACGCCGGCATCAAAATTGCGACCAACAGGGCAATAATCGAAACGACAACGAGCAGTTCAATAAGGGTGAAAGCCTTTTTACGATTCATAAAGGTCTCCAAATATCCATTCATTTAAATATCCATTCACTATAAACCATTCTACACACCATCGTATAAAATGGCAATGGGTTATTCGAACAGACGAAAACGGGCTGGCCATTAAAAAAAAAGACCGCTGTTAGGGGGACAGCGGTCCAGGCCGGTTAAACAGGGATGTCAATGCAAGTGCAGGGTAAATTTGTTTGTTGCATTAAAACATTCAACCGGTAAAAACAGTCTGAAAAAGTTTCCAATAATGCTGATATTATCAAATATAACTAAAGTTATGTTAGTAGGAATTATAACGACTGTCAATATGTGGTAAGTCCAAAATTGTCAATGTCAGGTTTAAATGTGCACAAATAGTATCTATAATCGTTGCAAACGTTACAGATACCCTATTTTTACAAAGGAGATTTGGCAGTCTTTAGTCAAGCTGTTCCTTCCAGAAAGCCAGTTGTTCGTCCAGTTGGCGTTGTCCGGCGGCAGCCTGAGTCGAATAACGGTTGACGACATTTTCCGGAGTCAGAATTTCGTAGACATCTTCACTGATCGTCTCGGATGCCATTTGCAAATCTTCCAGAGGTAACTCGTGCAGGGTGATAGTCCGCGTCTCGCATTCGGCAACCAGCCTGCCGACAATCTGGTGGGCCTGACGAAAGGGCACACCTTTGTTTACCAGGTATTCGGCCAGCGCCGTGGCATCGAGAAAGCCGTCATTTAAATCGGACTGGATAATGTCCTGATTAAATTTCGTATGCCCGACAATGGCCGCGGCCATCCGCAATGAACTTATAAGCGTATCCCCGGCATCGAAAATCTGCTTTTTATCTTCCTGCATATCGCGGTTATACGTCATGGGTTGCCCCTTCATCAGTGTCAGCAGGGCAAACAGATTGCCGTAAATGCCGGCGGTTTTACCACGAATCAGTTCGAGCATATCGGGATTGCGTTTCTGCGGCATCATGCTCGAGCCGGTACAATAGGCATCCTCGGTGCGAATGAAGGAAAACTCCTGGCTGGTGAAAATAATCCAGTCTTCGGCCCATCGCGACAGATGCATCGCGCACATGGCACAGCAAAACGTGAATTCAATGCAGAAATCGCGGTCCGCGATGGTATCCAGACTGTTACGGGTGATTTCCGGGAAGCCCAGTTGTGTTGCCGTTTGTTGTCGATCGAGAGGCAGGCTGCTCCCCGCCAGCGCGCCGCAACCCAGAGGCGATACGTTAACACGTTTATAGCAATCTTCAAACCGCTGCCGGTCCCGCTCGAGTTGTTCGACGAAAGCCAGCAGGTAGCATCCCGACAGCACCGGCTGGGCCCGCTGCAGGTGGGTATAACCCGGCATGACAATACGGCCCTGTTTTGTACCGGCCAGTTTCACGAATGCTTTTTGCAGCTCGATAACGGCCTGACTGAGGAAAGAGATACTGTCCCGCATCCACAGACGGGTATCCAGCGCCACCTGGTCATTCCGGCTGCGTCCGGTATGCAGTTTTTTGCCGACATCGCCGATCTTTTCGATCAGGGCCGCCTCGACGGCCATGTGAATATCTTCGCAGGTTTTGTCGAAAACAAAAGAACCGTTTTCGATTTCCGCGGCGATTTCGGTCAGAGCCAGTTTGATCAGGCGAAATTCCTCCCGCGTGATCAGACTCTGATCGGAGAGCATCTGGGCGTGAGCGATACTCCCGGCAATATCATACTTATACAGTCGAGTATCATAACTGAGCGATTCCACAAAATGGGTCGCCAGCTCGTCCTGTCGGCCCTGTATTCTTGCCTGCCAGCTTTTGGGTGTTCCCGTCATAAACGATGTCCTCAATGGTTTTTATGGTGCTTGTGTAATATTTTACGCGTAAGAATCATAAAAAATACGTAAAAAAAACATTAATCAAGCCTGTTTAGAACCTCATAGTAGGCATAAAATAGAATAATGTCAATTGATAGATTGACCCCGCATACAAAGTTTGATAGTATGCTTAAACTTCTTTTTGTATGGCGAACGCTCCTGAAGTTTGGGGATCCCTGAGTTCGAGTATGAGGAAGTGGTGATATTGGATATGCATACAGAAATGACTGAAACAGAAAATAAAGGGCTAGAGTTGATACACGATCTGGGAGATCTGAGCCGTGAAGTCCGCTGGTTGAGCGAAGGCATCAACAGCGTTCATGAAACGACTCAGTTGCTGACCAGTCCGATGGACCTGCGTCAGGTGTTGCAGATTGTAGTGGAAACGATTGCCAAAGTGCTGAAGGTTGATGCCGCCGGACTGCGTCTGTTGAATGAAGAAACGGGCGAACTGGTCCTGAAGGCGACCTATAACCTCAGCGATAAATATATAAAGAAGGGTCCGGTAACTGCCGCCGAAAGCGAGTTGAACAGACGGGCCCTTAAAGGCGAAACGATCATTGTTGATGACATGCGGACCGATCCGCATTTTCAGCGTTATCACGATCAGGTACTGGAAGAAGGCTGGATTTCAAGCCTGAGCATCGGCCTGATTCATAAAGGCAAAGGGATCGGCATTCTGCGCCTCTACAGCCGTAAGTTGCGAAGCTTTCCGCAGACCGATATTTTTCTGGCCCAGACAGTCGCGGCGCAATCCGCCGTGGCGATCATTAATGCCCGGTTGTATGAAGAATCGTTGCGAGCCGAAAGGATGGCGCTGCAGATGCGGCTGGCCGGTCATGTCCAGCGACATCTGATACCGGACAGCGTGCCCGATATCTCCGGGTTGGATTTGGCGGGGCAGTATGTGCCATGTTATGACGTCGGCGGCGATTTTTATGATTTCATTCTGACCAACCGTAACAAGCTGGTTCTGACGATCGGCGATGTTATGGGCAAAGGGATGCCGGCGTCCCTGGCGATGGCGTCGCTGCGATCGAGCCTGCGAGCCTATGCCGAAGAAATCGACGATATCGGCCTGGTTGTCTCGCGGGAGAACCGCATGTTCTGCCAGGATACGGAGCTGGGCGAGTTTGCCACCTTGTTCATGAGCAGTCTGGATATCGCTTCCTGGACGCTGACCTACTGCAACTGCGGGCACGAACCGCCGGTTCTGATTCGCAACTCCGGCCGCGAGATCATTGATCTGGCAGAAGGGGGAATGGTTCTGGGCGTACAGCCTTACCAGAAATACGAAACCCGGCAGGTTGTTCTGCAGCCGGGCGATATGATCGTCATGTACACCGACGGCCTGGCCGATGCCCACAACTTCCAGCGGGAGACTTTCGGCCGCGGCCGCGTCATCGAATCCGCGCTGGCATCGCTGGATATGCCTGCCGAACAGGCCGCCAAAAACATGCTCTGGCTGATGCGTAAATTCACCGGTCTGACCGAGCGTTTCGACGATACGGCCATTGTTGTGTTGAAGCGGTTATAAACTCGTTCCGAAGAAACAGAAGATAATAGTCGGAGGAGTCTTTCAGTGGGCGAGGCCTGCCCTCCTGACTTCTCTTCCATGCTTAAGCTCTCTTCGCTCTGCACAGGATTCGCGTAAGCATGGCACCCCGTCTAACTTTCAGCTTCTATTTTCTGGCGGGCGAGATCCATCCTGCAAAAAATGTGCCGAAGATATTTGGCGATACGTCTGTATAATCGAGGGGTCGCAATTTTCGACAGCGCCAATCATTAACCATCATCTTGCTTCACGGGAGAGACTGTTGATTCCTGGGAATGGAAGGGAAATTATTTTGTTGGCGACAAGGGGGGGATAGGTTAAACTCTGGCATTCAGATGATGGTGATATGCTGAATGCGGCATTTTCTTCATCGCATAAACGCATTAATACAACAGAGGAGAGCTGACCATGCGATCAGACACAGTTAAGAAGGGCTTTGAGCGGGCGCCGCATCGGGGATTGTTGCGGGCTTGCGGGCTGAAAGACGCGGATTTCGAGAAACCGTTTATCGCCATTGCCAACAGTTATGTCGATATCATTCCGGGCCATTGCCATCTGAACAAGGTTGGCGAACTGGTCAAACAGGCCGTGATCGAGGCGGGCGGTACACCCTTTATTTTCAATACGATTGGCGTCTGTGACGGTGTGGCGATGGGCCATACCGGTATGAAATATTCCCTGGCCAGCCGGGAAATTATCGCCGATTCGATGGAGACCATGCTGCGGGCCCATTGTTTTGACGGCGTGATCTGCATCCCCAACTGCGACAAGATCGTTCCGGGGATGATGATGGCGGCGATGCGGGTGAATATCCCGACGATTTTCGTTTCCGGCGGACCGATGCTGGCCGGCAAAACACCTGATGGTGAAGCCTGCGACCTGATTACGATATTCGAAGGGGTTGCCGCCCATAACAGAGGCAATATCTCCGAGGCCAGGCTGAAAGAACTGGAAGAAAACGGCTGCCCCACCTGCGGCAGTTGTTCGGGCATGTTTACGGCCAACAGCATGAATTGTCTTTGTGAGGCGATCGGTCTGGCACTGCCGGGCAACGGTACCATACCGGCGGTCGATCCTCGCCGCGAAGTTTTATACAAGCAAGCCTCCCGCCAGATCATGGTCCTGGTGGAAAAGGACCTCAAGCCGCTGGATATTGTGACGCGAAAATCGCTGGATAACGCCCTGGCGCTGGATGTGGCGATGGGCGGTTCGACGAATACCGTACTGCATACCCTTGCGGTCGCCAGCGAAGCCGGCGTCGAATATGACCTGGAACGAATCAATGGCATTTCGAAAAAATGTCCCAACATCTGCAAGGTATCGCCCTCGAGCTCTTATCATGTGGAAGATGTGGACAAGGCCGGCGGTATTTCCGCGATTCTTAAGGAAATCTCGAAAATCGATGGTTTGATTAATACTGATTGCCTGACCGTGACCGGCAAGTCGCTGGCGGAGAATATTGCCCGGGCGGATATTCAGGATACTGAATGTATAAGACCGCTCGATAAGGCCTATTCGAAGACGGGCGGTCTGGCCATTCTTCGCGGCAATCTGGCGCCGAACGGCAGCGTTGTCAAGACTGCTGGCGTCGCTCCAGCCATGATGACCCACAGCGGACCGGCCGTTATTTTCAACAGTCAGAAAGAGGCCTGCGAAGGCATTCTGGCCGGCAAGATTAATGAAGGCGATGTCGTGGTCATTCGTTACGAAGGGCCGCGCGGTGGACCGGGCATGCAGGAAATGCTCAGTCCCACCAGTTATATCATGGGCGCGGGTCTGGGCGAAAGTGTGGCGTTGATAACCGATGGGCGTTTCAGCGGCGGCACGCGCGGGGCCTGCATTGGACATATCAGCCCCGAAGCCGCGGCCGGCGGCCCGATCGGTCTGCTTGAAGAGGGCGATATCATCGAAATCGATATTCCCAACAGCAGCATCCGGGTTAACCTGAGCGATGTCGAATTGGCGGAACGGCGGGAAAGATGGCAGACTCCCGAGCCGCGTATCAACCACGGCAGTTTGGGCAAATATGCCAGTTTAGCCAGCTCAGCCGACACCGGCGCCGTATTGAAATGGTAAAGATCCTGCGGCAGATGCGCTATGCAACCATTTACTATAATTATAGTTATGTTTTTCTTGACAGGCATGAGCTTTCCGGTTTCAATTTTGTATAAACCGATAATTGCCTGAAAAATTCTACATTAGCGAAAGGAGTGCTGGTATGCACGGTTGTAATTCATATGTGTCTCGTATATATGGTTTTATAGCGGTCGTATTTGTCGGGGCAACTTTGGGAATACTGGCTGGCTGTCAGAAATCCGCTCATCAATCCGGCGATGTCATCGGCAATACGGTCGATTTGACCGCAGAAGCGGATTTACAGCGAAAAACAGAGGTCGAACTGGTCGAGAGAATGGCTCAGTATCGCAACCAGTATCAACGGCATCTGCGACTGCTGAAGGAGTTTTATGACCAGCAGGGCAATCATCTTAAGTCGGCTTGGGCCCATCAGGAACTGGAGAATCTGAAGTACGGACCCCGTCATTCATATCTGGTTGTCGCTGAGTTAGCCGGACCGGATATGGAAGCGTCCAGTAGCATCATTGAAGCGGATATGATGTATGAAGAAGCGGTAAAATTGTACAATGAAGGCAAAGGCGGGATAGGCGGCTTATTTTCCGATCAGAAGAAGCTTTACAAGGCGATTGAGACGTTTAACGAGATGATTACCCGTTATCCTTCCAGCGACAAGATCGATGATGCCGCGTTTTATATCGCCCAGATTTACCATCAGCATCTCAAAGATTACCACAAAGCGCTGCTCTATTACCAGCGCGTCTGGCAATGGGATGCCATGACGCCCTATGCCCCCCGTTATTATGTGGCCCGTATTTATGATGAGCATCTTCATGACCGGGTCAAGGCTTTGGAGTTTTATCACCGTTCGATCAATCTGGAAAACAATGATCCGGCTAAGGTGGAATTTGCCAAATCTCGGATCGGTGCGATCAATAAGGAATTGTCGCAGTAATTCGTTCTATATCCAAAGGGTATGAGAGTTCCCGCCAGGGCCAGACGTAAAGGCCTTACCTGCATATATTTACTTTTGGACAAAACGGGAATGTTCAATCGGAACGAGTATTAATAACCGAAGGTCAGAAAAGGGTTAGCGCAAAGTCGCGAAGTCGCCAGGCAGGCAAGAAACAAGGTTATGGCAAACAGTGTTTGCAAAAAAAACAAAAACAGTTTTGAATTTCGTGCTTCGAATTTTCGGCTACGCCGGGTTAGGAATCTCTACTATTGCAGCTGACGGTAATACTGGCAGTATTCATTGCACTGCTGCTGGAAGATTGCTGGATAAATTATCCAGGGCTTGCGGACGTTGAATTTCTGCAGGTAATGCAAGGGGGGAGCGTCCCGGTTCTGACCGTCGGTGTCCTCGTGCTTACCTGGGCCATGTATAGATTCTGGAATCAGCGGGTGCTGCGATTGCTTGAGGCGGGGGCCTCCATACAGCAGAATAATCTGCAACTGCCGCAGCGTCTGGACATGATCAGCCGAACGATGAACATTCTGGTGTATGTTTTACTGTTGACCGTTGGCGGCTGGTCTCGCCAGATATACATCGGTTGGGAACTCCAGCGGTTTGTCTTGCTGGATGAAATAGCGTTGCTGCTGCCTTTTATCCTGCTATTGATCGCTAACTGGCATGCCTCCTACCCGATCAATCGGTTCATTCGAGAATACATCGTTATGGGCCAGATTACGATGGGGCTGGCTGCCCGGCCGGTGTGGAATATCACGCAGTTTATCCTGTTTCAATTGCGGCATGGCGTTCTCATTATCCTGATGCCGCTGCTGCTGATGCTGGGTTTGAAAGATATTATTTTTAAACTCGTCATGCTGGGCTGGTCCGATGCCGGCGGCATATTGTCGCCTGCGGTGGATGCCGCGGCGCAGGGAATGATTTTGCTGGGAACAGCCATTATTTTTTTATTCGCACCTCTGATTATTCGAACTGTCTGGATGACCCGACCCCTGCCGGAAGGCCCATTACGGCAGCGTTTAGAGGCGTTTTGCCGGCGTTTGCAGATGGGATTTCGTGCGATTTTGTTATGGGACACCTACGGCAGCGTCGCCAATGCCGCCGTCATGGGGCTTGTCAGCCGTGTCCGTTACTTTCTAATCAGTGATAATATTGTCGAAAATATGAGCGATGAGCAGATCGAGGCCATATTCGGCCATGAAGCCGGTCACATTAAACATCACCATATCTTTTTTCTGGTTCTGTTTATTATGGGCAGCGGGCTGTTGATTTTGTTTGGCGTAGAATTAATCGGTCGTCTGCTCTTACGGACGGGAATTGAATTTCAGGTTTCTGTCGTTAACATCACGATGCTGACAATAATCGCTGTGGCGATCGTTGCCGCCTGGTTGTTGCTTTTTGGTCTGGTCTCGCGATTATTTGAACGGCAGTCCGATGTTTATGCTGCCCGGGTGGTTGGCAGCCAGATGGAGGGCACGCGGTTGAATGAGCATGGAGCGTTTGTTATGGGCCGGGCTTTACAGCGGGTAGCCCAGCTTAACGGTATCGCCGTCGAAGCCCCATCCTTTCGCCATTCCAGCATTCAGTCCCGTATGGAATTACTGCGTTATCTGTCACAAAACGAGAATGCCCTCAAACGGTTTGACAACCGTCTGCGTTGGACAAAGCTGATTATTGTTACGGGCTTTATTGTGGGATCTGTGGGCTGGGCAATTCTCATGTGGTTTGATCAAGGAATACAGACGTAGCTGCTGATAATGAGTATCGTATATCATGGAATCGATCTGGTGGACTGTTCACGTATCGAGCGTATGTTCGAACGGCACGGCCGGCATTTTCTGGAAAGGGTTTTTACACCGGCGGAGCAGGATTACGCTCAACGCTATAAGAATCCGGCGGAGCGCCTGGCCGGCCGTTTCGCCGTGAAGGAAGCCGTCATGAAAATGCTGGGCACCGGCTGGAGCGGCGGCGTTGCCTGGACTGATGTCGAGACGTTAAACACAACGTCCGGTAAACCACAGGTTCACCTGCACGGCACATTGCTAGAACTGGCTGGTCAGATGGGCATCGAACAGATCAGCGTCAGTATCACCCATGCCCGGGGGCTGGCGTTTGCATCGGTAGTGGGTTTGGACAGTTAAACGTGTTATGAGTCATCATCATTTTGACATTATTGTTGTAGGTGGTGGCCATGCCGGTGTGGAAGCGGCCCATGCCGCCGCGCGACTTGGCGCCAAAACGGCGTTGGTGACGATGTCAAAAAACAGCATCGCCCAGATGAGCTGCAATCCGGCTGTTGGCGGCCTGGCTAAGGGGCAGATTGTCCGTGAAATTGACGCTCTGGGCGGCCTGATGGGATTGGCCATTGATATCGCCGGCATCCAGTTCCGCATGCTCAATCGCAGCAAGGGGCCGGCTGTCTGGGCGCCGCGTGCCCAGGCCGACCGCGACCATTATGCCTCGGTCGTGCAGGATATGCTGGCCGGTTGCGAGAATTTGACCATCCTGGAAGACACTGCTGCTGAATTGCTCACCAGAAACGGCATTATAACCGGGATAACCTGCCAATCCGGCCCAACGCTCAACACCCCGGCGGTTGTCTTAACCACCGGTACCTTCATGCGCGGTATTATACATATCGGCTCCGAACAAATCCCCGGCGGGCGATACGGCGAATCGTCTGCCGAACAGCTTTCTGCTAACCTGTCAAATCTGGGCATCCGCCTCGAACGCCTCAAGACCGGAACCCCTGCCCGCATCGACGCCGATTCGATAAATTTTTCCATTTTACAGGAACAGCCCGGCGATGACCGGCCTTTGCCGTTCAGTTTTCTCAATGATCGCATCGACCAGGAGCAGATAAGTTGCTGGCTGACTTACACCAATGAACGCACCCATCAGATCATCCGCGATAATCTCGACAAGGCCCCCATGTTCACCGGCCAGATTCAAAGCGCCGGCCCGCGCTACTGTCCGAGTATCGAGACCAAGATTGTCCGTTTCTCCGATAAATCCCGCCATCAGATTTATCTGGAACCCGAAGGCCGCCACACCAACTGGATTTACTGCAACGGCATCAGCACCTCGCTGCCGCGGGAAATTCAGGAGCAGATGATCCACAGCATCGAAGGCCTCGAAAACGCGAAAATCCTGCGTTATGCCTACGCTATCGAATACGATTACTTCCCGCCGCTGCAGATTCGCTCAACGACCGAATGTAAAACCATCCGCGGCCTGTTCCTCGCCGGCCAGATAAACGGAACCAGCGGCTATGAAGAGGCCGCCGGACAGGGGCTGCTTGCGGGCATAAATGCCGTGCGGACAACTGGAGGACTGGAACCGGTCATGCTCCGACGCGATCAGGCGTATATCGGGGTGATGATGGACGACCTGGTCACCCGCGGCGTCGATGAACCCTATCGCATGTTCACCTCCCGGGCCGAGCATCGCCTGCTGCTCCGCAGCGATAACGCCGACCAACGCCTGACCCCGCTGGGGCGGGAGTGGGGGCTGGTCGATGACTGCCGCTGGTCGCGTTTTCAGGAAAAACAGCGCCAAGGCGAGGAAATCCGGCATTATCTGAAAACCCATGCCGCCGAAGGCAAACCCCTGGAGAACCTGCTCCGCCAGCAGGGTCGGGATGAAAACTGGTTGCTGGCGTTTGATCCGGAATTCGCTGTCCTCGGTTATGATATTTTTGCCGTCCAGCAGGTCGTCAGCGAGGTCCGCTATACCGGTTATGTCGAAAAGCAGCGTCGTCTCGTCGAACGCTTCCATCAGACCGAAAAAATCAAACTTCCCGTTGATATGGATTATCACGCTATCGACCAGCTTCGCTTTGAAGCCCGCGAAAAACTCGCCGCCGTCCATCCCGCCAATCTGGGCCAGGCGTCACGGATCTCCGGCATCACGCCAGCCGATATTACGGTGCTGATGATTTATCTGAAAAAGATGCGTTAATGGGTTCATGCGTTCATGCTTTGAAGCAAGAAACAAGAACGAAGTGGGATTCTTCGTCGCACATTTTCCTTGTGGTTAATTGGAATTACGCCTTTACCTTCTCCATCACTCCCGGCAGAACATCCAGGCACAACTGCGACCATGTCTCCATCTCTTCTCGGACAGCCTGAAGCGCCTCCAGCGACAAAAACTCCATCTGCGTGATCATTTGTTCCCGCCGGCTGACCTTCGGTGCTTCCAGTATCCACAAATGCACCACGCCCAGATGGACGCTGCCGACTTCGTTGGAGTCATCATTCAGCAGGGCGACCACATGTTCGGTATGCCCGGCCTGGACATGGACCTCCTCCTCGACCTCCCGTTCAACTGCTGTCCGGTAGGTATCGTAAAAATCTCCAAACAACGGCATATCATCCACCGGATTGATATGTCCGCCAATCCCCATTGACCGCTGGCCGACCAGTCTCGTCTCGCCGCCTCGCTTGCCCCGGACGTAATTCAGAAATGTACCGTTATAACTCATTAATACATAAGGGATAATCTGTTTAAAGCCGGGGTCGGCCTCCGCCGCCGGCCGCGGCATAAACCGCGCTGTCCCTTCAGCAAAAAACCGCTCCATGTACACACCCACACCATATTTCAGCCCCTGAAACGCTCCGATATCGTCAAAAACCTGCCGTTCTATCACCAGAACCTGTTCGTCCTGAACCATAAATCAACTCCTTAAATTCTTAATACTAACTGTCATGATCATATAGATTACGTAGTTTCTGTCAAAGATTAACTCCG
This sequence comes from uncultured Pirellulales bacterium, assembly GCA_964482555.1. GTDB lineage: Bacteria > Planctomycetota > Phycisphaerae > Sedimentisphaerales > SM23-30 > CAYZXY01. The sequence goes on from CAYZXY010000007.1 coordinate 26,718, forward strand.
GGCCTTCGATTTTCCATTCTAAAGAGACATAACTTTTGCTTGTGAAAGGGCCCTTTAGAAAGTATGATAAATGGCACATATTATTCAAACGGTTTTGTGTTCTATAAGTCATTTGTTTGCAGAGTATTACACTCGAATTTCACGGCGGTCCGGCCTTTAGCAAATACAGGGCAAAAAACCGTCATATTAGGCCCAACTGGGTAGCAAGCTCTGGGCAGGGCCGCGTGTAAGCTTGTTGTCTGCAGATAATTGCGTTCCGATATAACGGGTAATATCAATCGGAACGATTATACAATAATACGGGATTTGTTTCGTCCTATTACTGGCGTTTCCGTAGAGATGACCATTTCATAAACAAGGGACAGGTGAGCCGATGACACAACCAAATAACGAGCAGCAGAATTTTTCCGTAAATCCAACAATTGAAAAGCATCGCCAGATGATTGTCGAGGCCCGCGGCAAAGGCAAGCTTGCCACGCTGGGCGTTTTTGCGAAGCTGTCCGGCCCTGGCTGGCTGCAGAGCGCGATTACACTGGGCGGCGGTTCGCTGTCCAACGCGCTTTATCTGGGCGTGCTGGGCGGTTTTTGCTTTATGTGGATTCAGCCCCTGGCGATGATACTCGGCATTATCATGCTCAGCGCGATCGCCTTCGTGACGCTCTCGACCGGTCGCCGGCCCTTGCGCGACATCAATACTCATGTCAGTCCCGTACTCGGCTGGGGCTGGTTGATCGCTTCGATGATGGCCAACCTCGTCTGGTCGCTCCCTCAGTTCGCTCTGGCGGCCGCCGCCATTCAGCAAAATCTATTCCCGAACATTTTCGGGCTCGAAGCTATGCCTGACCAGTTCCATGCCAAAGTGATTACGTCTTTGATCGTACTGGTTATCACCGTTTCAATCGTCATGATCTACAACCAGGGCGGCACCGGTCAGAAAATCTTTGAAACCATTGTCAAAATTATGGTCGGAGCCATCGTGATCAGCTTCTTTGGTGTCGTGATTAAATTGACGATGAATGGTAATCTGCCCTGGAATGAAATCTGGGCCGGTTTTATTCCCGATTTCAATCTGCTGTTTCAACCCGCCCCGGCTTTCACCGAACCCATAGCGCAGGTCGGCGAAAAATATCAGGACTTCTGGCGTAATGTCATCGTCGGTGACCAGCGCGACGTCATGATCGGGGCCGCCGCCACTGCTGTCGGCATCAACATGACCTTCCTTTTGCCTTACTCCATGATTCGCAAGGGCTGGGGCAAGGAATTTCGCGGACTGGCTATTTTCGATCTCTCGACGGGATTATTCATCCCCTTCATGCTCGCCACTGCCTGCGTCGTCATCGCGTCCGCCTCTCAGTTTCATGCGGTTCCTGCGCCGGGACTGGTTCAGGAGGAAACAGTTGCCGAAACCCTCGAAGCCGATCCGAAGTTACTGCCCAGGTTCCAGACCCTTATGCTGGAACGTATCATGCATGGTATGAAGGATGAAGAGAAAAAAGCGTTCAGCGAATTAGATGAAAAAGTGCAACACGCTCAAATCGATACCATGCCTCTCGCCGACCGCCGCATGGCGGCCATGCTGGTCAAACGCGACGCCTTTGACCTGGCCGACACTCTCAAGCCCCTGACCGGTGATACAGTCGCTCGATATGTCTTCGGCTTCGGCGTTCTCGGCATGGCCCTTAATGCTGCCACTATGCTCATGTTGATTAACGGGTTGTGTTTCTGTGAACTCATGAACCGGCCCGCCAAAGGCTGGACGCAGAAAATCGGTTCGCTAATGGTTATTGTCGGTATTCTGGGGCCGTTTTTCTGGGGGACATCCAAAGCCCAGATGTGGCTGGCGGTTCCGACTTCCGTCTTTGCGATGGTGCTACTGCCGATTGCCTACTTCGCCTTTTTCTTCCTGATGAATCAGCGGAAAGTCCTCGGCGATAATATTCCCCAAGGGTCCAACCGGATTATCTGGAATACGCTCATGGCCATTGCCTGTGTCATGGCGGGTCTGGCCAGCCTGTGGGTCTTATACAATAATCTGCAATTATTAGGCATCATCCTGTTTATTATCTTTATCATTCTGGTCCTGGCAGTGCATTTTCTGCGCAAGCCGTCTTTACCAATGGATAAGGAGGCAACATGAAACAGTGGAATTTTGGCATAGTTGGAGCTGGATTAATCGCGGACTTTCATTGCCGGGCGATTGCCGACCTGCCCAACGGCAAGGTCGTCGCTATATGCGATGTCGTTAAAGACCGGGCCCAGCACCTGGCCAATAAATATGGCGGCAAGGCCTTTGATGATTACGAGTTCATGATCGCCGACAGCGATGTTGACATCGTTACCATTGCCACTCCCAGCGGCCTGCATATGGAGCCAACGGTTTACGCGGCTGAACAGGGCAAGCATGTCCTGTGCGAAAAACCCCTGGATGTAACGCTGGAGCGAATCGATGCGATGATTGCCGCCCACGATAAAGCGGGAACTCGGCTCGGCGGCATTTTTCCCTATCGCTATAACGAAGCGTTGCTGCCTTTGAAGGAAGCCATTGCCGAAGAGCGTTTCGGGACGATCAGTTATGCCGGCGTTTATGTGCCCTGGTGGCGGACTGATGAGTATTACCAGGACAGTTGGCATGGTACCCTCAAACTCGATGGCGGGGGGGCACTCATGAATCAATCGATCCATATGATCGATATGTTGTGCGATGTCATGCCGCCTGTCAAGTCCGTGCAGGCCTTCATGGATCGTATCGGTCATCCCCAGATTGAAGCGGAAGATACGGCGGTGGCCGTGCTGCGTTTTGTCAATGGCGCCCTGGGGATCATCTACGGCACGACATCCTCCTGGCCCGGGCAGCTTCGTCGTTTCGAAATTTCCGGTACCAGAGGGACCGTTATCCAACTGGAGGACAGCTTTTCTGTCTGGCAGTTTGCCGAAGAAAAACCCCAGGACAATGACATACGTGAAAAATTCGGCAAGGTCGTCGGCCCCGGCGGTGTAGCTGACCCGGCTGCCATAACCCATCATAACCACACCCGCAATTTTGCGGCTTTTCTGAATGCCGTGGAAAACGATCAGGATTTTGCCATCGACGGCAAAGAAGCCCGCAAAGCCGTAGAGGTCATTCTCTCGGTGTACGAAGCAGCCGGTAAAGAATCCATTGTTCATTTGGACCCATAAATCTCCCCGACTTCGTTTGCAGGGGGTATGCCAGGATTTTTCCTTCCTCGGAAAACGGTCTGGCAAATCATAAAAATCGGCACTACCATCCCCCCCGGTGATTGATAATGCCGATTCAAAATTTAAATTCTATCATGATGTAAAATGTTTGTATTTTTACAAAGTGTGGATTATGTCTGATAGATGTTAATTGAATATTAGAGTCGGATTAATTGTGAAAAGTTTTTTGATTTCATTCAGAGAACGAGATTCAGATCATATCCTGCAAGTATGTTCGGTTTTATATATTTTCAATATAAGTTTCATTTAAGTTAATGGATTTCCGATAGGTTTTTTGGGGACCATTGAGCTGTTAAATGGTGTTGTTAGTGAACGCGTATAAGCACGCTTACTATTTGCTAAAATTTTCACAATTTAGCTTGACACGCTCTGGTACAGATGTTATTATTTTATGTGAAATAAGTAACAGTGTTATAATATTAACAAAAAAATGAACAAAACAATACAGAAAAGTATAAAAATATCAGAAAAAACGATAGGGCGATTAAGTGTATATCTGCGATATCTCCTTCAATTGCAAAGAGATAAGATTGAAAACATCTATTCGCATCAATTGGCTCGGCTTGCCGGGGTAACCGCGGCACAACTACGCCGAGATTTGATGTCTGTTGGCTATACGGGCAGCCCGATTCGCGGATATGAAGTTAATAAGCTGGTAGATAGTATTTCGAATTTTCTGGATGACCCGAACGGTCAGAATATGGCCCTGATTGGTATAGGCAATCTTGGGCGGGCCATTATAGCCTATTTCAGCGGGCGACGTCCAAATCTGAAAATCGTTGCCGCCTTTGACAGCAATCCTGATAAGGTACATCGGGTCACGCACGGATGCAGATGTTATCCGCTGGAACAGCTCCGAGAAGTCATACAGGAGCAGGCGATATCGACCGGCATTATCACAGTGCCCGCGCCGGAAGCTCAGGACGTTGCCAATCAGCTCGTCGAGGCCGGCGTGAACGGCATTTTGAATTTCGCTCCGGTGCGGTTGAATATGCCGCCGGAAGTGTTTGTGGAAGACATTGACCTGGCGATGTCTCTTGAAAAGGTGGCGTATTTTGCCAGAAAGAATTAATTGTTATTGAAAGGATACATAATGATCGTGACAGAAGAAATCGAAGAAATTCTATCGCGTTATCCCGATGCCCGGCGGGATTCGCTGATCCCGATTCTGCAGGCTATTCAGGAGAAAGTGGGCTATTTGTCGAAGGATGCCGTTGTTTACGTATCCCGTCATTTGAATTTGCCGGCCAGCAAAATCTACGGTGTAGCTACCTTTTATAACCAGTTTCGTTTTCAGAAACAGGGACAGTATCACATTCAGGTTTGCCGGGGAACAGCCTGCCATGTCAAAGGTTCCGCGGCGTTGCTGGAAACCTTGAAGCGGGAATTGGAGGTCGAGCCGGGTCAAACCACGCGCGATGGCCAGTTCAGTCTCGAAGTTGTCGCCTGTATCGGCGCTTGCGGGTTGGCTCCGGTTATAAGTGTAAATGGTGAATTTTATGGCGGCGTAGTGCCGGAAAAGGTCAAGGGCATCCTGGATTCATATCGAAAGAGAGTGGATAGTAATGACACAAACAATTGAACCCAAAGTAGCTAACGAGAATGTTGTTCAGGAAATCGTCGATTTTCTCAAAGGCGGTGCCCAGGACGCCGACATGAATGCGGATGTCAAGGAGTGTCTGATTGATTTTCGCCGTGAACAATTGACGAAAACGACAATCTTTATCGGCACCGGCACCTGCGGGCTGGGCGCCGGCGCGGCGAAGACCATGGCTGCCGTAAAAGAATACATGGAGCAGAAAAACATCGATGCGGATATCGTTGAAGTCGGCTGTATTGGTCTTTGCTCCGTCGAGCCCATTATGGAAATACAATTGCCCGAGCGTACCCGTGTGACTTTTCAGCATGTGACTGCCGATCAGGTCAACATTTTGCTCGATCATTTTCTGAATGATTCCATTCCGCAGGAAAATGTTCTGGGGCAGCATCGCAGCGATACCCTCGAAGCGTATCCGGAGGTGTCTTATCTGGATGAGCATCCTTTTTTCGCCCCGCAAACCCGTTGGGTTCTGGCCAACTGCGGCATCATCGACCCCAACAGCATTGAAGAATACATCGCCCATGGCGGTTATATCGGCCTGGCTCGCATTTTGCGGCACAAAACTGCTCCGGAAGTCTGTGGCATGGTTGAAGAGAGCGGACTCCGCGGTCGCGGCGGCGGCGGTTTTCCGACCGGTCGCAAATGGCGGTTCGCAATGGAAGCAGCCGGCGATCAGAAATACCTGGTCTGCAATGCCGACGAAGGCGATCCCGGCGCGTTCATGGACCGGGCCGTTATTGAAAGCGATCCCTACCGTTTGCTGGAAGGTATGGTTGTTGCCGCTTATGCCATCGGCGCTTCTAAGGCATACATATACATCCGTGCGGAATACCCCCTGGCCATCGAACGCCTGAAAGTGGCGATCGAACGGGCTAAAGCCTACAATCTGCTCGGCTATAACATTCTCGACAGCGGCTTCAATCTTGAGATTATCATTAAGATGGGGGCCGGGGCGTTCGTCTGCGGCGAGGAAACCGCTTTGATCAACAGTATTGAAGGCAAACGCGGCATGCCGCGTCCGCGCCCGCCATTCCCGGCGGTTTCGGGTGTGTTCGGCAAGCCTACGATCATTAACAACGTAGAAACACTGGCCAATTTGCCGGCCATCGTCGCCCATGGCGCCGAATGGTTCAACAATGTCGGAACCGCAAACAGCAAAGGCACGAAAGTCTTCGCCCTCTCAGGCAAGGTCAACCGGACCGGCCTGATCGAAGTCACGATGGGCACCTCTGTTCGTCAGATTATTTTCGACGTTGGCCAGGGCATCCCCGGCGGCAAGAAATACAAATCTGTTCAGATCGGCGGTCCTTCCGGCGGCTGCATCCCGGAACAGCATCTGGATATTGAGATCGATTATGAATCGCTCAAAACGGTAGGGGCCATGATGGGCTCCGGTGGCCTGGTGGTCATGGATGAAAACACCTGTATGGTCGATGTGGCGAAATTCTTCATGGACTTCATTCAACGGGAAAGCTGCGGCAAATGCATTCCCTGCCGGGAAGGCACCCGCCGTATGCTGGAGATCCTCGAACGCATCACACGCTCCCGCCGCAACGAAGACGGCAACGAACCCCTGGAACGTTTCCAGGGCATCATGTACATGAACCGTCTGGCGGAGGTGATTAAAGACACCAGTCTGTGCGGGCTGGGGCAGACCGCTCCCAATCCCGTACTGAGCACACTGCACTGGTTCCGGGACGAATACGAAGCTCACATTTATGAGCGTCGCTGTCCGGCAGGAGCCTGCACCGATCTTCTGACGTTTACCATTGATGCGGAAAAATGCGTCGGTTGTACACTTTGTGCTAGGAAATGTCCGACCGAGGCCATTATGGGCGCTCCCAAGAGTCCGCATTATATCATCGAAGACAAATGTATCAGTTGTGGAACATGTAAAGACGTATGTCGATTTACCGCAGTCCAGGTCCAATAAAAAGGGTGACAACGTGATAACGATTGAAGTTAATAATAAACCTGTCGAAGCCAAAGATGGCGAAATGATTATCGAAGCTCTTAACCGTGCCGGTGTCAAGGTGCCTACATTATGTTATATGGAAAATCTGCCGCCGACCGGCGCCTGTCGGATGTGCGTCGTGGAGCTGGACAACGGTCGTATCGTGCCCAGTTGCGCCTTTCCAGTCGCCGACGGCATGAAGGTACTGACGCATTCACCGCGCGTGGTGAAAGCACGCAAAACCATTGTCGAACTGCTGCTGGCTAATCATCCCGACGATTGCCTCTATTGCGTCCGTAACCAGAATTGCGAACTGCAGACGTTGTCTGAAGAGCTCGGTGTTCGCGAACGGCGCTACAGCGGTTCCCGTAATGAGTATCATCTTGATACGTCCAGCATGTCGCTGGTGCGCGATCCGGCCAAGTGTATTCTTTGCGGCCGCTGCGTGCGGATGTGCGAAGAGGTGCAGGGCGTCTCGGCGATAGATTTTATCAACCGCGGCTGCAACACCATCGTCGGCACTGCTTTCAATCAGGGCCTGAACATCTCCAGTTGCATCAACTGCGGCCAGTGCATCGCTGTTTGCCCGACAGGCGCCCTTCGCGAACAGAGTTACAACAAGGAAGTGCTGGATGCCCTGAATGATCCCGATAAATTTGTCGTCGTGCAGCATGCTCCCAGTATCTCGGTTACGCTGGCCGAAGAATTCGGCATGAAACCCGGTATCGACATCAACGGCGTCATGGTTGCAGCCCTGCGGAAAATGGGATTCGACCGTGTGTTCGATACCTCGTTTACCGCGGATCTGACCATTATGGAAGAAGCGTCCGAACTGGTCCACCGCGTTAAAACCGGCGGTGTCCTGCCGATGCTGACCAGTTGTTCACCCGGCTGGGTCAAGTTTGTCGAACAGTATTATCCGGATTTCCTGGATAATATTTCGACCTGCAAGAGTCCTCAGCAGATGATGGGTGCCGTGATCAAGTCCTATTTCGCTGAAAAGGCTGGGCTCGATCCGGAAAATATTTTCTGCGTCTCCATTATGCCCTGTACCGCCAAGAAATTTGAAGCCCAGCGACCTGAAATGGCCCGCAACGGCATACCGGATGTCGATGCTGTCCTGACCACCCGCGAACTGGCTCGTATCATCCGGCTGCGCGGTATTGATTTCCATTCCCTGGCACCTGAAACCGCCGACTCCCCGCTGGGGCAGCGCAGTTCCGCGGGTAAACTTTTCGGCGCTACGGGCGGCGTTATGGAAGCCGCGTTGCGTACCGGATACTATTTCCTGACCGGTGAGGAACTGCCCGAGCTGAAGGTCAAGGAACTGCGCGGCATGAAGCCGATCAAGGAAACCAAAGTAGCTATCGGCGATATGGAGATTGGCGTGGCGGTTGCCAGCGGTTTGAATAACGCCCGGGCGCTGCTCGATCAGATTCGGGCCGGCCGGAACGACATTCACTTTATCGAAATTATGACCTGTCCGGGCGGCTGCATTGCCGGCGGCGGTCAGCCCCTGGGTGCGGACCAGAAAGCGATTAAGGAGCGTATGCAGACGTTGTATAACATCGATCGCGATGAAACCGTTCGCTGCTCGCATCATAATGAAGATGTTAAAAAACTTTATGAAGAGTATCTTGGCGAACCGCTCAGCGAAAAGTCGCATCATTTGCTCCACACGCACTACCACCAGAGCGAATTCGTATATTAATTTCAAGGTGGGCCTTGCCCGCCATTTAATGAATAAGTATAAGTGAAAAGTAAAAAATGCATGAGTGTAGCGAATACCTGAATTTTGATTTTTAATTTATTTTATGGTAACACCGATTGACAGATCGTTTATTCGCACCGTCAAGGAACGCTGCCGGGTATGCTATACCTGTGTGCGGGAATGCCCGGCCAAGGCAATCCGGATTTCCGACGGTCAGGCCGAGGTGATCACTGAGCGGTGCATCAGTTGCGGCAATTGCGTGCGCGTTTGCAGTCAGTGCGCCAAACAGGTGGTCCGCAGCGTCGATATTGTCAACGAACTGCTGGTCGGTCCCGGCAATGTCGCCGCCATCATCGCCCCCAGCTTCGGCGCCGAGCTTGATAATATGGACTATACGGTCTATATCGGGATGATCCGCCGGTTGGGTTTCAATTATGTCAATGAGGTATCTTTCGGTGCTGATCTGGTCGCCCGTGAATACCAGAAATTGCTGCTCGACAAAAACAACAGAAACCGTTATATCTCAACTCCGTGTCCGGCGGTTATCAGCTTTGTGGAAAAATACCATCCCGATCTGGTCCCGGCGCTGATTCCGATCGTTTCTCCCATGGTGGCCGAAGCCCGTCTTTTGCGTGAGTTGTACGGTTCAGATATAAAAATTGTATTTATCGGCCCCTGTATCGCCAAAAAATGTGAAGCGGCCAGTCAGAATATTCCCAACGAAATCGATGCTGTTTTAACTTTTGAAGAGCTTAACCAGATGTTTCTGGATAAGCCGGTCACAAAAGATGATGTTGAAGCCAGTGATTTTGACGAACCCCAGGCTGGTCTGGGCGGCTTGTTTCCTATCAGTCGCGGTTTGCTCCAGGCAGCGAATATCACCGAAGACCTGATGGTGGGTGAAGTCGTTGCCACCGACGGCCGCACCAATTTTGTTGAGGCAGTCAAGGAGTTTGAATCCGGCGACCTGGATGCCCGACTGCTGGAGGTGCTGGCCTGTAACGGCTGCATCATGGGGGCTGGCATGACCACCCATGCGCCGCTGTTCACCCGGCGATCCCGCGTCAGCCGCTACGTCCGGCAGCGGATGGAACAATTCGACCGCGAGAAGTGGCAAGCCTATATGGACCGTTTCGAAAAACTGGATCTCTCACGCACATTTTCTTCGAACGATCAGCGTATTCCCGTTCCTTTCGAGGATGCCATCGCCCAGATTCTGGTGCGTATGGGTAAGGCTCGCCCCGAAGACCATCTCAATTGCGGCGCCTGCGGGTATGACACCTGCCGCGATCATGCCGTAGCGATATTTAAAGGCCTGGCCGAATCGGAGATGTGCCTGCCGCATACTATCGAAAAACTGCGGCGAACTATCGATCAGCTTGCCAGTACCCGCGAGGCCCTGATGCAGTCGGAAAAACTCGCCAGCATGGGCCAGCTTGCCGCCGGCATAGCCCATGAAGTCAACAACCCTTTGGGCGTGGTGCTGATGTACTCTCACCTGCTCATGGACGAATTCGGCGATAAAGTGGAAATGCGAGAAGACCTGAAAATGATTGCCGAACAGGCGGACAGGTGCAAGAAAATCGTTTCCGGTCTTCTGCATTTCGCCCGGCAGAACAAAGTCCAGCTTGAGAAAAACAACTTGCTCGAATTGATCGATCGTGTTATCAAGGTAGCCAATCTCCCGGCTAACATTAAACTGGAAGTTCACAAGGATATCGAAAATCCATACGCTGCCATTGATTCCGATCAGATGATTCAGGTCCTGACAAACCTGATCAGCAACGCCCAGTTCGCCATGCCCAAAGGCGGTGTATTGTCCCTGACGTTGACGGGGGACGAAAAGCAGGTCAAGATAACTGTTACCGATACCGGCTGCGGCATTCCCGAAGATAATATTCCCAAATTGTTCGAACCGTTTTTTACGACAAAAAAAATCGGTGTCGGGACGGGCTTGGGCCTGGCCGTTACGTATGGCATTATCAAAATGCACTGCGGCGACGTCCAGGTCAAGTCAAACAACGACCCGGAAAAAGGATCTACCGGCACCTCGTTTATTATTACTCTGCCTCGAGAGCGAAAAGTGAATAATAATAAGGAGATAGATAAAGCCTTTACTGCCGGGGAGAAATAGGTTAATTGTATAGTGGTGGATAATGGATACCCAGTCGGTTTGAATGCTCCGGGTAGGACGTAAGTGTATTATCCGCAAAAAGTTACGTCCTGTGAAAACGGAAAATTTCAAGCGGAACAAGTATGTGATGTTAAGCAGGCGATAAAAAATAGATTTTGTATTATGTCGTTTTTTCCATTTATAACATTTGAATGCAGGTGCTCATGATTAACGAAAATAATAGAACGCTGATGATTGTGGATGATGATGTCGATTTTCTGGAGCAGATGGAAATCCAGCTCCAGGCAGTCGGATATAATGTTGTAAAAGCTGGCGGCCAGATGGAAGCGGAAGAGTTGCTTAAAGATACGAAGCCGGATATGGCGATCATCGACTTAATGATGGAACACTCCGATGGCGGTTTTGCGCTTTGTTATCACATTAAAAAGTTGTATCCCGACGTGCCCGTGGTTATCGTCACGGCGGTTGCCAGCGAGACCGGCATCAATTTTGATGCGGCAACGGAAGAAGAAAAATCTTGGATCAAGGCCGATGCGCTGTTGACCAAGCCGATCCGCTTCGAGCAGCTCAGACTGGAATGTGAACGCCTGCTCGAACATTCATCATAAAGCGGAAGTGACAGCCTGCGGGGCACGGCGAGAGCAGGAAACGCGCGGGTAATAATGAAAGCAGCAATAATTTCAGGGAAAGTGCAATGGAAACCCTAAAAGTATTAGTTGTTGATGATGAACCGGGTATGCTGGCCGGCATTGCCCGGTCGTTGAAGAATCTCAAGATTGATCTGCCCGATATCCAGACGGAAGTGATTTTTTCCGTCTGTACCGCTGATAACGGTGAGGACGCTCTGGATATGATCAAGAACGATCCGCCGGAAATCCTGCTGCTTGATCACAAACTGCCCGGTATCAGCGGCCTGGAGGTTCTGGAGAACATCGCCTCACTGAACGTTAAAAACAAGATAACTACGATCATGATCACGGCCTATGCGTCGCTGGAAACTGCCGTCTCCGCCATCAAATGCGGGGCCCACGATTTTCTCGCCAAACCTTTTACCCCGGCCGAGTTGAAGGAAACAATTCGTAAAACCACCCGGTATCTGATACATACCCGTCAGGCTCGTAAACTCGCCAGCGAACGACGGCAAATGCGTTTCCAGTTCATTTCCGTTCTGGCCCATGAACTGAAATCGCCCCTTTCCGCCGTTGAGGGCTATCTCGATATCATGAAAAACAAGACCGCCGGAGATGATCCGGCAGTGTATGATAAAATGATCGACCGCTGCTGTACACGCCTTGAAGGGATGCGCAAACTCATCATGGATTTGCTGGACCTGACCCGTATCGAATCCGGCAGGAAGAAGCGTTCGCTGGAAACTGTTGATGTCTGTGATGTGGCTCGTATGGCGATAGAAGGCAATCAGGCTCAGGCCCACAGTCGCAATATCACCATAGAAATGCATGCTGAGCCCGTCATCGAAATGACGGCCGATCGCGGCGAGATAGAAATCATTATGAATAACCTGGTCTCGAACGCCGTAAAATACAATCGTGACGGCGGCCGGGTCGATGTGACTCTCTCCGCTTATGACGGCCGCGTCAAGATCGAAGTCTCTGATACCGGTATCGGTATGACCAAAGAAGAAACCGACAGGCTTTTTAACGATTTTGTGCGCATCAAAAACGCCAAAACCCGCAATATTCTCGGCAGCGGACTGGGCCTCTCCATTGTCAGAAAGATTGTCTATCTCTATGAAGGCGAAGTCCGGGTGTCCAGCCGGCCGGATGAAGGCAGTACGTTTACGGTTATATTAAATCAGCACACCGAAACGGAAGACGTTACCGAGGCCTCACTGGCGGAGGCCGATTTACAGACCTCCATTCGCTGAGAAGATTTCGTTCGCTGACAAAGTGCTCTCAATTGTTATCTTTTGTCTTTTGACTCAGTTTAATCAATTCATACCCGCCTTTCCGGTACGTTCCTTGCCGGTATTTTCGCTTCAGATGATCCGAAAAAACATAAATATATTTCGGATGGCGCGAGTAAAACTCTTCCGAGGCCTCCAATTCTTCGAAATATTTATCTTCGGCAAGCAGATACCTGATATCATCGTCGATCTCTTCCGTCGATAAGACATATTTTACCGGCTCCTTTACATAAAACATAAACGGCTCAAAACCCGGCCGGTACACATATACCGTCTCGTCTTCCGGCACAATCGTATTGACGGCGTATCCTGCTGATCGGAATTTAATGCCCGATTCAGATCTCTCCCGGTAGGTCACATAAAACACCGCAAACTGCATGACCGCCAGTACCGTCAGTATTGATTGCAGGATTGACAATCGAACCACGTTGTTGAAGCTTTTTCTATTCCACAATACCACGCCGCAGGTTGCCGCCGTTACGACGACAATCAACCAGGCTTGTGGTTTTTTGGTTATCCATACCAGCAGGACAACGCTGCTGATGGTGGCGACACCGAAAAATACCAGAAGTATATTTTTCCAGATTTTATCGGTCAACGCAAAGCCGCGGTAATAACTCAAGCCCCATCCCAGCACCAGGCTTGCCAGGGGAATCACCGGCATCGAATACCGCGGCTGCGTGCCCGGCATCAGGTTTATCAGCACGAAACTGATCCACATCGCCGCCCGGCACGCCTTGAAATATGGCTTTTCCGGTTCCGGAACCTTATTCGCGAAATGCGGAATCCAAGCCGCCGGCAGCAAAATCAGCCACGGTAGAAAATTCTTCGGCGATCGCCAGGCATTACTGATCCAGTCCCAGAATCCATAATGCTCAACGGACAATCGCGACATCATTTGACCCGACGCTTTTTTGAGCATTGCGGCGCTGTCGGTCAGTTTTTGCGCCTCGGTGAACCAGAGCAGGAAAAGGCCAAATATGATCAACAGAGAAACCGCGTGTTCCCAGCACAGCAATCGCTTCCATGTTTTCGTATAGCCGCATACTAGAAGAATAACCGAATAATTCACCAGCAGCATCAGCGGCCCTTTTATTAACATGGCAATTGTTAGAAATACGCCCGGTACCAGCCAGACAGACCAATTGGGGCCGCCCCGTTTCCATTCATTCAACCACCATATCAGCGAAATCCCCGTCAGACAGACATACACGCACTCGATTTCAATCAACCGTCCCTTTTCCACCATCCCGATATTCGTCATAAAGATCAACGACACCAGCAATCGCCCCCGCACGCCCAGCCACCCGGAGGGCATCCAGAATATGATACTGATGGTCAGCAGCATGAAAAATACCGATGGCAGCCGTGCTGTAAATTCCGTCTGCATACCGGTTATATAAAAGGATGCCGCGATCAGCCAGTTAATCATCGGCGGCTTATTGTAATAATCTTCCCCGCCGACCTGGGGCAGCACCCATTGTTCTGTCTGCATCATCGTCCGGGCCGGCAAAATTCGCCGTCCTTCCTCGCCCTTTAACTCCAGTCCGCCCAATCCCGGCAGAAAAAGCCCCATCCAGATGATGAGCGTTATGATATATGCCTGTAGTTTTGTCAAACGTCCCTGTTCCATATGAATTTCCATAGTGTCCAGGCTCATCTTACCGCCAATCTTATTTAACAAGAATGTGTATCCCCTATTGCCTTTACGTGTTGGTTTTGTTACAATTCATTTACTCTGGTCCTGTCAGCCCCGATGTGCCGGAACTTAAACTGTGGGTATAAAATAGTCATATTATGCAGAATTCATCCGGCCTGTGAAGAGATAATCTGGCTGATGTTAAGGAAATTATACCCAATTAGTTAGAAAGCTCCTGGCTGGGCAGAGCGTAAAAAGATATCCGTTAAAAACTGTGTCCTGATAAAACTGACAATTTCAACAGGAATGTTAATAAGCTTAACGGATTGGTATGACCACTAATGTGAAACTAGGGTATTTGAGAAGTGTATATCTGGATGATTTATAAAACCAGAAAAATTCGGACCTAAAATTGGTACAATTTTCATACCTTTTCCATCTTATCATCGCTATAATATAAATGAGTTTTCCCTCTTCCTGAGTTGGGGGATGAAGGCTCTCACAGTGATCCTTCTTCCCCCAGCATTATTCAGGAATGTAACTTTGCGTTTTTGGATAGATATACAAAACCTCTCCGATGTGACCTCATCAACGGGAGCGGCCGGGCCTACAAAACACTCTCAGAAAAAATTCTTTATGAAATCGGATATCTTTTAATATTAATATTCTCAGGTGCCGATAACTCAAAATAGTCGGAGGCTGAGGCCTTCAAAAGAGTAGAAAATGAATTTTGAACTTTTTGGTTGTAGTTGGTATGCAAACTCAAAGAAAATCTCCGGGCGAAAGTCGTTTGATCGATCAGGTTGTTTCCTTCGCCCACATTTTTAACTACGATTATGAACACGCCCGCAAAGTGGCCGATTTCGCCATGTCGCTTTTCGAGCAATGCCGGGATCTGCATCAGGCCGGCAATCGGGAAAAATTTTTCTTGAAAATCGCCGCCTTACTTCACGATATTGCCAAGTCGATTGATAAATGCCGTCATCACAAAATCGCTCTCGATAAAATCATCGAATCCATTTCGCTGCCTTTCGACCATCATGACCGGATCATCATTGGTCTGCTGGTACGATACCATCGCGGTCCCTTGCCAAGAAATAATCATCGCTATTTCGGAGACTTATCGGCGGAAGATAAACAGACTGTCAGGGAAATGGCGTCGTTGTTGCGGTTGGCCGATGGGCTGGTCAAAAGCCGACAGAGCGGCGTTGATGACGTGGCTTGTGAGGTAACGCCCGACGAACTGATATTGCATTTAAAAACGAATTCTAATTTTCAGCATGAGAGGTTTATGAATAAACGCAAGACGATTCTGTTTGAAAAAGTGTTTCAGCGTTCCGTGAAAATCGATCAGGATTTCGACGCTTTCAGCCAGTATATGAACGACCCTGTCGATATGTCCGTCATAGTTCACTCCGTATCGGAAGAAACCGATGGACAGGAAGCGAAAATACCGGTCGATCCTTGCGATGACTTTTTTGTAAAACCCTCTTCTGCGGCTAAATATTTCCCCGGAAAATTGCGACAGCTGACCGCTCTGCGGCGTAAAAAGCTCGTGAAAGATTGTGACAGCTCAAACTTTACCTGGCCGCGTCAGGAAATCGTTCGTCTCAAAAAGGCCTGCAACGAATAACCTGTCCGGCAACAGGTTGCCAATGTCGGTTGTCCCCAGCGGCATATCGATATTGGACATTTTCCAGTACTGCATCCAGTTCGTCGGCTATTAACTTTTTGTCAAGATTCTTCCAGCCGGAAAACACTTTCTCTGGATATTCGCCGTAACCGGCCCATTCCGCCAGTAACAATTCAAATATTCTTTCGCTGATTTGCAGTTCCATTGTGGCCTCCAATGCCATTAGTTATTCGGTATGCCAAAAAATGAAAATCTCTGTGAAATATATTATAATCGTGCCCAATGTATACTCGTTCCGATTGAAATTACCCGTTTTGTCGGAACGTAATCATCTGCGGATAAAAAGCTTACGCCCGGCCCTGCCGGGAGCTTTCTACCCGATTGGGTATATTTTCACTTACGCGGCTATTCGTGTTCCGTATGATTCCACCGTATATATACGGATAAAACACTTACGGTTGGCCCTGCCGGGAGCTTTCATACCCTTTGGGTATACAAAAAAAACATGTGAGCTTCCAGCTCACGCAAAATAGTTTTTCGCAGTAATAATAAAAACCGACTGTTAACTGAGTTTGAGAAAAAGGTTAAAATCATGTTAGACCGATAATTATACCCAATTGGGTATACATTGGGTAAAAACGGGTAATTTCAATCGAAACGTGTATAAATATACAGCATGTCCGAAAAATTTCGGAATGCTAACTTTTCAAACCTTCCAGCGTTGTTTCAGCATTAAAGCCCAGAAAATCGGCGGCCTTTGCCAGATCGCAGTTTTCAACGGCTGCCATCGAGCCTCCCTTATCATACAGCCGCCAGTATCGTTCAAAGGCTTCCTTCTCATTACGGCTTTCCGCATAGGCGCGGGCCTGTTTGCCCATCTGTTCACGCAACCCGGCATCATCCAGCAGCCGTTTTATTGCCAGATAAAAATCCACGGCATCATCACCGCGAACGATCAGCCCGGTTTTGTCGGGAATCATATTTTCCTGCGGCCCGCCCCGATCTGTTACCACGACCGGCAACCCACTGGCCTGAGCCTCCAGAACGACACTACCATAAGTATCCGTATTGCTGGGAAACACGAACACGTCGCACGCCGTATAAACTGCCGCCATGTCTTTTTCGTGCAGCGTTCCCAGAAATTTACAGGGCAGACCGGATAAATCCTTCTTCATATTTTTAAGATAGGGCCCGTATCCTGCCACAATCAAATGAACGTTTGTCTTTTCCCGCACCAGCCGCTGGAACGCTTCCACCAGAAACGGCATATTCTTTTCCTGTGAAATACGCCCCACATAAAGAATCTTCAAACCCTCGGGCAGTTCAACAGGGCAGTCCGATTGATGCGGCGAGAACTGACAGGTGTCGACGCCGCGCGGTATGATGATCAGTTTGTCCTCGGCAATCCCGCGCTGCATCAACTCATCCCGCGTTGTATGTGAAGGCACAAAAACTTTATGAGACTGGCTGTAAAACCACAGTATATAACGCCAGGCCATTCGTTCAATCGCGGCATTGTCACTGAGATAACGCGCGTAATCAGGTACCGAAGTATGGTATGTCGTATAGAAGGGCAGCCGCATAATCCAGGCGACCGCCAGCGCACTGAGCCCGATGGGACCGGGAGTGGCCGCCTGGATATGCGTGAAATTCCGGGCATAGCAATATTCCATCATGCTCAGCAGGGGAGGGATATAATATTTTCGTTGCGAATAATCCGGCATACTGTGTACCGCCACCGGTTCAAAATACGTAATGCCTTTCGTCTCCTTAAAATCCTTATCCGGCATCCGGCAGCTGATAATCGTCAAATCGTATCCCTGGGCCTGTGCCAGTCGCAGTTTATGCCGCAGGGCTAGGGCGACACCGTTGGTTTCGTCGATCGTATCTGTAAAAAAGGCAATCTTTGGCTTTGCCGGATTCGCAAGTCCCTTAATGACATTGAAGTTTTCATAAGCCTGTTCACTGAACCGACGATTACGGGAATAGATCGAATAAGCCACAAAGTAAGGCGCTAGCAGGGTGTAAAGCGCGCCCGCCGAACCGGCAGTGTGAAAAATGTCGAAAGGATTAAATCCACCCAGATGCTGCAAAACATATCGTGCCATATGCGCGAGAATCTTATTACTGCTTTCGTTAACAAAACGAAACCAGTAACGTTCCACCTCGCTGTCTGAAGTGGGCGGCTGTTCCAGTACGGCCGCCAGATCGCGATCTTCCGCCACCAGTTTATGAGCTTCATATTGAAACAGCTTGACCAGATCGAGCTGCTCGACCGTTTCAGGATTGCTGGTGGAGATGACACGTTTTCGCCGCCAGTGCGAAACGATGCGATTAATCAGGCCCGGCTCCCGTCTTTTCCGCGTTTGCAGCATGCGGTCCAGAAAACGCATCAGCAGATCGTTTTCATAATAACGGCGGATATTGAGCTTATGTGTGTAAAACTGGTAGGCCACGCCGTATATGCCGTATGCCATCTTCGCCGGGGTTGAAGAATATCGATAGCCAACGGTCCCTTTTCCCTCGTTCAGGCCGGCCAGAAAATCATCGACGGTGTCAGTCCCGGCAATCTCGGTGTAGGTTCTGGCGATGGTCAGTGAACTGTGATCGTCCGAACCTCCCAGAAAACCTTTTCGCCACGGCTCCTCATGATTGGCTGGCATTTCGTATTCATTGGAAAGCCGATCAATATCCGCCGGTGACAATTGCGTTAAAATATTCTGCAGAATATCATTGGCTTCCTTATCGACATCGCCGTTCAATTCGAAAAGCTTAAACATAAGGATGCTCTTGTGAAAATGACTCTCCTGCAGATGACCGTTGACGGAATAGAACGGATGCGCCAATGCATGCGGAATCCCTTCCGCGATCAGATAAGCGACCATGTCATATACGTTGGTGCGCAGACGGTCGATTTCCGCGAATTGCGCTTCACTGATGCGATAAACCAGCACGTGCACTTTGCAGCGGTCTTCCGGGAAATAGGAGGTGACCTCGCAACTGACAAACGTATCAGGCAGATGCGCTATTTGCAGCGATCCTTCAATGATGTTATGATCGGTGATCGTGACCGCGTCCATACCCCGTTCCCGGGCGATCCGGTATAGCTCCAGCGGATCGGTGTAGCTTTCCGCACAGCCTATTTTCTGCAGAAACCAGTTTGACGGCCGCTTCGAATACGATGAATGAACATGTAGGTCTATCTTCATTTCTTCCTCATAACGCCATCAGGCAATCAGGTCTTTCCCTGACGCGATTCGCAGCAATTGCATTGGTATGCCGCGTTACTGTCCGGCTGCGAATCGACCTGAATACTCGTGGGGACCATCTGCCTTCTTTCAGGATTGACGGGAGCGGGAATCTTGATGTCTGGTAATGGTATGTTTTCAGGCAAACGACAGTTTCCGTTCATGCTGAAAGGGGCCATCTTTTCAAAATCCGGAGCGGCCCGGCCGTTAAAATAAGAACACGCCTTATAATACCGGATATCTTCCCACCATAACTCACGCAGGGTTCTGTCGCTGCGAATATGATTGATAAACCGAATCGGCCGGCGCAAAATGTCCATAAGCGGTCCCAGCATCTCCGATGGGTCCCGGAAACATTCCCAGTCGCACTTTCGGCAGAAAGCCTTGCGGTCGATCTGCTTCATATCCATCTCCCAGTACTTGCCGAAATTGTCAGAACCCCGGAAGCCGCAGGGGTAGGTGTTGGCATCCTGGGCATCCACGAAGAAATACTCGACACCGCCCCGGCAAGGGTAACCCAGCTCCTTGCCGTCCTCGTAATATCGTTGCAGTGTGTACAAACTGCAACGCGGACTGAAAATCCTGATTTTACTGCGGTACTCTGGAATGGCGTCCATCAGGGCCTGGAACAGGTGCGTTTTTTCCTCCGCCGTAAAGCTGACAATATCGTTCGCGCTTGATGCACCATATATCGATTCCAGATCGGTTTGTACGCAGCTTTCCACACTCATCGGGTAACAGGCGTTCGTCATCGTGAAGCCCATCCCGATTATGGCATCATAGAACCGCTGAAATGAGTGACGGAAAAATTCGTAAAAACCTGTACGGTCGAAATGGCCATTCTCGTCATAAAATCGCTGGTCGCATTGACCGCCGGTGTTGCGGTTGATGCCCAGATTGCCCGCCGGGTACAATCCGTATTGATGGAATATCGGCAGGGCTTTTTCGATACCTTTAATTACGCCCGGCAGCCCCCGCATCAATTCATGCACCTGCGGATCGGCTGAGTCCAGACTGATCCAGAAGGTATAAATGCCGGTATTGGCCAAATCCTCTGCCAGCGTATGGATTTTCTTCTCCCAGTCCGGCTTATCAGAATTCATAAACATGAAACCATTTGTTCCGGTACGGGTATAAGGAATTCCCGCGTCCACGGCATACCGCAGCAGCTCTATGATTTCCTTCTGATAGAGCAGCGGTTCGCCGCCGGTAAACGACAGCGACTGTACGCCGTTCTCCGCGGCCTTATCGATCATCCGTTTCATGTCGTCGGCGCTGATTTTATGACGTTTGAATTTATTGGTTACGCGAAGCTCACATTGCGGGCACGTGGCGTTACAGGCATCGGAATACTGAATGATTAACTGGCCCGGGGAATGCCCGGCCAGGACGGGAATGAATTGGCGGATGCGTTGCATTGTTGACGGATTCTTCAAAAAATCACCTTCTTTTTGTCTCTCTTGCCCCGGAGCATCTATACCCGATTGAGTATAAATTCCGAGTATTTACCTTTAATACTGTTTTTGTGTCATTAATATCGTGTTAAAATTGTGTTAATGAAATAATAAGTTATTTATTATCAGACTTTTATAAGGAATTAACCAGTTGCTCCAAAAAAAAAAGCACGCTCATGATTCATGACATGAACGTGCTTCTTTTCTAATTTATCAAAGACGAAAAATCAACAATAAATACCCGTACCCAAAGCGTATGCGGATTCGGGCAGAGCCTGCCGCGGCATTTTACGGCAGCGTGTTGGCCACCGCCCGGGAAAGCGTACTGACCAGAACCGGTTCTGCTTCCGCCAGAGTCAAATTGAGTTTTTCGGCGGCGACTGTGGCCCGATTCTGATGATACAGAAAATCCTCTTTCAATTCCACGGATTGCGTTTCCGATACACTGGCTGAACTCCTGCCGGTTTCCGCGCCGGAACCAACATTGAAACCGCCCGAATGGCTTGACGATGAACTGCCTTCGCCCCGGCGACGAGTGCTGACGCCGGAATCTACTCTCTCGCCAATAGTTATATCGGTCACGAGAGTGATCCGCCGCATTTTATTTCGATTTGATACAACATTACCCAGTAAAGCCCCAACCCCGGCGCCAATGACCGCTCCTGCGTCACGGTTATCACCGACATTATGACCCACCACCGCTCCGGTCAGCCCACCTAAAGCCGCTCCGCCGACGAGTGCGTCATATTCCTTATCGCTCATCTCGCCAAAATGCCGGATGTCGGCGTTAAACGTGAACCGGGCTTCATCTATATTGCGGGTTACACGGTATCCAAGCCGTTCAACTTCATCCCGAACTGCGTCATATAGGTCGATCCCGGAACCGGAACTGTCTTTCGCTCTCAAATAAATCACCATATCATTGGCAGAAACCGGTCGAATATTCGGTTGAGGATTGAGCCATTTTAAACTTTTCTTGAGTTTGACTTTATCCGGATCGGTAGCGCCTTTGATGCCGACGTAGGCCTGGTCTGTCTGCTGGCAGCCCTGCCAAAGGAACATGGCGGTAAACAACAAAACGAACATTCCGGAAAATCTGGTTGACAGCTTGAGAGCGTGCATTTTTTAACTCCTTGTATTATAATGGCTTATATGAAAATGCCTGTTTGCTTTCACTGTTTTGAATAATCGTTCAGTTCTCTATTGTAAATGTATCAATTATCGACATTAATGCAAACTAAAATAATGTTAACAATATACAAAATTGTCTCATAAATGCTCATGAAACAAAATACTAATATAAGTCTATACGTAAACTTATCCTGAATTGTTGCAACAAACCTGACAATTGTTTCGTCATAACTCAACAAAGCGAATTTGCCAGCGTTTTTAGTTTCATAAACCTCCAGTATGGCCCCATTAATAATGAAAGAACACTTAGTATTTATATTGAAGGAGTTTAATGATGAAAAAGATGTTTTTGATAACAGGATTGATATTTACCGTGACGCAAATGCTTGTGAGCAGTGCGGTTTTCGGCAAAGAAAAATCTCTGATTTCCGGCAGGCCGATTGGCGAACTGGCAGTGGCCGGCCGGCTGGATATCGATCTGCACGCGGACATCATGGTCTCGCGTACTTTTGAGAACGATACTGCGTTAAACTGGTATAGCTGCGGATATTCCGGCGGTGGAGAGTTCAACGAAGCTGGAGGCAATTTCGGGGATTTCGGTTTGCATGTGCCTTATACCCAACGGGATAAGAAATACCCCCATTGGCAGAAAATTGATCAAATCCCTATGGTCGCATTCGACGGTGATGATATCATGAAAGGCAATTTTCCCGTTGAGGATGTCGCCGCTGGCGATGAGGATTTTGCGATAGAAATCTGGGTGCGTAATTCCAGCGTTGCATCTGGTGAGACCATTTTAAGCTGGCAATCCCCGGATGCTCGTCAAACATCCGCTCCTCTTCTCTGGCCGGAGAATTTGCGAGGTTCTGCCCAATGGCGTCATATCGTGGTAAATTGCAGCGGCGACCAGGAAAACTGGTATGTCGATGGGAAATCCATACAAAACGGTCCCCGCCGGATGAAAATCGGCAGCGGCCACATCATGGTATTGGGCGGCGCATCCTCAGGTGACCCTTCCTTCAGCGGCGAGATGGCGGCTGTTCGATTGCATACCGAGGCCATGAACGCCGAAGATATTCAACAAAACTTCAAAGGCGGCGTCATGCTGGGTACCACACTGCATCCGAATATTGATCCGGAAGCTGAAAACAGCGATAATCGAAATTTCAAAGCCACCTGGAGCGATGCCAATCCTGAAGAATATTTCCTGGAGGAATCCGAGCATTTCCGTCACAGAATCCCTTTATCGAGAATCAACGGCTGGTCGGAGAAAGATCGCAAAGAATTTTACAGCCGCATTCCGGGCATGTTCAAGATGGCCGAAGACTGCTATCATTATTATGGCGAACGACTGGCTTTGCGGATGCCGCTGGTAAGTCGTAAAAAAGAATACCGTGGCGACGGCATCAAGTACAAGATTCAAATCGGCGGTTCGGATGGCGGAAGCTGGATGGGTTGGCATGGTAAGCTGGGTTTTGGCTATGGTTTACAGGCTCCCGGGCACATCAATCCCCACGAACTGGTGCACGGCTGTCAGTCGCAAACCGGCGGCGGTCTGCAGGGCAACTACTGGGAAGTCCATGCCAACTTTCCGCAAACTTATGCCGGCATTTACCAGACGGTGCCCGCTTCGCTCTGCTCGAAAAACTGCATGTTTTTTCCCGGCAACGGCAGGATGTATTACCATTCCCGCTTGATGTTCGAGCATCTGGCCCAGACGCCGGAATACGGACCGATGTTCATCTCCAAACTCTGGTATGACGGCAATGGGGAA
Source organism: uncultured Pirellulales bacterium (assembly GCA_964482555.1). Taxonomy (GTDB): domain Bacteria; phylum Planctomycetota; class Phycisphaerae; order Sedimentisphaerales; family SM23-30; genus CAYZXY01. The sequence goes on from CAYZXY010000007.1 coordinate 50,157, forward strand.
ATCAATGAATATCCCTGGCTGGTGTTTAAACGCCATGACCCGGATCCTTCTACCACGCTCAGCGATGAATGGAACCGTATGGCGCAAAAGAACATTACCTGGGATTATGAAATATATGGCGAAAAGGCGCCCGATCTTTACCGTGATGATGTAGAAAGAAATTATGAGGATGTGCTGCGTTATGGACGCGTACTGCTCGAAGAAATCCCATATGAAAAGGGATGGTGGCGGGCGCCCAAAGAGATGACGCCGCAGCAGTTCGGCTGGAATATCTGTCCGCTGAAAATTAATGCCGGCAGGATTACGGTCAAGCTGGATGGATACATCAATCCCGAACGCGGCTCCGACTGGCGGGCCAGTCTGGTCGCCGTTTCCGGCCGGAACCAGTACCGCGCCAGTGACATCATTGCTCCCGGCGAGACTCTGGACTTTAACCTCAGAAATAATGAACGGAAACTGTATCTGGTCGTATCTGCGACGCCGGAAAAAATCATGCCGATCGATATGACCGGTGATTTTCGCTCCCCGGAACAGGAAAAATTTGTCTATAAAGTACAGCTTGCCGGGTGCGAGCCGCTGGATGTATTGCGACAGTATTATTTCGAACGCCGCGGCAACGGCCGGGCTCATCCCAACGGCGGCGGATTCGTTGCACCAACAGCCAGAGTTGCTCCGACGGCTTATGTCGGCTCCGGTGCGATGGTGCTGGGCAATTCACAAGTCCTGAACAATGCCCGTATTGAAGATAACGCCGTAGTTAAAGATGCCCTCGTGCGGGATAATGCCGTTGTCAGCGGTCATGCCCTCGTGGACAACAACGCCACCGTCAAGGATTTCGCTAAAGTGCGGGATTTTGGGCGGGTGACCAAAGGTGCAACCCTGGGCGGTTTTGCCAAAGTCCTGGAACACGGCACGCAGAGCGACAAACCCTGTGAAGGCTATGCCGTCATCAAAGGCGTTGCCGTATCTTTCGGCAGCGTTACCGGGACCGCCATGATCGACGGTTCCTATGCGAAAGGCAATATCGTCGATAAAGGTAAATGGTTTACCTGGAGCTGGGGCAAAGGGCAGAATGACGGTGAAGTCGACGAAGAATTCGGCGGCCTCTATACCCGCATGACCTTTGAACGCCAGCACGCCTGGATGGCCTGGGATGATTTCGGCGCTACGTGGGGCTATCTGGTCAACGGTCCCCGAATCATGACGGCCGGCGACCGGCAAACTGGTTTTATTAACGTCGCCAATGAGCAGGGCGGCAATGTGCTGGCCCTCAATGGCCGCGACCAGTTCGTCGAACTGCCAAGCGATGTAGCCGACATGCGGGACATGACTCTTAAGGTTACCGTGAATTGGCAGGGCGATGAAAACGAGCGTATTATCGAATTTACCAATGAAAAAGGCGACCGTCTTTATCTATCGCCTGCTGTTAACGGCAAATGTCGGTTTGCGATCCACGACGGCAAAACCGAACAGGCGGTCGAAGGTCCGGCATTGCCAAAAAAACAGCCGACCGATCTTATGGTCGTGCTCTCGGAAAACACCGCAAGATTGTTCATTGATGGCGAAGAAGCTGCCCGTAATGAAAGAATGACGCTGAATCCGGATATTATCAGCAACGCTGTCTGTTATCTCGGCCGCGGTATGGATGGTCATTACTTTAAGGGCACACTGGATAATCTGGAAATCTATTCCGTTCCCGTCATGGATGAAGTACCCCCGACGCCCAATCCGGCAGCATACGCCATTCCGCCACTGAGCGTCAGACCCGACACCATCGTTATGCAGGCGATGCCGGCTGCCGACCCGCTGGGCGATGTGGAATATTTCTTTGCGGAGACCACGGACAATGATGGTGGCGATGACAGCGGTTGGATTGAAGAGCCTTTTTATAAAGATTCAGGCCTGAATCCAGACCTGCAATATGCTTACACGGTGAAAGCGCGTGATGTGAACGGCAATGAGACCATGCCCTCCCGACCGGTCGCGGCAACCTGGGTTTCTGCCCCTGTTATCCGCAGTTCAGACGGCAAAACGATCGTCGTTGAAGCCGAGGATTTCCATCGCAGTGTTCCCGGAACGGGCGAGGCGGAAGGCGTGGCCTGGCGGCTCTCCACGAGACAGAACGGTTTTGCCGGCCGGGGCCTGATGGTGGCTCTGCCTGATACCGGCAAAAATATTGGTGAAAACTATGAGTCCCAATGCCCGCGTCTGGATTACATTATCGATTTCCCCGCGAAAGGCAACTATTGTGTCTGGGTTCGCGGCTACGGCGCCAATCCCAACAGCGATTCACTGCATTACGGTCTGGACATGAAGAGCGATAAGCAGATGCAGAACGTTCAGTTGGGCAGCGGCTCTTTTAAATGGAATCGACACCGGCATATCACGTTTAGCGTGGATGAACCCGGCATCCATACATTCAGCATCTGGATGCGGGAAGACGGGGCGGCATTCGACCGTTTCATCATTACCAACGATCTGCAATTAAAGGAGCCCGGGGGTATGGGCCCGCGTCCCAGCCCTTATAATTAACTCACAGTGACCGATTCTATTGCATTGATCCCTTTGAAGCAGGAGCCGCGAGCTTTGGTGCCCGGTTGGGTATAGCTTCTGTTGCGGCTCTTATGTACTCCTTTGTTGTGCTCAGGATTGGCGCCCTTGGGTGGGGTGTAAGTGTGCGCATCTTTCACATCAGCGCATTATTGTTCATAGCCGTGGGGGTGGCTCTGATGCCACTGCCAGGCAGTGGCGATGATGTCCTGCAGGGTGTTGTATTGGGGTGTCCATCCGAGATCGCGGCGCAGTTGATAGGAACTGGCGACCAGGCGGTCGGTGTCGCCAGGCCGTCGGTCGAGGATCTTATAGGCTATCTCTTTACCGACGACCGCTTCGGCGGCCTTGATGACTTCGAGGACGGAGTTGCCCGAGCCGGTGCCGATGTTGTAAATGCTGCCAGAACCGTCCCTGACGTTCTGGACGGCACGGATATGGGCGTCAGCCAGATCATCGACATGGATGTAATCGCGAATACAGGTGCCGTCGGGCGTGTCATAGTCATTGCCGAAGATGCCAATAAAATCCCGCTGGCCGAGCGGAACCTGAAGCACCAGAGGAATCAGGTGCGTTTCGGGAATATGAGCTTCGCCAAAGCGGCCTTCGGGATCGGCGCCGCAGGCGTTGAAATAACGAAGAATGGTATAGCCCAGGCCGTAAGCCTGTGAGAAATCCTGGATGAGCCGTTCGATTGCGTATTTGCTGAAAGCGTAGGGGCTGGCGGGATTCTTGGGGCTGTCCTCGTTCAGGGCGCCATCGCTTATCGGAGCATAAACGGCAGCTGTGCTGGAAAATAAGATTTTGGTGATGCCGGAGTCGAGCATGGCGTTAAGCAGAGTAAGGGAGTTTGTGATATTGTTCTGGTAATACTCTCGGGGCTTCTCAACCGATTCGCCCACGGCAATATAGGCGGCGAAGTGCATAACGGCGTCGATATCGTTTTCCTTAAACACCCGGCAGAGTTTGTCGTATTCGGACAGGTCGCCTTCGATCAGACGTCCTTCGGGCACGGCCTGACAATAGCCTTTGCTGAGATTGTCATACGCCCAGCATTCATGCCCCTGATTGATTAACGCGCGAACGACGGCGCTGCCGACGTAGCCTGCTCCACCGGTTGCCAGAATTCTCATGCGAACCTCGTATTAAGATAGTTTATAGTTTCATTAATATATCAGTCGGGTATGAGCTACCATATCTTCTAAGAGGATAGGTATTTACATCGCTGTGTCCAGTAAAAATTCCGTTAAGTCTGCAAGATTGGCCGGTCGGTCTTGAGGGACGAAACATTTCTGTGTCAGGGCATTTCTCTGGGAAAAACATAGACAGGGCCGGTTGGATTTGTTATTGTGCCGTGGCATATTTTGCCTGTGAACATTTATTGCAGATCTGTCAGGTTTTTGTTAGGATTGTTTTATCCCGGGGGGTATGTGAATGCCCGGCAGGGATACAGTGTAAACGTTTTTGGTAACCGTATGATATAACGGGAAAGACTCATGGGTATTGAATGAAGGAGAATGTCATGAAACGACAAACGCTGCATTGGTATGTGTGTTGGGTTCTGGTTCTGGGCGCTGGGGCAGGAATGGCCGGGGCGGAGACCGATTTTATGGAGGCGGCGGCGCCGGTGGGCTGGGTATATCAGGATTTCAATATCTGGCAGCATGGCACGGGGTATAGCTGGGAAGATACGCCGTTGAGGGATCTGGATGTCGATGCCTACATTCATCTGTTCCGCGTGGCTCGCTGGTGGGAATCAGGGGTGCTGCATGCGATTCTGCCGGTGGGCTATATCGATCAGACGGGATACGGTGCGGATGGCAGCGAGCTGGTTGCCGGTGATACCTGCGGCATTGGGGATATATTTGTCGGCGGGGCCTACCGCTGGACGAGTGAGAATAAAGACTGGTGGTTGCTGGGCGGGGCGGATCTGCGGCTGCCTACGGGCCGTTACGAAGAAGTAAACGATCCGGGGTGCATTCATTTCAGTCCGGCCTTCACCGGCCTGGGCGGCGGCGTGAATATGGGGTCGGGATCGACCTCTGTGCAGCCTTTCGTGATTTTTACCAGGATGTATCAGAAGGGATTTATCGGACATGATACGGAACTGCGGTACGATTTTAATACGGGGCTGGGAGATATTGATTATAATCCCGATGACAAAGTGGAGATCTGGCAGACGTTGCATGTGGGATTGTCGAAAGGGCTGCGCGTAGGGGCGACCATGAAGGCGGAATTTGAGGTGGAAGATGAAGACGGAGACGCCGATGATAATGATCATACCGGCGCGGAATATATCGGCGTGGGACCTGGGGCGATGCTGGCGACCGAAAAAGGCGTGGTGCTCTGGGCGAAACTGCTGTTCGATGTATATTCGAAGGAATACGCCGAGGATATCTTTACGCTGTATTTCCGGTTGTCGATTCCGTTCTGATGGACGCGTGACGCTTAAAGAGGGATTTGTTTGAATTTGGGATATAGGCCTTAACGAATATAGGTTGCAGGCTATATTATGATTATATGGGACATGGAATATACAGATGAATTTGAGGAATGGTGGCGAACTCTCACTGAGGATGAACAAATCTCTAGTCTTAAGTGGGACAAGGGACTGGAGTTTTATATGGATGCCGGGCGGGCTTCAATAACGATATCGCTGTCGAAGTGGCGGATCTTAACGTCGGTGAGGCGGCCGAAACCGTGGGGGAAGGCGATGCGGGTCGCGTCGAGTTCGTCACCGATGATGACGGGGGCGATATAAACGAGGAGTTTGTCGGCCAGTTTGTGTTCCTGAAAGGATTGCAGGACGTCCGCCCCGCCTTCGACGAGCAGGTCGTTGACGCCGCGCCGGACCAGGTCGGCCAGCACCTCCGGCAGGCTGATACGGCCGGGTTTGCCGGGCGTGGGGATAACCAGACAGCCGGCCTCATCCAGTGCGTCCACCTTGTCCTGTTTGGCGGCGACGGCATCCGGCAGGGCATAAACATAGACGGGGGCTTTCGTAGCAGTTTGCACCAGCCGGCTCTCGAACGGGATACGCAAGCGGCTGTCGAGAACGATACGGAGCGGCTGTATGGCGGTTTTGACATAACGGACGTTAAGCAGCGGATTATCGGCCAGAACCGTGCCGATGCCGACGAGGATGCCGCCGCATTCGGACCGCACCTGATGGACATGACGGCGGGCCTTTTCGCCTGTGAGCCAGGGAAAGGTGCGGTCGGTGGTTTTCAAGTGGTCGGCCTTAACATGACGGCGGGGCCAGGAAAGCTTTCCGTCGATGCTCTGGGCCCATTTGAGAATGACCTGGGGCCGGCCGTGTTTCTGTAAGGTGAAAAAACCGGTGTTTTGCGTCCGCGCTTCCTTTTCACACAGGCCGGTCTCGACGGCAATACCCGCTTCTTCGAGAATGGCTTTTCCTTTGCCGGCGACGAGTTGACAGTCGTCCAGCGTGGCGATAACCACGCGGCTGATGCCCGCTTCGATAATCGCCTGCGTACATGGCCCCGTCTTGCCCTGATGACAGCACGGCTCCAGCGTTACGAACATCGTCGCGCCCGCCGGGTCGTGCCCCTTTTTCCGGCAGTCGCTCAGCGCGTTCACTTCGGCGTGCGGCCCGCCGAAGCGCTTATGATACCCCTTGCCGATGATGGCGTTGTCCTTGACGATCACCGCCCCCACTCGCGGATTTGGCGCGACGGTGATGCCGCCTTTAGCAGCCAGGCGCAAGGCGTGAAGCATGTATTTTTCTTTTTGTGTTTGGTCCATTTACTAAATCCATAGCACACGCAAGACACTGATGCGACGGATTATCACTGATTATATTCTTTACGGATAGATCTTCCCCATCATTCTCGGATACGCGATGGTTTCGCGGATGTGTTTGATACCGGCGAGCCAGGCGACAGTGCGTTCGATGCCCAGGCCGAAGCCGCCGTGGGGGACTGAGCCGTAGCGCCGCAGGTCGAGATACCATTGGTAGCTTTCCTCGTCATATTCTTCATCGTGGATGCGGCCCAGCAGGGCGTTATAATCATCTTCGCGCATGGAGCCGCCGATGATCTCGCCATAGCCTTCCGGGGCCAGACAATCGAAGTTCAGGACCACACGCGGTTCATCGGGGTCGGGTTTCATGTAAAACGCCTTCGCCTTCTTCGGATAGCGATGGACGAAGACGGGCCGCTCGTGCAATTGCGAGATAATGGTTTCGTCCGAGCCGCCGAGGTCCTTGCCCCAGGGGAAGTTGGCCGCCAGTTCGATATGATGGGGGATGTTGCCGATCTGTTCGTTCAGGTCGCTGATCTGCTCTTTGGCGACGTTGATCTGATGGGTCAGATTGTCTTTTTGCCATTGTTTATTGCCGGCGTCACGCTCACGGGTCCATTGTTCGATCTGTTGATTCAGGTTGTCCATCTGCTGCTGTTTCTCGCGGAGCTGGTTTTCCAGATGGGTTTTTACGCGGTCGCTGTGGAGCAGCTCGACGGCCTCACTGTAACTGATCCGCACAAAAGGCGTCGCGATTTTTTCCAGCGGTGCGACGTCCCGTTCGAGGATTTCCAGTTCTTCTTGTCGTTCTGTAAGAACGGACTGCACGATTGAGGTAATGAAGCGTTCGGCCACATCCAGCAGGCCGTCGAGGTCGGTATAGGCGATTTCCGGTTCGACCATCCAGAATTCGGTGAGATGCCGGCGGGTTTTGCTTTTTTCAGCCCGGAAGGTAGGCCCGAAACAATACGCTTTACCTAGACTCATCGCCGCCGATTCCAAGTAGAGTTGCCCCGTCTGAGCCAGGGCGACATCCTCGCCGAAATAATCGACTTTGAACAGCGTCTGTTCTTCCTCGCCAACCGCGGGCGAGAAAATCGGCGTATCGACCAGGATGAAACCGTCCTGGTTGAAAAAATTGCGGACGGCTTCGATGACGGTATGCCGGAGGCGGGCCAGGGCCCATTGTTTACGGGACCGCAGGTGCAGGTGGCGGTGTTTCATCAGGAATTCGGGGCCGTGGAACTTGGGCGTAATGGGGTAGTCCTCGGTGTGATGTACGATCCGCACATCATCGCAGGCTAGCTCGTAGCCGCCGATGCTGCGGGGTTCTGCGTGTACGGTTCCATGAACGATCAGGGATGACTCCTGGCCGAGTTTTTTGACCTTTTGGAAGAGTTCTTCGTTATCCTCTTTTTTCTCGAGAATACTCTGGCATAATCCGCTGCCGTCGCGGATGATGAGAAACTGGACTTTGCCGCTGGCACGGGCATTATACAGCCAGCCCTGCAGCGTGACCTTCTCACCGACATGATCCTTCATCTGGTCGATACGAATGATATTGTCTGTCATGTAATCTCCATTGATCTTAATCTGTTGATTATCCATCGAATAATAAAGTTGTGGTCTGAACCTGGTATTCCCGGTTCATGACGTTCCACAAGACCGTGGCCGTTACGCGGTAAAGGTTATTGCTGTCCTGCGTGAAGGTGACTTCGAGTTTATAGCGGTATTGTGGGTAGCGGTCGCCGAAATCGCCGTTGATCTGCTTTTGGCGGGCCAGTTCGGAAATACTCTGGGCCGTGGCCATATCCAGTGTTTCGTCGAGCAGGCGGTAGGCCTGTTCGTATTCCCAGCCGCGGGCGTTATTTATGACACAGCGATGGCAGAGTCCGCAGATGACCACGGTTCCGATCGCGAGGATCAGGCTGCTCAGCAGCACTTCCACGAGGGTGAATCCGCCGGAGCGGCGTGGGGGATTTCCGCTTTGCCGTAACCGCTTTATTTTACAGATATTAGAGTCTATCCACATCGTAGTATTATAATTAGCGGTTTTTTTGCCGCAATCATTCTTTTCGGCGACCGGGACGAGGTTCCAAAACACATAGTAGTCTGATAATCGTCAACCGGGAGTCATTATTCATTCAAGGCTGTGGAGAGCTGAGTCTGCTTGGGGAAACGAAGGGGCGAGGATATCTGTAAGTGCTGTGTAATTAATGGTTTATAGCTGATTGTATTTCAGGATTATGCTTTCTTGAAATCAGGCTTTAATAAATTATCACATTTACTCAAAGTTGCGTTTGATAAAGTCTCGATACGGTAATATGCATTTAGCATATCTGAGTGAGCGAATTAAATAAGGTACGGTGACGGCAGCGATTACGGATTGTCCGCATTTAAATCTTGCATAATATTATGCTGATTTGATATAATGTATGTCGGTAAAACGGTTGTTTAGAAAGGATATTTCTTTTGGGCAAAATGGATAAAACCTTCGCAATAGACACATTCCCCGGCATTTGAAAATGTAAGTGCCCTGGAATGTGGTTATTGTATTGAAGTAATAGTTATTTATTTCATTTGCTTTTAAGGAAGGAGCTTAGTCATGAATAAGAAATTGTTGTTATTACTGTGGTCTTTTTTTGTGTGCGTCATCCCTGCTCAAGCGGAAATTGATTGGGATTATTGGTCGCCTTTAGAAGTTGTTGAAACAATATCTGATATAGGAGAAGGGGATTTTCTTTATGAGTATTCGTTTGAAAACGTTGATTCGTCACCGATATGGAGTTTTGCGATTTACACAACAGAGAACATGGGCACTATGATTGAGCCACAAGATTCATTTTCAGGTTATACAAATTGGGTTGGCCCGTACTATTACGATATAAAGTCAGTTGATTCCGTTTATGACGCCCGTAATCTAGACTCAAATATTATTGGGATTGTTGCGTCATCAAATGAACAAGGTGGTGGTGGTAATCCAATATATTCAATACCCGTTAATAGCACTGCTTCTGGTTTTTCTTATATTTGTGATGTATATGATCCAAATCCAAAATATTATTGTTACAACACAATTGCTTCTGGTCCACCAAATTATCAGTATGGTGGAGACGGTAAGGTCGCTGCTGTTGGTACGACTATTCCCGAACCGGCTTCTTTGATATTCTTTTTGATGGGGAGCATTCTAATTAAAAATAAATATCAATAATTTCAAAATTTATATTGTGTTAGGAGGTTAAAATGAAACTGAGAAAGAATTGTGTCTGGCTTTTAGTATCTTCTATAATCATGTCCTGTTTTATACTTAACGAAACCTCATATGGTAAGACGCTATATGTTGTTCAACATGGAGGTTATTATGAACTAAAAGCTTTCAAAATTTATGGAAGTGAATTACAGTATAGCAATAAAGCTGATCTCCCTTCACATGGCTATGGTCCAATCGATATTGCTGCAGATTATAAATCTGGTACACTTTTTATATCTTATGAATCCGATAGCTTTGGTGGCGGAAATATCATTGAGCTTTATGATGCATTCACGCTTGATCGTAAAAAAAGTGTAACGTTGGTTGGTCCGGACGATTACACCGGTTTGGAATATGATCCTGTAAACCGGATTCTATATGGGACGGAACGAAACGACAATGAGATTTACGCATTTTATTGGGATCCAGAAGAGCAAACTCTTACACCACACGAAGATAATCCAATCTATCTCGATAATATCAATTACGCCTGCGATTTAACTCTAAACGGCACAACAATGTACGTCTCTGAGTTTTATTACACACTGGGTTTTGGCGGTACGGCTTACCAGAATGTGCAGGCGTATGATATTGCCAATGACTGGGAGCATCTTGATTCTTATGATATGACTGAAGGGACGATAAGTATATCGTACAATACTGGCGAAGATATTCTCTATGGAACGACCGGCAGTGAATTAATCAAGAACAATCTCGATCCTAATTCCGCATTAGTAAAAGATATCCAAAATGCCCGTCCTATAGGCGTTGAAACCGACAATTCAACTGGTTTGGTTTATCTGACCACTTATCGCAATAACGGTTCCATTGAAGTTTGGGATACATCCGATTGGACTGACACGCAACCGGCCGATCCGAACTGGGTGTTTAAATACGACAGCGACAACAATGATGGGGTTTCGATATCCAATCTTGCCGGATTGTGTTTGTTGAGCAAAGATGCAGGATTATATCTCGATAAGACCGCTTCTATCGAAAACAACAACGCCTGCGTAAATCCGCTTGATCCGTGCAGCAATGAAATCACCTACACGATCTGCTACGGCAACCTCGAAACCGATCTGGGCGACCCGAATTATATCGGTACCGTGACGGCAACGATTACCGATTTTTTGCCGGTTGGCGTGTATCCGGAAAATCTGTTCGATCCATACTATGATTCGGCATCTCATACCTATTCGTTTACGGTTGTGCTTGAACCGGGCGATTCCGATTGTTTCGATCTGGATGTCAGGGTCATGGCAAGCGCTGAGCCAAATTCCATTCTTGTCAACCGGGCGGAGATTGAATCCGAGGACTATTTTAATGTGGCGTATGCCGAAACACTTGTTTGCTGCTGGGGAGGCGATGTGATTTATGTGGATAAAGATGCCACCGGTTATAATACCGGAACCAGTTGGCTGGACGCTTATACCGACTTGCAGGACGCACTGGCTCGTGCCGGTCGCGGTTGTGCTGATGAGATTTGGGTAGCCGAGGGAACTTATAAACCGGTCGACAAGCCCGATAACGATGATGCCACCTTCCATCTGACCAGCGGCGTTGCCCTCTATGGCGGCTTCAAGGGCAGCGAAACCAGCCGTAATCAGCGTAACTGGTTCACGAATCAAACCATACTGTCAGGCGAGATCGAACCGGATGAACGGATTGACGATGTGGTTACTATCGATGATCCCAATTTGGATGCGATTCTGGATGGATTTGTCATCACCGGTGCGGCTACAGCTGCGATATATTGCACCAATGGAACAGCGCCTGTAATCGAACATAACCGGATCCTAAAAAATACATATGGAATTGACTGCTACGATAATTCCAAGCCTGTTATCCGTAATAACTGGATCTATACGAATGACAGCGGGATTTATTGTGAATCAGTTGATAATCAAAATATTGATATTCGCAACAATACCATCGCATACAATGAATACTATGGCATTGAGGTTCACGAAGATGATCCTAATATGGTTTTCGAGAACTGTATTCTGTGGGGTAATAACGGCAGTGGATCTGATCATTCCAAATGTATTCCTTATTATTCATGTATTAATGATCCTGCCGATCCCAACGGACTTGATGATAGTATTGATGCGAATGGTAATATCACGCTTCATCCCACGTTTATTTTTGACAACTCGCAGATTGAAGAGCCAAATCTCATGGATTTCCGTCTCAACATGGATTCGCCCTGTATCGATTCAGGAAATCCGAACACGTCTTGTTCAAATGAATACGATATCGATCTGGATGAGAGAATCTATGACGGTCGTGTGGATATGGGGGCGGATGAATTTGACAGACCGATTTGCTATGACAGTCCGGCAGACTTCAACGATGACGGCATTGTGAATCTGATTGATTTCAACGATTTAGCATCTGCATGGCTGACCGAAGACGGCGACGGCAACTGGAATGCAACTTGTGATCTGGAAGAAGACGATACGATTGACATCTCAGACCTGGACCTTTTCGCATACGATTGGCTGATGATGGATTGTGATGAACTGCAAACGTGGATGTTGAGTCATCCCGAGTCCGGCATGATGCGAATGATGGACGGCGGAACAGATTTGTTGTATGCGGAATCATCCGTTTCCATAAAATCGACCTCATCAGTACAATCTGCTTCCTTGAGAGCGACTTACAGTTATGATGTTGAGAGTGAAATTAAACAGGTAGTCGAAATCATAAAATGGCTCGAAGAAATCTGGGAAACCGATCCGGAATTCAGAAAAGAAATGACTAAAAAGGAATATAAAGAATTTATAGGTTCGCTCTTTGATTACCTGGAAATGCTTTATGGGATATATGAGTCCAAAGAGTCATATCCCTGGTAAAGTCGAATTGATAATTGTTTTATAGAAAATGAAGCTGCTGTCGGAAGATTACAACCGGTAGCAGCTTTTTTGGTAGTATATCATTAACGAACGCATCAAACCGCGAGAGCTATTGAGGCTTTTTGAGGATGGGTATAATAACATGATTGATATTATTGAATTCCTTGAAAAGACAATATATGGAAGAAGAACAAGATATCTGGTTTGAAACATAGCCCAAGCCTTAAAATTGCAATACAATTGCGGTTTCGCTGCTTGCCGGACGAAAACAATCTTCGCTTTCGCCTTAAAAACCATTTCCAGAGGTCACCTTAATTTGTTGTGGGCGAATTCCACTCCTCACCATTAGCAATAGCTTCAACTTTGTCCCAGTTAGTAATTTTTTCGGGAAAGGACCATGTCATTTTTATGCTTCGCAGCCAGCCTAAATCCCGGAGAAACGCACCGGCATACAAGCCGGCAATGACCCATGATGCTTCAAACAATCGAATCCATACAGTCACAAGTAAGGAAATGGTCAATATCACGACGGAAAGCAAGTATCTTTTCATCATGTATTGAAGCGATAATATACTCGTTCCGATTGAAAATCCCCGTTTTGCCGGAACGTAATTATTTGCGGATAAAAAGCTTACGCCCGGCCCTGCCGGGAATTTTCATACCCTTTGGGTATAAAACCGAGAAATTGCTTTTTCTTTGTTCCAGAAGACGTTTTGCCATTATTTGCTCTTGAAGCTTCATGGGTCTCTTACCCCTTTTGTTGTTGAGACAAGCGTTAGCCCTATTTCTTCACACTGACTTTATGTCGCAAATAAGCGGCAATGAAATCATCCAAGTCACCATCCAGAACGGTCTGGGGATTACCGACCTGGTGGTCGGTACGGTGGTCCTTGACCATCTGATAAGGCTGAAGGACATAGCTGCGTATCTGGTTGCCCCAGGCGATTTCGCCTTTGTCGCCGTAAAGCTGGGCTATTTCATCATCGCGTTTCTGCTGCTCTATCCGTTCGAGTTTCGCTTTCAGGATCCCCAGGGCCAGGATACGGTTCTGGTGCTGGCTGCGTTCGGAAACGCAATCAACGACAATGCCTGAGGGTTTGTGTTTGATGCGGACGGCCGTAGCGACTTTGTTGACATTCTGGCCGCCGGCCCCCTGGGCTTTGCAATAGAAATCCATCTCGATATCTTTTTCGTCGATTTCGATCTCGGATTCCTCACCATAGTCCGGCAGAACATCCACCGCCACAAAGCTGGTATGACGCCGGCTGTTCGAGTCAAAGGGGCTGATGCGAACCAGTCGGTGCACGCCGGCTTCGCAGGAAAGGTAGCCAAAAGCATAATTGCCTGTCACTCTTAGAGTTATGGAACGAATGCCCGCTTCTTCCCCCGGCGTTATATTGACTTCTTCATAGCTGTAGCCGCAGTTCTCAAAATAGCGTGTGTACATGCGCAGCAGCATGTTGGCCCAGTCGCAGCTTTCCGTACCGCCGGCCCCGGCATGAATGCTGAAAAAACAGTTCATGTGATCCGTTTTGCCGCTCAAAAGCGAGGCCAGTTCGATTTTATCGATCCGGGCGGCCAGTTTGTCCAGTTTATCGGTTATTTCCTGGCGTGTCTGATCATCATCTTCCTCTTCGGCCATCTCCCAGAGGATCTGGAGTTCTTCGATCTCCGTTGCAACCTTTTCGATTGGATCAATGTGAGATTTAAGGGATTTCAGTTTAATGATAGTCTGCTGGGCGGTTTCCTGATCGTCCCAGAAGCCGGGCTGGCTCATCAGATTTTCCAGTTCGGCCATTTCGGTTTTTTTGGCAGGCAGGTCAAAGAGAGTCCCGAATCTTTAAAATCCGGGCCTCCATGTCGGCGAGTGCCGATGGGGTATTTTCAAAGGTTTGCATGTTGCTCTCCAATAGTTAAGTTGGCTTTTTACTGAAATTTCTTGTCAGGATTCCAGTTAGCCGGGAACGTAACTTGTTCTATTATAACTATATATGTTATTCTTCATCGGGTAAGACGCCCATGAGGGCTGATTGTATATCGGTATTTTTTTTCGTCATTTTATGCAATAATAACGAGAATCTGCTGTCCAGTCAATCTGGAAACTTGCTTGACAGATGCGGTAAATGCTGGTAATTTTTAGATTTAGAGTTTCTAATATGCTGTGATTACTCTACTGGATATCGAATTCCGGCGCCTGAGATACCGGGCCGGAACTATGAGGTGCCGTCCAAAGCATCACCGTAAGGTCCTGCCGGACCGTTTATCCCTGTATGGAGCTATGTAATGATGCAAAACAGTCTTGTTGTCCGTAATTCTTTTTTTGTATGGAGTCTGGTGCTCATTGTCGCGGCCGGGTGCGGTGAGACGTTGTCGGGAGTGACGCGGATCGAAGTGGATACAATCCGAAATAAGCGGGTGTTGACAGATGCGGATCTGGAAGTTGTAAAGGGATATGTGAATGAACAGTTCAATGAGTTGCTTGAAGCGGATGATGCCGGGGATTTGGCCCTGATCGGCCGGAATTTGCTGGGGGGCTCACGTTATGCCATGGAAGGGGCTGAATCACGTAGGAAGTATTCCGATGCGTACGCGAAAGTGGTCCGACTGGCATATCTGCGGGTAATACGGGGCTTGAATAATGTTGAAGATAAGTCATTGGCTAAGAGCATTCGTTTGACTGCGGCTGTTGTTCTGGCGAATACAGATAATGTCATCGTCATAAACGATCTGGTAAATATGTTGAAAGGAGAGTCCGAGGAATTGCGGTATTGGGCGGTTCGCGGCCTGTCGATGCCGAATATACAGTCTTATCTGGTTTCAGGCAGTGACGGCGCTGTGGCGGAACTGCAGAATGTGCTTTCGACCCTGGCACGAACGCTGCAGAATGAATCCAGCGGCCTGGTTATTACGCAGATCGCTCTGGCCGCGCCGGTGCGTGTTCAGGATAACGACCAGGGGGTGCAGTTGATTCAAGATGCCGTGGCCAAGAGAATCAAGCAATATCAGATGTGGTCCGTTGATAACGAGTTAATGGATTGGAATGTTCTGGATAAGATATTTACCATTATCAAAAGCGGGCGACTGACGGAATTAAAGCAGATGGAATCGGCTATGATGCGCAGCGCTTCGGCTTTGTTCTCAGTGGCATATGATCGCATGGTGAAAGGGATGACCCATGAAGTGGACGGAAAGGTGGTGCCGCTTTTGCAGGAGAAGAACCACAATGAACTGGCAACGCTTTTAATCATGGGTGAAGAAGGTTTTTTCAATGTATGTAATGTTCAGAATCGCCAAAAGCGTTTCGCTAATGCGATTCCGCGTGGAAGGTACAACGAATTAAAGGCCAACTACGCCTATCTGTTCAATCCGACGGGGCCGGTTAATCAGCTTTATAATATCTTTCCTAAGGGGACGGCTCAAAATGATCTGCCGGTCGTTTCTGAACCGCCGGCAGAACTGGTGGACAGTATGACCCGGTTGCATGCAATTGAAAAATCCGCCCGGCGGTAAAACCGGCGATGTAATGATCCGCCAAAACGGGGAAATTCAATCGGTACGACTATAAAAACCGGTTGGAGAAAAAGGGGGAAAACTCATTCGGAAGCACTATACTCTAAACAAAGTGTTTAAGAAATTATTTTTTAAATTTATTCATTTTAGGGACCACTTGTTTGACAAATAAATTATTTCGTGTATAATTCATTTAGAAGATGAATGAAATTGTGATGAAAACGGTTTCTTCATCTGTATGTGAATGGATGCATTTACACGCTAAACAGAGGCACGACCCTCAGGAGGTGCCCGATGAACCGTAAATTGTTTATACCACTTGTTTTAGTGCTCATATGTTTTCTGGCCGCTCCGGAGATGCAGCTTGAAGGCCGAACCCGTCACTGGTCGAAGGAATACAAGCGTGCAAAACGCGAAAAAAATGCTTCGCGCTCTCAGGCAGAACGGCCGGTCCAGTCCGCGCCGAAGAAAGCAACCACTTCCGCACCATCCCGCAGCGTATCACGGACATCTTCGTCCGCCTCGATAAGCAAGGCTTCGGTTTCCCGCTCCGGCAGATCCAGCATACGGCCAGAAAGAAGCTCGACGTTCGAAATGTCCGGCAGCAGCTCATCCCGCAGCACACAGGTCACGGTCAGGACTTCCGCTTCCCGAACCCGCTCTTCGGACAGCCGGTCGTCCCGATCTGGAACCTCAAGCAGATACTCCCGATCCGGCGATTCTTCACGTTCCGAAGCGACCCATTCTCCTTCGAGCAGGACAATCGATTATGGAACCCGTTCCAGTTCATATCGTAGTTCGGACGCATCGGTCATCCAGGACACTCGGACGCCGACCCGCTCAAGAAGCTCTGTCGTACGCAGTACAGGTTCAGTGAACCGCTCTTCGACAGTTTACCGCAGCGGAACATCCTCAGTTGTCAGGAGCGCCGACAGATCGGTGGTTTATCGCTCAAGCTCAGACCGTCCTGTCCGTTCCAGCGGTACCGTTGTACGGAGTTCGTCGTCCACCACCCGTTCTTCCGTTGACAGCCCTGCCCGTTCATCAACGACGGTTATCCGGAGTTCGCCATCTTACCGCCGCTCGACGTCAGTCCATTATCGAGCACATCATCCGCCGCAGACCCACGTTGTCAGACGGGTGAATGTGGTCAAGAATGTGACGGTAGTCCAGCCCTGGTGGCATAGCTGGTGGTATTCCTGGTCCAGCGTCTATCCGTACCATTATCCCTCAACGCGGGTCGTCTATTACGATGACAATTATTATAGACACCCCACAACACGGGCAGTGGTTAGTATCGGTCACTGGGGCAGCAGGTGGCGGCTGCACATTCGCAGATACGTGCCCTGGTACTGGCATAAAGTCTATTGCGTGCCTGCCAGCACCAGCAACACCGTGGTTGTCAGGGATGGTTCCTATGAAGTTGACTACACGCCCGGCCCGCGAGAAGTTGTATATGTTAAGGATAACTACACCTCCCGGCAGCATCAGTACGTCGATTATCTGCTGCGGCATGATGTCGAGTCCCGACGTCTGGCGGCCCGCGAACTGGGCGGCTATTACTCGGTCCAATCGACGGCGGCCCTGATGGACGCCCTGATTAACGACGCCGACGCCCAGGTCCGTGCTTTGGCGGCCATCAGTCTGGGCGAGAAGGGCGATCCGCGGGCTTATGAGATACTGCTTCGCAGTGCGGAAGCGGAAATGGATATTGAAGTAAGCCGCCAGGCACGGGAGGCCGCCCGAAAACTGGAAAAGGTTTCTCTGGCCGGGAAATTCGAAGTCACCCCCGTGTTCCCGCCCATGAACAACGGGCTGACCGAGTTGGCGGTCTATCTGGAGAATCTGCGGTTTGGCAATCCACTCGTTCGCGAAGAAGCTGCCGACAAGCTCAGCAATACTCACGGCACCCAGGCGGTGGTTGCACTGATTAATACCACGATGAACGATAACGATCCCGCTGTCCGGGAAGAAGCGGCAGAAAGCCTCGGGGAAATCAAAGATCATCTGGCTCTGCCTTTCCTGAGATATATCCGGGATCATGACAGCGATCGTCTTGTTCGAAACGAAGCGGAATTCGCTATTGAAGCGATACAGCGTTCATTATAATTTGTATTTGCTCTGGCAGGTTAAATACATATTGTAACCATTCACAGGAATAAGATAGCCCCTCAGGCGAAGTGAGGGACTGCTTTTGGGCTGGAATCGTGATTCCCCGAATTTACATCGGGAGAAATGCCGGTTTATAGCTCAAAACTTAACAATAATTCTGTAAACGGTTACTTTTTCTCTTTTTGGTTGAGTTGAATAAAGGTCGGCTGGAAAAAGCGTGGAACTTTTCTCCTGGCCGGACAACTTTGTTTTAGACAAGGAGGTAGGTCTTTGCCTGACACATTAGGTAATCTGATGTTTGAGTTATCCGCGAGGATCCGGAAATATCGTAATTCAGAAATGGCTAAAATTGTTGAAGCGGCAGGTCTGACAGAACGCGATCTGGCGATCATGGAATTTGTCAATGACAAAGGCAAGGCGACATTCAGCGAGATTCTTGAGGATCTGAAAATGTCTAATTTGCCCAAAGCCTCCGCCAGCGCGGTTTCGCAGGCCATCAGCTCGATGTATGTCGAGGATGGCCTGGTGGAAAAAAGGCCGAATCCCAGGGATCAGCGACAGCCGCTGATCTCCCTGACCGACAAGGGAAAAACCGTGGTGGAAAAAAACCAGGAAGTGCGCCGCAAATACATGATGATGATTCGTGAATCCATGGAACTGACACAGGAGGATTACGAAGTCATGATTCGCGCCTTCAAACGCGGTATTGAAAATTTCGATATAATGCTTGCATCGCCGCAGCCGTCAGCCTGACCTCAACAAACCGGACTATTTCAAGCAGAATCAGTATTCTTGAAACAGCGCGAAAGGTTAATGCAACAGGGTATACGGGCAAGTTTATTCGGAGGTTTCGAGATGAATAGATTATATTGGCTTTTGATCTGGGCGCTGGGTTTTTTATTGACGAGTATGACTTATGCCAGTCTGAGCCATTCCGGCCGCCGGTTTGGCTATTCACCTTCTGAGACTTATGCCCCTCATTATACCGGCCGACATGGCAGACCTGTCGGTAGCGGTTATAGTTACAGGAGTTATCGGGAGAGCTATTACTGGCGTGGACTGGATTATTATTATCGCAAGCCCGTACGCTATCAATATCCCTGGAATCGCCCGCCGCTGGAGGTGGTTCAGGTCAGCACCGGCCCCGGCACTTTCTATATGCAAATCCCGGAAGTCACCTTTGAAAAACCCAGAGTCGAGCCCTTCGATCTGAATCCGCCGGTTGATGCAATGCCGCGCGCTCAGTTTCTGATCGAAAAATCGATGCTGGGCACGACACGGGAAAGAAATCTGGCCGTCAATGAACTGAAAAATTATCCCCGGACGACCAGCATCGCCGTTTTACTGGACGTGATTTATAACGATGTCAGTAAGGACGTGCGTCTTGCCGCGATTAAATCCATCGGCGAAATGGGAGCTGCCTCTATCTATGAGCCATTGAAGCGATTGTCGCAGGAACTGGTCGATGACGAACTACGCCAGGCAACCGTGGAGGTATTGGGGCAACTCGAAATGACTACAGCGGTTCCTTTAGTGGATAGTGGTTATCGTCCTCCGCGTCAGCATGGCACCCAGCCGTTGGTCGGTCTGATGGAGGATTTGCGCTATGGCCGGCATGAACTGCGAGAGAAGGCCGTTCGCGACATGGCTCGTTACAAGCAGAACCGTTCCATTATATCCCTGATTAATGCCATGGTGAATGATGAACATTCTAACGTCCGGCGGTCCGCGGCGCAAAGTCTGGGTGAAATTGCCGATCCTATGAGCGAGCCATTTCTGCGGGCAGCACAGCAGAACGATTTGGAGGAATCGGTGCGAGACGCTGCCGGAAAGGCTCTGAAAAAAATAGCCATTGAACAATAATTTTATGTATATAATACTGTTACAAACACGTTTGGTTTTACAGCATCCTCCTCTGGATGATATTGTTGTAATGTGCTGTATATGAAATAGTTATGTCAGGTAAGCCCCGTCTCAATGGCTTATGAACGCTCAAACTGAAAAGGAGAAAACATGGAGGCTTTGCTTAAAAAAAAGTTTATTATGATGCCAAAGGTATTATTCATGGTCATCTTTTCCGGTATTTTTGCATGTTTTTCCAGTCTTTTATACGCTCAGACAATGGACCCGCCACAAGCGAATGTCAGTCAGCCGGGAATGGAAATGAATGAAAAACCAGTGAACATGGTGCAGTTAAGCAGTTTTTATCTGACAGATGAAACACTGGTTTCTGGTCGCGTCGTCTTCGACGACGGTAATGGAATAACGCTGGATGTTCTTGAAGACGGCAAAATCAAACGCGTTACCTATCCCTATCGCATTATTAATATCCGCACCCGGACAATTCGCACCATGACGGAACTGGATTACTATGAGCACGTCGCCCGATATTTTGCCGGCCAGACCGGCGATTTCATAAACGATCCTGATGATTTTATTCAGGCAATCCGGTTTTACGAGAAGGCCTTGCGGCTACTGCAGGATCATCCTCAGAAAAATGTGGCGAGAATAAACAGCATTAAAGAGAGAATCGAGGATTTGAATCAAGACCGGGAAGTCTGGGTTCGTGAAACTCAGGACCGCGCCCGGTTGCTGGAACTGGAAGACAAGGCGACATTAAACCAGCGTTTTGAAGAATTGAAGCAGGAGAATGATCGTCTCAATCGAGCTCTTACTGCCGTAAAGGACGACATCAAGAATTTACAGGACGATTTCTCTTTCCTTAATCGTGACTTGAACTGGCAGTTGAGACGGCTTGAAGATGAAACACTTCCCACCTCGCCGCGTGAGGTGGGCCGCCGTGATTATCGTCAACGGTTTGATGACGGCTATTACGGACCCTATATTAACTATGGCCGGCCCACCTATTATGGTCCGGGGTATTATTATGGGCGTCCATCGTTCGGCAATGGCGATGGTAACGGCAGCGACGATCAAGAGTCAGGTCAGGATATTATGGATCGCCCTAACAGCGAGCTTAATCCAACTCGTCCCCGGCCTATTCAGCGTTAAGCAAAGCGAGTATAAAATGTGGTTCAGCACGGATTAAGTTCAGTTCGTGACGGTTTGAACCGTGTGGGGGAGAATCTCTGTTTACTCTTACAGACATTTGGAGGCTTGAAAGGATGAATGTTAAGTTTTTGTTATCATTTGCTATCTCAGTATTTATGGTATTATCTCCCCTTTGGGGACAGCCGGAGGTCGATTCCCGAATCGAGGTGCGCGACGGCTATGAATTGAGCGTGGCCGTGTCAGGCTTTCAACGGCCGCGTTTTATGGCGTTTGATGATGACGGGCGATTGTATGTGTCGCTGCCGCACACGGGGCAAATCAAATGCTGTATGGATAAAGACAGCGACGGCTATTTCGAGACGGTCATGACTTTTACGGATAATCACCCGACGGTGCATGGTATGTATTGGCATGACGGTTGGTTGTGGTATGCTGAAACCGGAGAGGTTTTTCGCGGACGTGATACCGATAGCGACGGCATTCAGGACGAGCAGGAAACAATTTTGCACGAAGGCAGCATTCCCCGCGGCGGTGGCCACTGGTGGCGGCCGGTTTTGATTCTTAACGATCGCCTTTATACCGGCATCGGCTGCAGCGGCAATATTACAGATGAATCAGACACGGAACGGTTGAAAATATGGTCTTTCAAACTGGATGGCTCGGATAAAAAGCTTTTCTGTTCGGGCCTGCGTAATACGGAGAAGCTGGTTGTGAGGCCGGGTACCAGTGAAATATGGGGTATGGACCACGGCAGTGATTGGTTCGGCCGCGTTATGGAGGCCCGCGGCGGTGAGAGACGGCCTAGGAAGCAGCCGATAACGGATTTGAATCCGCCTTGCGAAATGAACCATCTTGTCGAGGGCGGCTATTACGGGCATCCGTTTATTACGGGGGATAAGTTGCCGCGTTATGAGTATATGGACCGGGATGATATTGTGGAGCTGGCGGCCAGGACGATACCGCCCGAGTGGCCGACCGGGGCCCACTGGGCACCCAACGCCATGGCATTTTACGATGGCGGGCAGTTTCCCAAAGAAGTTAAAGGGGATGCCTTTGTAGGATACCATGGCTCGTGGAATCGCCGCGTTCGATCGGGATATTGCGTGACACGGGTGTTTTTTGATGAGGGAAAACCATACGGGGAATTGAAATGGGTGAACTTTATTACTGACGATCAAACGGTGCTGGGACGGCCGGTGGATGTCGTAGTTGCGCCGGACGGCTCGCTTCTGATCAGCGATGACTGGGGACACAAAGTATATCGCCTGAGTTATAAAGGGAAGCGTTAATGGAATTATGATAGTATTAGTTCTTATGAGATGAACCTTGCGCAAAAGGGCAAGTAAATCAAAAATGACGAAACCAGCACGGAATTCCGGGTTATCCGGGTAAGGAATATATATGAATAATGTGTTATGCCGGGTGATATGGGGGACGGTTTTGCTGGTGGGGGCGATAACTCCAGGGTGTAATTTGGAAAAGGAAAATATGCACCAGACTGAAGGCGGAGGCGATACCTTGCCGGATTTCTGTGCTGTTCATGTCGTATCACTGGATCTGGGGCCGGTGACGACATTTGAACAGCATTGCTCACGATGTCATGGTTCGCAGGGCAGTTTTTACGGTGAGGAGTTTGCCCGGCTTGATGAAAAGCATTTAATGGAAATTGTCGAGGAAATGATGGTGGGGCCGTCATTTCTCGACCCTTCTGAAGAGGAGGTGGCTGCCATGACGGCGTATCATCATGCCTTGCGGGATGAGGAGCCGTTTATCTGTGTTACCGGTTTTGAACGAAGCGGCGAAGACTCGACGATAAGAGGCGAGGCCGGCCTCGGTAGTGACGTCACAATCAAGTGCAGCCAAATGGAGTATAACATCGAACCGGCGAATGACGGCTCGTGGCAGTTATCCCTGCACGAAGCATTACCTTGCAGCATCACTGCCGTTCGCGATAAAAAAACCACTATCCTGAGATTTCCTCTGGAACAGTGGTCGCATTCTGAAAATCATTAATTGTATCTTATTTTCGAATCGTTGTTACACCTGTGGCCGGCCGATCAGGGCCTGGAGGCGTTTTTCCAGAGACGGATGGGTGTTAAACCAGTCAGCGGCGCCTTTACCCAGAAACGGCTCGACAATGAACATGCTCCGCTGGCTGTCCACCGGCACCCGCATGGGAATCTGCTTGTTGTAATTATGCAGTTTTTCCAATGCGATCGCCAGCGGCATCGGGTCACCAACCAGTTCCGCACCATAATTATCCGCATTATATTCCCGACTGCGGCTGATTGCCATCTGAATCATGGCCGCGGCAATCGGCGCCAGAATCATCATGGCCAACGCCACAAGAAGATTTCCGCCGCCTTCCTCATCGTCATTGCCTATCGGAATAAAAAACAGCAGATATCCCAATGCGCTGATCGCTCCGGCAATCGTTGCGGCCACAGATTGTATTAAGATATCACGATGCTTGATATGAGCGATTTCATGAGCAATCACACCTCGCAGTTCTTGATAATTCAACGCCTGCAATATGCCTTCCGTTACCGCAACAACCGCATTGCCGGGGCCGCGCCCGGTCGCAAACGCATTGGGTGCCTGCTGCGGACAGATATAAACCTGAGGCATGGGCAGCTCAGCTTTGGACGACAGTTCCCGGACCATGCGCATCAGTTCTGGCGCCTCATCCTCCGTCACTCGGCTGCCACGCATGGTGGCAATCGCAATTTTATCGGAGTAAAAATAGGCGATAATATTCATGAAACCACCGATAAACAGGGCAAAAATGATCCCTCTTTGTCCGGCAATCGCATTTCCAGCCAAAACAAAAAGCGCCATGAGTATCGCCAGCAATATAAAGGTCCTGATATTATTTATAAATCTGTTCATTGATTATAACCTCGCTTTCAACCATTTTTCTTATTATGATCATCCTGTGACCATATCTATAACTCGTTCCAATTGAAAATTTCTGTTTTGTCCAAAAGTAACTATGTGCGGGCAAATCCTTTACGACTGGCCCTGGCGAGAATTCTCATACCCTTTGGGTAAACGTTAGTGTTTCATTTCAATGTAATACGTTTTACCCTTTCGGGATTGCTCGTTCCCGAATGGTTTATACTTTTTCAATTATCAAGATGTTGCACAACAGCAACTCTTACACAATTTTATCATCGAAAAAGGCTGGAAGCTATTGAAATGCGTAAAAGATGGGCTGGTCGGTTTTGGTGTACGCGTTACGATTGAAATTACCCCTTATTTCAGAACGTAATTGTTTGCAGATAAAAAGCTTACGCCCGGACCCGCCCGGAGTTTCTAACCGATTGGGGTTGTTTTTGAGTTGCTGGAACGGGTGGTGATGGGACATGATCAATATTCAATGGTGAAATCTGTAAAATTTCCCTGGTACGGCTCGTCATTGATAACAGCATCCCGAATGTGACCGCCCATGGTATCGGACAAATCGTCCAGAAAGGCGTCCACGGTTCCCGGTTCACCTTCGACGATGACCTCGACGCGGCTGTCGGGAAGATTTCTGACAAAACCGCTAACGTTATAACCGCCGGCGACCTGCCGGGTAGTATAGCGAAAGCCGACGCCATGAACATGACCGCTGTAATATATGTGTTTTCGAATCATCATAGCTATGAATGCGTTTGAGAGGGATTTTTGTTAGTGTCTTGCCTGGGCTTACCTTTTTTTTCCGTGCCGTTCAGCAGACGCTGGATGTTCCCGAGATGCCGGACAATGACCAGCAGGGCCATCAAACACCCGAAAATCATCAGCGGCAATAGTTCCATAAGGTTCCAGCCGGGAATACGCCAGCATAAGACTGAAAACCCTATCGGGAACGAAACCGCGGCGGTAATCGAAGCCAGCGAAACATAACGCCACATTCCCCATATCGCCAGCCAGACCAGCAATGCCAGAACCGCCGTCAATGTGAAATAAGGCCAGATGCCCAGCATAACACCCAGCGAGGTGGCTACACCTTTACCGCCGCGAAATTTGAGATAAACGGGAAACACATGCCCCAGAATACAGCCGCCGCCGATCACCAGCCACATAATTTGCGCGGAAGGGGGTAAAAGCGACGAGTCGTCCATGGGATAGCTGCTTCTGAGATACCAGGCTGCACCAATAACTGGCAGGGCTCCTTTGAGAACATCCAGCACAAAGCAGAAATAGCCCCACGATTTTCCCAGCACCCGGCCGATATTGGTCGAGCCGATATTGCCGCTGCCCTGCGTGCGTACATCGACGCCGCGCAGCCGGCCGATCAGATAGCCGAAGGGGATGGCTCCGATCAGATAGGCGCCGAGCGGCAAAGTGAAGTAAATGTTCAGTTTTGTCATAAGGTCCATAGTGTCGTATTCCTGTCAGGGAGAACTGGAACCAGGATTTTCGACGGTGGTATTGTCCGTTTTAAAATCCTGTGTCTCGGTCGCTTCCTTCCGCTCTGCTCCTTGCAGCAAATCCTTGTGTCGAGGCAGGTGCCCGCCGAAAACCGGCACCAGCGCCCCCGGCAGCGAACTGATACAGATCATGATACGATTGAGCAGCGCCAGGGCGGCCGCACCGCCTTTGGCCGCGGCGGGGTTTTCCGAATTGATAACCAGCATGAAAAAATAGATGAAGCCGTTTTCAATGATGCCGATGCCTCCCGGTACGGGAATGGCGGCGCTGATGACCCAGATAATGGGCATAATAATCAGGCAGTCAAAGAAAGTGACATCATCCAGCTTTAAGGCTCTGGTCAGCATCCAGACCGCGAATATCGCTATGCCCTGGATCAAAGCTGTCAGGAGCAGTGAGAGCATGATTACTCTGATCTGATGGCGATAGATCTGGATGGCCTGATCGATTTTAACCAGAAATTTATGAAAGGGCAGTTTTTCCAGCAAATGACCAATGAGCAGCGCCCTGCGAATTTTATGGCTTAGAAATACGCTTCCTGAGACGATCATCATTCCCATGATGGCCCAGATCAGCCAGCGAATCTGGATGTCATTATAAGCGATTTCTGAGCCGGCAAAGAGGCTGGCCACACCGGCAACCAGAATGATACCGATCAGGCCGACCAGCCGATCGACAAACACAGTGACGGCAGCGCCCACCCGCTGATGTTTTTCGCCGTGGTGAGTGATGTACCAGCCCTTGAGCAAGTCGCCGCCGACGGCGCCGGGCATGAAATTATTATAGAAGAGCCCCAGAAATGTCAGACGGACAGCCTGCCACAGCGAAATATGTACGCCCTGCACTTTCAGCAGGGGTATCCATCTCAGCGCCAGCAGCGCCTGCGAGAGCATGTAGGTCAGGCAGGCTATGACAGCCCAGGACCATTCGATGCCGCTGATCGCCTGCTGGAAATCCTTGCGGGGCGTTCGGAAGATGAGAAACGTCAGAGCCCCCAGGGCCACGATCAACCAGATTATGGACGTTATTTTCTTTTTCATGAAATCGTTATATACTGCTTCCGATTGAGTTTTCGCTTTCGCGGCTCTTTGTGTTCCGTTTTTTTGTCAGCCATAACTAATTGCAAGAAAAGAGTTTATGGATAAACCTGCCCGGAAATCCCTGCCGGTTGGGTATAAAACAGGAATAATGCAATTGTCAGCAAAACCGCCATTATAGGAGATATCGTGTTGGCAGGCAATGACTTAGTATGTTGTCGGGCGAGAAAGGTGTGCGACATTTATTTCTGGCAGGCTTATGCTGCATGTTTTCTTTGGTCTTTCCAGTAATTAT
>CAYZXY010000008.1:0-2645 GCA_964482555.1 uncultured Pirellulales bacterium
ATTGTTTTTAGTTGCTCATTCTGACCGAAGCAAAATGAAAAGTATTTATAACTTGGCACTGTCTGAAAACTCACGTTGGCTTCGAGCGGCCCTTTTTCCGCCTGGTTTCATTCCGCTCCATCGGCGATAAAATAAGCATCGCCTGCTTCGCTGTTAACGCCAGTCGAAAAAAAGCTCGCATTCGGGCCGACACCCGACTTTTCAGACAGTGCCTGGTTCCTGTTGCAGAAACATGCACCGCAGGCTCTATTCTGCATTGGGATATTTGATTTTTGATATAAATAATTGACTTTCGGTCCGTTTGAGTTATCTGGGTGCATGTCTATACAACGCCATCGGCTTCACGCCCTGACTCCCACATTACTCACCTGTCGGATCCCAGATGCTGGCCGCTATATGCTGCTGCGGATGCTCCTTCGCCGCCCAGTAATATATGACGACCAGTTTCCCATCCTGCCGCTGCACGATCCGGCAATAACCCAGATCCTGGTCTTTATGCCCGGAATAATAATCATCGCGTATAACAACCGGCTCGCTCCAGTTCTGGCCTTCGTCGTCGCTGAAACTCGCCAGTATCTGCCTGTCGTTCCGGTTGCCATAAGCACAGCAAAGCCTTCCGTCATGCATTTTTACCAGCGACGGCGGATTGCCATTTGCCTTGCCCGTATCTCCGACCTTGCCCGCAAAGGACCAGCTCTTCCCACCATCGGTTGATCGATAAGCGTCTATCCAGCTATCTCGACCCTTCTTGCGGCGTGCCACGGAAACAAATGTATCGTCTCCACAATGAACGCTTTGCGACATGACGGCCCGCGATCCATCCGACCACGGCACCACCCACGACACCACCTCAAACGACAATCCCCCATCCTTCGTTCCAAAGCAGCAGTATTTATCGGTGCCGAACCGCCCCTTGATACGGGCGGATATAAAAACAAGACATTCCTTCTCGCCCAGCACGACATAATCCGTCCGCGGCGTCAACTCCTTATTATCAAAAATATCCAACTCGTGAATATTGCCAAAACGATGCGGCCCCTGCCAGGTATGCCCTCTATCGTAACTGTAAAAAAAGCCGCCTTGTGGGTCATCATTCCCATGATATGCCGTACCGTACATCCGCATAGCAAACCCCTCCGCGTTAAATCGGATCGGTTTTTTTAATGCCGTCGGCTCCTCGCCATCACCCACGTAATTCTCCGGGTCGTAAGTCGTCCACGTTTTCCCGCCGTCGGTGCTTCGGGCAAGCATGCTGCGAATATCGCGGTCGCTGATATTATGCCCGCCGCTCACCTGATACTGCCCCAGCGAAAATCCAACCAGAATTTCCTTTCCTTCCCAGATCCAGACGCCGTTATTTGCCGGCCAGCCGGCAAAATGCCCGTCCTGCGCAATGACCACCACATGCTCAGCTTCAACCTTGTTTTCAGCTGCCTGCAACGAAACTATCACGAACCCCGACAACACAAAAATCAGCAATACACCACGAAATTTAAACATGACTGACTCCCTTTCAATAATACAAAAAAAGTCTAAAAGCACACTGCTTCTTTGTTTTCTTAATTGACGACATATCCAACTTACGCATTGTTCGACACGAACGGGCTGCAATTTGAATATTACTTATAATCGATTGCGACATAAAATGCAATGGTCTCTTATTTCCCAACGGCATCAATAATTACCGCTTTCGATCGAGATATCCCGTGTTCTCCAACCATAACGAATTATTCAGAAAACAGTAATGGCTTCGTGATTCACTTCGTGGCTTTGTGTCTTGGCGGTTAAACGGGTTGCGGTCTGCTCGACCTGAATACCCTGACGCTGTTTTATTGGTGTAATATCAATATCATTATAGCCATGCTTGCAGCACTTGTGCTAAAACAAAAACCCGCTATTCTTAAAATCGTCTATATATTATAAAAATAGTCTATTTTATTTTCCCCTCAAAACAATTATAATCATACGTGTCATGTAAAAACAGCTCTTGTTCAGATTTTATAGTCGCTCCGATTAAGATGATCCATTTAGCGGAACATAATTATGTGCGAGTAAAAAGTTTAAGCCCGCCCTTGCCTGGACTTTTCACCCGCGATTGGGCACTGGATTTGCAAAAAGGTTTATTCATGTTGTTTATGATCTGCTGTCGTCTCAGCAGATGGTTTATAATTAATTTTTTTTTTAAGGAGACAGATATGATGAACAAAAAGATGCCGCTCACGTTTTTTCTGATGGCGATCCTGGGAATGTCATCCCTGGCCTTGGCGCAAAGAGCGATCAGCGTCAACATCCACGACCCGGGACAAACAACTTATGAACTCGATCCCAATAATGACGTCACCGGCGTCGTCCCCATGAAGAACTGGGTCAATACGGATGTGGTAGGATCGGCAGACACTGTTTCAATAACCGACAATAACGGCGATTCAGCGGGTACGCTCTTTTTCACCGGCTCTCTTGGCAACTTCAGCAACGCCAATTCACAAAACGTCACTACTCCAACAAATATCCAGAAATTATTCAGCAGGCGGACCAGAGATCCTGGTGCCACGGCAAACTTTTCAGGCATCCCCTTTGACAACTATGATGTTTACGTCTATATGGGTTTTGGGACGTTCCAGGGCAGCGTCAGGATTAACATCAAC
>CAYZXY010000008.1:2745-43379 GCA_964482555.1 uncultured Pirellulales bacterium
TTACGTCTATATGGGTTTTGGGACGTTCCAGGGCAGCGTCAGGATTAACATCAACAGCGGCCCCAATACTTTCTGCTGGTGGAACCAATTGAGTGTGCCCAACCTGAACAGTTTCACTGAATGCATTCCCGGCACGGATAGCTCGCCAGGCGTTAAGGGCAATTACGTCCTGTTCCCGGAACTGAGCGGTTCCAGTTTAACGGTGGCGACCCTTCGCAATCCCGGTAGCAAAGGCTGGTGCTGCGGTTACCAGATCGTCGAAGTCCCGATTATCGGTATTACCGCTCCCCAAAACAATGCCATCTTTGACGTCAATGAAGATATCACCCTCACCGCCCGGGTTCTCCGCGATCCTAATGTCGTTCAGGTGGAATTCTTCGAAGAAATAGCCCCGGACAATCTGGTCTCGATCGGCGTCGATTCGGTCGGCGACGGCAACGGCTTCTATTCCTTCGTCTGGCCCAGCAGACCAATAGGCGATTATACCGTTAAAGCCGAAGTGACTTATGATGATGCCGGCCCCACGTTATCCGAACCGGTTACTTTCACCGTCAAAGTAATCAACGAACCGCCGTTTAATGTCAACGCCGGGGACGATCAATTCACCTTCCTGGCCGACGGCTCCGCAAGCGCTGATCTGAGCGGCAGTTACGAAGACGACGGTATCAGTGCCGTCACCGTCACCTGGAGCGAAGACCCGGCCAACCCAGCAGGCGCGGATCTGGTCGGCGATCTCAACAGCGAAAACATCTCGGTTGACTTCAGCGGTGCGATCCCCAATGCCACCGATTTCAGCTTCATCTTCAGTGTAGATGATGGCAAAAATCCCTCGGTAACGGATTCCGTAACGGTCAAGGTGTACGCCGACGGCTGCGAAGCCGCTAAAGGTGAAGGCATCGGCACACGCGATCCCGCCGACTTCAACGACGACTGTGTCGTGAATCTTGATGACCTGATAACCCTGTCAGTTTCCTGGCTGAACTACACCGGACTGTAATAGCTTTCTTTTCAATATACTGGATTTTGTTTTCAGGTAGGGACGTCACCCGACGTCTCTACCTTTTTAATACGGCTTCCCATCACACCCCCTTCACCCCCTTTTTATCCATAAATATTTGTAAATAAATGGGTTAAGCCACTTTAGACTTTTACCCGATTGGATATAGAATAACTCCTGATAACGACTTTGTTTTGTATGCCGCCGTAAGCGGCGTAAACAAGTTTTCGAAATTGCCTGAACGCTTATCTAAATTTTTATTGCAAAATGGCCCGAAAATAACGATAATCACGCTTAACTATTCTTCAGGTGACAGCATTGGCTAATAGAAATTCAACATCGCATCACGTCTTGCAGGCAGAAGATATTTTTGGTCAGCATGGTGATTTTATCCGGACCGTCATTGCCCGACAGGTCAAAAACCCGGAGTTGGTCGATGACATTTACCAGGATTTTTTCCTGCTCCTGATCACCAGGCCCATACCTGAAAATACGACGAACATCAAAGGGTATCTCTATAAAGCCGTGGTAAACCACGTGATCGATGCAAAAAGACGCGTTATCCGCTACCGGGAACATGTTAACCAATATGCCTCTCATATAAAAATTTCGCGAAATTATTCTGTATCTCCAAAAAATTCATCCTATAATGCAGAGAAAGCATTTCGGTTTGTCCAGAATTTTACCTCGCCAGCCGAAACCAGGGCGATGCACATGCGATACGTGCATGAAAAGAACCTGGACGAAATCGCCGAAAAAATGGGCGTAAAAAAGAAAACCGTTATCCGTTATATATCAACAGGCTTAAGTAAAATTCGTCGGATCATGCTAAACAAGGATTAACAATGGTCACGCACAATGCCGATTGCCCCCGGGCAATAGAATATTATTATGATTTTCTTCTCCAGGAATTCCGTGAGGATATCCCGGCGGAAATATATGATCATATCCGACATTGCTCCCTCTGCCACCACGAAATCAGCGAACTCAAAACCGATCTCGAAAAGTGTTCTACCAGTCAGCGATTCTCTCAACGCAATCATAAACAGATTAATCTCCTGTCGCGACAATTTGCTTATATCAACCTGCCTGTGGACTGCAGGATCGCGGGCCCCTTTTTACCGCTGCTGTCTCAACCGGGACAATTCCCTTCTGTCCCCACGCCCATAACCATCCATCTCGACAACTGCCCTTCCTGTCAGGAAAACTATAAATTATTGCAATCCTTTAATTTAAATGAAAAACAAGCCGCCCAGACTTCGCAATTAATGGTCTTCAGGCGGACCGCCAAACCACTGGACTGCCAGAAAGCTAAAGAGCACATACAGAATTTCATCAAATTGTCATTTAAGAATATACCCCCTGCGGCCTTGCAGCATTTTACCCAATGCCGTGATTGTCGCGATCTGATTCAGGATGGCCGCCGGAAAACCCTCCTCAATATACCCGAAAGGTCAGACCACTTTCCCTGCGATCAGGTCAAGCATGCGGACATTTTCGATTATGTCGTACCAGACAGTTTCAAACCGCAGGATGACGATAAATGTCAATTCAGGGAATCCCTGCTTCAGCATTTAAGGGATAATCCGAGATGCTTGCAAAAAATCATCGATTTCCATGAGAATTTCTACAACTTTCTGGAAAAAGAGGATTCCGGCATAGCAACCACCTGCCGGATTAATCATAACCGCATGGATCGTTCCGAAACGATTGATTCCATTTATGACGACTGGCCTCTGGTTATAACTGTTGAAAATACGAAATATCATACAGATAAAAGCAATAACCTGATAAATTCGCGACCTTACAAAGCGATACCTTCCATTGCTGCTCCTGAACGACGACGCAATCCCCTGCGGAATCCCCTTTCCCAGATTGCCGTCGCCGCCTGCCTGATGATTGGTTTTATTTTTTTCTACAGCTCTCAGCAGGCAGGGGCGGTAAAAATGGACAAAATCACGTCAAGTGTGCTGAAAAAACCCTATATTCATGTGAAAAACATCAGGTTTTCCTTTATTCTGCCGGATTCTTCGAATTCCGCTGATGCCGTCAGAACTCAAATGGAAAAAATTATTTCCCGCGAAGATAATTATTTCCAGATAATCTCAGAAGATTTGATAGAAACCTGGGATGTAAATCAGCATACTCATACGGTCCAGAACCTGAAAACCGGCAAGACAACGACCCGTCAGCTTGACAAACGAGAACTGGCGTTTTATCAAAAATTCATCCGCACCTTCTCGGGGGATTTCCCTTCGGCTTTCGGTGATAACGCCCACTCTAACTGGCAGCGTATCGAAAACGAATCCATCAACAAGCAGAATACTGTTACCGCTGTATTTGAAATGAAACTTTCGGGCGAGCAAATGTCGATGCCGAACCTGTTCCGTCTTTTCGTCGATGAAGAAAAAGACCTGCCGCTCCAACTGGATATCTACGTTCGCCACCCCCATGATACTTCATATCAATTGCAAAGCAGATATGAGTACTACTACACCCTGACGCGGTCAAACTGATTACGGTTTCCAAACGCCGAAGCGGTCAGCCGCGATATCCCCTTCGCTCAGATACAGTTCGTCAGCGTGACGGGATTCCAGATGTCCGTCAACATAAATAGTGTTAACGCTTCGATTTAAATGGCGGCCTTCCACCGCATCGTCATGCCAGACGGATTCCCAGATGCGCGTGCCGTTTATGGACATGCCGGGCACATAGGCATTCCAGTGCCTGCCTTTGCCGGGTTTATTCAATAACTGGTCGGTGGCTCCCTGCCAGCTAATCATGCTATAACCACTGTCCAGCAACAGCAGACAGTCGCCGGAAATACCTTCTTTTAACGGCGTTCCCTCACAATCTTTCGGTAAGGGGCAATAATAGCTGTATTGATTCATCTTGCACACAAACATATTGACGCCGTAGTTGCCCCGCAAGATGTTTTCCGCATACCCTTGCTCGGCCAGATCGCGTGAAGGGCACCTCATGATCTGCTTGAATTCATCAATTGTTCCCACTGCAGAATAGACAAAATGAAACCACCACCAACCATCAGATCTATCTCCGGAAAACCCGACCCAACCTCCCGGCGGTTGTATAAGATCATAGGTAGGATAAGAATAATGGGCGTAGGGATACGACTCCTGCTCCAACGTATAACTGGTAATCCCCAAAGCGATTTGCTTTAATTGATGACCGCAAACGACCTTACGAGCACTCTCCCGTGCAGCGATCAGGCACGGCGCCAGTATCGACAGCAGAATGGCGATTATGACGATAACAACAACTAACTCTATGAGCGTAAAGCCTTTATGTCTCATCCGGCGTCCTCGAAAAGAATACACTATGATTCAGATTCTAAACGATATTGACGCCGATGTCAATGAGATATACTTTCGTAACGGGTTTTCACCTCTTGCACTTCACCCCATCACAGGCAGGCATTAATGTAATAGGTGATCAAAGGCTCAGAACTTATAGTGCAATCGCCGGAATCATACACACAATCCCAGATTCTTAACCGCGGCAGACGTTCGGTAGAACAGGTGCCGCTGGGAGTCGTTTCGCACTGCCAGCGTTCATAATAATGATAATAATATGAGTCGCAACTGCCTTGAAATGGAGGTGAACAATAATATATTTCTTCTGGTTGATAGAAATAGATGCATCTGTACCCCTCGCCTCCGAGAAAGCTTTTCATAAGATCAACGTCAATTTCCGATAATTGATTGAACGAATCGAACGGCGCATCGGTTACGGCCAGTATGATTCCGCTGGACCAATCATACTGAAAATCTGCCAAAGAAAGACGCTGATAAATCCGGTTACCGGTCAGATCGATTATTCTGGCATCTTCACTATTGAGTTCATCGAGCACGACATAATGCATGCGTTGGGGATAGTAGGCGATAAACCGGCAGTTCGTCAGCGATGCCAGAGCGGCCGGGTCGGTCTGGACAACCTTGCAGCTCAATCCCTTATCAAGCAGCGCCTGCCGCATGTTGTACAAGCTGACCATGTGCCCATCCGGTTCCAGTAATCCATCGACTTCAACGGAGGTCAATGTCAATCCGAGGCTGCGCAAAACCACCTCCAGTGCCGCCGCGGCACAATTATCCGCCGGCAATTCGCCGGCGTCCATTCGCGCTTTAATCTCCAGCCAACCATGCAATCGTTCGGGCTGTTTTGCCGGATAATGATACTTCACGGGACCGACGGCAATAGAAGGCATATATACAACAGCGGCATCTACGGGGATGGCAACCTGAAAAGCGGATTCATCGGGCGTTTCGCTGCTGACGATGGAATACGCCCAACTTTCTTTGCGAAGGAGCTTATTAGCTGCCAATGAGTATTCTTCACTGGTTACGGAAGAAGGCATCCATCGACCATCCATGTCAAAATAATCATCGCAGGTTACTATCGTCACCCGGCTCGGCCAGACAGATTCATAACGCGTTACCACATTATCAAGGTCCGGATTGACCCTGACAATCAGCGTTTGCTCCGTGGAAAACTGAATCGTCAATTCGATTTCCGTATGATCTCCAACCTCGACATGCCGACCGTCGATGGGACATTGTTTTAGATTCTGATATGAATACTTGCTGAAACCCCACGGAAGCAGACCGGCCTGTAAGACGCGCAGTTTGCGGGGAGAGGGACACTCATCGGCGGCCTGAATGACGGCATCGCCCATGCCAGGATTACAGGTTGTATTTTTCTCTCCATCCCAGGCGACAATATATCCTCGATTCCAGTCAAGGTTGAAATATTCATACATATAGGTGGCGGTATCGGGAATCGGATAGGAATCTTCCCGGGAGATGTTTTCTGATTCCTGGAGAAATTTTTCACCATCAACTGCGATGTTGTACCGGGTGGTCATCCGCCATTCATTCAGCATATCATAGCGAACGTTAAATGGGATGGCCTCATATTTCAACATTTGCCCTTCTTCGGATTGCACGATTTTGCGTGGATTGTCGAGATACTGCTGCCGGGCTTCAAGAACTTTTTGTTCCACCAGATAAAGATCGTCCGTTTTAGCCGCCTGATAGCGAGTGCGGATAACCTGGGCCGACCCTTTATCAAGCCATGATGTCTGCTGACGGCTGGTAAGAACCTGTAAGATCAGGTCGATTTCGCTGCTGGAAACATCCTGCGTGACGCCGGGTACGTCGATGGCGATCAAAACCAGGACAACAAGAGCAAGGGAAAAATACCTTAATTTCATAATAACTATCTCCCATTTCATGATAATCCACCCACCTTTTTATCCAAAAATGAACACCATTCGATAACTAATCTTTAATCGAAGGCGACTGAAATGGAAAAATAGTTGATAAAAAAATGCTCAATTCATACGAAAATACAGGAAAAAGCTATGGCGTGAAAAGAAAGTACAGCCATACGCCCGTTTTGAGATTTAATTGAACCCATACCGGCTATGGCAATAGCCAATATTCGAGAAACACAGACAGGTCCTGCATATCTATCGTACCGTCCAAATGGATATCAAGAGTCGCCGCCATATCGGGAGCATCTCCCGTCTGGGCCAACCAATACTTTGTAATACAGGAAAAATCGAAAAGATCAACCTCGCCATCATCATTAAAATCACGCGTGGGAACCTGATTAATCGTAAAAACGCTGACGGTAAAGATATCCTCTTCATGGGTAACATTAAACTGGATTTCGACATCGCCGGGTTTTTCAGGGATGTAATCCAAAATAAACCAGTC
This sequence comes from uncultured Pirellulales bacterium, assembly GCA_964482555.1. Classification (GTDB taxonomy): domain Bacteria; phylum Planctomycetota; class Phycisphaerae; order Sedimentisphaerales; family SM23-30; genus CAYZXY01. The sequence goes on from CAYZXY010000008.1 coordinate 9,481, forward strand.
TCCCGCTGAGCCCATAAAATGCGGATTCATCTCATACCCTGCGAATCCTGTATTCGTATTCAGAGTAGGAGCTAAATGCGCTGTAAACCCCTCAGCGGCGGGAAGAATGGAATCCGCACAGCTTTCACCGCGACAGGACAATTCCGCCAGGCTAGCGTCTGCCACCGGCATCAGAATCTGAGCGCCGTAACCAGAGGTGGCATCCAAATCATCGTCGCTGATAACGACGAAAAACAAAGGGGTACCGACCATTAAACCCTGACTGTTTGGGTCAAATGCGGTTTGCCCATCGGCGTGTTGTAATTCCAGACGGACCGCCCCCTCGGCAGCCCCCTCCCAGAGACCAAAAACACACAATACAACCGCATAGATTTGTAGTGAATTCATACTTCCCTTCCCTGTCCTTTGCTGCTTACGAAACTCGTAGTTTATCTATATTGCCTAGCCTGCATAAACCATTCATATTCCGTGGATTGCCGGTATTGAAATGTCCGGCCGGCTAAGAAGTAACAACAAGCTTACTTAGTTTATATATTAAATATTATCATAAAAGGCAATATTTTTCCATAAAAACTATAATAAAAGCAAAAAAGGTAAAATTTGTAACTAATTTATTTTCAATTATTTATGTTATAAAATATTGTTGTTTTCACCGTGCTACATTTTTCTGTCAACTTTCTGATTTCACAAACGCCTTTATTTATACAATCAAAACATAATCGAGTTTATTACGCTTCGAACCCCACAGATACGCAACCTGAGAAAAACATGAGAATTGCCCCGGAAAACCGGAAAAAACCTGAACTTATTAGGCGATTGACTGCGACAGGCACACGATTAAGTTCGGTTTATAGATGGGAATACACGGCGGTGTCTGCGGATTCCGTCTGCGAAGATGAGGTTAGAATGAGTCTGGAAAGAGATAATCTGAATCATTTCATTGCCACAGATTGTTTCCTGCCGATAATGAATAATCTTCTTCAAGAATCTAAAAGCTTAACCCTTTATCATGTTGTTCTGCGTTTTTCACGAAAAATCGCTTTTCTGGTGACGAATACATCGTGGCACCCTTCGCAGCAATCCATAATGAATCCTGATGGTTCCATTCATCTTGAATTCCAGTTGGATACATTAGATGAGATAAAATGGTGGATACTGGATTATGGTGATAAAGTTGAGGTTTTGACGCCTCAGGAATTAAAACTCGAAATAGAACAACTCATATTACATTCAACCAGGGCGGATCAATAACAAAGAGTATCCTGCAAACTTAATCCCCACATAGCAAATAAAGCAATTTCAATGAAAACTGAAAATGTAATTATCAGCGGAAAAAAGCTTACACCTGACCCAGCCAGGAGATTTCTACCCCATTGGGTATAAAAAACCCTGTTAAGCATTTTCCTGAAATGTTATCACAATTAAATGTGCGAAATAGCACGATAAGTCATCTTATATTAAAATCGAATGCCATTAGAAACGGCATCCCGTTGCCCGCTTGTGGATCAGGGGTTTTTTGAAGACGCGGCTAGCCAAAACGCCGCGTTTTTTTTGTTTATCATTAAATCGTTATTTCAGCCGCCCCAGTGGGCTTTTTACGATTAGAAAACATGATATATTCTCATTCCGTTTGAAATTATCCGTTTTGTCTGAACGTAACTATTTTCGGGCTAAACCTTTACTACTGACCCTGGCAGGAATTCTCATACCCTTTAGGTTATTAATCGGGCAGAACGCTTCTGGCAGGTCCTCGCATAACCCCAGAAAATAACAACGCACACGAAAACCGGACATGGAATGGATTCTTCTTGACCCTGCGATAGTTATTTTTGTAAAATTAGCGATGTCGTCGGAAGAAAAATGTATTTTCTAACCGTTTATACCGGAAATGGCAGATTAAAAATTTACGAAAGGGGACAATATGACTAATATGTTTTCCAGACGAGAGATGCTTCGATACGGCTCCGCCGCTTCGGTTTTGTCTTTTACAAACTTTGGGATTGCTGCGGCTAACAATAACACATCCACCATGTCGCATATGTCGAATACGGCATACTCTGACGGCACTTATCAATTGCCGAAATTACCATACGCCTATGACGCTCTTAAACCTCAATATGATGGCCAAACCCTCGAGATTCACCACCAGAAACATCACGCCGGGTATGTCAAAGGTCTCAATAATACGCTAAAAATGCTCGAAAAAGCAAGAGATGAAAATGACATGAGCAGAATCAAGCCCTTGTGCAGGGCACTGGCATTTCACGGTAGCGGGCATATACTGCATTGTCTGTTTTGGGAATCGATGACTCCCGGCGGCAGTAAGGCCACCGGTTTTCTGGCCGACAAATTACGAAAAGATTTCGGTTCTCAAGACAAAGCTAAGACCCAGTTCTCCGCGGCCGCCAAAGCGGTAGAAGCCAGCGGCTGGGCTATTATGGCCTATGAGCCTATGGCAGATAAAATCCTGATTCTACAGGCAGAGAAACATCAGAATTTGACAATCTGGGGAGTAGTTCCATTACTGGTCTGCGACGTATGGGAGCACGCCTATTATCTGCAATATCAGAACAGGCGAGGAGATTTTGTTGACCGGTTTATGGATATTGCCGACTGGCAAAGTGCCGCAAACAGGTATATGGCCGCTAAAAATTATACCCAAAAGCTATGAAAGTGCGAAATCGTATCGATTAATTTGTGGGTAAAAACACAGATCCAGACTTCCCCCTCGGCTCTGGAGCCGATGAGGGCAACCTGATAAATATCGTGCCGGCCAGCCGCTTTCGCCACCGGTCGAACAGGCTCCGACTGATGCCATGTTTTTGACAGTATCGGGTGGGAATAACCCACTGCGACCAAAATCTTCCATTACCTGCGGCCAGCACGTTTCTTCTGCTTGCCTGGGCTCATAACGTTTTTCCTTTTCTCTGATGAGGTGTATTCCATACGCTACAGCCCCATTATCCCGCAACCATAAATCTCCAAAAGTGGGGTTCACCGGGCACTACCTCAAATACATCAATTTCACGGTTATTCCCGAACCGGCCACATTGAGCATACTCGCCCTGGAAGGCTTGCTCCTGCGACCAAGAAAATAAACGAAACGATCACGTACTTCCAGTCGTATGCGTCAGGAAGCCTTTGCATATAAAAACATGCGCACAAAAAACGCCACGCACAATCGAGTGCATGGCGTTTGTCTTTAACGTCCTATGTCCTACGTCTTAACGGCAAATGTCGGCTTTGCCGGCACAGCCCAGGACGTGCAGTTTGCGTTTGACCATTTCCTTGATGGCGTCGCGGCCGGGGCCGAGGTATTTACGCGGGTCGAATTCATCCGGAGTTTTGGCGAAGACTTCACGGATTTTGGCGGTCAGGGCCAAACGCAGATCGGTATCGATGTTCACCTTGCAGACGGCCATTTTAACGGCTTTGGCGATAGCCTCTTCCGGCACACCCATCGTGTTGGGCATATTGCCGCCGTACTGATTGATCAGTTCGATATATTCCTGGGGGACGCTGCTGGAACCATGCATGACCAGCGGAAAACCAGGCATGCGATGGGCAATCTCTTCAATAATCTCAAAGGCCAGTTTCGGCTCGGTCTTGAATTTATAGGCGCCATGACTCGTGCCGCAGGCGACGGCCAGCGAATCGCAGCCGGACTGCTTGATGAACTCTTCCGCTTCGGCCGGATCGGTAACATGTTTCATGACATCCTCGGCGCTGACGCCGACCACATCTTCTTCGATACCGCCGAGCTGGCCGATTTCCGCTTCGACTGTGACATCATTAGCGTGGGCGTATTCAACCACTTTTTTGGTTTCGGCCACGTTTTCTTCGAACGAGTCGTGGGATTTGTCAATCATAACAGAGGTAAAACCGTCATCAACGCACTGTTTGCAAAGCTCAAAGGTGTCGCCATGATCCAGGTGCATGGCGATGGGCAGGTCGCCGCTTTCCTTGAGAGCGGTGTCAATCAAAGCCCGCAGGTAATTCATATTGGCATAACTGCGGGCGCCCTTGGAAATCTGCAGAATCAGCGGAGCGTTTTCTTCCTTACAGGCGTCAACGATCCCCTGGATAATTTCCATGTTGTTCACGTTGAAGGCGCCAATAGCGAAACCGCCGTCATAAGCCTCTTTAAACATTTTTTTGGTTGATACCAATGGCATAATAATTACTCCTCATAATAAATATCAATTAAGCAAACGTGCATAAATGTCCGCTGAAAACGTTTGGGATACTTAGGGGCACCTCTAAAAAATTATTTTAAGGCGAAAGCAATTATTAGAGATCCCTTTAACTATATGATTTTTTCACAATAACTCAACCCTTATCTGAGCAGAATCTAAAATCTCGTCCAGATTGCTCAACTCATCATGGATCTTGCCAAATACATTCACGGCGGAGGCGGCGCGGACTTCATTACCGCGAGATGCCGGCGTCGCTGCCCAGAATATGCAAAAAGCCTGTCCTGTCGGCCAATAAGCCAGATCCCCCGGCTCGACGACATCATCGGCGCCGGCCTCCAACGCAGTCTGGACCGGGATCGTAAAATAGGCTTCGCCGCCCCACCGGCTTACCCTGCCCCGCAAAGGCAGCGCTTCCCGAATGGCCTGGGCTGTGGGGGTATCCAGCAGTTCTGCTCTTATTTCGACATTTTCGATAGAAATTTTCAGCATAAATTCCATATTTCTCTTTGCAAACTCACAAAATATTGGTTTTATATACACCATGACAGGCGTTGTCAAATAATACTTTGTGAAAAAAACCGGACGGTTCGAGGCTATCCAGATTATTTCACGCCATCTAAGGTTACGTTTGCGAAACACCTGAACAAATGGCAGGCCCAACCGTAACAAATAAATATTACCTGATTATAAAACGATACAACCCGTTCGAGAACCCGTTTCATTATGCGAATTGTTTATTGCGGCAGCGGCTCCTTTGGTTGCGAATCATTACGATGGCTTCATGCATCCGAACATGTGATACCACTGGTGGTGACCCAGCCGGCCCGCCCGGCAGGCCGAGGGAGAAAATTGCATCCGACGCCCATTTCTCTGCTGGCACAGGAATTTAATCTGCCCTGCCTGGAAATACCGGACGTAAAAGACCCCCAAGCGATAGAGACCATCAAAAAAGCGCGGCCTGATGTGATTTTAATTATAGCTTTTGGGCAGAAAATAGGTCGGGAATTGCTAAATTTGCCTGATTGCCGGGTGATTAATCTGCACAGCTCGCTGCTGCCCAAATATCGGGGAGCGGCTCCGGTCAACTGGGCTATAATCAATGGCGAGAAAATCACAGGTTTGACCATTTTTGAGTTGGATGAAGGCTGGGATACCGGCGAGATTCTGGGACAATCGGTAACGAAAATCGGCCCCTGTGAAACGGCAGGCGAATTACATGATCGTCTCGCGGAAATGGGACCGGAACTGATCGAAAATGTACTAAATGATATCCTAAACGCGACAGATCAACCCCTGCAGCAGAATGAAACTGCCGCGTGTCCAGCGCCCAAGCTGACGAAAGCCGATGGTGTGATAGACTGGGAAAGACCCGCCAATGTGGTGAAAAATCAGATTCTGGGAATGTGGCCCTGGCCGGGAGCGTTTTGTCTGGCCCGACTGCCGCATAAGCAGACAACGGAACGTTTGACGATTTGCCGGGCCGAATTAGTGGACACCAGGGATACAGAAATGCATAAGGCATCTATTCTGCCGGGGACGTTAACCGAGGACAGGCTGATTGAGTGTGGGGACGGGCAAATCAGGCCGCTGGAAGTTCTGCCGGTCGGAAGCAAAGTCATGGATTTTCAGTCCTATATTAACGGCCGTCACCTCAAGCCTGGCGACCGATTCCTCAACGGAAAGCTCTGATATGAGCAAACCCAAAGCAAAATTCCTTCTCAACAAAAATGCGAGAAATGTGGCGGTTAACTGCTTGCTGGCTTTTGAACACCAGGGGCTGCGCCTCCAGGATTGCCTGGAGAATATCTTTCAAAATCACCCGCTTTCTGATAGTGATAAGCGCCTGGCGTATGAGATTGCCGCAGGGTCATGCCGGCATCTGCTGACACTGGATCAGCTTATCAACATCTACAGCTCACGCGGATTCCGTAAAATTGAACCAGTTCTGAAGACTATTCTGCGTATCGCCTTGTACCAAATGCTTTTTCTGGAAAAGACGCCAGATTTCGCCGTGCTGGATGAGGCAGTCAAGCAGATACGTGCGACCGGTCTGACCGGCGCGGCCAGTTTTGTCAATGCTATTCTGCGTTCCGTACAGCGGGATATAAAGGAGATGTCGGATATTGAAGAGCCGGCTCATCCGCAGCGATTTTTGTGGCGGGATGGACAAAGCGGCATTGAGTTTAACCGGGATGTATTCCCGGACCCGCATAAGCACCCCGCCAAATATTTGAGTCTGGGGTATTCTCATCCGTTGTGGCTGATGGAACGATGGCTGAAACAGTATGATTTTTCATCTGTACGCAGGTTGTGCCTCGCCAGTAATCAGCGGCCGTCCCTGACCTTGCGGATAAATACATTACAATGCACGGCTCAAGCATACAAGACTCGTCTGTCAGAAGCGTCAGTATCCTTTCGGCAATTGGAGAAGGACGATACCCTCGTTCAGATAACCCGGCCGGCGAGTCCGGAAAAACTGCCGGGCTTTGAGGAAGGAGCCTTCAGCGTTCAGGATGCCACGGCAGCACTGGCCGCCCCCCTGCTGGACCCCCTGCCGGGTCAGCGTATCCTTGATCTTTGTGCAGCGCCGGGAGGCAAGACCACGCATCTGGCCGAACTCATGCGAAATGACGGCGTTATCACGGCGTGCGATATTCAACCAGAGAAACTGGAGCGAATTACGGCGAATGCCGCCCGGCTGGGTATAGATATTATCCGAACGCTTCTGGCGGATGATCTCGAAACCGATACGGAAAAACAGGGGCTTTATGACGCCGTCCTGGTGGATGCCCCCTGTTCGAACACGGGCGTAATGTCACGGCGAGTTGAAGTTCGCCATCTTCTCAAACCCGTTACGATAAAGGAATTATCTAAACTTCAATTGGAATTGCTGGAAAAAGCGGCCCAGACGCTCATGCCATCAGGGAAGATTCTTTACAGTACATGCAGCATTGACACCCTGGAGAATGAAATGGTCGTAAAACGTTTTCTCGAGAAGCATCCGGAATTTGAAACGGTAGAACAGAAATTCACATTGCCCTCCCACCCGGCAGTCACTCCCGGCGGACAAGCCGGGGCGATGTCTCATGACGGAGGTTTTTTGGCATTGCTGGCCAGGCCGTAAATCACAACATTTACCGCCCGCCGTACTTCCACTCCAGATACATGCCGTAGATATAAAACAGGCAAAATAATCCCGCCAATATTATAAGAATTCTTTCATCCATTGTATTGTCCTCCCAATAATAATGCCACTCAACTGTCAAACATTATTCATCTGAATAACAATCCAATGAGACCCAAAGCGTATGAAAATCCCCGCCAGAGAAAATCGTAAGTGATTTATCCGCAAATAATTACGTATGGACAAAACGGAAAAGTTTAAACAAAACGAGTCGAAATCACGTTTTTCATAAACGATAAAGGGGACGGTGAAGAACTTTCCACCGTCCGGAACCTTGTATGTTACCCGCTTTTAACTTTGATCTTTCTGCGGGATTGGCGAGCTTCGGCGGATTTGGGCAGCGTAATCTTCAGCACACCTTTCTTAAAGTCCGCCTGGGCTTTCTCTTCGTCGATTTCCGCGGGCAGAGGTACCATCCGCTGGAATGAGCCATAGCTGCGTTCCATACGATAATAGTCTTTGCCCTTATCTTCTGTTTCCTGTTTCTTCTCGCCCTTGATGGTAATGGAATCCTTGGCCAGTGTGATGTCGATATCCTTTTCATCAATGCCGGGCAGCTCGCAGGCTATCCGGATTTCCTTATCATCTTCTGTCACATCCACACTGGGCATATAGGCGCCTCCATGACCAAAGGGTTCCATATCGAAACGGGTACGGAAATCATCAAACCATCTATTCATGTCCTGGTTCAACATCTGCAAAGGATTATTATACATATTCCGTGTATCCAGTTCCTGCTGACGTCGTTTCCAGGGGATCAGGTTACTCAGAGCCATAACAGCTCACCTCCTTTCAATTCATACCAAAGGATTAATACGTCTTTAACCGGCTTTGACGGCAATTTTCCGCGGTTTGGCTGCTTCAGATTTCGGCAGAATCAACCGCAGTACACCGTTCTTAACCGTCGCTTCGACCTTATCCACATCCACCTCTTCGGTCAGAGAGAAGGAGCGTTCAAAATCGCCGGTATCATATTCCGCATATGCCAGCTGATGCTGATCGACGCTTTCCGGGGCCACACGTCCGGTGATGGTCAGGATCCGACGTTCGATATTGATCTCCACCGATTTATCATCCACACCGGGCATATCGGCCACCAGGACCAGCGCATCACTGCGTTCATAAATATCGGCCCGAGGTACAAACACCGTCCTTTCCCGGGTACGCTCCATCTCCGTTGGTCCCCGGGCTTCGGATTTCTCAATAACCTGGGACGGTTCCTGTTTTTTGATCTCGATGTTTGCCATTATGGGTCACCTCCCTTCATATATGCATTTCTTAGAAAGAAAAGCATGTTGTGTCGTCATTATTTCATTGTTCGGGTTTTGTCATTCTTAATTCATTGTCATTTTGCGCGAGCATAGTCCTCTATCACAGGTTAAATTTCAATGACCACCAGGAGTTTTAAGCCGATTTTACTTCAACTTTACGCGGCTTTTCGGACTCGGCTCGAGGCAGCGTCAACCGCAGTATGCCCTTTTCGAGACCGGCTTCAATCTTGTTCTCGTCTATACTAAAGGGCAATTGCACATTCCTGACAAAACTGCCGGCGCCGCGTTCCTGTCGGTGGTAGGTTTCACTTTCCTGCAGAGACTCAGCCTTACGGGTACAGCGAATGGTCAGTGTCCGATCCTTGACGGAAATATCCAGATCGTCCGCCTCGACGCCCGGAATTTCCGTGGTAAGAACAACATCGTTATCGCCGCTCCAGACGTTGATGGCCGGATATTCACGGGCCGCCAACACGGAAGAATCCCCCAGCAGCCGATTCATGTTCTGCTGCAGGAACCTCAGTTCCCGCCAGGGATCCCAACCGGCACCATTTCTGAAAATACCATTGTAAACCATACCAGTCACCTCCTTTCACTCAGGTGTTTTATAAAAACTGTCATCTTTGCATACATACTTACACGTTGATTCTTTCATTTTTTTCATATAAGATTCACGATAAAAAATTAGCAAAATTTGTGCCAGAATAGACGGCCGCTCATTGAAGTTTACAAATGGCCGATTTTCAAATATTTACTAAAATGGCCGTTCCGGCAGCTATTTCGGATGAAACGACTTGCAGAAAAAAACTGTCATTTTGACAGCTAGAGGGACTGTAAAGAACAAAATACTGGAGATGAATGCCCGCACCCGGAATATGATATTCAAGAATCCGCGTGCCTTTATCGCAACGAGGAGGTAAAACCATCACGAGGGATATATGCCGGAAATGCGGAGTGGTAACCCCGGAAACCTGCGCCGTTATTAAACGTTATGATGACATGAAGGCATTCACCGTTCTTCTCAACCATAGGAATGGCTTTGTCATTAATTCCGCTCCAGGGGACGGTCGCCGCCGCCATCAATATCGAAACCGGGACTGGCCGAGGTGGAGTTTTCCGAAACCGCTCCCCTTGACCATCATGCTGATACCCGCAATACTATCGGTGGAATTACTGTTTCCTTTTGGCGCGAACTTTTGTACACTGCCTCAGTGTTCTCGCAAGAGATTGCCTTGAAATATACAGGTATGGATTTTGGCTTGGATGCTCATCCGGGACCGGTATGGCTGGAAGTCAACGACCAGCCGGGCCTGCGATTCCGATCGCCAACCGGGAATGATTCATGTCGCGGTTGAGCTCGTTAAATCAAAGACAGAAAACAGGTTACACTTCACCTGGACATAAGATAAGGAAAATTCATTGAAAGTAGTCATCGTTTACAACCACGACACCCGTAATGTCATTAATCTATTCGGCATCCCCAACCGGGAAATTATCGCCAAGAAAACCATCGATCGCATCGCCAATGCCCTGCGGAGCGGTAGTCATCAGGTCAAGGCCTTCGAAGGCGACAAAGATTTGGTGGATCGTCTGGAAGAGTTTATGCCGCGGGTGATCAAAGGCGAACAGTCCGGACTGGTCTTTAATGTTTCATACGGTATTCAGGGGCAGGCCCGCTATACCCATGTTCCCAGCATTCTGGAGATGGTGGGGATACCGTATGTCGGTTCCGGGCCGCTCGCTCACGGGCTCGCCCTGGATAAAGTCGTCGCCAAGATGCTCTTTCGTCAGCATGGTATTCCGACTCCGGACTTCGTAGTGCTTAATTCACCGGAAATCGAACAGATCGATTTGACTTTTCCCCTGATCGTCAAGCCCAAAAACGAAGCGGTGTCCTTCGGCATAAAAATCGTCAAAAACCACGAGGAACTGCGTGAAGCCGTCGTGTTTATCATGGACCATTTTCAACAGGCGGTCCTTGTGGAAGAATATATCAAAGGGCGTGAGATCAATGTCGGCCTGCTGGGCAACAACCCGCCGGAGATTTTCGCTCCCGTGGAATTGGTCTTCGGACGTAAAGGACCGCAAATCTATACCTACGAAGACAAAAAACGTAAATCCGGCCGCGAAATTGGTTATAAGTGCCCTGCCCCACTGCCCCGCCAGCAGCAGGAATATGCTCAGACTATCGCCCGACAGGCCTTTGATGTGCTGGGCTGCTATGACTGTGCGCGTATCGATATGCGTCTGGACCGCGACGGCCGTTTTTACGTGCTGGAAGTGAACAGCCTGCCGAGCCTGGGAGAGCATGGCTCCTATCTGATCGGAGCGGCGCATGCGGGGCTGGATTTCAAGAATGTGATCAATCGCCTGGTCGAAGTGGCCAGCGCCCGTTATTTCGGGACACCAAAGCCGCAAAAGCTCGATTTGAAAAACACCGACCCGGCCAGGCTGCTGCATAATTTCATTACCGAACGGCGCGATCATATCGAACGCCGGCTGGAATCATGGACAAATCTCAGCAGCCGCAGCAATGACGCCGTGGGGATTCACGAAGCTCTGAAAAAACTCACCGGCAGTCTGGAGGCAATCGGCCTGAAAGTATCCCGGGAGTTTACCGATGAGCCATTTGTCAAATGCTGGGAAACTCGCAAGGGCTTCCAGGACGGTACACTGCTGATCGGGCACCTGGACGTACCGGTGGAAGAGACGATTCCCGGCCAGAGTTTCCGGCGCGATCCTGAATGGCTGCACGGTGAAGGTATTGGTTTATCGCGGGCGCCGCTGGTGATGATGGAATACGTGCTGCGGGGTCTGAAAAACAGCCGAAACCTGCAGAAAATGCCTCTGGGAGTGCTTTTTTATTCGGATGAAGGGCGAGACTGCTATTACAGTTCTGAGATCATTCGGGAGGCGGCCGCCCGGGCCGGCCAGGTGCTCGTTCTGCGGCCGGGCAATTATGAGAACAAGATCATTACACAGCGACGCGGTCAGCGCAAATATATTCTCAGGGCGGAAACGGCGCCCAAACGTCCGGGTAAAGTGTCTAAACAACCCGATGTCTTGCAGTGGGTCGCGGAAAAGATCGACAAGATGTCGCAGCTTTCGTCCCGCAAGGAGCGATTGTCGGTCGCCGTAACCGATATTAAATCCACCTCTTACCCGATGCTGTTGCCGCACCGGGTTATCATGACGGTCATGGTCAGCTATGGCGATGAGCGACTGGCCGACGCAACGGAAAAGCACATCAGAGAAATTCTCGGCAAAAGCGTTGTCAAATACGAACTGGAATTGAAATCCGACCGGCCGCCCATGAAATTACGGAATGGCAACCGGCATCTGGCCAGGTTGCTATGCGATGTCGCTGAAAAATGGGATATCCCCCTGGCGCAGGAATCTTCATTGTGGCCGACGATCGGCGGGCTTGTCCCCATAAACACCGGGGCCGTCTGCGGGATGGGACCGGTTGCCCGCGATCTTTACACGCCGCAGGAATCGGTGCAGCGTATCAGTATCCTGCAGCGGACATTGTTACTGGCGGAATTTTTACTTAAACATAGCGGAGGAACTGCCTGAGATGCCTTCCCATCTGAATTCATGGTTTGAACAGGATATTCAGGATCTGTGGCCCCCTCAGATTCAGCCGCCGCAACGGCTGAGCGTTTCCCGGCACGGCATGGTCGCCGCCCAGCATTATCTGGCTACGGAAGCGGGCGTCAGGATGCTCGAAGCGGGTGGCAATGCCGTCGATGCCGCTGTGGCAGCCGCTTTTGCCCTGGGCGTCTGCGAGCCGGCGGCCTCCGGTCTTGGCGGTCAGACCATGATGATGATCCATCTGGCCGGCAAACGACGCACCTTTGCCCTCGATGGTTCCTCACGAGCCCCGCATCGAACGTCTCAACAGACACTCACGCATGCCGACCGGTTGCGGGGCCATAAAGCGACAACGGTCCCCAGTACGCCGGCGGTGCTGGATTATGCCTTACGGCGGTATGGTACTCTAAAGCTGGAGACTATACTGAAACCGGCGATTGAATACGCGGAAAAAGGCTGTCGGATCACCGAATTGCAGCATAAGCTGTTTCAGCGGACCGCCGAGCATTTCAAGCAATTTGAATCCGCCCCGCTTTTTTTCAAGAACGGAAAACGACCCTGGCGAGCGGGTGAACGTTTCCGTCAGCCGGTGCTTGCCGGCACACTTCGCCGATTGGCGGAATTCGGTATTAACGATTTTTACAATGGGCATATAGCATCTCTGATACACGAGGATATGATTAAACATGATGGCCTGATTCGCGATGATGACCTGGCACAAGTACCCCTGCCCATCGAACGACGACCGGTCACGTGCAATTTCGACAGCACGAAAGTATTTACCTTTCCCCCGCCCGGCGCGGGGCGCACCTTGATCGAAATGTTCAATATCATCGAACATTTCCCGGAAAAGCTTCGGCATTTCGATACGCCGCGCGGCGCCCATCTGCTGGCGCGGATCATCCAGCAGGCCTTTCGCGACCGTCGGGACCGACCTTTCGAACCGAATTTTTATGCTCAGATCACGAAAAAGAAAATGCTCAGTCCGGATTATGCCAGAACCATTGCCCAGGACATTCGCCGGCAGATTCGCACTCAAGGGGAAACGACCCATTTGTCCGTCATGGATCAGCAGGGTAACGTTGTCGCCCTGACCCAATCCATCGAACGGGTCTTCGGCGCCTGTGTGGCCGGCGCGGAACTGGGATTTTTGTATAATAACTATATGACGGCCTTTGAAGATGACAATATTCGCCATCCTTACTATTTGAGGCCCAATGCCGTTCCCTGGGCCAGCGTTGCCCCCACAATCGTCTTTAAGGGCCCCCGGCCCTGGCTGGCCATCGGCTCACCCGGCAGCGAGCGGATTGTCAGCTCAATTTTTCAGGTTATTCTCCGGCTCAAACACATGTCACCTTTTGCCGCGGTTGACGCTCCCCGGCTGCACTGTTCGTATGACGACGTGGTCTCGCTGGAAGCGCCGCGCATGCGGGACGATATTCCTGTATCGCTGGAAAAACATGGCTTCAAGATCAAGCCGCGCGATGCCTATTCCTTTTATCTGGGATGTGTGCAGATGGTCCTGCGCGAAAGTGAGAACTTTATCGGCGTGGCCGACCCGCGACGGGACGGCTCAGCCCGAGGAGCGGGAAAATGAAGCTGCCGGTGTTGATTTCCGTTCCCCATGCCGGGCTGGAAGTGCCGTTGGAACTTGAGGCGTATAACCGCCTTTCGCCTGCGGATATCCGGCGCGACGGCGACGAAGGCGCCGGGGATATCTACGCGGTGGCCGATCATGTGCAGACCCGCGTGACAACAACCATTGCCCGGGCCTTTGTGGATATGAACCGTGCCCCAGACGATCGCGGCAAAGACGGTGTCGTCAAAACGCATACCTGCTGGAACTGTCCCGTTTATCACAGGCCGCTGCCGGAAGAGCTTGTCCAGCAACTGCTCGAAAAATATTATCGTCCTTATCATGCGGAACTCACGCATCTGGCCAAAGGGGTGCCGTTGGGAATCGACTGCCATACCATGGCCGAATTCGCCCCGCCGATTGCTTCCGTTCCCGGTCAGGAAAGACCGCTGGTCTGCCTCGGCGATGCCAATGGCGCTTTCCCGTCCTTCTGGCTGAACCTCATGCGGGAATGTTTCCAGAGGACATTTCAATGCGACATTTCTGTAAACGACCCCTTCAGCGGCGGCCATATCATCAGAGCCCATGCTACAGAATTGCCCTGGCTCCAGGTTGAAATCTCACGAACAACATCAATGAACAACAACCGGAAACGTGCCGCTTTCCTCGAAGCCCTCAAAATGTTTTGTTCGCGGATTTAGTCCTTAAACAAGAGTCTCCGGTTTGGGTTTAGCCGGCCGAGGCCGCCAGCGGATGACAGCCCCAGATGCCGTTGTAAGGATACTTCGAGATTATGGAAGCGGCATTGAGCCACGACATAATGTCCTGGTTCAGTTGCGTAAACTTTCTCTGGCAAACTCTCGATGTTATGATTGCCAAAATGGGAAAATCAACCGGAAGCAGTTAATTGCACATAACCTCGACGAAAAGCCGATGGGGAATTACAGCAAAAAACCATCCCCTCACAGACTGTGTACGTGAGGGTGTATTCTGCCCGGTGAATGGCTTAACTCAGGTTCATGGTCATAAGGAATTCGGCGTTGGATTTCACCTTCTTCAGGCGGTTCTTGATCAGTTCGATGCCTTCAACCACGTTCATATCGCTGAGCACACGGCGAAGACGATAAACCAGTTCCAGTTCTTTGGGATCCATGAGCAGTTCTTCTTTACGCGTACCGCTGCGGCTGATGTCGATAGCGGGCCAGACACGACGGTCCACCAGGCGACGGTCCAGATGCAGTTCCATGTTGCCGGTACCTTTGAATTCCTCAAAGATCACTTCGTCCATCTTCGAGCCGGTCTCGACCAAAGCGGTCGCCAGAACCGTGAGGGAGCCGCCTTCTTCGATGTTACGGGCGGCGCCGAAGAATTTCTTGGGTTTCTGCAAAGCGTTGGCATCGACACCGCCGGTCAGAATCTTGCCGGAATGGGGAACTTCGGTATTGTAGGCACGGGCCAGACGGGTAATCGAATCAAGCAAAATGATGACGTCTTTGCCAAATTCGACCATACGCTTGGCTTTTTCGATAACCATTTCCGCGACCTGTACATGACGGCTGGCCGGCTCGTCAAAACAGGAGCTGACCACCTCGACGGATTCAGCCGTGGCCCGTTCCATTTCCGTCACTTCTTCCGGCCGTTCGTCGATCAGTAGAACAATCAGATTGGCATCGGGGTGGTTGTCGCTGATGGCATTGGCGATTTTCTGCAGGAGTACGGTCTTACCGGTACGAGGGGGAGCCACGATCAGCCCGCGTTGTCCCATACCGATCGGGGTGACCAGATCGACAATTCGCATGCTGATCTCTTCGGGCCGGGTTTCCAGAATCAGACGTTTTTCCGGATGCAACGGGGTCAGATCCTCAAAAACGACCTTTTCCGCCAGGGATTCCGGATCTTCGTAGTTGACCAGTTCCACCCGCAACAAAGCGAAATATTTTTCCGATTCCTTGGGCGGACGGATCTGGCCGGCGACGATATTTCCGTTACGCAAACCGAAACGTCTGATCTGTGAGGGCGAAACGTAGATGTCATCCGGGCAGGGCATGTAGTTGTAATCGGGCGTCCGCAGGAAGCCGAATCCGTCCGGCAGCAGTTCCAGAACACCTTCGCCATACATCAGACCGTTCTGGCGAATGCGTTCCTTGACGATTTTGAAAATCAGCTCCTGCTTGTTCAGGCCGGTGTATTCGCTAAGTTCTTCCTGCTTGGCGAGTTTGTGGAGGTCTTCCACATTCATCTTCTGCAGGTCGGTGATATGGATTTCGCCCTTTTTGACTTCCTCATAACGGGCATGCGTTTCATCGTCGATTTTCTCTACGGTATGAGAATCGTCATCATCCACAGCGTCAGCGGCATCCACGGTTTTTTCATTGCCGGGTTGCGATTCGGCGAGTTCCTCGTTATCGACGGGCATTTCGTTCGCGTCATCGTTTGGTGCAGCGGCATTAGTTTCTTCCACTTCTTCTACAGCAGTGGCCGTTTCCCGAGCCGTCTGGGATCTGGGTTTACGACCGCGTCGTTTAGGCGTTTTTTCTTTGCTGTTGGCCTTGGCCATGCATTCACTCCTTGATCAAAAAAGATTTTACTCTATGATAGTTTTTCAGTTCCTGAAGTTTCTTATTTGTTAACGCTAAGACTGTGATTATCTCGCAGGTATGATCCCGGTATGCCGGGAGGCGATCCCACCGTTTGCCGGGGCACTAACATTTCTCTATAAAATCGGGAAAAATGCTGATTTTATACTCGTTCCGGTTGAAAATTCCCGTTTTGTAAAAACGTAACTATCTGCGGGCAAAGCCATTACGACTGGCCCTGGCGGGAATTCTCATACCCTTTGGGTATAATGTGTCAATCTATGGGCATTGGTCTTTTCTGTCTAATTCTATGATTTGGTGATAAACCTGTTTCTATCGGGTGTCAACCTTCGGTAAGCTGTGGGGTCCCCACGACAATCAATCTCAGTATAACATTTCGTCTCAGTACCGTCCAGACATAAATTATTTCACATTTTGACAATATTTTTGCAGGACTTTATTTAAAATCTCGTCAACTTGACTGGTGGAGTCGGGGATACCAGAATTGTTGTCTATCGTATATTCGGATATTTTTTTCTTCCTGTCCAGCGCAAATTGTAATTTTTCCACTTTTTTAATTTTATCTTCCGACCAGCCGCGGTTTTCTTGCAGGCGATTGTGTCTGATTGATTCATCTGTATCGATAAAAACGATTGTATCGCACAGATCCTGTTGGCCGGTTTCCAGCAGTAGTGGTACGTCCAACACGATCGCTTTGATATCCGGATCGTTCTGACAGGACTCAATCTTCCGGGCCTGATACTGCCCAATAACTGGGTGGACCAGATCGGTCAGGTATTGCATATTATCTTTATTGTCGAAGACCATGTCGCCCAGAGCCTGGCGGTCAATTCCCCCTTCCGGATTGGCTATTCCAACCCCAAAGTGATCGATCAGTTGCTTCTGGACATCTTTTTTCTTGAGAACTTCATGATTGATGGCGTCCGCGGAAAATATCCCGCAACCCAGCTTTCTGAAGATATCTGCTATAGTACTTTTGCCTGCGCCCACTGACCCTGTCAATCCAATTATAGGTTTATATTGTTGTTTTTGTATCATTTTTTAAAATAAATTCGCAGGCCGGCTGGTTTACCTTCATTCGCAATCATCGTGGGACTTTAGGAAAAAGGGCCCTGGGCTCATGAGCGGCTGTACAAAAATAAATGTAACTGGTGTGCGTTACTCTTCTTACTGTAACAGGTTATGTTGCTTTACCCGCGGGTTGCCTGTACGCAACAGAAACTACAATGATATGGATTCGCCGGAGGATTGTCAATTATTTTTTTAGACGCGTTCCGATTGAAAATACCCGTTTTGCAGGAACGTAACTATATGCGAGCATAGCCTTTACGGCTGACACTGGCGGGATTTCTCATACCCTTTGGGTATACATGGGCAAAAAAACCCTGGATGGGATTGGGGTCCCATCCAGGCGTGAGCGTAATTGGTGAACGAAAGCCGAGAACCGTAAGGTTCCGTAGAAGTGCAAAGTAAAATATGTTTTCGGGCTATAAAGTCTGTTAACGCTCCTTTAATCGCTACTCCGACCTCGGGACTGCCCAAGCGTAACGATTTAATTCACAAATAGTTAGACAAACAATTCCATAAAATATTTCTTGTCGAGAATCGCTCTGGCCTGTTAGTTTCTGTTGCCAATACTGCAAGCATGGCCATTTTACCCGCGATTCTGTGGTGTTATACAATGGTTTTTCTTATTATTTTGCCATTGCATGGGCTGGAAGCCCTCACTACATACATTTCGCTGCAGGAATTGCTGGTATTTTTTTTATCAATTTAAGATACAAAAGTCTGTCGTTGTGTTTAATATTTCGGCATATTATGTGGATTAGTTTACTAGTTAGTGCATTTTGTCGAAAAATTTTCTAAGTTATTTTTTTGCAATCGGTTACATAATTTTTTACCTGGCATTTAGCCCGAAGTGTTGCGTCATGCAGCCCAGCAGGCCCCCATATACAGCGGCATATGCTTCGAAAATGAGTTTCATCATCAACAAGGCGACGCAGGCGTAGATAATCCGCGGCAGCCATTCGCTGAATTGTTTGAACTTGAATTCGGCCTGATCGGCTTTCTGGCTGGCCTGGCGGGCGGTGACATTATCGAGTTCACCGGTTTCTTCGCCGACGGACCAGCTTTCGCGAAAATCGAAGGGGAGTCTCCGGGAAAACCCTTCGGAATAGGTATTGCCTTCCCGAGCGGATTCGATGATGCCCTGCAGGCGAACCATGATGACGGTATTACCTGTCGAGTTTACAGCGTTTTCGGCGCATTCAACGGCCGGCACACCGGCACGCAGCATCATGTTAAATGACTGGCAGAAACGGAACAAGGCGAGATTATGAAGGGCCGACCCCAGTATCGGAATACGCAGGGCGATGGCATCGAGGCCCCGCCGTAAAAAGCCGGTTTTGGGCGTATAAATCATGATTCCCAGAACGAATAAAAGGGGGATATAGAAAAAACTGAGGATCGAGAGGCCTTCAATGATGTAATTTTCCAGCGTGTAGTTTTCCATGAGGATGAATTTGGGAAAGGGACCCAGCAGTGAGGCCGCATGGATCAGGATGACAGGCAGTATCAGGCCTGATTTGATGTTGCGCATGATACGCCGGCGGGTTTCGTACCATTGGGCAAGGCTTTTGAGGATTTCTTCGAGGTTGCCGGAGCGTTCTCCGGAGTCGATAAGGATGATGTCCTGATGGTTAAAAAAAGATTGATGATTACGCATGGCTTCCGCGATGCTGCTGCCTTCAGCGATGGATTGTCTAATGTCGTCGAAAATACGGCGTGGTTTACCACGATAGCTGTTCATGAGTACGTTGATTGAGCGAACGACTGGTACTCCAGCAGAAAGCAGATTGGCGAGATTATGGTACATTTCGGGCCAGGAAAACTTTGCCATGGGCGACCTCGGGATAAATTTATTGATACCTTATTGCAACTCAGCGGTTTTTACAGGAAAAGCAAATTATACTCAGAATTATGGTGATTATCAAACATTTGTTTGAACGGCAACTATTTCCATTTTATCTGAAACATTTGCATCGCCTGTTTCGTTTAATGAAGGGATAATGTGCCAGATTCCGAGATTTCCGCTGGAGAAGCATACGAATCAGGCGGGCAATAACATCCTGAAATATATTATAGATAATAAAACTTTCCTTTTTATTTAACCGATAATATATACTAACTAATAATAGTATGTCCCGCGAAACGTTGTTTCTTTTTTTCGACATAATGCAATCCATCAGGATTTGCATAAAACCAAATGGGCAAGATGATTCCCGCCGTGGCCAATCATAAGCTTATTATTCACAGTTAGTTACGTTTAATAAAACGAGAATGATTCATACATTACGTGTTTATATTCACCTGGAAATTTTAAGCCATCTTTATTTCGGAGGTTTGATGATGAAAAATCTTTTGTGTGTGTTGATGCTGATATGCCTGTCTGCAGGGGCAGCGCCGCTAAAGGCGCAGGCTGATAAACCTGATTTTCCACCTTTTGAAGAAATTGCTAAGAATTATACCAAAGTAGTTTCCACCGCGGACGGTCAGAAAAGTCTCTATACGATCTGGATCAGAGAGAAGGACGGTCAGATGCTGGCGAAACTGCCGGGAAATTATGCGAGCAAGAAATACTTTTTTGCCATGACGGTGGCCGGCGGTGAGACGTATGCGGGCTTGCAGGCAGGAGATATGTATGTGTACTGGAAGCGATATGATAAACGGCTGGCATTGATGGCGCCGAATTATGAGATTCGCTCGGGCGGCGATATGGAGTCGAAAAGTTCGATTGAACGCCTGTTTACGGATCGGGTAATACTGGATGTTCCAATTGTGGCCATGAATGGCGGCTCACCGGTAATCGATATGGATAATCTGCTGGTGGGGAACGCTTCGAGCTTTTTTGGTCCCGGTGTCCGGGTCGGAAATCGCATGCTGTGCAAGATAAGTAAGGCCAAGGCCTTTCCGCAGAATGTGGAGCTGGCGTTTGAGGTGCCGACCAGCAGCGGGCAATTGAAGACGCTGCACTATTCGATCAGCGAGATACCGGAGAATACCGGCTATAAGCCGCGGAAAGCGGACAACCGGGTGGGTTATTTTGTCACGACCTACAGCGATTACGGCAAGTATAAAGGTGAAGAGACCCGGATACGCTACATTAACCGCTGGCGGCTGGAAAAGGCTGATCCGTCCCTGTCGCTGAGTCCACCCAGAGAGCCGATTGTATTTTATATCGAACATTCGGCGCCGGTACGTTACCGCCGCTGGATTCGCCAGGGCGTTCTGTACTGGAACAAGGCTTTTGAAAACGTGGGAATATCCAACGCCATTGAGGTTTATTATCAGGATAAGCGCTCCGGTGCTCATATGGAAAAAGACCCGGAAGATGTCCGCTATAATTTCATTCGCTGGCTGACTAATAACCAGGGCACGGCGATCGGGCCGAGCCGGGTGCATCCGATGACAGGCCAGATTCTGGACGCCGATGTGATTCTGACGGATGGCTGGATTCGCCATTACTGGAAGCAGTATCATGAAATCATGCCCAGTCTGGCGATGGAAGGATTTACACCGGAAACGTATGCCTGGCTGGCGGATCATCCGGAATGGGACCCGCGGGTGTGCCTGTCGCTCCCCTCGCAGCGGGAGCAGGTTCATCAGCACCTCCAGGAGCAGGCGTCCCTGCCTTACGCGGGGCATCCCATGTTCAATGCGGATGCGAGCCTGATCGGAGACGATCCGTATGACGGGTTGTCGTGCTGCGTGAGTCAGAAAAACGGCATGTGTGAGTTGTCGCATGTGCTTGGTTTGGAAGTGGCCTTTTTCAGGATGCATTATGATATCATGAGCAGCCTGGCTGGAACCGACGATGACGATGACAACGGCGAAAATGGCGACGAGAAAGGTGAAGATGAGGACGACGCTGAAAACCCGGAAAAATCGGATAAACCTCGCCCCGAGCCAAAAAAGGCACCGATGCTGGATGATATGCCGGAAGAGTTTGTCGGACCGCTGGTATCGTTTCTGGCCTGCCACGAAGTCGGTCATACGCTGGGATTACGTCATAATTTCAAGGCGTCCAGTTTGTATTCGATGGAAGAGATCAATAGTGAAGAGTTCAAAGGCAAGAAACCTTTTGCCGGTTCCGTCATGGATTATATCGGCGTCAATATGAATTTCGAGGCCGGGGACGTTCAGGGCGACTATTGCATGGTCGACATCGGACCTTACGATATGTGGGCCATTGAATATGGCTATACACTGAAGGATTCCGATCTGCCGAAGGTTCTCTCGCGGGTGGCTGAGCCGGAGCTGGTTTATGCCACGGATGAGGACACGTTTGGGCCGGACCCACTGGCCCGCAGGTATGATTTCAGCAAGCAGCCTCTGGAGTTTGCCGAGAATCAGATGCGGACCGTCCGGCATCATCGTGAGCGGTTGATTGACGAATTTGTCAAAACAGGCGACAGTTGGTCGAAGGCTCGTAAGGGATATGAGATGACGCTGTATTTACAGATGCAATCGCTGAGCACGATGGGCAACTGGATCGGCGGGGCAGAGGTGTATCGCGACCATAAAGGCGACAAAAACGCCCGGCTGCCGATCGACGTTGTTGACGCTCAGGAACAGCGGGATGCGCTGACGTTTGTCGTCGAGAACGCTTTTAAGGATGATGCCTTCGGACTGACACCGGAACTGCTGCAGCGAATGACGGTAGATAAATGGTGGGACGATTTTTTCACGGTGCTGGCGGACCCCACGTGGCCGGTGCATGATACCATCATGAATATCCAGAACTCGGTGATGACCATGATTATGAATCCGACAACGCTGCGCCGGGTGTATGATAACGAGTTCCTCGCGGCGGCCGATAAATCGTCGTTTACGCTGCCGGAGATGCTCGACACGCTGGACAAGGCGATCTGGACCGAATTGCATGAAACCCCGACGTCGAAATACGATGCCCGGCAGCCGATGATCTCCAGTCTGCGGCGGAATCTGCAGCGACAGTACCTGGAACGCATGATCAGTCTGACGAATCCGAGAGGGATGAATTATGCCGCCTCCCGGCCTCTGACCAACCTGGCGATCATGCATCTGCGGCAGACGAAGAGACAGATCGATCAGTTGATGAAAAAGCACGGCAAGCAATTGGACGCTTACAGCCGGGCACACCTGGAAGATGCATCGATACGGATCAAGAAAGCGATGGATGCCCGGTATGTCATACAGGGATTATAGGGCTTAAGGATTAAAGGATAAGCCTTAAACGTTGAATAAAACCACGATAAGCTGCAAAGCCATCAAATGCGAGACTGGCGGCAGACGTCGTGATTTCAGGTTCTGATATGGGTTGGCCTCGGTGCACAGCCTGTATCAGGGCTTGTTTTTGGTAAGACAAAAGAGATTGTGTAACATTTACATGAATGATACAGCTCCTCACGTAAAGTGACTGGCTGGTTCCCATCCGATGCCGGCGTTGCATTCCCCCCCGATTGAACATCGGGGCTATTGGGTACCATTGCACATAATTGCACGAAAATGTCGTGAAGGGGTGCAAGACTATATGAACCACCCAGGCACATAGCTATACCCCATCGGGAAAATGATCACTGAATGCGCTTGTTTTTTCGTATTAATATGTATGCATTACAGTTACAGTTATGGAGAATGTTATGAAACAAAGCACGAGATTTCCGGTAGCCATTAATATTCTGGCAGTTTTGGCCGCCAGGGAAGGTGAATTTGTAAGTTCATATTTCATAGCAAAAAAAAGCGTCGGGACCAATCCCGTTGCTATAAGGAAAATAATTGGAATGCTGACAAGAGCAGGTCTCATTCAATCTCAGGCAGGTACCCATGGCGGGGCAAAACTGGCCAAAACGGCTAAAAAGATTACATTATTCGATGTTTACAATGCCGTGGAGCATGACAGCATCTTTTGCCTTCATGATTCGCAAACGAAATGCCCTGTTGCCAGCGGCGTCAAAAAAGAGCTGCAAGAGGTTTTTGATCGTATCGAAAACGAGATAAAACGCATCCTCAAACAAACCTCATTATATGATGTTGCCGCCAGAGGCATGAATGAGTTTGAAAAAATTCGTGATTTTCTGTAAATGAAATTTTGCCTTTTTATATTTGTAACTGTATAATATACATATACATATTTTGTTCTCAGAGATTTTTATACTGCGTCCGATTGAGTTTTTCCGTTTTCTCTAAACATAACTGCTTATGAAAATATCGTATGGCCCGGAGCTTACTACCCGATTGGGTATAAAAATTACAAAAACAGAAAGGATAATAAAATGGACCAGAGAATAATTCTAATAGTAGGCATGACTCTCGGAGTAATCGGCTGGATCATCATTTCGAAATACTGGATTTTATCCTGGCTGAAAAAACAAAACTATAATAAGGCGCTGGCCTTGCTAACGATTCCGCATATCTTTCGGTATATCGGTTTGACGTTTTTAATTACCGGCGTGACAACGACAAGCCTCAACACCAGTTTCGCGCATCCTGCCGCCTATGGAGACCTGCTGGCAGCAGTATTAGCACTGTTAACAACATGGCTGCTGTTGGCGCGAAAGAAGTTTGCTTGGGCGACGGTTTGGCTCTTTAATATCATTGGTTTTGCTGACTTTCTGGTCGCTGTAACCCAGGGACTAAAATGGGTTCATCCCTCTGAAATGGGAGCGACATTATTTATCCCTCTGCTGGGAGTCCCATTTTTCTTTGTTTCCCATTTACTGATTTTCTGGATGCTTCTTGAACGGAAACGAGCAGAAACATACTCAAACAGTGTCATTCAATAAATATTAAAAAAAACAAAAAATATCTAAAAGGTATGAAAGTTCCCGTCAGGAACAACTGAGTTTAGCCATATTTTCAAAGAAGCACAATTAACTCGGGCGGCAGGCTTACACGAATCCGCCGCAGGCAAAATGAGCTTAAGCATGATGTCTAATATCCCATACCTCGTTGATCATCCTGCGCAGCGCGTACCTGTTGGGCATAAACTTCATGATGCACCAGATCACGAAAATCCTCTACCCGATGAAACGTCATAAAATTCGCATCGTGGTAGTTATACGCACCACCGAGACCGTCGTCATAGGCCGTTCGCGATACAATAAGCATATCGCCGCCCTCAAACTCAAAATCCGGATACTGGAAACCATGTTTTGTATGATCAGGATGGTAGGCAACAACTTTATGGACAGTCCAGTTTTTCAGGTCCGCACTGGAAGCGACTGCCAGACAATTGCGGAAATTGTTGGCACGGTCTTTGCCATCAAATTGTTCTAAATCCCTGGGCAAAATAGGATTCACCGACGCCCAGTACCTTTTCGATGTGTCATCGTAACGAATGGTAAATTTCTTACCCGTCGCGCCGGGCATGGTGAAAAACCCGGTTGCCGGATCAAACGTCGTCTTTGTGCCCTCTTCATTCACATCAAACCAGGCGGCCGTACTGTGAACCCCGTCGATACTTACCCGCATCACCATGGCAATTCCGCCCTCAGGCGTCACCACGGCATTCGCCTCTCGCCAGGCAACAAATCCTTTACGAAAACTCTTATCAAATTTTGCCAGGCTGGAAAATCTCCAGCTCGAACGCTTCAAAAGATCGGCGCTCACCGGTGCAGACATCACCATAACATCCCGGTCGTTGCCAAACTCCATCGCCCGCCAGATACGACCATCGTGAACAACCATCGGCACCGGTGCCGTATGACAAATACCCTCAATCAACAACCCCGTATTTTCATCTTTAGGTACGGTCCAGGTGCGGCCATAGTCGGTTGACCGGCGGATTGTGGCATCCGTGTACCGCCCGGCAGTACCGCATATATACAACGCCCCGTTATGCCAGAACAGGTTCGACCACCATTGACCCGGAATAACGCTGATATGCTTCCAGGTTTTACCCTTATCGGACGATTTATAAATATGGCTTTCGTCCCATTTATCTCGATCGCTGCCCGGACCAAAGAAATCGTGCGATGCCACATAATCGCCATTTGGCAGAATGGCAATGCTGGGCGAACCGATATTTCTCTTCAATTTCGCCGGAGAATGAACGATCACCGTCCCCGGCACCATGGAGGTATCCAGTTCAGGTTTTGATTGTGCAGAAGTAGAAAAGACGGCATTCTTACCCGCTATCACGATTGTTCCGGTCCAGTTGCTCTGAGGAATTTCAATAGCCTCTCCGGCAGCCAGCTTCCTGCTGAACAGGTGCATTTCGCTTTTGCCGCTGTCAGTATAATTAAATGACAAATTGAGCGGTTTCCAGCCAGAACCGGTAAGTTCTGGCGTCCCCGCTTGATCTGTAGCCGTTGCAACGTAAACAGTGGTATCCTCTTTCGCGGCTACATTTATCTGGGCCACAACGCCCCCGGCAGTCTGTGTATATTGACTGCCTTCAAGCTCCTCTGGTACCGAACGCCAGGTATATCGACGATTTGAAAATGCCTTGCCCCCTTCCCGAAGAACAGCCTGCTCAAAATGCCCGCCGCTTATTTTCAATGAAGCATCGATTTCAATAGATGCTTCCTGCTTAGCCGTTGCCGTCGAGGATCTTCCTGGGCCGCTTAAATACGTCGAATCCAGTACCAGATGTTTAATATGATCGCGGCCCCAGGAATGAACAACATGCATATTTCCGTCTTTCGCCTGCATTATAGTCGGGTAATCCATTCGCAAACGTCCGCTCACGCTCAGTTCCGGCAATACCACCTGCCAGTCTTTTCCATCCCGACTGCGCGCCAGACTTAATGGCTGACGACCTTTGGGATTAAAAACCAGAAAATGCCACCCGTTCTTTAACGTCACACTATGCAGACCTTTGGAAGTCGTAATCGGCCCGGCGGCAACATCCGTCCATGTCTTTCCGCCGTCGTAAGACCACGCCTGACCCTTGTCCCGGATCAGAACCTGCAAAACGCTGGAATCATCATCATGAACCAGAAACGAGGGCTGGATACCGGTCTTATCCTCTAGTGGTCCGATAACCTTCACACCATGAATACGGCCCGTCCAGTCACCCGGCTGATACCGTTCAAAATGCACCCGCCAGCCAAATTCTTTCGTCTCGGTACTCGACCCGCAAAGCAGACTCCCATCCGGCAGAATAATTGGTCGATTCTTCACCGGCCCACAGGCATAACCCTGATACGGCTTAAAATGTTCGTTTTCTATCCCGTCCGGCAGCCAGATCCGCTCCGACCACGTCAAACCGTTATCAGTAGACGTCTTAACCGCCCCCCACCAGTTGTGATATCCCCTTTTAAAATCATTAGTACCGGTGATCTTATAATAACAATAAATCATGCCGTCGTCAGGATTTGTAAAAAGAACCGGATTCCAGCAGGCGTACGGCATCTCTCCCCGGTTACCGTCATCAACCACAACTGGCTCACTCCAGGACGCACCAGGTTCTTTCCGGCTGGCCCAAATCTTGATATCCGGTGCATTCTCGTATGACCCGCCAAACCATGCGGCTATCAGTGTCCCATCACGAGCCTCCGTGATCGTGGCCGCGTGAGTCTCATGCCGCGCCGGCAGCGGCCCATGCGGGATATCATACTCAGCCAATACCGCTTTGTCGCGGCTGTAAAATCCCGCGAAAACAGTCGAATACACCATTAAAACACTCATGAATATTGAAAATAAGCATTTTTTGCAAAACATAGTAACCTCTCATATAATGGTTTAATTGCCCATCTTACAGTAATGGTACACCTGCGGATACCGGTTTTCTCTTTTATAACAACTTATGGTGACGAATGAAAATGAATAATCGTTTTAGCTTTCAGGAAAATAAAAAAGAGACGCTTTTCTCTACATTTATCATAAAATTACCATAATCGAAATAATTATGCAATGACTTTTATATAAATTAAATATTTTTTATACTCGTTCCGATTGAAAATCCATGTTTTATCGGAAGGTCATCATGTGCGGATACAAAACATTCGCACGGTTCTGCCAGGAGTTTTTTACCCGATTGGGTATAAATGACTTTTTTAGTTTGACGGAATCAATAATATTCTATAAGTTGAATTAAGATCGAGTAAACAATCCCGGTAATACATAGACAAAGCCCCGGAAACGGAGAATCGCTTTGATTAATTCTTTCAGTCACGCTAATAGGTTTTTTCTTCCCTCAGAATTGTTATAGCCTTATTGTTTCGGAGAGCTATATATGAAAACGATCTTTAATATTATCATCTTAAGCCTTGTCATTCTGATGAGCAGCGTTGATGCCGCCCCAGACCGCCCCAATGTCCTGTTCATTGCTGTGGACGATCTGCGTGTGGAGCTGGGCTGTTACGGACAACAACATGTTATATCCCCCAACATCGACAAACTTGCATCCCAGGGATTGGTATTTACCCGCGCCTATTGCCAGCAGGCGGTCTGCAACCCCTCTCGTGCTTCAGTAATGACAGGATATCTTCCTGACACCCTGCGCGTCTGGGACTTGCCGACTCATTTCCGTGAGCATAAACCGGATGTGGTCACTCTTCCGCAACTCTTCAAGAAAAACGGCTATTTTACACAAAACATCGGCAAAATCTTTCATAACTGGCTAAAGGATGACCATAAAGGCGATGCGAAATCCTGGTCTGTCCCGGCAATCCTGCATTACAACAACCATTATCAAGACCATCCTCAAACAGATGGCGACCTCCCGCCCGATCATTCAACACTCACAAAAACCGAATGCCGTGACGTACCGGATGATGCCTATTTTGATGGACGTGTTGCCGATGAGGCAGTTAAAGCTTTAAGACAACTCAGCCGCCATGATGAACCTTTTTTCTTGGCGGTCGGCTTATGGAAGCCGCATCTGCCCTTCAATGCCCCGAAGAAATACTGGGATATGTATGATCGTTCGAAGATTCAACTGCCTGACTACCTGGATCATCCCGAAGGTGTGCCGGATATCGCTCTCACAAATTATCGAATTGATGGTAAGAAAAAGAATCTGAATCGAGATGATATCCTCGAATTGCATCATGGCCATCTGGCCGCCATCACCTATCTTGATGCGCAGATTGGCCGGGTATTGAACGAACTCGATAAGCTCGGACTGCGAAAGAACACCATTGTCATATTCTGGTCGGACCACGGATTACATCTCGGCGAACACGGTCTCTGGAGCAAAACAACGCTCTTTGAACTCGATGCCCGCGTACCGATGATCATTGCGACGCCGAAACATCAGGGAGGGCAGCGCACCGATGCGCTAGTCGAATTACTCGATATCTACCCGACGTTGGCAGATTTATGCGGCCTGCAACCCCCGCACGACCTTGAAGGCGTCTCCTTAAAGCCGCTTCTGGAGAATCCAAACCGAACCATTAAATCCGCGGCCTTAACTCAGGCTCCCCGGCCGAATTATCCCCGCGGCAAACTGCCTCAGATCATGGGGTATTCTATTCGGACCGACCGCTATCGTTATTCCGAATGGCGTCAATTTAAAACCGGCAAGGTCCAGGCACGTGAACTTTACGATCACAACAAGGATCCGCATGAGACGGTTAATCTTGCGGATAAGCCCGAATACGCCAAAGACATAAACAAACTGGCAGAAGTCCTCACGAAAATGATAACCCGCAAATGATTGCGTTGATATCTTATTCGGCTTCCGATAGAGGTTGCCCGTTTTCTTCAATCACAATTTCTTGTAAAATCATACTGACCGACATGAGATAAATATGAAAACTGCCGGCGGCGATAAGTTCCTGACTCCTTCTTGTTGCGGAAACCTGTATCGCAGGCATCTTGCCTGCATTTAACCACGATTAAACGTTTTCTACCTGTTGTTTATTGGCTTACCATAATTTATACTGAACAGCAATATTCAATAACATTAGCAAAAGGTAAACGATTATGGCTCAGAAGCCGCGACAACAAATAACCATTACACAGCTCGCCGAGCAGTTAGGGGTATCGGTCGCCACGATATCATCGGTACTCAATAACCGGCATAAAGAACGGCGTATTTCGGATAAAACCGTCAAACGTGTCCAGGAAGCCGTTCGCACGCTCGGCTATCTGCCCAACATCTCCGCCCGCAACCTGCGGACTTGCGGTTCAGACAAACACCCGATAACTATCGCTATTATCACATCTTATCAGGCGCCTCTGCCTTTGATCAGCGTCACGATCAATGCCCTGCAGAAAACAGCACAGGAACCCGAATTTGCCGGCTTTAATTTCACTCTGACGGTGGACATGTTTCATGCCGGCCAAATTCATAAACTTCAGGGTTTAATGGACGGCAGCCGGTTCAATGCAGCCATTATCGCCAATACCATCCCGACAGATGATGCTTATCTTACCGAGCATCCTCTGCAGTTTCCGGTGGTTTTTATCGGCCGTGATATCCCGAACGCCTCGTCGGTGCGCGATTTGGCATATATGACCGGTAAGCAGGCCGCTGACATTCTCTTTTCCACTCAGAGCAGACAAATGGCCATAATCCGGCCGGAATTACTGACCCAGACAACCCAGGCCCGGCTTCAGGGGTTTGCGGAGGATGGCAATCAGCTATCGGGTAACGACCCGGTGGAGATTATAGCCAAAGGCTTCAGCGAAAAAGAAGGCTATGATGCAATGAAACATTTTTTTGAGTCGGGCAGGCAGCTTGACGGACTTTATGCCATTATGGATTCTCTGGCTGTCGGGGCTTATCGGGCGATCAAGGAAGAGGGGCTGACCATCCCTGATGATGTCAGCGTTATCGGTACGGGCGATTACTCGGTCGCGCCATATCTCGATCCGCCGCTGAGCACATTCACCCGTTCTCAGTACAATATGCACGAAGAAGCCGCCCGTCTGCTGTTCAAGCTGGTCTCAGGTGCAGTCACCCAACCCACTCAGATTGTCGTGCCGGCGTTTCCGGTAATGCGGGAATCCACTCAACGCGGCGGCATTTCCCATCTGAACAATAACCCCTGATCCGGCCCTGCCAGGAGATCTCTTCTCAATTGGGGATAAAAACCGCATGAATGCTTATGTTTTGTAAAAGTTTTCGCCGCCGTTGAGTAGATAAACCAGCGGGAGCGGACGATCAACTCCTTCGATAAAGCAGGGCCGCTGGGACCAGGGTGAAACATCAAACACGCCGGTCAAATCCATCCAGTGCTGCAGCCGGGCGACGGGCATATCCTGTATCATGTGCAGATGATTGGCGAAGGCATACTGCTTGAATTCGGTCATGGTCGCATACTGAGGAACAATGAAGGTATGGGGCCAGTTCCAGTTCGTCAGGTTGCACATCGCTTTTTCCAGTTTTGCCGGCACAGCGGTGGTCTTCGCCTGGTCCCACAGCATACTGAATTTGCCGGAGGTCGTACTGTAACCCAGACGGCCGATAATACCTTCGATGCCGGCGGGCGTCATGAAGGTTACGGAGTTGCCGCCGCCGGGGAAATAGTCCTTGTCTGCAATCGGCATCTGGACCCGCTTGAGCAGTTTTTCGGGAGATTCGCCGGGTTTGCCGGCCCAGTTCAAGGAAGCGCTGCCGGAGTTGTTGCCGTCGATAAGACCTTTAACGACCCAGTCGGCTTTTTTGGGGATAGCATTCAATTTCAGTTTTTCGGCCTGCTGTTTGATTTCCCATCCTTCCCAGATCTTCCGCAAGTCCATAAACAGAGGCGGATTACCACCGGTCAGCCATGTCATAAACAGCATCGTTAACAGTGCCTGGACATCCGCTTCCGTCGCGTAAGGCATTGCGGGTTTGTCGCCGTTATGATCGAAGGTACTGTTAAAGAGGGACTCCATCACATCCGCCACCGGCATGGGGTCGCCACGCAGGTCACTGCCCCATTCAAGCTGGCTCATAAACCCACCGCCCACGGCGTTGAGATCTTTCATTAGATCGCGATTAATCAAATACATCGCCAGCGAAAGATCAAACCGTTCGCTTTCCTTATCCGAGTTGAGTTCGAGCCGGCTGCCGACATGGGTATCGATCCAGTTTCGCAGAGCCTTCAATTCTTTTTTGTCATACGCTCCTTTATGGACCATATCGGCCAGCAGTTTCATGTCAAGACGGGTTATCTCAATGCCAAAAGTGTTACGGGTGGGAATGACATGAGCCAGCGCCGTTTCCATACCCATGGAATCATGGCCGAATACAACCACGCGCCGGCCGCGCAATCCGACGAAGGTCACTGCCGCATAGCACCAGTCGATCAAATTCTCCAGCGTAGCGGCGGTCATCGCCGGTTGCATTCCCGTGTCGGGCCAGTTCCCCACATTCAGCGCGCTCATCCGGCCGGACTGGGCCAGGGCGCCGTTGGTGGCATGGGCATAGACGACGCCGGGCTTGGGGCCGCTGTTACCGCAGGTGATATTCAGGGGCGTTTCGGCCGGGAATTGCTGAAGGAGTGAAATGGTCGTTAATTGTGGAAACGCCCAGGTATCAGGCACGCTGACCAGAATATTTACGCCGGCTTCGCGAAACTGCTGCGCCACGACATCGGCCTGTGACTCGCCATCAACCAATACGGATGAATATACGATGGGCACGGGGCTCTTGTCCGGCAATGTGATCTTACCGCTCAGTGCATTAGCCGTCAATTCTACGATATTGCCGGCCCGCTTACGGCTGTCCGCATCGATCCGCGGGTCACAAGGGGCAAATACGCCGATGACCGGCGTTCTGGGAGCAGCTTTTTCGATGACCGGCAGACATTGTGCCGTACTTTTCTTTGCCATGGTTACATCTCCTGATTTGTAATGATTCCATTTTACAATGAAATGCGATTCTGAAAATTAAATCTTCCCTGAGATTTCCACAATAAATAGTTGTCGATGGGTTTGGCCATTGGCGGCGACATCAAGGTTAAATGCGATCATCTTGCCGTCATGGGACCAGCAGGGATGAATCGGGCGCTGATCGAACCGACCGGTTAGTCGGATGGGATCAATAATCTTGCCGTCAATCAAGCCGCCCGCGAACAGGCTGTTATCACAGACATAAACCAGCAGATGCGAATCCGGTTTCCAGAAAAATGTATTTTGGATGGAGGATGCGTTTTTTGTCAGTGGTACAGGCTCGCCGCCCAGCGGCGAAACGCCGTAAATCTGGATGATACCCGATTCGTCTCTGGCCAGAAAAGCGATGTACTTGCCGTCAGAACTGGAAAGCAGCCAATGACGGGGGTCGGTGGCGACGCCGGGGTATATCCGGTTTTCGGTGTGCGTGAGTCGTCGCTGTTCGACGCCGGCGGGCGGCATGGGAAAGGACTCCGCCGTCCCTGCCAGAGGGCCATGGGGACCGGGTCGGTCGATGGTCTCAGGGATATCCGAGAGAAAGACTTCGACCAGATCATCGCCGTTTTTCGCTTTCAGCTTACCCAGGTAGGCCTGGGCCCGCTGCCACTGACCATCGGGCTTACGGTATCCTTTTTCGCCGATCCAGGCATTGCTGAAGGCCCGGCTGATTTCATCCGAGCCCGGGGTGGGCTCCGGCGTTACGCGGGCGGCCAGAACGGCAAACCATAAACCGTCGTTGTTTTCACTTTCTGCATCTTTAACCACAGGTACCGGTTGGGAACCGGTCATCACCCCGATTGTTCGCAGGTTGACGGGGCGGCCGGTGTTTTGTTCAATCGCGGCCAGCAGGGCATCATTATAGGTAAAGCCGATCCAGTCGCCGTCGCCGCTGAATTGATGGGCATGGGTGCCGCCGCGGAGGGCGCCGGGCGTGAATGGCGGGGTAACATCACGGGCGTCGAGGTGGATGGCATTACCGGGTTGATTATCATCGACCATGACGCAGGTGCGGCGGTGCAAGTCATAAGGGCGAGATGCGTCGGCGTTCTTGATTCCGTGAATAAAAATGACTTTGTTATCGTGAGGATGATAGGACGGTGTGCCGCAACCGGGACCGTGGGGATTCTGATTGGGGACATGATAGACGTTTTTGATTTCGCCCGTTTGTGTGTGAACTTTGGCGATGTCGGCATTGCTGCCCATGGCGGGCTCATCGGAGCGGGTGTCAAAAACCAGCCACCGGTCGTCCGGCGAAAAGCCGCCGTAAGCACTGATAAAATGGTTCCGCTGTTCAGAAGTCAACTGTCTGATTTGATACGGCATGGATTGATCCCTTTCAAGCTCCAACGAATTTCTTTGATTATGACAACCAATCAATACCAGTAATACGCCCAGATAAATAGTCGGTTGATATCGTTTCATTTTCATACTCTTTTAGAATGGTTTTATTCATACTGGCAAAACGCGATTAGTTCCTGTTGCGAAAGTTGTGACACGGGCATCTTACTCATGATATTGTACATTCTTTCTATGATTTTCCTTCTGAAATAAGACAATGTCATGGGCTGGAAGCCCTTGATGCAATTTTCGCAACAAATACAAATCTTAACTTTCGCATTATTCAGGTTACGCTTTGGCGTTCCGCAGGGCCTTTTGAGCCCGGGAAGATTA
>CAYZXY010000008.1:43479-76357 GCA_964482555.1 uncultured Pirellulales bacterium
ATTATTCAGGTTACGCTTTGGCGTTCCGCAGGGCCTTTTGAGCCCGGGAAGATTATTTGTCACTTTCGGACAAGTAATCAAGAATAACAATTAATCCTTGCATTTTTGACAAAAGGCCCTGTTGAGCCTTCTCCTTGAATGCTATCACAATAAAAAAGTGCGAAACCGCACCAAATGATGAACAGACAAAACTCTTACGATTGATTCTGACTGGCATTTCCATTTCTTTGGGGTAGTATCCGACTCAGCAGGAGCCCGGTCAACAATATCGTCAATGTCCCGAAAACGGGTATCAAAAAGGCATGGAAATGACTTTGCAAACCCACTGGAAGCGTCTTGAGGAGCGGCGAAAGCGTCATCCAGGCAATTATCCCCAGTCCCAGTATAACCGCGGTGACAGCCACCGGATTTCCCGCACGCCTTGAAATAATACCCAGCAAAAACAGACCCAGCATCCCCCCACCGAATATACCCGATAAGGTCCACCAGGCATCCAGAGCGCTGGTGATATTTACCAACAGCAGCGCCATCCCCGTTCCCATCAACCCCCAGAAAATTGTAATAATATACAATACCCGCATGTACTGGGCTTCTGTAGCGTCGCGGTTAATGAACCGCTGGTACCAGTCCTTTATCAATAGTGTCACAGAGGAATTCAGACTGGTGGAGACGGTGCTCATCGCCGCGGCAAAAATAGCGGCGATCAAAAGCCCTGTGATTCCGATCGGCAGATGTTTGCCGATGAAATGAGGAAATACCTTATCGCCGATATCGGCCGCGCTCAATGTCCCCGCCTTGTCATCGACCAAGGCATCAAACCCCGGGTCATCCGGTGATATCCCCTCCTGCATAATCATCTGCTGCGATACTGACTGCTGAATTTCCTGCATGTCGGTGGGGTGAACTTGATAATAAGCGAACAACTGCGTTCCCAGAAAAAAGAACACCGCTGAAACGGGCACATACAGCAATCCGCCCAGCCAGATACTTTTTTGCGCTTCCTTATCGGATTTAGAGGCAATATAGCGTTGAATGTAACTCTGATCAATCCCGAAATTCTGTAGATTAATGATGATGCCATAGACCAGTACCACCCAGAACGTGGCGTCGGTCAGAGTGGGGGCAAAGCTGCCCAGGCTGAATTTGTCGTTTGCCGTCGCTATTTCGAACAGTTGGCCCGGTCCTTCCGGCATACGCAGCAGCATCAGCACCGAACAGACCGCCGCGCCAACCATGAGAACAATCGCCTGCAGAGCATCTGCCCAGATAACGGCCACTATTCCGCCGACAAAGGTATATAATGTGACGGAAATGCCGGTGATGACGATGATCAGGCGGATATCCTTTTCCAGCAGGATACTCAATGGTAAAGCCATCAGATACATGACCACGCCCATTCGGGCCAGTTGCGTCAGAATGTAAAAGAAGCTGGCATACATCCGTGCCCAGGAACCAAACCGGTTTTCCAATAAGGCATAGGCCGAAATCTCGCCGCTTCTGCGATAATAGGGCAGAAAATAACGCACGGCAATCCAGGTCGCTATTGGAAGCGACAAACTGAACACAAACGGATTCCAGTTCTCCGCAAACGACTTACCCGGCAAACCCAGAAAACTGATACTGCTGAGATACGTCGCAAAAATTGATAAGCCGCACACCCAGCCCGGCAGCGACCGCCCGGCTGCCGTAAACCCTTCCATCGACCGACTCTTGCGATAAAAATAAAAGCCTATCCCCATCGTACCCAGAAAATAGACAATCAAAACCAACCAGTCGATTCCCGTAAAATGATTCGGCATAAACGTCTCGCAAAGTTCCTGTCTGTAAAAAATGATCGAATTACATACTCGTTCCGATTGAAGATACCCGTTTAGTCGGAACGTAATTATTTGCGGATAAAAAGCTTAAGCCAGGCCCTGCCGGGAGCTTTTTACCCAATTGAGTATAAATCTCAAAGAGGTTTTTTAAACAGTGAATTGACGCCAAATAACGTAAAATAAATAAGTTGCAGCGTGATATTGTAATATAAGTACACAAAAGTTTTGGAGTTCACAAGCGCATTTTAAATCGATTTATTCCATGTCCTTACAATTTGACATAATTAAAATGACGCCCAAAAAATAAAAATCTTTAGGATAGTATTACTGACAATCACAGATGCTCTTCTTTGCTTGCTTTGCGACTTCGCGCTTTTGCGCGAACCTTTCTTGAGCTTCCAACTTCCAGCGTCTATTACGTCGTTTTGAAGTAAAACTCCCTGCCGTTTGACGCAGGGTTTTAATCATATGAGGACTCGATGCCGGTTTTTTTTCTGGCGGGTCCAGATTCACCGCCACCGGCATGCAAATCACCTATCGCACCGTAAGAAACGACGTTTTCATCCGAGGATACTACCTCCTTACGGTCATTCAATTGCGACAGGAATTTCCTGATATTTTCTTTTTGCCGCTGCCCCACCGGCCCCAAAGGCGGAGCCATCACATCCCGGCATAAGCCCCGGCATGACAAGGCATACTTCAAACCTTGCAGATAAAACGGATTATAAATCTCTCCGGCAATCTGCATGATAATTTTATCAAGTGTTTTCATAACCTGAACGTCATTCCGGCAGGCGGCTTGATACATCCTGACAAAAAGTTCAGGAAACAGATTGGCCCCGCCAGTAACGCCGCCATCAGCGCCGAGTAAAACAGCTTCGCCAAGATAATGTTCAGGTCCGATAAAAATGGACCAGTCGGGTCGTAAATCTTTTAAAGGCATCAGGCTCTTAAAATAGTCCATATCGCCGGAACTGTCTTTGATTCCGCAGATATTTGGAATCGCTGCCATTTTTTTCAATGTCTCAATTTCAAAAACCATGCCGGTGCAACCTGGCATATTATACAAAAAAAGCGGGAGCGGCAACGCTTCAGCCAGTTTTTCAAAATAGCTTAGTAACTCTTCCTGACTGATGGAAAAATAAAAAGGCACACTGGCGACCACAGCCGCAACACCGTGATCGGCAGCCACTTGCGCCAATGACACCGATTCCGCCAGTGATGTGTCGGTTATGCCGGCCAGGACGGGAACTCGCTGGTTCACCCACTTGCATGTCTCAGCAATAATCTCACGTCTGGTCGCATAGCTCAGGCTGGGCCCTTCTCCTGTGGTTCCCAGGACAAACAGGCCTGAAACCTCGGCAGACAAAATATGGTCTATCAAACTTTTTAATCCATCTTTGTCCAGCCTGTCGCTGTCCAGCAACGGGCTGACAACGGGCGGCACAATGCCATGTAAGGATTTCTGGTTGGTTTCGCTTCTCATTAAAGCCTTTACAGTAAAGTAGTTACATTGATATTTTTTTTCGACAAAGCTAAAACGTTTTTTCATAATCTAATAATACTTTATTTGACTGTTTCGCGTCAAGCATAAAAGTATAACATAAAAGGATAATATGATATAACCGTTCACATAAAATATGGAAATACCCTCAGTCCCGCCGCAGGCGGCATCCTCGAAAAGTCCCAGGCAAGGCCGCCGGCAGCAATCCGGGGTCCAGCGTTTGGCAATTTATACTGCGCGCCGGGCTTGCCTATCCTACTTCTCACGCCCCGTCAGGATCAACTGAGTTTAGCCCGCATTATTATCTGTTAAACATTGAATGCCCATGATCCGAATATACATACATGGATTCATTTCGAGTAAAGAAACTGATTTTGAACAAGAAGGTAAGCCCGACAAATAACACCTCAAACTGACCGACAAGAGATAAACTATTCACAGTAAGCCCTTGTATACTCGTTCCGATTGAAATACCCGTTGTGTCGGAACGTAATTATCTGTGGATAAAAAGCTTATGCCCGGCCCTGCCCGGAGCTTTCTACCCCATTGGATATAAATAACATTTAATGAAAACGGCCGCCAGCATTATAAAATATGCATCTAACTCTTGACTTCTGGGGCCTTCAAAGAGATCGATTCCTTAGAATCGGTCACTTTGAGTTAATAATAAACCCATAATATAGGGTTTTGAACTCCTTAGCCGTAAAAGTGAACGAACATTAGAAAAAGTCGATTATCGGAAATAGAAATATACCCATGAGTGCCACACCAGAAAATTGCGATAATTCATTGAAATTGAACCAAACACACAAGCTTGCGGCAAAAAATCTCAAGCGTTTTGTCGATGTTTTCGAATTTGTGACCGACGGCCTTTGGGAGACCGACGCGGAAGGAAGATACTCCTGGTGTTCCGACAGCTTTGGTGAAATATTGGGCTATGCCCCTGAGGAAATCCTGGGAAAAACGCCGCTTGATTTCATGCCACCCCATGAGGCTGAAAGAGTGAAATCTCTTTTTAGCCGCATTTCAGCCAGAAAAGAAGCTTACAAAAACCTGGAAATCTGGATTACCACCCGTAAAGGTAACATGGTTTGCCTGCAGACAAGCGGCGTCCCCATTTTTGATGAGGGGGGAGTTTTCCTGGGTTACCGCGGAATTGATACCGACATTACCAGTCAAAAACAGATTGAGCAGAACTTTCAATACGCCCAGCAGGATTTCGAAACCATTTTTGAGAACTCTCATGTTGGTATCATGATGTTAAAGGGCGGTCGCATTTTCGCGCGGGGCAATCAGCGACTGGCTGACATCCTGGGTTACGATACCCCCGAGGAAATGGTCGGCATCAGCATGAGCCAGTTGCATCTGAGCGAAGAGCGGTTTATTGCATTTGGCGAAAAACATTTCTCAACGCTGGTGGAGGGAGATCAGTTCCAGGTCGAATATCAGCTCCGCCGCAAAGACGGGTCGCCGGTGTGGTGCAGTCTTTCCGGTAAAGCCCTGGACAAAACCGACCTGAACCGGGGGGTGATCTGGGTTATTGACGATCTGGAACCGAAAAAACGCACAGAAGAGGCCTTATCTGAAGCGCAATGCATCGCTAAATTGGGTACCTGGGAGCTTGATCTCAGTACCCGTATCATTACCTTGAGCAAAGAGCATCTATTGATAGCCGGCAAAGTACCGGCAAAAATCTCGATGCCGCTGGACGAATATGTCAGTCAATATATCGTCGAAGAGGATATCGATATTATTCAGGAGCATTTGCAGTATGCCCTTCACAATTGCGATAACGCCCATTATAACGATTATTTTGAATATCGCTTGCGAATGGATGATGACGGCCGCTATAAAGATCTGGCCGTATGGAGTCGATTCAGAACCCAAGGTATCATTCACGGTGTCTCGCAGGACATCACCGACCGCAAGCGGGCTGATAAAAGGCTGTATGAAAATGAAAAATTACTGCGGGATACCTTCGACGGCATTCAGAACGGCATATACATACTTGATAAAGACTTGAATATCTTGAAAGTGAATAAATACATCAGCGACATGTTTCCCGGGGAAACGACCCTCATCGGCAAAAAATGCTACGACATACTCCACAAGACGCAATTCCCTTGTCTCTGGTGTCCTGCCAATAGATGTTTTGCGACAGGCGAATCGCATATAGTGGAAACGGTCACAAGTTCAACAAACAACGGTGAGCTGTGGTTTGAAGCTTCCGCTTATCCCCTGAAGGACGACACCGGGGCCGTGAAAAACGTTATTATGTCTTTTAAAGACATCACCGACCGCAAACAGGCGGAAATAGAACTGGAGAAAGCCAGGAAGACCGCGCTGGCCATAATGGAAGATGCAAAAGCGGCCCAGAGGATAAGTGACCGTGAAAAAGCCAAACTGTCCGCCATGATTTCTGGAATGGAAGAAGGAGTGGTTTTTGCAGATGCCGACAATCATATCATCGAAGTCAACGAATTTTTCTGTCAATTTACAAACCTGTCGCGCGAGCAGATTATCGGCGCTGAAATTGAAAAGTTACATCGCAGTCCGGTTCTCGACCGTATCCTCAACCTGATAAACAGTTTCCGCCAGGATACAAATGCCAAACCTTGCACTCTCCAGCGTCAAATCAACGATACCGAGGTCATTTTGCGAGTACAGCCCATTTATGACAATAATAGTTATGCGGGTGTGCTGCTTAATGTTATCGACGTCACAGAACTGGTTGCAGCTCGCCGGCAGGCAGAGAAGGCGAAAACAGAAACGGAGCTATTAAACGAAAAACTCACGGAAACTACTGTTCGCGCTAACGAAATGGCCATGCAGGCGGAATTAGCTAACGCCGCCAAAAGCCATTTTTTGGCCAATATGAGTCATGAAATTCGAACGCCCATGAATGCGATTCTGGGTTTTTCAGAATTGCTCACTCGCGGAGAATTAACCGAAACTCAGCGTGATTATCTTAAAACCATTATTGACTCCGGCAATAATCTATTGTCAATCATCAACGATATTCTTGATTTCTCCAAAATCGAAACGGGAAATATGAATGTCGAATCAGTGTGTTGTTCTCTGGAAGAGATTATTAACTACATCGATTCCATGCTGCGTCCTCGTGCTTCGGAGAAAGGATTGGTTTTCCAGATACTCCATCGTTCGGCACTGCCGGCGAATATCCGCACGGACCCGATAAGGCTGCAGCAATGTCTGGTGAATCTGGTCGGAAACGCTCTTAAATTCACCCAAAAGGGACATGTCTACCTCATCGTTTCTTTGCAGCAGGAAAACGGGCAGCCTTTGCTGCGCTTTGATGTGGAGGATACGGGCATCGGCATCCCTGAAAATAAGCTCAAAACGATCTTTCAGGCGTTTACCCAGGCGGACGAGTCCACGACACGAATTTTTGGCGGAACGGGACTGGGATTGTCCATTACCACTAAACTGGCCGAACTTTTAGGCGGCGATCTCTTTGCCCGAAGCCAGGTTGACAAAGGCAGCGTATTTACCTTGCTAATTCCGGCTGGGGTCGATATTAATGACCACCCCCGACTCGGCGAGAAATCCTTGAAAGAATATATTGAACCGTCAACATCCAGTCCGGAAACCTCCTATTGCGGTCGAGTAATGGTTGCCGAGGATGCTCCGGCTAATCAGAAACTGATCATGGCCTTATTGGCCGAAGTGGGGCTCTCGCCCGTCCTCGTCGAAAACGGGCAACAAGCCGTGAAACACGCAACCCGCGAGACGTTCGATTTGATTTTCATGGATATGCAGATGCCGGTCATGAACGGCTATGATGCGACGCAAGCCCTCCGCAGCCAAAACATTAGCACGCCCATTGTCGCCCTGACGGCACACGCCATGAAAGGCGATGAGGAAAAATGCCGGGCAGCGGGCTGCGCCGATTACATCAGCAAACCCGTCAGCCCCCGTAAACTGAATGAGGTGCTGAATAAATATCTTGAAAAAATATCCCCGGAACAAAAAACCATTGAGACACAGCAACATAATTCATGGAAAAACGAGGCCGGCGCCGGCCCGATAAAAGCCGAAGATGAGGAAGCAATCATTGACTGGCAGACACTGACAAGCGTATGTAATAATGAAAAACTTATTGACGAAATAGCCAGAATCATTGCCGTCAGCATGCCCGATGATATAAAACAGCTGCGGGCGGCGATGGAAAATGAAGACTATGAAACTGTCTTCCTGAGTGCTCATCGAGTCAAAGGAGCCACCGCCAGCCTGGGAGCCACTAAAATATCAAAGCTGGCCGGACAGTTGGAAAAAGCCGGCAAAAAACAGGATCAGGAATCCATTGAATCCCTGATAACCGCCGTTCAGACCGAGGTCGATAAACTGCTGTCATTGCTGGCCGAACCGGATTGGAAGCAACAAACACGAACGAAGAATAATATCAAAGGCACTGACAAGGAATATTAAACTCGTGTTGAGTGAAATCTTCCGTTTTGTCGGAACGTATTTTTATGCGAATAATACACGTACACCCGGCCCGGATCTTTCTACCCAATGGGGTATAAGAAAATACAAAAAAACCGCGTGAACGCTTACGTTTATTATTCTACTGCTTCTGCAACGCCTCTCTGGCTATTCGACCATCTCGAACGACCTGGCAAACTCCGACATCAACTCCGTCAACCGTTTTCTGGAACGTTCGAGTTGCTCCCGGGCCATATCGCCCGTATTCCTGCCGTCTATCACATAGGGTGTAATGAACGCCAGCAATTCACTGTTGGTCTTGACCTTTTCTTTTTGCTTGAACAACTCGCCTATTCCCGGTATATCGCCCAGAATCGGCACCCGCCGTTCGACCTGAGAGTCATTCTGAAAAATAATCCCGCTGATCAGAATCGTCTCGCCGTTCTCTACGATTAAATGCGTATCTGTATTAAAATTACCAATCGAGATATTGCCGTCAATCCGCTCTTCATCCACCTGAGATATTTCCAGCTTGATCGTCAGATCGACCGCATTCTCCGGCGTTATGTTCGGCCGCACCTGCAGCTTCACTCCCACACTTTCGTATGTCACCTGCCGGACGGTTCGCGTTCCTTCTTCCGAATCGATCTCGCCTTCTACGATCGGCACCTCACGACCGTCAAAGAATTTGGCTTCCTCATTATCCTTCATCCGCAGTGTCGGCTCATTCATAACTTTCCCGTTGGAATATTTCACCAGCGCATCCACCAGCACCGTCACATTCATATCGCCCTGCAGCGTCAGAGTACTGCTGAGATTTTCTTCATAAATCAACCGCGTCAATGCCGCCACGGCATTTTCATTGAACAATCCCAGTGATCCCGGATCGCTCGCCACCCGCACGCCCAGCGACGACAAATCGCTGTGATTCACTTCCATAATCACCGCCTTGACGATGACCTGCTTGGCCGGCTGATCAAGCTGTTCGATCAGTTGCCGGACGTGGTCCTGGTATTCCCGCGGAGCCAGTACCAGCAGCGCCTTGCTGCGATGCACCGGGATGAAGCGAATCTTGCCGATGATATTACTGATCGGCTTCTCCTGCTCGCCCCGAATCGACCGGCCGGCCTGAGACGAATTCCACCATGGCTCCAGCTCCTGCATATTGCTTTGCTGATTGGTATTCCGGGCGCCGCCCTGCGCCTCGGCATCGTCGCCGCCTGTTATAAAACTGGTCAGTCCCGTCTCCCGACGAATGACCGTCGCCCGGGTTCCCGGCTCATTCAGCGTCGCATTCAACTGATCGCACAGCTCCTCCGAGTCCGCATACTTCAACGTCACCACGATTGGCAATTCCGCCGACTCCTCACGGTCGAGTTTCTCCACTAGATTTCTTATCACCTCATAAGCTTCGGGAATCTTGCTGATAACGATAATCTTGTTCGTATCCGGCACCGCCTCAAACGTCAACTGCCCATACAGCGGCCCCACGATCTTCTTCTTTTCGCCGTCGTCCCCCCCGAAAATATAACGATAG
Organism: uncultured Pirellulales bacterium; assembly: GCA_964482555.1. Classification (GTDB taxonomy): domain Bacteria; phylum Planctomycetota; class Phycisphaerae; order Sedimentisphaerales; family SM23-30; genus CAYZXY01. The sequence continues at coordinate 52,784 of CAYZXY010000008.1, forward strand.
AAATCATCGGCGCCGGACTGGTCTTCCGAAAACAGGCGCGACAGCAGGTCCGTCATCTTCAGCGGATCAGAATTCTCGAGCTCAATAATCAGCGGCGTAACCTCATCCACATTGATCGGCTTGTCCCATTCCTCGATCTGCTTGCGAATATCCGACATTTTTTCCGGCGAAGCAATCACCGTCACTTTCTTCAACGCCGGATACGCAATCGCCCGCACGACGTCCTGATCGTTATCGCGACGGTCGTAATAGTAATACGAATAACGGCTGCGCGAACTCTGCTGCTCGGTATAAAGCTCTTCAATGTATTCCGCAATCTTCTCCGGATCGGCATACTTGACCTGAAAATCTTCCGTCAGCAGATTGCCGATCGGAATATCAACCTCGTCGATCAGTTTTTCGACCAGCTTGCGGTTCTCCTCACTGCCCACGATCAAAAGCTGACGGGCCGTTTCCAATGGCTGAACCATCACATTCGCGCGTATCTCCGATCCGGGCATCCGCTGAATCGTCTCGTTAATCTGCCGGGCCAGATCGTCTATGTCTTTCACATATTCAATCTTCCGCACTACATATTCCCGCTCCTGTGGCTTCTGACGATCAAGCTCCTTGATCCATTTCTCGATCTTCAGCATATCGTCCGATGAGGCCTTGGCGATAATCCATTTCCGCTGCAGCATCGGGATCAATACGATCGGGCTGTCGCTCGGACCAATGACCACCGAGGTCGCCGGACTGCCTTCGTTCGATTCCCTCCGACCGGGCTGATTCCGCCGCCGGGCAGACCGCCCGCCGTCCTCGCCCAGCAACAGACGCAATAGCTGCACGATTTCCGACGGGTCCTCCGCCGTGATCTCAAAGATTTTTGTAACCGTCTCTTCCGCTTCCGGCACATCCAACTGCTGGATGATCTTCTCGATCCGCATCAGACTCGACACCGTATCGATCACCACCAGTTGCCGGGTCGTCTCGTCCGAGGAAATATAACCATGCTCCGGTATCAGCGGCAGAATAATCTGCTGCATCTGGCCGGGACTGTAATTATTCAGCCGAAAAAACTTCTGCACGATCTGATTGCGATTCTCGATCATCGCCAGCGGCTGGCTCGCCGTCACCATCGGTACATTCCCCAGCTTCGCGTCCTTGATCGGCTTGATAAAGATCACTCCGTCCGTCTGCTCAATAATGAAACCCTTCGCCCGCAACGCATCGTATATCCGGGCCAGCGCATCCTCCTGCGGCAGTTTTTTAGCCGAATAAATCGTCAGCTTCTGGCCGAGAACGTCCTGATGCGGAATAATCACTTTGCCCGTCCAGGAAGCGATCGTGGGAATCAACTGATTCATATCCATATCTTTGAAATTAACGGCCTCCAGTCCGTCGTCTTCATCCTCGTCAGCCTTATCCTCCTCGCCTTTTTCATCCTTCGTTTTATCTTCCTGCCTGGAACCATTCTCCTCCCCGGCGTCGCCTGTTTCATCTGCTTCTTTCGCATCATCACCCTCTCCGGCCTCGGCTCCTTCCCGGGCTGCTGCTGCCTGATTCCGCTCATCACTTGTCGCAAAGTCGCCGCTTTCAACTCCAGTATCTTTTATCTCGGCCTCTTTGGCTTGCTTTTTCGCTTCTGCTTCTGCCGCCTCTTTTGCTCTGATCTCCATTGCCCGCCGCGAACGGCTTTCCCTGTCGCTTTGCTGGGCCGCCGCCGGTGTACTCCAACCTATCCGCCAGACAACCATACTCGAAAGAATAACTACCACTACCAGATACAATACCATCGTTGAACGCTTCACAATAAACTCCTTGTTAGACTCGTATCACTTGAATGTGTCCGCTTTGGCAATACGTAACCACCCAAACTGACCGACATGAAATAAAATATCACTGTAAGCCATTGCCATAAATACCTTAACAATATAAATAACTTCTGACCCAGACAAACCGGAACACCATACATCAACCCATCACGGCATCATCTCCAGTCGCTCAATGAACTCATCAATCATTTCGGCCCGCTTTTCCTCAGATGCGTTTTCTAATTCCTGCGAGGCTGCTTCTTTTTCTCCTTCCGGCAGCATCTCCCATAATCGTCTGGCCTTTTCCTGCAGATGTCCAGGTATGTACTGGTCCAGAATTTCATCAAACCAGTCAACCTCGCCCTCTTCCGCTGCGACCTCCGCGACCGGTTCCGGCTCCTCCGGCGCTTCCATAATCTTTTCAGATTGCTTTTCGTCACCGGCCTTTGGTTCCGGCTGCCCGGACTCACCCCTGGGCTTGATATCTATCGCCTTGATCGGCGCCAGTTTCATCTCTTTGCCTTCCCATTCAAGAATGACGTACGTCGCATTAATCTTCTTCAGCGTCGCACCCGGCGGTATCGTATCCCCCTCCTCGTACCATTGATTATTGATAAACGCCCGGTCGCCGAATATACCCCGAACCTCACGCGGCGGCTGCGGTTTTGGCGGCGGCGGTACGAACAGATTCTTTTCCTTCAAAGCTTTGGCCAATGCCGCCTTTGAACCGGGCTCTTCTTCCTCCGGCTTCTCCGACGAAGCCTCCCCATTTTCATCCGCCTGACCGATCGCGCACGGATCCTCCGGCATCTGAATCGCCGCCATGACCCTTCGCCCTTCCGACTGCCTCCACACCGTCGCCCCGATCAGCCCCGCTACCAGTATCCACAGCAACCAGGTCCCGCCATTAACCATCTGTATTTTTCGCATTTTATCCATCATTCAAACCTTACTGTGCTGAGAGCATCTTGCCCTCATTGCCTTATCATCACTTCTTCTTCACGAACGTCGATACCGTCACATCCACCGTTATCTCCTGACGTTTTTTCGGATCGCACGACATCTTGAACTCCTCGATACCTACCAGATACGGATTCTCCTCCAGCCGTACCAGAATATCCATCGCCCCCCCAAAATTCGTTTTCCCACTATACTGCAGCGACAACTGCTCCACTCCCAGCGACGACCAGTTCCGCCTCTGGCCCGTATATTTCGGCAGCGAACCGCCCAGACTGCCCAGTTGCTTGCGCAATTCCTTCTCGAACTGAATCTTCTGCACCTCTTCCTCCTCCGGCATCACAAACGCCGGCACCACCTCGCGAATCTTCCGCTCCGCCAGTTGCCGGTCCGGGTCCGGCAACAGCCCCAGAATCTTCAAATCCTCCTGCTGCATGGCGATTGCCGCCCGCACATCCTCCCAGTGGCTCAACCAGGGAACCAGGGCAAAACGGTAAGCACTGCCCAACACCGCCACCAGGACCAATATGATCAATGCCCGTTTATTTCGTTGTCTGTCATCCATCGTTATTTCCTGTTATTTCTTCTTTGTCGTATAATTCTTATAGTCAAATGTGATTGTATAACCTATCGGCCGCTGCTTATCGCCGGTCATTTTTAGGGTCTTGTCCACGTTCTTGAAATCTTTCCGTGCCTGCAGATTCTCGATAAACTGGAAAATGTTATCCCGCTTCTTCGTCGCACCGGAAACCGCCACCTGCTGGTACCTGACAAACTGTATCCCGTCCAGCATCTCCCCTTCCGGTACGCATGCCTGCACCTCCGTGATCAGCTTCAGTAAATCGATACGGTAATCCGCAATCGCCTTTTTCGTATTGAACTCCTTCTCCAACTGCTCAATCGTCGTATCCTGCGTCGCCGCTGCCACGGTGTTGTTCATCCGTTGCAGATAGGCCGTATCCTGCCTGTAACTGGTATATAAAAAAAAACCAAAAGCGATCATGGCCAGTGCCGCTCCCGCGATCAGCGGCCCTTTATGTATTCGGGCCGGCTTTTCCTCTTTTCGCTCCCAGAACTGCCCGAATAAATCCAACCCTTCTGCCTGCTCAATCGCCAGCAATGCCACCCCGGTCGTAACGAAATATTCATACACCAGCCCCGGAGAAATCGTGCCGGCATTGGCGAACAGCTCCATTCGTATCGGTTTGGCTTGCGACGTTAATCCCGACCGTTGGAAGTTTCGGGCCAGATTGTCGAACAATACGCTGCCGTCCGAAATAATGATCACCTTCCGGCGGCTCAAAAATTGCGGCGAATATCGTTCCGCCAGATTACGAATGTCCTGCCCCAGCCGTTCGGCACTGGATTCCTGCAGATGCGACTCATCTCCAAGCACCTCCCGTTTGACATCCGAATAGGTTGACAATACCAGCCGCCGATTCTGAACCAGACAGATATGCGTCTGCCGGCTGCCAGGATATACTATCAACGCCTCCTCATCCATAATGTCGCATAACTGATAAGCCGCGATAACAAGGGCCTCCGATTCGAGATAAACTCGCTGACCAGCAGTCTCCCCCAGTTGCCGACAGAAACGTTCCAGTTGATCCCGGCGCGCGGCCGTCAGGATCACATCCATCGAACCGTTATGATTGCCCTGCTTTCGCCAGCTCATCGCCATTTGCTCCACGGGCAGCGGCAGCAAAGCCTCAGCCTGATGCTCCAAAAGCACAGGCAAATCCTCATCCTTCACCGGCGGCAGTGACAAACGATAAAAAGCCACCCGACTGGAATCGTAGCCAATCGCTACTTCATGCCCGACCCCGACGCCGCGGACGCTATTGCCGGCATACTCCCGCATAATGCCGGCCCAGTCTTCCACTTCCGTCTGCCGGCCATTGAGCCGGATTTCATAAAGATCGCCCTGCTTCTCTAAAGCGACTATTTGAAACTCAGTACCCTGATGGGTTATGGCGGTGGCATGTTTCTTCAACCATCTGCTCCTTAATATTATAATCGTTCCAAGTAAATTTCCCGTTTTGTCCAAACGTAACTATGTGCGGACAAAGCCCTTACAACTGGCCCTGGCGGGAATTCTCATACCCTTTGGGTATAACCTCACTGCATCACTCCTTCAAAAAAATCGATTCTATGGAATCGCTCACTATATGATTACATACGGCTCCCTTCATACCAGTAAAGAATAGTACTCTCCTCACTGGCCCGCTCCACCACACATTCCAGTTTATACTCCGCACCCGTGCTCTTGCTCGTAGCCCGGCAGCAAATCCGGAATACAAACGACCGCGGCGACACCCTGTCCGCTATCTTTTGGTATTTTTCTATCGTCATCCCCCGCACATTCAGCAATTCGCCAATCGACATCATCCCCTGCGTATTCATGTCGCGATAATTCACGATCGCTTCGGCCAGTTCCTCATCCCCTTCCAGCAACGCCACCCACACCTGCCTCTTCGCTGTATTTATATTCAAACGGCCGGGAATAATCTCCTCATCGACCACCGTAATATCATCAACGATCCGCTGATATGTCTCGATATCCAGCGGCTGACCCTCATCCTTCTCCGAATCGCCAACGGACTCCCGCGGGCTGTTTGGCGAAATCAGATCGCCCACACTTTTATAATCCCCGTTGTCCGCAATCCTCTTGGCCTGCGCTCGGGAAATACCCAGTTGCCGGGCAAGCCGCCGCTCATTAACGCTGTTCACATTGATCCGCTCCTCGCCGCTGCTCCTGACATTCTTATCAAATGAATAACAGGTCAGAAAATCCACCCACCCCTTGCTTGCGTCGTCGCTGTCCCATTCGCCGGTATCTTCCAGCAGATGACCGACCGACTCGAATCCGCCGGCCCGCCCCTCCGCTGCCGTGCCGTAAAACAGCTCCTGCGTCACCCCCCTGACCAATAGCAGTTCCTCAATCGTTTTAAAATAACCGTTACGAATCTCATAGGGCACTTCCAGCGTCTGGTAATATCTCGCCTCGGCACCGGCAGCCTCGGTTTCCTCGTTTCCATCCCGCCAGTCGATTATCGCATCCGCCACATCCTCGGTCATCCCTTCCAGAGACATCAACTGCTTTTTCGTAGCGACGTTGATATTCAACAAAGCCGATTCATCGATAATCTCGATATCCAGAACGCAGCCGTCCATCTCAATGCCCCGCAGATTCTCATCAGCGCTGCACCAGGCGTCACTAAAGGCGTCGGTATCGAGCAAATCCTCTTTCAATACCGCCAGCGCCCTTTCAATCCCGCCATGCAGCGCCCAGCGGGCACGCACTCCTTCCGTCGCGGAACGGCTGACATGCGAATCCAGCCGCACCGTCCGGGCCGTAATGGCGATAATAATCGTCAGCATCATGACCATCCATAATACCGCTATCAACGCCAGACCGCGACGTCTTCCATTTCTGTATGTCTGATTATACTTCATTATGATACTCGTCACACATGAATCTGTTCGCCTGGACAAAACGTATCTATGTGCGGATAAAACGTTTACGTTTGGCACTGGCGGGCATCCTCATACCCTTTGGCTATAATCGAATACTCTTTAACCGCACAGGCGGCTATCTCCTCCTGCCGGAACGCCGACCCCGGTTACCACGCTCCCCACTCCCCGTGCGATTGCCCCGGTTGCCATCTTCGGCATTATCATTGCCCTGCCGGTCATTCTCCACATTACCGCCCGAATCATTTCCGCGACGCTGGTTGCCGCGATTATCGTCATTGTTATTGCCCTCACTCCTGCCGGACTCTTCCGCCGGCAGCCGCGACCAGCCGACCAGAAACGTCTGATACATCGGTTCCCGGCGCTCCGGAGGCAGAATCGCCAGCGACACCTCAATCAGACTGGGCAGCCCTAACTCCTGCGAATTCCATTCCATCATCCATTCATTAGTCTCTGGATTCATAAACCGCGCCCGAAAATCGATGATATGCTCCGCCACCCGGCTCACAACGCCGCCTATCTCAACCTTTTTCGTCGAGGGATAGGGGTCCAGCCGGCGCATAAGCCGTTTCGTTTTAAGACCATCAACGGATTCCTCTGCTGTACCATTAGCATCACGACTTTTCAGGTAATATTCCACCTCGTAAATATCGCTCTCCGCCAGGTCGGTCCGAGCACGCCCCCGGTACACGGTTTTGAAATTAATGAAAAAAAACTCTCCATCCTCATCTTCCCGCGTGCCGGCATAAAACGACATCTGCTCCCGGTCCCCATCCCGATACAAACACTGCAAGTCACGCTGCGCCATCTGACTCGCATAACGCAGATTATCCATCATCAGGACATTCCGGTTCACCCGCTCACGGCTATTGGTGATAGCGCTGAGTGTCCCGATCGCTGTCACCGCCACCAGCGAGGTTATCATCAACGCCACCAGCACCTCCAGCAGCGTAAAACCGGCCGGCATTTGTTTATATTGTTCCGTAAACGTTGTCATCTGATTTTTTATATTTGTATAATATCCTGTGACTTTCAGACCTTATCGTGACATTAAAATCTCACCGGACCCGTTCATAAATGTGTCCGCTGTTATCGTTCTGGGCTTGCCGCTTTCCTCCCATATAATGACCAGAGTCAGACGATAAAGATAATCAATGGCCTCCCGCTCAGTCGAAGCCCGCCAGAAATAGCTCGTATTGCCGCTGACTTCGGCCGGCAGTTCAATTTCCCCTTCCATTATTCCCTGATTGATAAACGCGTCGATGCCCATCGACCGAATCAATGTCATCTGCCGGTCCATCATCTGCCAGGCGATCTCCTGCTTTTGATTCCGCTGTATCTGCGACAGACATTGCGTACTGATGCCGTTCAGCGTCACGGCCGCTATCGCCAGCAGCATGGCCGAAACCAGCGCCTCCAGCAAAGTAAAACCGCAAGGTTTGTTTCGCACACGCCTCATGCTCAACGCTCCCCCCGGTCCAGATCCATAACCTGCTGCGGCAGACTGTCCATGATGCCCGAATGACAGACGGCACGCCCTGAGACGCTATCCAGTGTTATCGAGAAAAAAGTCAACGTATCGCCCAGAATAATCAAGGCCTGATCCGCCGTACCGTCAGGACGAAACGTGATGATATCTGCCTCGGACTCTTCAGCTTCAGTTTCATTATTTTCCCTGGCCTGCTCCAGTCGCTTCAACTCGATCTTCATAAACTGGACATGCTCGGGCAGTTCCACCGGCCGGCTGAACCGATTCTCCAGCACAACCTCTTCCCGCCCCCCTTCCTCATTTTCTGTATAACTGGTCAGCCAGACCCTGTTTGCAGTCTGGTCCAGATACGCCTTGCAGGTAGCCTGCCGCTCGATCGCCGCCACCCGGGCATACCGCAGCAACAGGAACAACTCCTGCGACGTCCGCTCCACCTGCCACCGCTTCTGCGACCGCAGATAATAACCCCCTGCAAACGCCGCCATCATCGCCATAAGTATCACCACGACCATGACCTCCAGCAGCGTAAAGCCGGCATGACCTCTTTTTTGCATTCGCTCTTTCATCGTCTTATTTAATCTCTAACGCAGACGTCCTGCCCTTGCCTACTCGTTCTGATCGATAATTCCCGTTTTGTCCAAACGTAAATATGTGCGGGCATAGCATTTACGTCTGACCCTGGCGGGAACTCTCAGACCATTAGGGTATAATTGCATTTACAACGGGGTGCCATGCTTACGCCAGCCGGAGCATAACGCAGGCAAGCCCATGCTGATAAAAATAAGCTGTAAGGCTCTCAATGAGCGATCCTGAAATACCGTAAACGATTATGTATTCCTGAAATCTCAAATTATTCCTTTTCCTGTCGATTTTGCATTGTTTCTTTCTTACTTCGTACCTCTGCGCCTTTGCGCGAAACATCCTTATCTTCTGACTCCTGACTCCTATTCATTAAATATATCCGCTGCATCCCCTTCGCCGCCGGGCTTGCCGTCCTTGCCGTAACTGACAATATCGAAACCGCCTTCGTTCACTTCGCCTTCCGCGATATACTCGTAGGGATTGCCCCAGGGATCGACCAACTGGCTCTGCTTGAGATACGGGCCGCACCATAGGCCTTCTTCGATATCATCGGGTGCTTCCACCAGCTCAATCAATCCTTTCTCGGAACTGACAGGCCGACTGCAATCAAGCTCGAACTGCTTGACCCGCTCTTCAATAAAATAGATGGCCGTTTGGGCGATGTCCTTTTTCGCCCTGCCGAAACGGCTCATAATATTCGGAGCGACAAAAACCACCAGCAACCCCAGTATCAATATAACCACCATAATTTCCAGCAACGTAAATCCACGTCTTTGCCTTCTCTGTCTCATAACATCCTTTCCAACAATATTCCTGATTTTCTAAACATTCACGCTTTTATGTACCGCAAACATCCTGCCTGTATTTATACTCATTCCAAGTAAAAATTCCCGTTTCGTCCAAACGTAACTACTTGCGGACATTGCCTTTACGACTGGCCCTGGCGGGAATTCTCACACCCTTTGGGTATAATATGTCTTCAAGCTCCCAACTGCATCGTCAGAATCGGCAGCAGCGTGGCGATAATGATAAACGCTACGATCACCGCCAGAATCAGAATAAACGCCGACGGCAGCACCGTCATAAACCGCGTTATCGCCGCATCTGCTTCATCATCAAACGTATCCGCCGCGTTCAACAGCAGCTCATCCAGCTTCCCGGTATGCTCGCCTACTGAAACAATCTGCACCAGCAGCGGCGGAAACAGCCCCGATTCCTCCAGTGGCTCAGCCAGCGACTCGCCGGTTTTAACCTTCTGCGCAACGGTATCCACTTCCCGCGCCAGAGCCTCGTTATCCAGTGTATCACGCACCACCGCCAGCGATTCGAGCAGCGTCACCCCCCCATGCGACAGCGAACCCAGTGTCCGCGTAAACCGCCCCACCGCAATGGTCCGCAACACCTCCCCCATAATCGGCACCCGCAGCTTGAATTTATCCCAGGCGTACACACCCTCTGGTGTTCGTTTCCAGCGAACGAATAAAACACCCGGCACAACAAGCCCCGCCAGAACAAACAAGCCCTTCGATGTTATAAATCCGCTCAGTCCCAGGAGTATCTCCGTCGGCAAGGGCAGACTCCCGCTCGACTCATAAAGCGATTCCATAATCGTCGGCAGGATCCAGGTCACAATCACAATGACAGATATCACCCCAATTGCCAGAATTATCATGGGATAAATCGAAGCGGTCTTGATACTGGAACGGACTTTTTCATCGCGCTTGAGCAGTTCCGCCAGTTGTTTCATCGTCTGATCCAGTATGCCGCCGGTTTCGCCAACTCGAACCATCGCCCGATAAAGCGGACTGAATACACGCGGATACTCATCCATGGCTTCCGAGAGTGAACTGCCGACGCTGACCGACTGGGCCAGATGATTGATCAGCGATTTTAAAGCTGGCTTCTGGGTTTGCTTTTCGATCACCTGCAAACCTTCCATGAGCGGTAGCCCCGCCTGCAGCGCCGCGCTAAGTTGCGCCGTCAAGGCCACGACATCCTTACCGAGAATCCGCCCACCCCCGAAAGACAGGCTCCTCGACGCTGATACCGCCAGCCGTTTTGCTGACGGGGCTTCGAAGTGCTGCGACCGGGATGAGGATGCCGGACTTGATTCACCTTTCAACGATCCGCTCTTGATGGAGGTAACAAACTGACCTTTTTCCGACAGGCTGGCTACGGCTGAACGACGATCGGCAGCGGTAAGGGTACCGCTGATCCGCCCCCCCGTATGATCAATGGCCTGATATTCAAACTGCCCCACCACATCTCCTGCCAGAAAAAATAGATTTATAGTAAACGTTCACGCTTTTATGTACCGTGGGCGCCCTGCCAGAAGCTTTCCTGTCCGATTGAGGTTACTCATTCACTCATTACTCGTTACGCAGTTACTGTTCCCTAATCGTCCTCAATGCCCTGCGTAACACGCAGCACTTCTTCCGGCGTCGTCTGCCCGGCCAGCATCTTCTCAATGCCGTCGTGCCGCAGACAATCATGATCGGACGGCGCCGCCTGCAAAATCTTCTCTGCTGTAGGACGACTGACAATTATTTCACGGATTTGCGACGTGATACGCAATGATTCAAAAATGCCCACACGTCCTCGCAAACCCCGCTGGTTGCATTCACTGCAGCCCCGGCCATGATAAAACGGAGCATTTATGTCAATCGTAATCGAGTTGTTAAGACTGCGGATCAGACTATCTTCAGGACGATAGGGCTCTTTACAATACTGACAGATTCGGCGAACCAGACGCTGCGCCAGTACCATTTCCAGAGAACTGGCCAGCAAAAACGGCTCAACTCCCATATCGATCAACCGCGTAACAGCCCCCGGCGCATCATTAGTATGAAGCGTGGAAAATACCAGATGCCCCGTCATCGCCGCGCGTATGGCGATTTCAGCCGTCTCCCGGTCGCGTATTTCACCAACCATGATGATGTCCGGATCCTGACGCAAAATATGACGCAAACCGTTCGCGAAGGTCAAACCACGCTTGGGATTGACCTGCATCTGAATCACACCGTCCAGACGATACTCCACCGGATCTTCCACAGTGATTATTTTTAGGCTCGGTGAAAATATCTTGTTCAATGCGGCATAAAGCGTTGTGGTCTTACCACTCCCCGTCGGCCCTGTCACCAGAATAATACCGTGTGATTTATCCAAGGCCTGATTAAACGTATTCAATGACCGCCAGTTCATTCCCAGGTCTTCGAGATTAATCAGAGCCGCCGATTTATTCAGGATACGCATCGTCACCGATTCGCCAAAAATAGTTGGAACCGTCGATACACGGATATCCACCTTGGCTCGGGAACCGGAAAACTCAATATGCCCGTCCTGAGGCACGAACCGCTCGGCGATATTCATACTCGCCATGATCTTAACACGCGAAATAATAGCGGCCTGAAGCCTTTTGGGAGATGGAGATTTTTCGATCAGACTGCCGTCGATGCGATATTTGATCTTCAACTGATGCTCAAACGGTTCGATGTGAATATCACTGGCACGTGCCTCAATCGCTTCCAGAATAATCAGGTTCACCAGATTCACCAGCGACGGTTCACGGGCCAGTTCATGAAGACGGGCTGCCGTATATTCACCATTCTCCGTATCTAACGGCTGATCACCGGTTTCGCTTTCGCCGGGAGCGAGATTCTTCATCATCCGGGCGACATTACTGCCGTAATATTTCAGAATGACCCGTTCCATTTCACTGGGCTGTCCATATCGCCGATCAATATCATACCCCGTAACTACCCGGAGATCTTCCATCGCCTGGGTATCGAAAGGATTCGACATCGCAATTCCCAGATGCCCATCCCGCCGCCATAAAGGAACAACATTATACCTGCTGATCAGTTCCGCCGGGACAAGTTCGATCAGATCCCGTGAAAGCTTCAATTCATTTAAATCAATCCGTTCGATATCCGCCTGACAGGCTAACGCTTCATTTAACTGAGATTGAGTGATATAGCCCAGATCCAGTAAAATCTGTCCCAGTTTCTTATCCTGAATTTTTTGTTCATTCAGAGCGAAACCAAGCTGATCTTCATCCAGATATAATTTCTGACAAAGAACCTGGCCAATTTTTTCCTTTGCTCCATTATTCATGCAAGCTGCCTGTAAGGTGGGTAAAAGGGCAATATACACTTGTTCCGATTGAAAATAACCGTTTTGTCGGAACGTCATTATCTGCGGATATAAAGCTTACGCCCGGCCCTGCCGGGAGCTTTCTGCCTAATTGGGCATACCAATGATACTTTCACGCCTGGCCTTGGCTGAAATTTTCATACCCATTGGGTATAATCTCTATCGCACGCTCTCTTTATATCCGAAGCAATTGTATATAATTAAGACGATAAAAAGTAGCATCGGTTACAAAAAAAAATCAAAAAATTTGGATTATCATAAAATGCAGGTTAACATACCTTAAAATTCGGGACCCAATACCCCATTCTGACCAAAGCAAGATGAAAAGTAATTACAACTACATGATATAAAAAGCTTTATCAATAATATTGTTTTTAATAAAATCAATCTCGGCCGCGGGAGGACCGTTTCCGTCATGTTGGTATCTGATATTTATACTCGTTCCATTTGAAAATACCCGTTTTGCCAGAATACAATTCTGTGCGGATAAAAGGCTTGCGCCCGGCCCTGCCGGGAGCTTTCTTCCCAATTGGGTATACTTTCCCTGGCCCTTTTACACAAAATTTCACCAATAAAAGACTAACCTTCATATAAAGCTTTAAGCGTAAAATAGATTATGTCATACGCAATGTGAACCCCCGCGGCAATGCCATATCCTCTGTAATGAAAAATCCCCGCAAAATAAATCCCAGCACCCGTCCGATAAATAAAACTGGCTATAGTTAACGGTTCCAGATTAACCCATTGCCCATTCTGGTAGCACCAATAATGATGCAGCGAGAACAATACCGATGAGACCATCACCGCGAGGATAATCGCCACGGTTCGTTTTATCTTTAATATATCTTCCATGATCACCAACAACAAACCAATTAAAATCAACCGAAAGACAAGTTCTTCATAAATACCGGCGCCAATACTGGTTATGATCTTCGCCTGCAAGCCGCCTTCCGATACCAGCATATAGCGTTCCTGCGACGCCAGGGTATGGGCCGCTATTTCGATGGTGTTATGAATAAGCATGCTGAAGACAAAAAGCGGCAATGTTAAGAACAGGCTTTCCAGGGCCATCCCGCCGATCCAGCCGGGTTTGATCTTCCATGAAAAATGACCGACTAAATGCCAGAAAAAAAGGATAACAACCACCAACATCCCCGGAAAAGCCCAGACGATGGACCTTTCCACCCCCAGCCAACCGGCAAACTCTACCAGCCAGGTAAAAGATATGATTCTCAAACTGGTACGGGCCAACTCATCGGTATTAATCAGTATGGTCCCCACTTCATACAAACCTATAAAGGGCAGCAGAAAAAGCAGGGCATAAAGCGGATAACTGGTTGACGCCAGATACGATCCTTCTGCAAAATTAAGATGTCCCCTTATCGCCCTTCCCGGTGTCTTTGTTGTCTTCTTTGAATCAGCCATTCAATGACCGGACTCTCAATCAATAACCTGTTCGTAATATCTATAATAATACAAGACAGGCACGATAACATACGGAGCCAAAAATAGCAAGTAAGTACTTCAAATCCAGCCAGTTAGAGTTTTTTCAATTAAGACGTCACTTCAGCGCATAAAAAAACCTGCTGCACCAAAGATAAGATGCAGCAGGGACGATGTTTTTTGTTGTAATTTATAAAGTATCTGTCAATAACAAGGCTAATTACAAACTCTGTCTTCTACGCAGATAACCTACCAGAGCGGTTCCCAGACTGCCCAGCAGCAATGCGCCGGGAGCCGGAATCGGATTAACTTCAATAATACCGGAGAGGTTACCTTGCGCAGATTGACTCTGGCCGGCAATAACCTCAAGAATTTCCTGGTAGTCAGAATCATTGAAATTAAAATCAATTCTGATATTATCTTTCATCAGTTCATCAATCATGTCAGAATAATCAGGCAGGCCATCCAAACTGTCAAGATCGTCTTTGACCTTGAGGTAAGCGCTCCAGGTATCAGCACTAGGATTAGCTTGAAACTGACCCAAAGAGGTAACACCTGCTTCCCAGACGACTTGACCAACAGCAGCGCCGCCTTCTGCTGCATCGGCCTTAATCTGGATGGTCTCACCAACGGGATTAACGGGCATAATCATGTTCGTGTTGAAGTCAACGACCATGTCCGGCAGAATAACCTCATCAGCAGCAGCAAAGTCACCAGGGCTGAAGGACGTTCCAACAACCCAAAGATCAAAGAATTCAAAAGTACCTTTGTTGGTACCATCATCGTAGGTGAACTTCCAGGAATCGGAAACACCTACTTTTGTCCCAAAATTCAACTGCGCGCCAGCGAAAGCCGACGACGCTACAAACAAAACAACCAAACTCGCAACTAACTTCTTCATAGTTTTCCCCTTTCGTTATTATTTCCTGAGAATAAACGAGTTTTCTTTACCCTACACACTTAACACATTTTTTAAAAACATATTACAACAAAACATCCACAACAAACCAGTAGTTACTTTATATTAAACTCACAACGTCTCTCTTTTCTCCGAAAAACGCTGACTAATCCAGCTCCAATACCGCCCAGCAGCAATGCGCCGGGAGCTGGTATATAAGAGGATGGGCCAAGATAGACCAGCTGATCCTGGATAGTTATACGGTCTTTAACAGTCTTCAGATTCATAACTCTCACATAACTGATTTCAGGATCATAATTAACAAATGCTTCGTCTTCACCGAAATGGGCGACTGCGGCATCGTAAAACTTGTTCTCACCGGCATTCGGTGCATCCAGTTCATCCTCCAGTATCCAGAACGCATTCTGCAGCACTCCGGCATCAGCCACTCTGTCAAGACCATACTCATAATGATAGCCATCAAGTTTGCCGGTCGCAAATTGCTCATACAACCAGGCGGTCCCTTTAGATAAGGTATCAAAATCCCCCATAAAGGGTTTGGACTCATTTAAATGGTTTTTACCGCCGTCCAGAGCATAAGGCTTAATATTTGCCATCACCGGATTTTCCGTATCGATTTTCTCGTTCGGGCTTTCAGCACAAAAAGACTGAAAACCAACTTCTCCATTATCATAAAAATACATTGCCTTTGCATCATAATGCTCGGCCGGATTCCAGTTTTCCGCAATCATGGAAAACTCACCGCCGCCGCCCTTCGAGGAAAACAGCTTGTTATGATACACGGGGCCTACATAAAGATCGTATCGTATATTCATAATCGAAGGGCCGGTTGGTACGGCCATTATTTCACTCGCATAAACGCCAACAAACAACACTGCTGCCAACAATTCAATACCAATAATTCTTTTACTCATCGCTTCCACCCTGGAATTTGAGCGAATATTAATATATTTCTGCCTGATATTTCTAACGCCGTTACGTTTATACTAGCCGTTTGGCGATCCCTGAATTCAGACGACTCTTTTATACCGCCAGTTTCGCCGTCTGCACTTGTACCCCGGCACGGCCTCAACTGAATCATGCCGGAATCTAACACCTCATATTAACTTTTTGCCTCACTATTTGCTTGTTATTTGATTCTTTACCCAACAGGCCTGAAAATCAACAACAATCAATCGCTACCCAAATCACAATTCGTACCCTCGCCTCCACCTGAAGCGATAATACCACCTTCCTGCCATGAAGGTCTGTTAATAAATCTTCCCCATCGTATTGTTTTCTCTCTCTGTCTTTCTAACATATAGCCGTAAGCTCGTGCAAACTACCCGACCGTTAATCTTTAACTGTATTAACATCAAGACACTTTAACTTTGAATTGTCATGCCGTTTACCTTTACATGACTCTTCTCCAGTGTGTCAGGCAACAACTGCATAATCCCAGTTACTGGAATATAAAAATGATGGGCCATCAGGAAGGATTTTGAGCTTTCTCCCTTCCCGCCCTTGAGTACTGGTCAAGACGCTATCCGCCTTCAGTTCTCATAATATATAACACATAGTAATATATAGCACTAATCAATATGAATTTCAACAAAAAAAAGAATCAACATTGATCCATAGAGAAATTTAAATAAATCCTGTCTTGTAAAACAGTTGCAATCCCTAATCCATTCATATAAATTATAGCCCGCAAATGTGTTACGAACGACATAAATGACACAACCGTTACACCCTCGCTTGTTTGCCAGAAAAATTTCGAAAAAAAATGAAAAATATTATTAAAAATTTTTCTCTGGTGGCTCTCTATGAAAGACTATTTTCACATTATGGAGCACAATTCTGGTGGCCTGGCGAGACACCTTTTGAAGTCATGGTCGGAGCAATCCTCACTCAGAATACCAACTGGAACAATGTCGAGAAAGCCATAGCTAACCTGAAAAACCATGACAGTTTAAGTCCGATAATATTGCATCGAATGCCGGCAGAGGTCCTGGCAGAAAAGATTCGACCGGCCGGCTATTTTAACGTCAAAGCCAGACGCCTGAAAAATTTCTTAAACTGGCTCGTAGATAAGTACCAGGCGAACATGGATTATTTAAAAAATATGCCGCTGGCTACCCTGCGCAAAGAACTTCTGTCTATTAACGGCATTGGCCCCGAAACAGCGGATTCCATCCTGCTTTATGCCCTGGAAATGCCCACTTTTGTCATAGATGTCTATACCTGGCGCATACTTTATCGTCATGGATACATCAATGTGAAAAGTTCATACGATGACATGAAAACATTCTGCGAAAAGCAGCTCCCTTGTGATGTTAAAATATACAACGAATTTCATGCCTTACTTGTCAATGTGGGCAAAGATTATTGTAAACCCAGACCCAGATGCGATAAATGTCCCCTGAATGATTTTTACAAAATACCCGACTTTGACGCACCGCCATAATATATCCTCTCCTTCGTTACACGCTGTTTTTTATGCTTGTAATCAGGGCGGCTCTTTTGTATGCTCTTGCCAGACTGTTTTTCTGATTAATCAATATATTGTACCTAAATTACTATTTTGGAGGCATGATGTTTCGTTTCAAGCTAGCTATATTTACAACCCTGACAATGGTCAATTTAGTCAGCGGTCAGATGTTTCTTGAAATGCTCAATCCGGAAGTAGGCAAGCTCAAAACCAGTATCAATTACGAGTTGAGTTATCATTGCGACAGAAATATCAAACAAGACGAGGGCGGCTTGTCTTCCTTCGATCATTCTCTGTCCATTCTGGTCCCGATTCAGCAGGACGACTCACAAGAGTTCGCCTTAACCAGTAATCTGGGACTCTGGGACATTGACAGCCAAGTGCGATTTCCATCAAAGGGGCCCCAGATGGGAGACTCTCTGCCGGAGAAATTCTGGAACGTCGAAGTCGGCGGGCTTTACCGCAGAAAATTTGAAAATAACTGGCTGGCGAGCTTATCCTTTAATATTGGCTCTCCCAGCAATAAGCCTTTCGACAGTTTTGATGAACTTGCCGTCAATGCGATGGGCATGTTGACCATGCCCACCAGCCAGAGCAGCGCCTGGATACTGATGTTCTATCTCTCAGCGCCAAACGCCTTTGCGCCGGGCATCCCCATTCCGGGTGTCGCCTACTACTGGAAACCCGTTGAACGGGCGGATGTGATCCTGGGAATTCCCTTCGCCATGGGCCGCTGGGGATTCGATCCCGGTTTACAGCTTAACGGCTTTATTGCCCCCTATACGGCTTTTGCGGAATTAACTTACGATTTAAATGATACTTACCAGCTTTATACCGGATTCGAGTGGAAAAACAGCGAATATCTGCGTGCCGAACGACGACAATACGAATACGCCGTGTTCTACTTCGAGAAGAATATCAATGCCGGGTTGCGGTTCCCCATCGACGATAATATCTTTATGGATTTCCAGACCGGATTTTCCTTCGACCGCTTTATTTTCGAAGGGGAAGACTACGACGACCGCAACCGACACCGGCTTGACATCAGCGACGGCTTCTACGGCCGAATCAATACGGTGCTGAAATTCTGACAGACCATTTGTTAAGGTTGTTTATACGATATAAAAACGCTTCGTCAGACAGATAAACTTGGATAGAGTGGAAAATTTGACGTTTTCAAATCCCAGGCCTACTGTTTAACAGACTCAGACCACAGGAAATCTGAGCGATAAATTGACATAACGTTCAAAATATAAACAACTTATGAAACAAATCGTCGAGAACATTCTCCATGAAAGGCTGCACGCTTTCATCATCTTACGGCATGAACTCCACCAGATACCGGAAGTGGGGTTCAATCTGCCCAAAACGGCTTCAAAGGTCCGACAAACCCTGACCTCCCTGGGCTTGCAAGTTCGCGAACCATTTGGCCGCTGCGGAATAATCGCCGATCTGGACACCGGCAGAACTGGACCCGATATCCTCCTGCGAGCCGAAATGGACGGCCTGCCAATCCAAGAAACCAGTGGCCTGCCCTGGCAGTCGCAATACCCCGGATTCGCCCACAGCTGCGGACACGACGGCCACATGACCATCACCCTGGCAACAGCCGAAATCCTCACCCGGATTAAAGACCATCTCAGAGGCCGGATACGTTTTCTGTTTCAGCCCGCCGAAGAAATCGGCCAGGGCGCCCGCGCCATGATCGAAGACGGCGTGCTAAACGATATCAGCCCTAATGCGGTCTTCGCTCTGCATAGCTGGTGCGACCTGGAAGCGGACTCCGTCGGCTGCAAACCGGGAACCATGCTGGCCTCATGCGACCTGATACGCATTAAAGTGACCGGTAAAGGCGGTCACGGCGCCCACCCAGAAAACACCAACAATCCCCTGCCGGGCATGGCTCGCATCATCGAAAAAATCCAGACACTCAATGATAATCCGCAACGTATTGTCAGCCTGTGTACCGCTTCAATCGGCTCACAGGCTAACATCATAGACGACGTCGGGACGCTGAGCGGAACCCTGCGAACGCTCAACGAGGAGATCTGGCATGACAGTGTCGAATCGATTAAAAGAATCGTGGAGCATTCCTGCCGGACTTTCGGATTACGGGGCGAAGTGCGGTTTGACGATCACACCCCGGCAGTGGTTACGGATGACAGGCTGTTCAAAGTTTTTATGGACGTAAGCCGGGAATGGCTCGGAGACGGCAAAACCCTGGAACTGAAAACGCCGAGCATGGGCTCGGAAGATTTCGGATATTTCATGCAGCAGTCGCCGGGAATTCTGTTTCGTCTGGGCATCGGACCGGATTCACCGCAGTTGCATGAGAGCCGGTTTGATTTCAACGATCAGGCGCTGGCCTGCGGCATCAAGGTCATGACGGGTATGGCCTGCAAACTTTGCGACGAGAACTCAAATATATGACAACATTTAAAAGTAACCCTTATCCGACCGTCGGCGTCGAACAGGAATTCCATCTGATCGACGCCCAGACCGCCGAACTGGCCCCGCGCATCTACGAACTGCTCGGCCGGCTCGACGACGAGTTCAAAAAACGCATCGCCGTCGAGCTGATACAGTGCAACATCGAGCACAAAAGCCTCGTCTTCCGCACCGTCGACGAAATGATCGAAAACGCCGCCAACGCCCGCACATACCTCGACGGCGTCTGCCGCGATATGGGCCTGCGCCTCGCCGCCGCCGGCTCCCACCCCTTCTCCGACTGGCGTAAAATCCCCACCATAGACAACGAGCACTATCAATGGGTGCTCCAGAAATGTGCGTATGTCGCCCGGAGGATGCTGGCGTTTGGACTGCATATCCACGTCGGCATGAAGAGCGAACATTCAGCTCTGTACGCTATGTATGAGATGCGGCGATGGCTTTATCCACTGCTGGGTTTGTCGGCAAATTCACCCTATTATGAGTCCGAATTAACGGGACTGGCCTCGACCCGCACGCACATATTCGGATCGATGCCCACGACCCAGTTGCCGCCAAAATTTTCAATCCTGGCAGAACTGGATGCCCAATGCGAAAAACTAATAGAAGCGGGCTATATCCTGCAAACACGCGATTTATGGTGGGTAATCCGACCGCAGCCCGTCCTGGGAACGGTGGAAATACGCATCTTCGACATGCCGACCAATATCACGCGACTGGCTGTCTTGACGGCGATTTCTCAGGCCGCATTAGCCTGGTATCAGGACCAATTCGAACAGGGCGCAGCCCCCGGCAACATCAAAACCATCTACCTGGAGCAAAACCGCTGGCAAGCCATGCGTTATGGACTGGACGGCGATCTGGTCGATCCTCTGACAGAGGAAGTTATTTCACAACGGCAACAGCTTTTACGGCTGCTGGATTTGATCGAGACCAATGCCCGGCAACTGAGCTGCCGCCATTATCTCGACTTGGCCGAAAAACTGATCGCCGGGGAAACCGAGGCACAATGGCAGGCCGCGACCTGTAAACGTCTCGGCGGCGACCTGAAAAAACTGGAATTTGAAATCGCCCTGAATACAATGAAATAAAGGACAAGCTCATGTGCAAACGCTATATCATTTCGGGCGGCTCCGGCCTGATCGGCAAGGCCTTGATTAAGAAGCTGCGGCGGATGGATGAAGATATGGAAATTTTCGTCCTGACACGGGATGTCCAAAAGGCTCAGCAGCGACTGCCGGATAAGGTACAGGCCCGCCAATGGGATGCCGCAACACCTGAAGGCTGGAGAGATATTATCGATGGCGGGACCATTATCGTCAACCTGGCCGGCGAAAACATCGCGGAGGGGGCCTGGACTGAAAAGAAAAAAGAGCGGATTCGCGATAGCCGAATTCAGGCGACGCAGGCGATAGCGAACGCGGTAGTGAACGCCGAAGAAAAACCCGCCGCCATTATTCAGACTTCAGCGGTGGGCTATTACGGCAGCAGGGGCAATGAGGAACTCAAGGAATCTTCGCCCCCGGGGCAAAGTTTTCTTTCCCAGGTCTGTCAGACCTGGGAGAATACGATTGAGCCGGCCCGGGAACAGGGCGTCCGGGTGGCAATCGTGCGGATAGGGGTTGTGCTGGCACGGGAATCTGGCTTTCTCCCGCAGGTCCGCAAACCATTCGATCGTTATGTCGGCGGGGTGCCCGGCAGCAAAAAAAACTGGTTACCCTGGATTCATATCGAGGACGTCGTGCGGGCGATTATTTTCCTGATGGAACACGATGAACTTGAAGGCGCATTCAATCTGAGCAATCCGAATCCGGTCCAGAACCAGCAATTCTACCATGAACTCGCCGATGTGATACACCGCCCCTGCCTGCTGCCGGTGCCGGCCTTTTCACTGCGGGCGATGTTCGGAGAAATGGCCAACGAGTTAATCCTGGTCAGCCAGCGCATAATCCCCGAACGACTGCTGGAAGCGGGCTTCCAATTTGAATACCCCCGGTCAAAAGAAGCGCTGCAGGATTTATTGTGAAATTAGGCTAAAACGCTTCGCATCCTCTCCATCCCATATACCATTTTTTTGGTGACGCCTCTGCCTTCTTGAGGCATTTCCTTATATACGCGTTCCGATTGAAATTTCCCGTTTTGTCCAAACAGTACCATGTGCGGGCATAGCCTTTACGACTGGCCCCGGCGGGAATGCTCATACCCTTTGGGTATAATTCTTAAAGCTGATATTTTCTTATGATTCGCCTTAACGCCTCAACCCATCAACCTTCTCCACATACCCCTCAACATCAAACTTGCGTTTCAGCCCCCCCGCGTTCATATACCGCACCTTCCCGAACACCGCCCGTTCGGTCCACGGCCGGTCGTGCTTGCCGAAACACCACCCCACGCCGGCATAACCATTGGGATCCCGGCCGTCAAGCTCGTATTTATCGTTGAGATAGACGGCGGTTTCGTAGGCCTCTTTATGCGTCCTGCTCCATTCGATAATCTTCTTCCCCCAGTACATCCGCATATAGCCATGCATTTTGCCCGTCAGCATCATTTCCCGCTGGGCGGCGTTCCAATATGGATCGTGAGTCTCGGCCCCCTCCCATTGGTCGCGGCTATAGACATACTCACGCTTATCGTCAGCATGATCGCGCAGCGTTTCTTGAACCCAGTTCGGCAGACATTTCATATTATCGTAAGCGGAATTGTAATGGACGAAATTCATCGCCAGCTCCCGCCGGACGATCATCTCTTCCAGAAAAGCCTCCACGCCTTCATGTTCACAAAAATAAGGTTTTTCCGTCCCGACCTCTACTTCCGGGGCGTCCTTTTTCGTAAACAACGCCAGCCCCTGCCCCGCCTTGTACACCTCCAGCGCAACAAACACCGGCGATATCTGCCCGAAATGCAGATACGCACTGAGATTCGACGTCCCCTCCTCCGTCGGGTCGTTCCGGCGGACATGATACCCTTCCAGTCGCTCCTTGATGAACCGCTTCAGATGCTGTTTCGCCTCCGAAAACCCGCCGCGAAATCCCTCCACCGGCCCGACGCTCCGGTCGATATCCAGCCGCTCCAATGCCTGCTCCACATCATCGATATCGAAACCATCAAACCGCAATCCCAGCGAATCCTTCCTGATCCGGCTCTCCTTCAGCGGCGTCAGATACCTGCCCAGTTGCCGGTGAATCTTCTTCCGGATCGTCGCCGCCGCGTATTCCTCCTTGCCCGAGACCTGCTCGACCGGCACCACCACATCCCCCTCCACCTGCACCAGCGGACAAGCCAGCTTCTTTGCCGACTCCGCCCGCCACGCTTTCTGAATCCGCGTATACCCCCGGTCCGTCACCACCAGCGCCGCTTCCCCTGCCGGCTCCAGCACGCCCGCCTCCGGGCTCTCGTGCCGGACGATCATCTGCACCCCCTGCCCGGCCAGCTCCGCCTGCGTCTCCCGCAACCCTTCCAGCATGAACGCATAATGCCGCAGGTTCGCCCCCGGATACCCATCCGTAATCCCGAAATACACCACCACCGGCAGCCCCAGCTCATTCCCCCGCTCGATCGCCCACTCCAGCGCCGGATTCCACGCCGCCCGCTGCGACTGCTGCATCCAGTACAGCACATACCGCCCCCCCTGCTCCTCCCGCTCATTCAATATCTGTAACCGCTCTCTATGTATCATAAAATCTTCTTATTGGGTATAAAAAAGCCCGGACATCTGATGCCGCCGCGGCGGCCCCAGCCCCCACGTCCGTAACGTTTCGGGGTAACAAAACCATTTATACCACCGGAGACAGGTGAAAGTCAAGGGGTTGGCGCTTTTGTCGCCGGGACGATGACGTTCGTCGCCAGG
>CAYZXY010000009.1:0-75514 GCA_964482555.1 uncultured Pirellulales bacterium
TTTATATCGGACCTAAAGCCCGTTTTGCATTATTTATATTTTTACAAGCCCTAAGCTCTTTTTTGTTGAGGGAAAATGGAAAATACGAATAAAACATGAAAAGCTGGTTTGCCGATAGATCTTAATAAATTTTTAACACACCTATAACATAACACAAACATTTCTTGCTGCGATCAAAGGCATAAAGACTTTTCAGTCATCGCCAAAAGAGTCGCGGATATCAGTGCGATTTCGCACTTTTTGTTTATGGTGAGAACATTTCAAGAAAAGGCTTAACAAGGCATTTTTATCAGCTACTCAAGATTATATAGCGTAATTCGATCACTTATTCGAAAGCTATATTCCCCAAGGGCATGAGAGTACCCGCCAGGGCCAGACGTAAAGGTTTTGCCCGCACCTGATTACATCTTGCCTAGGCGAACAGATTCATGGGTGACGGGTATAAGATGGCCAATTCTCCCGCTCAGGCTTTGCCAATCTCCGCCAGATACTCATCCAGGTCTTCCATACAAGAGAAATATTTTTCATAGCCGTAATCGCCGCCATGAAAATCGCAGTTCTCCTCGGAATAGCGTCGGCAGATTTTCGGCCGCTCCTCATAGATATCGCAAAGGTTGTCCTGACGCAGGAATTTACAGCGGGCGGCTATATTCAGATACCATTCGCCCTCCTCGACGAAAACAGTAATACCTTCATGAGCCAGATACCAACGGACATCATCAAAATCCTTTTTCGTTGTCGGCGTCTCGATCGGCAGGGCAATATAACGACAGCAAAGTCCCGGGCATTTGGTGCAAAGTATTTCAGCCAATGGTTGCTTCCTTGTGGATAAATATCAGTAATTCAAGACTCTAAAACGTTGAAATATTATAAAGGATCGTTTGAGAAGGGGTCAAAGAAAAACAGGATTTATACCCCAATCTGGCAGAAAGGTTTGGGCGGGGCCGGGCGAAAGCTTTTGTTTGTTGATGATCACGTTCTGACTAAACGTGTATTTTCAATCGGAACGAGTATATATACCATAAACTCTCCCGTCATCGATATTGACAAGGGGTCCGATTCGGCCTATCATGTTCGTTTTGATTACAGAAAATCAAGAAGCAACAAATGCAATTACCATAAGTTTTTATAATTAAAAGTTTTACAAATATGGGCCGTCTGATTTACTTTCGGTATGAGATGAGGTTATGAAGATATCACTGGAATGGTTACGGCAGTATGTGGACTATATGGGCACGCCTGAGGCATTGGCGGAGTTGTTCACGAACGTGGGCTTCCCTGTCGAGGAAATGGAGCAGGTCGGCGATGACTGGATGCTGGATGTCGAGGTGACCAGCAACCGCCCGGACTGCCTGGGGCATATCGGGCTGGCGCGGGAAGTGGCGGCAGTCACCGGCGTCGAACTGAAGCTGCCGGAGTTGAACTTCGCCGAAGAGGGCAAACCAGTCGAATCATGGACCCGTGTCGCTGACGAAGCCCCCGAACTCTGCGGGCGTTATACCGCGCGGCTTATCGACCATATCGTTGTCGGGCCCAGCCCCGACTGGATGCGGCGGCGACTGGAAACCATCGGCGTCCGCGTCATCAACAATGTCGTCGATATCACGAATTATATCCTGATGGAAATCGGTCAACCGCTTCATACCTTTGATTATGCCAGGCTCAAAGAAGGCAAAATCATCGTCCGGGCGGCCCGTCAGGGCGAAAAAATGGAAATGATTGATCACAGTACGGTCGAGCTTAAGGATTATATGCTCGTCATTGCCGACGCTGAAAAACCGGTCGCACTCGCAGGCGTCATGGGCGGTCTGGATAGTGAAGTCAGTGAGCAAACCCGTTGCGTATTGCTGGAAAGCGCTCATTTCGATCCATTATGCATACGGCGAACCTCGCGCGATCTGACGCTCGGCAGTGAATCATCCTATCGTTTCGAGCGCACTGTCGATATGGAAATGCTCGAATGGGCTTCCCGTCGGGCGGCGGCGCTGCTGGTTGAATGTGCCGGCGGCAAAGTCGCGCCGGGCGTGGTGGATGTCTGGCCGGGCCGTACCGCGTGCGCCACCGTCCAGATGCGGCTCTCACGGCTGAAAAACCTTGTCGGCATTCATTTCGACGCGGAATATGTCCTTGGCCTGCTGGGACGACTGGGCTTCGAACCCAACCATGACGGCGGCGACATCATCGCCTGCACCGTCCCCTCCTGGCGAAGGGCAGACGTCTCGCGCGAAGCGGACCTGATTGAAGAGGTCATCCGCATTTACGGCTACAACCACGTCCCGACCGAACCGAAAATCCATATTACCGTAAAAACGCCTGACGCCTTCCAGCGCACGCATAACAAAGTCAGTCAGACGCTGGGCAGCTGCGGCTATTATGAGACTATCAGTGTGAGCTTCCTTGAAGACGATCATATCAAACCTTTTGTGCCGGATGGTTTCGAACCGGTGCGTGTGAAGGACTATTCCCGTAAAAGCAACAACGCCCTGCGCCCCAGCCTGCTTCCGTCACTGCTGCTCAATCGCAAACGCAATCAGGATGCCGGCAGCGGCAGCTGTCATTTTTATGAACTGGCGGCCGTGCATCGTCAGGCGGATCGGGATCAGACAATTCCCAACGAAGATATTATGCTCTCGCTGATCAGTGATGGTACATTCCGCCGACTCCGCGGCGTGCTGGATGCCCTCCTGGGCAATCTGGACCACCAAGTCAAACTCATCTGCGAACCGGCGGAGCTTTTATGGGCCGAGCCGGGCACCGGCTGCCGTTTGGTGATTAAAGATTACAGCATCGGCTATGCCGGCCAGGCCGCCAGAAAAATACAGAACCAGTTCGGCCTTGATAATGAAACCTGCATGGCGGATATATATTTTGACAAGCTTATCGAACTGGAAGGGCGCGTCCCGAAAATGGAACCTATTATGCGGTTTCCCGCCATAACGCGCGATCTCTCTCTGGTGATCGATGAAGAACTTCCCTGGGCACAGGTCGAACAGACCATTCGCGACCAGAAAATCGAAGATCTGCGCGAGGTGCATTTTGTCGATATCTATCGCGGCAAGGGCATAGAAATGGGTAAAAAGAGCCTGACACTCTCGCTCATCTTCCGCAGAGAAAACGAAACCCTCCGGCATGAACAGGCAGATGAATACCAGGAAACCGTCCTGAACGCCCTGCGGGATAAATACAACGCCACTTTGAGGAGTTAAAGTGCATTGAAAAAAAGACTTGATTTTCTCACAGATACTTGTTATAAATAATATACACTTGTTTTGAGCATTGCCTCTGCCATGCTCGTTTCGAATGGAACAATATTTGAAGAACCGATACCCATATTCGGGGAAGCCTGAATCTTAGAAACCCGGGCGAGCCTGCACTGTCAGGATTTCCGGCTATAAGTAGGGTTACCCACTTTGCAATCATGGGTTCTTTCAAATATCCAAGGCGGACGACATTGCGGTGGAGGCGGCGTAACAAAGAAGGCTTGTCCTGTACGGCAAGCCTTTTTTTATTAAGTTCATATTTTCAATGAGATCGAGTATAATATTTGAATTTCGCACTTCAAATTTCCATTACCCCACTTCCAGTTCCTGTTTCTGGTGGCCCATCTGCGCTTTCAGCCGCGCGAGAATCGACGAATGCATCTGCGAAACGCGTGATTCCGAGAGGTCCAGCGTCGCCCCGATTTCCTTCATGGTCATCTCTTCATAGTAATAGAGTACCAGTATCAATTTTTCCGCCCGCGAAAGCCCTTTCGTCAAAGCGTCCTTGAGATCGCGCCGCTGAATTTCATCGAGCGGATTCGTGCCCCGCTTGTCTTCCAAAACATCGATCTCGCAAACATCTTTCTGCGAGTCGGTTTCATACCATTTGCGGCTGAGAGATACCTGCGCGATGGCCGTGGCATCGCGTTTCATCTTGACGTATTCATCATCGCTGATGCCCATTCGCCGTGCGATTTCATCATCGCTGGCAGCGCGCCCACATTCGGCTTCGAGTTCCTTGGTCGCCTGGTCGAGTTTATGCGCGCGTGAGCGTACCAGCCGCGGCACCCAGTCCATACTGCGCAGCTCATCCAGAATCGCTCCGCGAATTCGCGGCGCACAATAGGTACTGAACTTAACGCCGCGGCTCAAATCGAAGGCATCAATGGCGTCCATCAGCCCGAAAATGCCGGCACTGATCAGGTCATCCAGTTCGACCTCGTCCGGCAGCTTGGCATAAATCCGCTCCGCGTTATACTTGACCAGGGACAGATACTCTTCCATGAGTATGTTGCGCAACTCCTCGGTCGGTGTCTTTTTGTAGGTAACCCAAACGTCATTAATATTTTTTTGTTTTTTCGGAGTCTTCTCCATAAACCTCAACCTCATCTTGAGAAATTGAAATCAGGATTTGCCATTTGGCAGATCATCCATCACCCATTCTTGTATTTTTCATGTAAAAATCCATTTTTACCACAATCGGTTCTCTCAATCAGCCTTCTCTTCCAGCGGCGCTGGTCTGCAATCCCGCGGCCTGCGTGGCGGTGGTTTCACCAACCGCCGGCGCGGTCTGAACCGGTTCGCCGGTATTGCTCGCGGTTTCATTCGCGTTTAACTCTTCTACCTCGTGTTCAAAATTTTCTTCGATCACTTTCTGGCCCATCGCCGCGAATATGCAGCCCAGAATATAAAAAATAAACATCACTACCAGACTGCGTGCTACAATCGTAACGAAGGAATTATCTACCGTCAGTCCGATAATCAGGCTGATGGTGAATGCTAAAAATGCCATTCCTGCTCCGCACACATTTGGCGACACAGCAAACTCCTCATTAATATTGCAACGGGTACCTTTTGAAATTTCCTGTCTTATTCACGCTTAATTATTTGCGGAGAAACCACTTACAAACAACCCCAGCGGGCATCCTCATCCCCTTCGGGTCTATCGAGTTAATTTTTCTGACAAACATACTACTTTTATCGGCCCATTTACGCCCAACGTTTAGAAGAACCAGTTAACGACTTTACGAAAAAATCCTTCTTCGTTTGCCACCGCACTTGATGAGCGGGTCAGTTTTCCTGCCAGAGCCAGAAAACAATAACTCGCTGAACATCGCGGATAGGCCAGCACCAACGGTTCGGACTGATGCACCGCTTCCGAAACATGTTCGTCATACAATACATACCCGGCATCATACACCGTCACCGACAAAAACCGCTTGGCCGCCTGGGCCACCCTCTGATACACATTCCGCGCCTCTGTCCGGCTCTCCGCCATATTCACCAGTACTGATAAACGGGTGCCGCTATGGCCCTGTACAAGCCGTTTGATCATCGCATACGCATCGGTAATACTGGTAGGCTCTGGGGTTGTGACAATCAGCGTTTGTCGGGCCGCCTCACAAAAACACAACACACCTTCCGAAATCCCCGCGCCGGTATCAATAATGATATAATCCGTCTGCTGCTCCAGCTTTGTCAACTCCCGTACCAGATTCTGACGCTGGAACTCATTCAACTCTGTCAATTCCGTCAAGCCCGATGCTCCGCAGATCAGCCGGATACCGCCCGGGCCTTTCTGTATGACCTGTTCGATTTGTCGTTTGCCGGCTACCAGATGAGCCAAGGTATAACGTGCCCGCACATTTAAAATCACATCCAGATTCGCCAGGCCCAGATCGGCGTCCATCAACACTACTTTTTTACCCGAGGCCCGCAGACAAATCGCCAGATTTGCCGCCACGTTGGACTTACCAACCCCGCCCTTTCCGGACGTAACGGCAATGATATGGGCTGCCGGCCGAGATTTCTTCATCATTAAGCGTAATTTTTCAGCTTGATCTATCATGATTGTCTCGTTTTTTGTAATACATGTTACGATTGAACAGGCGCGTTTCGACAAGATGATGCATCATCCATTGCACACCTAATTTATGCCGAGGTCGAAAAGCTTCTTTGTTTAACCCGGCTTCCATCGACTGAATCCTCAAGTCCCAACAGCATCTGCGCCAATCGTCTGCCGTTGCCAATTTCAATATCATCAGGTACGTCCTGGCCGGTGGTGACATAAGATATAGAAGCGTTCACCTTCTGCACTACCGACAACACCACGCCAAAACTGATCGCTTCGTCCAGTTTTGTCAGAATAATGCGGTCAACCCCCAGGGTCTTAAACCGTTCAGCAGCGCTGAGCATGTGACTGTGATGGGCGGTTCCCGACAACACCAGATGAACCTCATCTGCCCTGGCGGCGTCCAGAAAGGTCTTCAACTCCGTCAATTTCAATTGATCGTTTTGTGAGCGACCGGCCGTATCTATCAGAATAACATCCATATCCCGCATCGCGTCAATCGCTTCTTTCAGCTCCACCGGCGTCAACACGACCTTGATAGGCACATCGATAATTTGGGCATACATCCGCAACTGGTCCACCGCCCCGATACGATAGGTATCAATGGTAATCAGGCCGACTTTCTTGTTTTGCCGCAATTTCAGATTAGCGGCGATTTTCGCGATAGTTGTGGTCTTACCAACGCCTGTCGGTCCGATAAGAGCAACCACCCGGGCATCGCCGTTGGTGTTCGAGGAAATCGGGCCGGTCGTATTGATCATGCGATCCATCTCCCGCACCAGCCGCTCCCGCACCAGGTCCGCACTCAGCGACTGATTACCGGTCACATCCTGCTGCACCCGGCTGATTAAATCGCGAGCGATCTCATCCGCAACCTCTCGCTGAATCAGTTCCAGATAAATATCAAACAATTGCTCGGGCATTTGCGGTGCATGCAGCTGCCGCTGCTCCCTGACCAGATTTTCTACGAGTTGTTTTAGCTGGTTTATCTCGCCCCGCATCTGCTCATCATGGGTATACAGCTTAGACAAATCCAGATCCGGCCCATTTTTGATAGCCGGGCGATCTACAGAAGAAGCTTCCTTACGAGGGGCCGCCCATTCGTTTCGCCCTTGGTTCCCCAACGCCAGCATACCATCTCCGTAGGCTCTGCGTAACCGGTTCGCATGCGCACCGGTATGCTGCGACGCAGTCTGCGTTTTGCGCCGCTCCGCGGGTTTACCTGGGCGGGCCGTAATCTCAACCATACTCTTTTTTCCTAATCCAAACACCCCTCCGGTCCGAAACGACCGTGTGTGGAGAATCACTGCATTTACCCCCATCTCCTTCTTTACCATCGCCAGGGCCAGCGGCATGGTAGCAGCCTTGAAAGTTTTGATTTTCATGCTTTATTCTCACTTTTCAATTTATCGGTCGTAACAATTGTTATCGTCATACACTCTCAACCTTTACTCTTATGAGTTCAGGGCATCTCTAAAAATTCATTTTGGACTGCAAGCGATCTTTTTTCTTTCTGGCCTTCGTTATGAAAAACCGTGAATATTCACCAATATGCCCGGTTTTCCTTTTGGCGAATGAACCATGTGGAGCTTAAGAAGCTCGATTGCCCTTTCCGCATTCAAGTTTATTCAGGTTAGTTTTAAAGTATAGTCACCATCCATTAAAATTGTTATACATTCGCTGTTGCCGGTTGATTAATGCCGGCCAGCCCTATGGATTCTATTTCAACACCTTTAACGATTTCATTAAAGGCCAGTATGACTATGCCGGGGATACTGGGAGTCAGCAACCGCCGCAACGATAATCGAATCTGCGGCGAACACAACACGATTGGCGCGCCGCCCAGCTCCGTCAGTTTCGTCAATTGCGTCGATATGGCTTCGGTCACCTGGGCGGCTACAGCCGGGGGCAGCGTCATGAAACTGCCGCGGTCGCTGCGCTCGATATGACGGTTAATCAAATCCTCCATTCCCGGATCCAGAGTAATACATCGCAGACGATTTTCTTCATCCTTATGCTGCGAACAGATGATCCGCGCCAGGGAATGACGCACATATTCTGTCAAAACCTCGATATCCTTGGTGCGGGAGCCCCAGTCGCCCAGCGTTTCCAAAATCGTTTCCATATCCCGGACAGGGACACGTTCTTCCAGCAGCGATTGCAGCACCTTCTGAATATCGCCGGCCTTCAGTGTGCCGCCGACAACTTCATCCACCAGTGTCGGCGAGCGTTCCTTGACTGAATCCAGCAGCGAATTCAGGTCCTGCCGCGTCAGCAACTCTGCCGCATGAGACTTGATAACTTCGGTCAGATGCGTCGCCAGCACACTGGAGCAGTCAACCACCGTATAGTTCATCATCTCCGCCTGCTCTTTGCGGGCCGCCGGTATCCAGACAGCGGGCAGACCAAATGCCGGCTCTATCGTTGCCGTCCCCTGTACCTGGCCGGTTGTCGCTCCTGAATCCATCGCCAGGAACTGATCCGCAAAGGCTGAGGCTCGTGCCACTTCCACCCCTTTTATTTTGATGCAATAATCATTTGCCCCAAGCCGGACATTGTCCCGGATACGGATACTGGGAACGATGATTCCCATTTCCAGAGCGATCTGCCGTCGTATCATGCTGATCCGCTGCAGAAGATCGCCGCCCTGCTTGGTATCGACCAGCTTGATCAGCCCATAGCCGACTTCCAGCTCCATACGATCGACCGGCAGCAAATCTTCAATTTTATCCTGTTTGGGCGCGGCCCTTGATTCTTTGTCCGCTTTTATCTTCGCCACTTCTTTACGTTTTTCCGTATTCCGCAGCATGAAAGCAATACCGCCACAGCCACCCGCCAGCATCAGCAAAGGAATCGTCGGCAACTTGGCAAAAGCCAGCAATCCCAGAAAAACAGCCGCCACGCCCAGCGCCATGGGATTGCGACTCAATTGGGTTACCAGTTCCTGACTCAGATTGGATTTCGATGTCGAGCGCGTCACAATCAAACCGGCCGCCACCGAAATAATAAAAGCGGGTATCTGACTGACCAGTCCGTCACCAATGGTAAGCTTGGTAAAGACGGTCAGGCATTTTTCTGCCGGCCATTTATAAGTCAGCATGCCGACCGCCAGCCCACCAATAATGTTGACAATCGTAATAATAATGCCGGCAATGGCATCACCGCGTACAAATTTACTGGCACCATCCATTGCTCCGTAAAAATCAGCTTCATCCGAAATTTCTTCACGACGTCGGCGTGCTTCCGCCTCATTAATCAGGCCGGCATTCAAATCGGCATCAATCGCCATCTGCTTTCCGGGCATACCATCCAGTGTAAACCGTGCCGCCACTTCCGAAATACGTGAAGAACCTTTGGTTATCACCAAGAACTGAATAACCACCAGAATGATGAAGATAATCAATCCGACAGCCAGAGAACCTCCCGCCACAAAATTACCAAACGCTTCGATAACATGCCCGGCAGCAGCCGTCTCCACCCCGCCACGCTCCCCGGCCGTGAGAATCAGACGCGTTGTGGCACAATTGAGCACCAGCCGGAAGAGAGTAGCCGCCAGCAGCAATGAGGGAAAAACGGAAAATTCCAGGGGACTTCTCACATAAATCGTCGTCAGCAGCACGATAGCCGCAAACGCCAGATTCGACGCCAGCAACATATCCATAAACCACGTCGGCATCGGTATCAGCATCACGAAAATCAGACTGACCGCACCAATAGGGATAATAATATCCCGCCCGAAATTTAACAGGTTAAACCATTGCTCTTTAGTTTTTGGTAACGCTAACGCCATGATAATTTAACTATATCTCTCCTTCAGATTGTTCAGCCAGTTATGCACTTAAACCGCTTTTGAGTTCCGATAACCCTTGCCGGCCAGTTCATAAACATAGGCCAGCACTTCCGCCACGGCTTTGTAAAGATCAGGTGGCACATAATCACCCACTTCGCAGGACTTATACAATGCCTGAGCCAGCGGTTTTCTCTCAATAATAGGTATGCCGTGTTCGGCCGCAATCTCCCGGATACGCGTCGCCATGTAATCCGCTCCGCGGGCAATGACCTTCGGAGCCGGCATCTCTTCCGACGTGTATTTCAGGGCGATCGCCAGATGGGTCGGATTGGTAATGATCACATCCGCTTTGGGCACCGCCTGGCTCATACGCTGGCGGGCCAGTTGACGAGCCACCTCTCGACGCCGCTGCCGCATTGTGGCATCGCCTTCCATCCGTTTTAATTCTTCTTTGACCTCTTCCTTGGTCATTTTGAGGTCCTGCGTATGTTTATAACGCTGAAAACCATAATCGATCAGCGCCAGGATGAACAGTACCAGAGCCATCCGCAATCCCAAAATGAGCATCAGATGGCCTCCCAATCCAATGACCTGAACGAAACTCAATCCGGTCATACCAACCAGTTCCGGCATATAATCGGCAATCGTCAAATAAGCCACGATGCTGATAATGACAACTTTAGCCAGGCTCATCGCAAAACGAACAGCTGAGCGAACCGAAAACAGCCGTTTAAATCCGCTTATCGGCGATATTTTGTCAAAAGACGGTTTCAATGGTTCGGTGACTAACATAAAGCCCACCTGAAAGACATTCACCAGTATAGCCGCAACCACAAACAGCAGCATCAGCGGCAGCAGAATCGGGGCCACATACCGGGCCGCCATCCGCCAGGTCAAGTCCAGAACCATCATTCCGTCAGTAGCCGCCATATCCAGCGTCAGGCACTGCCGCATCAGTTTCAACCAATTGTCCAGTATGGCATTGCCATAAAAATTCAGCAGAATCAGCCCCATAAGCAGACCGACCGCGGCGCTCAGGTCCTGGCTTTTGGCGACCTGGCCTTTTTCGCGCGCTTCCTGTAAGCGTCTTGGGGTAGGGGCTTCTGTTTTGTCACCGCTGTCGGCCGGCATAAATTACCTCTGTAGAAACAGGTATCCGATTTCCCGGAAAGCCATCACCAATTGTTCTTCAAACACCATCATCACCATCCCCAGTGACGCGATCAGCAACACCAGCGACAGAATAATACGTATGGGAAAACCCGCAGCCAGGATGTTCAACTGCGGCATGGTACGCGAAATAAAGCCCATCGCCAGTGACGATAGAAACAGGGCCACCAGTGCCGGTCCGGCAATCCGGATTCCCAGCTTAAACGACTCGCTGAGCAGGCTCACCAGGGAATGGAGAATCACATCACTGTTGATGCCCGAAAGCAGCGGTATGCTTTGAAATGTCTGAGCAATCGAACGGATCAGCAGAATATGGCCGTTCATCAGCACATAAAACAACGTCGCCAGCAGCGTGTAAAACTGAGAAAGCACGGTCGTGGATACATCCGTCATCGGATCGACCAGTCGCGCCATCGCAAATCCCATCTGATAACTGATCATCTCCGCTCCAAATTCCACGCCGGTAAAGACCAGATGCACCAGAAAGCCCATTGAGATTCCGATCAGTAATTCGCCCGCGACCCCAAAACTCAGCTCAAGCAGCGAACGCGGCTCAAACGACGTCATCGGCACCAGTGGAAAAATCAATGCCGTAATAAGCAGGGCCAGCAGCGCTTTGACCTTGATCGGTATGATCCCGGAACCCAGCAGCGGCGCCATTGCCATCATGCCGCCCACCCGGAACAACACCAGGATAAAAAGCGGGGCATTCTCGGCAATTGTTTTATACGCGGTTAACATACGTTTATACTCGTTTCGAATATATCCTTTTCACAAAAATGTCACGGTATCGGCATCGGGCCAAACATTTCACGTGAAAACTCTAGCATGAGCGTCATTATCCACGGCATAAAAAAAGCCGTGGCGATAATCATCGCGATTATTTTCGGGACAAAGGTCAACGTCATTTCCTGTATCTGAGTCACAGCCTGCAGGATTGATATCAACACTCCCACGATCAATCCCACCGCCAGCAGCGGCAGCGAAATCTTCAAGGTCAGCAGCAAGACCTGTCGGCCCAGTTCCAATGCGACGCCTTCATCCATTATTCACACCTCACATTACGGGATTGTTGGTAAATCCGGCAATTAACGAACCTACCACCAGATGCCAGCCATCCACCATAACGAACAACAATAGCTTAAACGGCAGCGATATCAGAATCGGCGGCAGCATCATCATTCCCATTGACATCAGAATTGACGCCACCACCATATCGATTATCAGAAACGGTAAATATATGTAAAAGCCCATGATAAAGGCCTGTTTCAACTCACTGGTAACAAATGCCGGAATCAGGGCCGCGAGCGAAACATCCCGCCATTCCAGACTCTGTTTCTGGATTTTTGTCTGCATCTCGGCGTCCGGATCGTCAAATTCGACAAACATGTAGACGTCTTCCGTATTGCCAGTGTTTTCAATCTGAGTTATCATGAAATGTCGGACATGGGCTGTGGACCGGTCCCAGAGCTCAGAACGGTCGATAGGAGCAACCCCCTCGGGGGGATCGACATAGGGACCGATGGCATCAGCCTGAATTTTGTTCCAGGTGGGATTCATCACGCAGAAGGTCATAAAGAGGGCCAGACCGATGATGACCTGAGAAGGCGGCAGCTGCTGAGTCCCCAACGCCTGACGCAGCAGCGCCAGAACCACCACGATACGGGTAAAACTGGTGGTCATAACCAGAATCGCCGGGGCTAATGACAGCACCGTCAGTATCAGCATGATCTCCAGCGTGGAAGAGAGCTTTTCCGGGCGGGTGGCGTTATTAATAATACCTTCGGGATCGATCGTTTGCAGATTGACCGATGTCGATTCGCCGCCTTCCGGCGTCACCCGGGAAGTTGACGATCTTGACGCTTCTTGCGCGAAAGCTGTCGTTCCCAGCGTAAGCAAGAAACCAGAAGCTATTATAAAGACATTACGCATTGCCATCCTTGACATGTGTAAAAAGAATCCTTCCGTGACTCAAACAATGCCAGTTATAACACCCGCCAACCGGGGGCAGGTCAAATCGTGCCAACGATGTCCGACAGTCAGATCTTCAGCCGCATTCGCGAAAGACCCTTTACTTTGCTAAGAAGAGAACCTAACTCGTTTTGCGCGGTATTCCAGCGTACTGAATTGATATCCACATTTGTTTCTCCTCCTGCATCACCATTTATCATATCACCCTCCATCCCCTCTTGTGTATCATCATAATCCTGAACTTCATGGTTAAAAAATCTGTCGAAGGCGTTCGAAATGGAGTGCGGTGACTGTTTCTCCAACAAACCCATAATGCGGGCAATTTCATCCGGCTCTTCAAACGAAAACAACGACGCCATGTGATTGGGGCTCAAACCCACCAGCAGCAGCCTGCGGTCCAGCTTTACCAGGCACAAAGTCTGTTTGGACGTCACCGGACTGCGGGCCAGTACCTCAATGACCGAATGACCGTTCCCGCCTTTACCGCCCAATACAAACCGCCGAAATAACCATCCGAGCAACAGCATCAAACCGATGACACCTGCAAGCGAAGCCAGCGACCGCAGCGGCGACGGCTTACCAGCCTGCCCCGAAGATGTTTCACCGTCGGCCCCCTTCTTGTTCTCTTTTAATAATGTGCCGATACCTTTATCTTCGAAACTGCCGACCGGCTGAGCCTCAAGCTTTTCACTCTTAACGGCATTGTCTGAGGCTTTGTTCTCTGCTATCCCGGTCGCCGCCGGTGCAGCAGCCCCTTCGGCAGATAACTGATCTTCTTTTTTGCCGACAGCAACATCTCCTTCCGCGGACAGCCCCTCTTTGACTTCATTAATCGAAACAGACGTGGCTTGCGACGTATCAGTAGGATTGGCCTGCAGACGGGCAAAAACCGAAGGAGGGCAGAGGAAAATACCTAAAGCGCATAAAAAAAACAAGTTTTTTATGCACATTCCGGGTATTATGGTATGACGATGTACCATGAGCCACTCCTTTAGCCTGGCGTTTCGGGTCTTAAACGATACGATTCCGGGATTAAAATCCATTCTCCCGAAAAAATGACAAATCTTTCAAAGATAGAAACGGCGATTTTGAAAAACTGTCTGAAGATCCAATTAATTATTATTAATAATGCTATTAAAGCTTAATACTCAATCCAATCATTTCCGGATTGGTGATACTTTCTGGCTACGTCAAACGTTTCACACTATCACCAATAACGGCATCACCCATCCTGGAGCTGACGCCGGGAATAATCTCATTAATTCTCACACAAAAATTATCATTTACCACCAGCACTTCACCCCGGGCAATCAACTGCTCATTAACCAGAACATCAACCGGGTCACCGGCGAGCTTATCCAGTTCCACGACGGAGCCGTTCGACAACTGCAAAATCTGATCGACAGACATTTCGGCGCGTCCCAGCTCGATCTTGACGTTCAATTCCACGTCATGCAGCATATCAATACTGTTAGCAGCGGCGTCAGCCAACTGCTGTGAAAAATCCGGCAACGGCGGCACTTCCGGTCGCCCCCCCAAACCGGCTTCCTTCAGCACGGCATCCGCCATAGACGCCGCCTGGGCATCCAGGTCCGTGTCCTCAACATCGCCGGCCGCCGGCTCTGCCGATGCCTCTTCATTACCGGCATCAGGCATTTCATCGCCTTCGGCATTATTTACTTTTACTTCATCAGCCATAATTAAGCCGTCTGATTTCCTGTAACTCAAGAGGTTCTATAAAAGACATTAATAATATAAGTCAAAAATGATTTATTGCAATGCAATTTATGAAAATATCATTAATTTTTTTCGTTTTTTTTTTACTGTTCACGCGGTTTTTATGTTTTCCTTAAGTGACGCCATATCAGTTGTCCCGGACGGGACTTAAACGGCGATATGAATAGTTATGCCAAAAATTTAACTGCAATTTCAGTGAACGCTTACGTTTTTTTAATCCGACACATATGTCTGCCAGACGGGGAAAAGTATCTCCTTTATCAACCCCTCACCGCTGACGATTTCTTCCACCGCGTTCTTGATTTCACGTTTAATGACTTCCAGTTTTGGATCTTTGATCTGGTCCGGCTGAGCATCAGATACCAGTTCCCGAATGGTGTTCAGTATCTCTTTTCGGTGCCCATCCACCGTTGTGGTTACTTTTTCCTTGTCTGCGGCGTCAACCTTGGCTGCCACTTCCAGCGTCACGACCATGCGTGACCGGCCCAGCTTGTAATTATCCACCTGAAAATTCTCCGCCAGCAGTATTTCGGCAAACTTTTCGCTTTCATTTTCTTTCGTCCCCTCAATGGCATTCGTTGCTTCGGCTTTACTGGGATCGCCTTTCATGATGAAAAAGAAGGATATCGCCCCCCCCTCCAGCAGCAATACCAGCAAAAAAATGATAAACGCCTTAATTGGCAGCTTCTTCTTTTCTTTCTGCAGTTCTTGTTTGGGCATTTCATCCGGCATAAATCACTCCTCTACGCATTTCTGCTGCCGGGCAACGCCTCGACAGGACAGACCAGTTTCTATCATTTTATAACGAGTCACTCTCTTCTTCTTTTTCGGATTCTCCCTGGAACTGCTCTACTAAATTTTCTGTAACAATAATAGAAACTCGCCGATTACGTGCCCGTTCCGCTTCACTGTATGCATGTTTTACGAGCGGTTCGTTATCCCCGCAGGCCTCGACGGAAATACGCTCCTCCCGAACATCCAGCGATATCAGGTATTCCTTTACCGCCATCGCCCGCGCAAAAGACAACTCATCAAGACTTTTATAGGGCCGATAATCTTCCGGGTTCTTCCGCGTCGCATGCCCTCTGATTCTGATTTTGGTATTCAGGCCACGAAACGTCTCGAGAATCCCCTTAAGCTGCTGTTTGGCTGTATCCAGCAGATAGGCCTGGCCCGGCTTGAAACTCACTTGTCCGCCCAAGGTAAATTCAATCCCCTCACGAATATACTTCACACTGGGATTTTCACCTTCGATACCCTCTTCCGACGTCTTGCCTTTGCGTAACTGCCATTTATGCATAACCAGCTGCGTCATCTCTTTATTAAAAGTATTATTGGGCGTAACATCCTGCGGGACATATCCCACTCCACCGCGGTAACCAAACGCGCGTTTGATGGATTCAATGACCTTTTGAAATTTTTCTTCCTCCTTGATTTCGCTCATCGAGACAATGATCACGAAAAAACAAAACAACAGTGTCATCATGTCACCATAGGTAACCATCCAGTCCGGGGCACCTTCAGGAGCTTTCTTTTTTTTTCGGGCCATAATTATTCTTCTGGATTATCTTCCGTCCCCCGCATGCTCGGCGGCAGGAAGGTTTTCAGTTTCTGTTCGACGATGCGAGGATTGTCTCCGGATTGAATACTCATAACGCCTTTGATGATAATGGTTTTGAGCATCAGTTCCTCCTCGTCGCGGGTGCCCAGCTTATCGGCAATAGGTAAAGCGAACATATTTGCAAACATCGAGCCATATAACGTGGTAATCAAGGCCACCGCCATGGCCGGACCAATGGCACTGGGATCGTCCATGTTCATCAGCATCACCACCAGTCCGATCAGTGTCCCGATCATGCCATAGGCCGGGGCGTATTTGCCCATGAGATCGAACACCGATTTACCATGGGAATGCCGTTCGGCAATAGCCTCCAGTTCATTATTCATGATCGCTTCGATTAATTCCGGATCAGTGCCATCCACGGCCATCTGGATCCCCTGCACAATAAAAGGATCATCCGCGTCTTTAATCACACCTTCCAGCGATAATATGCCGTCACGTCGCGCCACTTCGGCATAACTGACCATATCGTTAATCAGCTTCTGGGCGGACTGTTCCTTGTGCATCAGGGCCTTGGAGAAGAACTTTCCCGTCTTCAGAAA
This sequence comes from uncultured Pirellulales bacterium, assembly GCA_964482555.1. Classification (GTDB taxonomy): domain Bacteria; phylum Planctomycetota; class Phycisphaerae; order Sedimentisphaerales; family SM23-30; genus CAYZXY01. Next base: position 16,664 of record CAYZXY010000009.1, read on the forward strand.
ACGAGCCAGCGGCGATGCAATCATCACCGAGGCTATCGCCCCGCCAATAACAATCATGAACGAGGGCACATTCATGAAAACAACGGCATAAGGGCCGGCGCTCGAAAAAACGGAGAAGCCCACCAGGCCAAATCCCAAAAGCAAACCTATCAATGTTGCCAGATCCATAACTGTTTACTTTTTCCTCCAACGAGGTCCATTTTCAGGGTTGATACAACGTTTTATCTTACTCAAGACGACGTTATACTTATCGGCCATCCGCCCGGACGATTTTCATCTTCAATTACATTAATGTCGCTCTCAATTGACGTCCGTATTCAATAGCGCGTTCGACAATCTGCTCCATGGTCTCGCGCACCAGAATCTTATCGCCATTCATCAGGGTTATCAACGTATCCGGCGTGTTTTCTATGTAGCGAATCTGCTCGGCATTGATGATAAAACGTTTGCCATTCAGTCGGGTTGCGTCAATCATGGTTTCAAAAATTAATCCATTATCAACATTGTGAATTTTGTTTTGTCCGGTTATCGGACGCCAATAACCAAATCCGGCACTGCCGGGAATTCAAAGCACGAAATTATTTTTTACCTCTCAGGCTTAAAAATTATAAAGGTTAAAGATGGCCCCGCGACAGCAGAATAAACACCCTGCCGCGAGGCCTGGAGTACAACTGAAATTCAACAATTCCTCCTGTAATGTGAAGGGATTGATTTATACAATAGATGCATAAACGCATAAATACATAGAGGCCAAAGATGGCCCCGCGACAGCAGAATAAACACCCTGCCGCGAGGCCCGGAGTACAACATATAAACTTGTCAATTCATTCATACTCGTACAGAGCGCGTTTTGAAACACAAGCCGGATAAACCGAAAATATGAATTTTGAAATAACTCTGAAATTTTAAATATCCTCTGCTCTAAACTCGATTACATTTTGATTTAATTCGTGTTTTTACTTGCTTTGCGCCTCAGCACCTTTGCACGAAACCTTCTGGATCTTCCAGTTTCCAGCTTCAAAGCCCAAAATTCCAGCTCCTAATTTCACCTTTCATTCAATCAGACCGTCCATTATTAACGAGTCATAGCCATCAATTCACTGAGCAGCTGGTCGCTGGTCTGGATCACTCTCGAGGAAGCGGAAAAGCCGGTACTGGTTACAATCAGATTAATAAACTCGCGGCTTAAATCCACATTACTCAATTCCAGAGCGGTTGAATTGATTGCACCCGCTCCTAACTCCAGCGGCTTCTTGACAATCGCATCGCCCGAGTTCGGGCCGGTAAGAAACGCGTTGTTGGAATCGGCGACCAGGCCGCCGTAATTGCGGAACGTCGCTACCACGACCTGCCCCAGCGTTCTGGTCAGACCATTGGTAAACGAACCGGTAATTATGCCGTCCGGCCCGATGGCATAATCCTGCAGCGTCCCCGCCTGGAAGCCATCCTGTGATAACAGTGACATAGCGCTGTTCATGGCATAACCTTGCAGGTCCGTGAAATCAAACACGATACTTTGCGGCGTCGAACTGCCGAGATTCTCCCGGTCAACACTGACAGCTAAATTCGTCCCTTCGAGATAGTTACCCTGATTGTCAAATTTTATCGTCCCCGTCCCCAACACCCGGTCGGCGTCGGTGTCATCAGCACTTTCGATGAAGAATCGCCAGGTAATGCCGGTACTGTCTTTTTCCTGCATGGCCATCGTCAGGTTGACATCCAGCGGATTGCCCAGCGAATCATACCCGCGAAAGGAGGTCCGGATACTCTCGCCCATAGCGGTAAAGTCAGACTCCGCGGAAACATTATTGATAAAAGTGAACGGATTGGTTTGCGGTGCGACCAGCCCCGCCCCCTGCGCCGCGGTAATCGCTCCATCCAGCAGGGTGAGATTATTCCTGGAACCGATATTGCCGACAATCTTAATTTGTCCATTGACGATCGATACCCCCGGATCGTCCACTCCCGCCAGTACGGGCAGGTCGGCATCGGTATTGATTCCAATAACATCTTCTAACCAGGCGGCCAGATCGCCCAGCGTCGAGGTTGCGGTTACGAGAAAATCTTCCGATTCGAGTATGGCTCCGCCCTTATCCACGGCGGAGCTGGAAATCACATTATCGACATTGAAAAGCTGCACGCCCGCTCCGGAGCCATCGTCTTTATACAATGAAGTCAGCAGCGTTCCCGCCGCTGCCTCGTTTCCCGCCCCCAGACCTGGCACGGAATAAAGCGTCTGACTGGTATTGACGGAACGATTCGTCGCACTGACGCCGTTGCCGTTCAGGTCGCCGCTGAATTTGGCATTGCCTGTGGCGGTGGCGGTCGTAATTTCCCCCAGCGGAATACGCAGCTTATCCAGCGTGCCCTCGACAATATTAAAATTCTGATCGACGGCATAACCCTGGAGAAAATACCCGTCCGCGGACATCAGATAGTTTTCGGCATTGAACTGCAAACTGCCGTCGCGGCTATAGACTTCGGTGCCGTCTGATTTCTTCATGACGAACATCCCCTGCCCCTGAATAGCCAGGTCCGTTTTGCGGCCTGTCGTCTCCGGTGCGCCTTCGGCCCAGTCACGGGCCACACCGCCGACGGTCGAACCGGTCCCTACCTGAGTCGGATTGGTGCCACCGATCGTGCCTGAAGGAGCGGTCCCAAAACTGAACGTGTGCAGAAACTGATTCTGAAAAGAGGCTCGCGACGATTTGAATCCATAGGTGTTGACATTGGCGATGTTATTACCAATAACGTCCATACTGAATTCATTGCTTTTCATACCGGTTAAGCCGGTGTATAGTGAGGATGATAATCCCATGATAAATTCTCCACAATAATGTCAATGCTTAAAGCTATTTCGTCTTATAACCTGTCAATAAATACTGATGACTTCATCCAGCGGCATCTCAAATTCACCGTCATCATTACTGACATTCAGAACGACCCCGAGGCCGCTCTCGCTTTGTCCGGTCCACTTCACACTATCCACTGTGCCCAGCGTGCCATGAATATCCGTCGCCCGATAGCCAATCAGCAGATCGGCGGTATCGTGGTCAATAATACTGGCATTATTCAGCGAAACGATGGAAGGCTCTTCCTGGCCGGCAACCTGTACCCGCAGCAACACCTGTTCATCGTTCACTTCGACCTCATTGACCTTGCCGACAATCCGCCGGCCGGCTTCATCGACGCCGATAATCATTCGCCCGATAATTTCCTGGCTGTTCATACCGCCGAGCCGTTCCATATTCTTGATGTTAATCTGCTGGCCGGTGTCGATCTGGAGCATGATCTTCTCGCCATCCAGGCTGACCGACGAGACCCGGCCCATGGCATACGAACCATCGGGCGTCGTGCCGGAGACCAGTTGCCCGATCATTCCCGAAGCGGTGTTGAGTTCCTGCCGCATCAGCAGACTGTCATACTGCTGCATCATCTTCTCAAAAGAATTGGCCATCTCCTGATCCGACTGCAGCTGCTGGATCGTTGACATCTGATTCAGCAGGTCCTGATTCTTCATGGGCTCAAACGGATCCTGATTTGTCAACTCGACAATCATCAACTCCATGAACTCCTGCGTATCGAGCGTCAGAGCATCCTTCTCTGTCCCGGACGCCGCCGCCGAAGCAGTCGATGAGCTGGTTATTGCATTGGTATCCACGTTTTATTTCCTTTCCAAAAGCATCAATTAGACCGTCACATCCAGAGAGGCAAATGATAATTCCTGCCATTGATCATGCTGCCCAACGGGGTTTTGTTCCTCTGTCACACGTTCACTTTCCGTTCTGGGCTGATCGCCTGATTCCGAATAATCATTCCAGGTTTCCGGAGCATTATATTCAGTCCCGGATTCATTTTTATTAAATTCCTGCTGGAACTGCTCACCCGTCTGGCCGTCCTGTGCATCAGACTGAGCGTAATTAGCCCCTCCATCATGGTCCTGAGACATCGTGCCCCGCGGGTCAAGCCGTACCTGGACATCGATCTGGTTCATTTGAAAACCCTGCGCTTCCAGTGCGGCACGCAACTGCTGGCTGTGCTGCTGGAGCAGATTGTGCGCCTTCTCGCTGGTGGCCTGAAACTGTAACGAAATGCCATCGGCCGTCTGACGAATCTCAACTCTCAGCGTACCCAGCTCCGGCGGATCGAGCCGCAATTGCATACTAGATTCACCGCGTTTAATGGTCGTCGTGGCCGCCTTGACAATTTTGTCAATATTCTGCTGCATATCGACGGTATCGCCGCCAGACATCTTTTGCGAAGCCGACGTTAGCTGTGCATCAACCATTCTGGCCGCAGGCTGGCGGTATGCAGCTTGTGCAGCCATATCGGGCGAAAGATTCTGACCGGTGTTCTTAGGAGCCGTTGCCGTTAGGGCAGGATCCACGCCCATATTCGCGGGAGCCACTGCCATGGCCTGATTCATGCTGGTCGTATTTTCAGAAACCACCCGGCTGGAAGGGTTTTTTTGCTGCGTAACGGTCATATCCGACACATCGCTTTCCGCAGCCATCATCTGCCCGGGCAGCTCAACCCTGCCCTGTGAGTTTTGCGGCGACTGCTGTTGCTGCTGTGCCGTTGACTGCTCATCACCGCTCAGTCTGCTTTGCATGACCGGTTTGAATGATTCGGCAATATTCACCGCCTCAGCCTCTTTACCGTTTTGTACCTGTGTTAATGGATTCTGCGTTGAAGCATCATGCGTTCCGTTTCGAACATGATGCGGCATTGGTGCATTCACCGATGGCCGCGGCGCCGCTATCACCTGAGCCGTTTGCACAGACTGGGCAACCTGACCATCAGACATAACCTGCTCAGCCTGCTGCCCCGGCATAACCTGAGCATTTTGAGTCCCGGCCGGCTGTGATTCGGCCTTTTCGGCCACAACACCTGTCTGCGAAGCCGTTTCTGCCGGCTGTTCCATCGACAGCGACTGAGAAACGGTCTCGGCCGCAACCTTCATTTCTACACCTTGCAAGGTCGGTTGCGTCATTTCCGGCCCGCTGTTTTCAGAGCCCTCATCTGCGGCATTCACCGCGGTCTCATTTTCCGGAACGGTACCGCTATCTTTTCCCTTGATCTCTCCGTGTTCTTCCCGCGAAACCTTATCGGTTTTTGTTTCCGCTGCACGTTCGCTGTTCTCGTTTTTATTCATTACCTCACCCGCGGATCCCTCACGCGATTTCGTCGCATCCTCAGCCGCATCATTTCTTTCGAGATGCCCGGTCGCCTCCGGCCGTTCTGTCCGGTTCGTTTCCTTCCGCGAGGATGCCTGGATACGATGCTCATCACGGTCTCTTTCCAGTTGATCGCGGTGACGATAATCGTCTTGATATCGCTCGACACGCTCTTGCCGCCGCTGCGAGTCGTCGAACTGCACACTGGCTTCGCTGTGTTTCTCAGAAGTCGAAAAACGCGTTTTCGCGAATATCTCGCCGAACACATCGCCGCCCTGCAGGGCAACTTCATTTTGTGCCTGATGGACATCATAGTCCGGCATAATCTGCTTTAACTGTTGAATGATCATAATGCTTTCCTGTCTGCGGCGGCTACATCGCGTTGACGGTCTCCGGTTTTTCCGCGGCGGCATTTGCCCCTGCCTCCGGCTTGACCTTCCCATACTCTTCCATTAATCGCATGATTTCCAGACGTTTGCTCATCTCTTCCACGGTTTTGAATTTATCCAGAATCTCCGCGGCTTTGGTCGGATTCATCGCCGCCAGATATTTCACCGCCTCTTCCGTTTTCATTTTCATGAAATCTTCTTTAACCAGCTTGGGATTGATAAGCTTGTAATTCTCCAGGGCGATCTTGAAACCCTCATCTTCCATCTTTTCGTTATACGCATTGACTTTCGTCTGGAATTCCTTTTGCTTTTTCTGAAACACCTCGATATCCTGCTGCAGCTTGTTCTGAGCGAATTCCAGCGTGGCCTGCTTTTCCCGCAGCAGCTGCTCGAACTGCTGCATCTCCCGCGTCAGAATCTCACGGTCCAGCTGCTTGTTCATAATCCGGGTGCTGGACTCTTTGGTCATCTCTTCCACTTCATTTCTTACGTCATCCAACGGCGGCGGCGCCAGCTTTTCCCCGCGCCACGTCGCCAGATACTGCTCGCGTTTTTCCGCGTCAAAGCGATTGGTGGCCAATCCAAAGCCCAGAATTCCCAGAAACGCCAGGCTATGCACTACCAGCACGAATATCAATGTTATGCCAACAATCTTTCCCATAATTCAATGCGGTTTCTTTACATAAATTATCCGGTTTCATTACGTTTTTTATCGTGGACGTATGCCATTGTGGCGATCTCATCAAGCTCACGGTTTTCCTGATGCCTGAACTCATCCATATATTGTTTCTTTTTCTTGGCCTTCAGTTTTTCCAGAATCTTCGTCTGCCGGGACGCTTCCGCCAGAGCCTCACGCGCCGGGGCCAGCTTCTGCTGCACCTCCCCGACATTGGCGATTTTCTTCTGAATGCAGTATTGCAGGTTCCTCACGTAGCGGTGATAATGCGCGATATAATTCACATCCACTTCGCCCTGAAGACGTCCGGTCAAGGTCTGCCCTTCCTGGCGGATTTGCGTTGCCATATCCAGAGCTTCCTGCTGATACTGGTTGATCTCCGCCACCAGTTCGCCGACGCCACGTTTCTTATCGTCTTCCTTCATCTGCCGCAGCCTGAGAATCGGTTCCAGTCTGAATTTGAATTGTTTCGCCATGGTTTAGACCTTCCCTCCAACCGCCTCGGCCGTCTGCTCGTTTGATATATTCTTCACCTGCAAGCTGATCTGGTAGGCCAGTTCCTTTAAAGCTCCGACCGCTGCCGGCAGAATCACTTTTTCCTTGATATCCTGCTGCAAAAACTGATTGATTGCGCCGCGTGCCTGTACCGCCAGATCGTATTCGGGATTTGAGCCCTGCGTATAAGCGCCGATATTGACCAGGTCCGCAATATCCCGATAGACCGCGGTCAAATGCGTCAGCAATCTTGCCGCCTGCTGATGTTCATCATCGACAATATCCGGCATAACCCGGGAGATGCTTTCGAGTATATCGATTGCCGGGTAATGCCCGCGATTGGCCAGATCCCGCGACAGCCAGAGATGCCCATCCAGAATCCCGCGCATGGTATCCGAAATCGGCTCGCTCAGATCGTCGCCTTCCACAAGCACGGTATAAAATCCGGTAATGCTGCCCTTTTTCCCGCGACCGCACCGTTCCAGCAGATTCGGCAGCACCGCAAACACGCTGGGCGTATAACCGCGTGTCGCCGGCGGCTCGCGCAATGCCAGGCCGATCTGCCGTTGCGCCATTGCGACCCGGGTCACTGAATCCATCAGCAGCAGCACGTTTTTCCCCTGGTCGCGGAAGTATTCCGCCACCGTAGCGGCGACAAATCCCGCCCGTACCCGCAGCGGCGCCGATTCATTCGACGTACTGACCACCACCACGGACCGGGCCAATCCTTCCGGCCCCAGATCTCGTTCAATAAACTCGCGGACTTCCCGTCCGCGCTCGCCGATCAAACCGATCACAATCACATCCGCCGAGGTATTACGGGCGATCATCCCCAGCAGAACACTTTTACCAACGCCCGGACCACTGAAAATTCCCATCCGCTGTCCGCTGCCGCAGGTCATCATCCCGTCAATCGCCCGAATCCCTGTGCCGATCGGGGTATTGATGCGTTCCCGCTCCAGCGGCTCCAGAGCCTGAGCGATGACCGGCCGGCGAAGCTGACAAAGCAATGGTCCCTTGCCGTCGATCGGCTGTCCGTTTCCATCCATCACCCGTCCCAGCAGCAGATTGCCCACCGGCACCGTGGCTTGCGCCTGATTACAACGGACCCAATCCCCACAGGCGATGCCCACCATCTCCGCCAGGGGCATCAGGATAGAAACATCCTCTTCGAAGCCGATCACTTCCGCGGGGATCAGTCCGCCGCTACGCGTCAAGATGTCGCACTGGGCGCCGACCGGTGCCTGAAAATCCTTCACCTCGACGGTCAGTCCGGTCATGCCGGAGATGCGCCCCCGGATTTCCGGACCGATTGCCTGGCGAATGGACTTCAGCCGGCAAGCTAAATTGTTTTTTACACCCTGTGCCATGCCTAACACCTTACGCTTTCTCATGCAATGGACCCGTTTGTTCCTGGGTATCTTCGGACATCAACAATTCCGCCGCGATACGCTCGATGTGCGTATCGATCTGCCCATCAATCAAGCCGTGCTCGGTGATGACCCGGCATCCTCCAGGTTCGATCTCCGGTGTCGGCTCAAAAGTAACGCTGGTAAACTGTCCGAAAACACGATCACTCTTACCTGCCAACTGTTCAAAATGGTCAAGTTCCATCGGATTGATCCGGATGGTTACGTTCGTTTGCGACCCCACCAGATCGAGAGCCTCTCGTACATTAGCCTGTACGATGTCAGCATTGCCAGGAACGGCCTGCTTGATGACTTTTCTGGCAATGGCGATCGCCAGCGATAGTGTGTCCTGCTCCGCCTGCCACAGTATCGCATCTTTATGTGCCTGGAATGCCTGCAGCATATCGCCCAGAGCCGCTATCGTTTTCTGGCTCTCCTGGGTGAATTGCTGCCGGGCTTCGGTCAGAGCCTCCTGGCGGCCCTGTTCGCGTCCCTGCGTTAAACCTTCTTCCAGGCCCTGAGCCCGGCCTTCCTGCCGGGCGGTTTCCAGTCGCTGCTGCACTTCAGATTGTACCTGTGCCAGAATGTCTTCTTTCTGACGCAGTGCGGCGGCAATAATCAGTCGCGCTTCTTCGGCAATATCACCGAGATTAAAAATCTCGTGCTTATCGCCTTTCTTCTCAAAATCCAACGCCTTAACCAAAGCCATATTTAAAATCCTTAAATGCCAATCCGTTTAAACCGGCATTTCGAAGTACGAAATCCAAATTGTACAATAAATCTTAAATTCGAAATCAAACATATTTTTTTCAATAATCATGATGACATTTTATCAAACCCATATTTCTTACTTGCCTTGCGCCTCTGCGTCCTGGCGCGAACTCCTGTGAAAGCATCACTCTATTGTCCGATTACGAACATGATTTAATCAAATATATGCCAGTGTTGATGTTTTTATTGTCGTTTTCAGGTTTTCTACACGACCAGTTCCGAATCGCCGCCGCGGCCCTGGATAATAATTTCGCCGGCATCCTCAAGCCGCCGCACAATATCCACAATCTTTTGCTGGGCCGCTTCCACATCGCTCAAACGCACCGGGCCCATGTATTCCATGTCTTCCTTGATCAACTGCGAAGCACGTTCGGACATGTTGCCGAAGATCTTTTCCTTCAACTCGTCGCTGGCCGTCTTAAGCGCCAGAGCCAACTCATCGTTATCGACTTCCTTAAGCACCGACTGGATGCCTTTGTCACCCACGAGCATGATATCCTCGAAGACGAACATCAACCGGCGAATCTGTTCGACCAGATCCGGATCGTCGGTTTCCAAGCTTTCCATGATTCCTTTTTCCGTTGATCGGTCGGCCAGGTTCAATATGCCTGCGGCGGCATCGACACCACCGGCCTTATCAAAGGTCTGGGAAACAATATCACTCAGGCGGCTTTCCAGGCCCCGTTCCACCTCTTTAATTACTTCGGGATTCGTCTGGTCCATCGCGGCAATGCGTTTGATAACCTCGGTCTGCTTCTGCTGCGACAGCCCCGTCAGAATCTCCGCCGATTTCTGCGGCGCCAGATGCGCCAGTATCAGGGCGATCGTCTGCGGATGTTCGTCCTGAATAAAGGTCAGAATGTTTTCCGCTTCGGCCTTCTGCAAAAACTGAAACGGCGTCTGCTGAATTGTCTGGGTCACCTGCTTGATTATTTCCGACGCCTCATCGGCCGAAAGACTTTTCTCCAGCAGCGCCTGGGCATAGGCCAGTCCGCCCTGTTCCATGTACCGATGCGCCAGCGCCAGATTGTAAAACTCCTCCAGCACCCGGTCCTGCTCATGCGAATCGACGCCTTCCAGCGATGCCAGTTCCCGGGATACTTCCTCGATGTGCTCGCGGTCCATACGCCCCATGACATTGGCGGCAATATCCCGGCCCAGCGACAACATCAATATTGCCGACTTGCGTAATCCTGGTATCTGAACGATCTCTTCAGCCATTTTTTAGTCCGCTTCCCATCAAATTCTTCTGGTTCCTTCATTCCATATTTCGCAATTCATAATCAAAATTCCGGCATACCCGGAATCCCAAAAATACAGCCGCAGATTTCACTGATTCTCACAAATTCAATGCCTCATCCATCCTGTTTGAGCCATTTCGCCACCAGCGTCGTTGCGATATCGGGCGAATCCGCCACCAGCTCCCGAACCTGTTGCAGAATCCGCTGCGATCGCACCGCCTGACTATCCAGCTCCACTCCGGCCAGCAGACTATCCGAGGCCCCTTCCTCATCGTAATTCACATCATCCGGGCTCAGGGCGTCCATCGGCTTGCTGCCGCTCATCATCGACGAAGCCTCTTCTTCCTCAATCTCAACCGGCCCGACCGACTTCCGCACCATCATCAGCACCATCACCAGCGAGATCATCGCTAAGGCGGTTACGGCGATATGCTTGCCGTACTGCTGAGCAATACCGGCCACACTGAAACCGGCCTGTACAGCCTCGGCTTCACCGCCATCGCCAACCATGCCGGGCATGCCCGCCATGATGCCTTCTTCCCAGTAGGTATCGACATACACATGGGCCTCATATTGTGAATCGGCCAGCCCAATCGCCCGCAGCACGGTATTCTTGAGTTTGGGCAGTTCGGCGACTTTGACCTTTTCAATGTCCTCCAATGTCGGTTCAGTTTCTGTTCCCGCGATCTTTCTGGCAATCGCTTTGAAATAGGATAATGGCACGCTGACGACGGCCGTCGTCTCATCCTTGGCATAACCGCCCGGCGGCGTCGTCTTGATCGTATTGATCTGACCGGGAAAAACCTCGCTTTTCTTTATCGCGTCTTCAATCGCTTCGTTTTCCCTGTTGCCGCCCGCGGCCATCGGTTCCGTCACGTTCGCCTGCAAACCGGGCTCTTCCTGCTCCTGAATGCGATCACGTGTCTCTTCGCGTGTACTTGATTCCGTCTGGACCACCAACGAACCTTCATTCTGGTTGGTGTACTTTTTCTCTTCCACATGGGTCGAGGTGTTCTGCAATTTCGTCGTCACATGCACCAGGGATCCCGGCGGCATATGCGCCGCAATCTTGCCCCGCAGATAATCTTCCCAGTGCTTGAGCAATTCGATATAATCCGTCGCCAGCTCCTCGCCCGGCGGCGACACCGACACCGTAGCCCCATCAACGACGACCGTCACATTCTCCCGCTGCAGCCGGTTGACTGCCCCGCTGATCAGCCCGGCTATCGAATTCGCCATCTTCCGCCGCGGCACCTGGCTACCTTTGGTCTCCACAAATACCGAAGCTGTCGAAACCGGCATAATATTATTCAACCGCCGCTTATCGCCCTTGTTGATATAGACCGTCGCTTTACTGACACCCGGAAAATTTTCCACTGTCCGGGCCAACTGCATCTGTAAGATAATCTTCTTCTTATCTTCGTGCACGTGCATCGGCGTGAACACATCCGCATCTGACAGCAGCGTCTCCCAGCCCATCGAGGTATCTTCCGGCAGCACTTCGGCCAGTTGCAGCTTCGCGACCAGTCGGTCATGCTCGCTGCGGGGAACGATAATCTGATCGCCCTGAATATTGTACAGTTCGTTCCAGCTCTCCAGTTTCTGAACGATCGGATTCCGTTCATCTTCCGTAAATGTCATCTGCAGCAGCGGCACCATCTCCCGACGGGATGCATACATGCTCAATAGATAAATTGAAACACAGACCAACGCCAGCAGCAGAAAAATCACAAATTTCTCCGCCGTTCTCAATCCTTTTAACTGCGTATCGATCTGCTTGAATATGCGCCGTAGGAATTCCATTTCCTGCGATCCTCTTTCTTTTTTAAGGTTTCATAATCCGACCAGGTCGGATTCAGTATATTTTCATTTTGATATTTGATTAATGCTATGTCGCTATATTCCTTACACTCTCATCTGCTTGATCTCATCGTACGCTTCCATGAGCTTGTTCCGAATCTGCATCAATGTCTGAAAAGCCAGTTCCGACTTCTTCACGGCCGTAAACACCTCGGACACATTGTCCGTCTCACCCGTCGCCAGATTCACCGTGGCCTGATCCGCCTCGCTTTGCAGACGGTTAACCTCGTTGATACTCTTCATCAACAGGTCCTTAAAATTCTGGCCATCTTCGGTTTTGTCAATCTGACCGGAACCAGACTTCTGACTCTGCAGATTCTGCAGTTGATTGGGACCAATAATGTTGCCATATTGATTAATGCTCATTTATAAGTTTTCCTTATGTCGTACTTACTTATACTTTCGAAACCGGAATACCCGGAAAGTAACGCAGAAATCCTGCCTGCGAATCGTATGACGAAATCCGAATGTTAGAATTAACCTCAAATCCGAAATCTCAAATATTCTCTCATGTCATCGTGATTTCAATTTCATACATTATTCATTTTTGATACTTTTATTTATTTGCCATTTTGCGGCGCATTTTTGTCTCAAGGAAACCAGATTCTATCCCAGCAGCCGCAACGAGCTGTTCAGCATCGACTTACTCACGTCGACCGCCGTGATATTCGCCTCAAACGCCCGCTGTGCCTCCATCATATTCACATACTCTGTCATCTGATCGATACCGGGCAGCTTCACATAACCCTGCTGGTTCGCATATGGATTTGCCGGATCGTATTCCCAGCGAAACACATTCTGCTTTTCAATCCGTGATACATGTACGCCCTGCTCGCTCTGGTCCAGCCCGTTTCGACCCGTCTCGAATATAACGCTTCGCCGCTTATAGGGACCGCCTTCCGGGGTCACCACGGTATCGATATTCGCCAGATTACTGGCGATCGTATTCATCCGAACACGCTGGGCAACCAGCCCCGAAGTTGATAAATCGATTGAATTAAACATCTGCTATACTCACTCTATTACAACCGCCCGCGTATGGCGATTTCCATCAATGCGTTTTTCTGCCGCATCAGCTCCACCGCAATATTATGCCGTAACGCATTTTGCGCCATCTCACTCATCTGTTTTTCAACAAAACGGTTATTCTCATCATGAAACAGGATGTTATTATCCTTAATTTCAATTGGGTGGACCTGTAAGCCGCCGCTCTCATTCCATGTCAGATTCCGCCGGTCACGCATTTCCAACATCGCGCCGGTGCCGCGTTTATCCCGTCGCTCGACCGATGATCGCAACTCCTCATTGAAAGCCGCCACATCCAGGTCCTTCATGGTGTAACCAACTGTATCGAAATTCGTCAAATTGTTGGCGAGTACTTCCTGCCGCTTCTCAGTAAACATCATTACTTGCCTGAGTACCGGCATCGCACCACGATCTATCAATCCTTCCAGAAACATAACCAGTCCTGTATCAAATCCTGATAAAAACTATAATATCACTTTCTCATCTGAGCAAATATGGTGCCATCCGCACCAGGCTTCGCCCGCTAAATCATCCATCCAGAATGTTTCGTGCCCCCACAATGCGTCTGTCATGGTCATCCAAGAAGCCACATCTGAATTAGTATAATCATAATATTCTTTATAATAAGTATTTATGAGTTCATTACCGCCCGGCTCACAACCGATCCACAGCCATCCCTGCCACAGTAAAATAGCATTGAAATCTTCATGGGTTTCCAGATAGCCGGCCCAACCGAGCCAGTTATCACGGGCAAATATTGCGCGGTTTGCGGCAAATTTTACGCTCATACCGAAGCCTCCTCTTTCCAGCGTTTCAGTTTCATGCCCAAGGTCCTCACGCCGATCCCCAGAGCCTGAGCTGTTTTAATCCGATGGCCGTCAAAACGATGCAGGGTCTTTTCGATAACCTCCCGCTCCATATCTGCCAGAGTCCGGCAGCCATTCCTGCGGTCGGCCGACAAATCAATCACAACCGCGCCTTCATCCAGTTCTTCCCTCTCGGGTTCCGGTGCCCTCCTATCTTCCGTGCCCGAATACATCAGCATTGAAGCCAGCGATTCCGTATTTCCCAGTATTGCATAGCGTTCCATCAGGTTCTCGAGCTCCCGGATATTGCCCGGCCAGTGATAGGTCTTTAGCACCCGAATCGCCTCCGGTGTAAGCGTTTGCATGGACATACCATCTCGATCGGCAATGCGCCCCAGAAAATATTCGCACAAAGGCTCCAGATCATACTCCAACCGCTCCCGCAATGGAGGCAGCATAATCGGCACCACATTCAACCGGTAAAACAAATCCTCACGAAAACGTCCTTCCCGCACCCATTGAGCCAGATCCCGATTCGTCGTTGTAAGCACCCGCACATCCACCTGCCGGGTGACGCTGCTGCCGACCCGCTCAAATTCACGTTCCTGTAAAACCCGCAGCAGCTTGGCCTGAAGCTGCAAATCCATCTCGCTGATCTCATCCAGCAGCAGCGTACCGCCATCGGCCAGTTCAAACCGTCCTTTTCTGATCTTGTCGGCGCCGGTAAACGCGCCTTTTTCGTGCCCGAACAGTTCGCTTTCCAGCAGCGTTCTCGACAGCGCCGCACAGTTCACGCACAACAGCGGCTTGCTCGCCCGCGGGCTCTGGGCATGGATCGCCCGGGCGATCATTTCCTTGCCGGTGCCCGATTCGCCGCAAATCAATACCGTGGCGCTGGTCTGTGCCACCAGTCGTATTTTTTCCATCACCGCCTGCATTCCCGGACTGTTACCGATGAGCTGCTTGCCGCGCTGCCAGTCGCGGGCATTCGCCTGATAGGCTTCGTTTTCCTTCACCAGCCTGCCATGCTCCAAAGCCCGCTCGATCAGCAGTGTAATTTCATCTGCGTTAAAAGGCTTCTGGATATAATCAAATGCCCCTTTCCGCATGGCATCCACTGCTGTGGGAATCGAGGCATACGCAGTCATCATAATCACCGGCGTATCCAGTCCCAGCGTCTTGAGCTCATCCAGAAACATCAGCCCATCCATCTTCGGCATTTTCAAATCGGTTACAACAACGTCGAAGCGCACCCGTTTGAGCAACTCAACCGCGTTTACGGCGCTTTCGCAGGCCTGGGGCTCATGTTCCGCACGCGAGAGCGTCACCTGCAACGAATCCCGCATCATTTCTGTATCGTCAATAATTAAAACCTTAGCCATAATCCTTTACTCGCTGTGTTCTGTCCTGGTTTCCGTACCATTACGGCAGCATAATCGTAAAGCACGCACCGCCTTCAGCCCGGTTACCCGCTGTAATTATGCCGCCGTGACACTCGATCAACCGATGCACAATCGCCAGCCCCAGGCCTGTGCCGGTATCCTTGGTCGTAAAAAACGGATTAAAAATCCGGCTCATCAGCTCCGGCTTGATGCCGTCGCCATTATCACTCACGGTAATCATTACCGCGAAATCCTCGTTATATTTCTCATAATCCGCCGTCACCCGGACTAATCCATCCTCACGGACGGCATCCACCGCATTCAACAGCAGATTCATCAACGCTCGCATGAACATCGTAACGTCGGCCATGATATGCAGGTTCTGACGAACGCCCGTCACATCAATTTCCACACCCGAATCCTTGATCTGAGGCCTGACATAATCAATCGTATCGGCCAGCAATGCCGTAAAATCGACCTCTGTCTTCTGGCAGTCCTGATCTTGCGTAAACGCCAGAATATCATTCACGATCGTATCCAGCGACCGCACGCCATTGGCGATCTTCCTGACCCATTGCAGAGATTCATCCTGCCCCTGCAGTTCGCCTTCCAGCAGCGAAGCATAAAGCTGGACCGCTCCCAGCGGATTGCGTATCTCGTGCGCCATCCCGGCCGCCATTTCCCCCAGCGCCGCCAGCCGGCTCTTTCGCTCGAGCTGCTCATCCTTCTGCCGCAACCGCTCCCGCAGCAGGTTTACTTCGGATTTCAGCTTTTCGTAAGAGGCATGGAGCTTGTTTGTTGTCTCGTTATAAGCGGACAGTATCGCCTGCAGCTGTCCCACTGTCTCCGCCGAAACCTCTTCCAGTTGAAAATCCTTCTCAGTGTTCATCTCTGCCATCATTCCATATTTACAGTTCACAAAGCGCCATTTTCTGGAATCGCCTGCCTTCATGACGCCACAGTAACTTTACTCCGCAGCGCCTTTCTCTAAACATTTTTTGTATCGAACATCCGTCCCTGATCACTGTTGTGCTGATAAGCGTATGCATGATTAACGCGTTTGCCGGACTGGGCCCCACGAATTTCATGAGCCACGCTCTCTTTCTGATCGCTCAGCCGCTGTGTATCTTCCTTGTCGCGATGAATAATATCGCTCAGTATCTTCTGGACATTCTCTACCAGCCGCTGTATCTCCAACCGCTGCGACTCCGTCATCTGCGGAGCGATATTGTCCCACTCAGACCGGATCGGCTGCAGCTTCCGGTCGATATCCGTCAGGCGATCAATCAGCCGCTGCCGGGCGGCAAGCAACTTCAGCAACATTTCCGGGTTTTTGCCGTCAACCAGCTCCGTCTGCTTCGTCGCCAACTCATGCAGCTGCTGATACAAGGCCCGCTGCCGGCTCAGCAACTCAATAACCTGATCGCCAATATTACCCTGTTTTTGTAATTCTTCCTGGATAGTCATAATTCGATCCCATTGTGTAATATTTATATTCGTTACGATTTTATCCGCGCGACGAAACATGGCTTTGACTTTCAGACCTTAAGACTTATTAGATTCCATCATGGCGTCTTCCTTATTTTGTAACCATCCACTTTGCCGTTTAAGTCCCGTCAGTGACATCCTTTCACATTTTTTACTTAATCACCTACCACAGCCCTGACTGATCCGTCCAGCCAAACCACTGCTCCCATTGCTGCCGGGTCAAGCCTGTTCCCGAATCCGCCAGCACGCCATCGGGCATCTTCGCCAGCTGCCACAAGGCCCGGCTGTTGGCCGAAGCGGCTTCCCGCGGATCGCCCAGCCGCAGATGACAGTTGACTATCTGCACAAACGCCTGCAACGCCGCCGGCGTCAACTGATAACGCAACGCCACCTCTTCATACATGATCGCCGCCTGCTGATACTGACCCAGATCGAACAGACAATCCGCCCGATTCAGCCAGCAGTGTTTCAGATACAACTGGTCCAACTCATTACGACGCCCTTCGGGAATCTGCTGATAAAATGCGACCGCTTTCTTGAAATATTCTCGGGCCATATCCAATCGCTGTCGCTTCAAATTCGACGTCTGCTCCTGTCGGACTTTCTGCGCCGGATCGTTCGCCAGATTCTTCAACCGCTCATCCAGCGACAACCCGCTCTGCCGGTAGGCATCTCCCACCAGAAACATATATTTCCCCAGCGATTCATCGCCGGGATAACGATCAATAGCCTCCGTCAACCGGACAATGGCCTGATCGAAATCCTTTTTGCTGTAGTACAATTCTCCCAGTTCGAACAACGCCTGCCGGAAATATGCCGATTTCGGCGTCTGCGCCCTGTTGCTCAAGGCCCCGATCAGCGTCTCTTCCGCGGCATCATATACCGGCGGCTCCTGCGACAAGTAGCACCGCGCCAGCGGCACAATGCTGTCCATGGCGGCCGGCGCATTGGGATGTTTCTCCAGCAATTGCCGATACCCGCTAATCGCTTCATCAAACCGCCCCAGCGACTGATACGCCTGCGACAGATAATACAAAGCCCGCGGCCACTGCTGTTGACCTTCCCGCTCATCGACATACCGCTGCCATGTCGCCACCGACTCATCGACGGCTCCGGCCTTGTCATAACAGACGGCTGCCTGCCACAAACTTTCGCCATACAGGGTGTCCTGCCCTCTCGCATGAGCGGCAACACGCAGATAATTGTCCGCCGCCTGCATAAAATGTTGCGTAATGACACTTTCCTGCTGCTCAATCCAGACCGCTTCCAACTCCGACGGGGCCGCATCCTCCGCCGCCTTCTTCGCTTGCGACAGCGATTCCTGCATCTGCTCAGCCAGTCGATGGTGCACTCGGGCAAATCGATTCGCCGCCCCGACGTCATTCTTTTCCGCCATCCGCTGCTCAATCTCCAGAAATGACAACGCCCTCTCGTACTGCCTGTATAACGACAAATGCTGCGACTGAATAATCAGACTCTGCTGCACATCCTCCAAAGAAACCGCCAGATTCACCGGCTTATACTTCAGCTCTTTTACAATCTCATCATAATATCCCAGCGACCGTTCATAGCGCTGCTGTAAAGCCGCACAATTTGCCAATCCCAGCAATCCCGCCGCATACCAGTCATTCCCTGTCTGTGTATCCACCACCCGCTGAAAAAAATCCCTGGCGTCGTAATCTCGATATTGCTCATAATTGATCAGCCCCAACTCTAATGCAACCTGAGCATATAAATCGCCCCGATCCTTCAGCTTCTCAATCAGATTCCGCAGAATCAGGTCTGCCTCATCCATCTGACCGGCATGATGCAGCGCCCGCCCCCGCAAAAACACCACCTCATCCCCATAGGCCGACTCCCGCACTTTGTCGCTGACCCCGTTCAACATCGTCAAGGCATCTTCTTCCTTACCTTGCGCTATTAAAACTTCCGCCTTACGCACAAAAGCCCACGCACGGTCATCTGCCGACGCCTCTGGACAGACCAGTACCTCTTCCAGATACCCCATGCACTTATCCAGATACCCCTTCGGCCGGGCCTGCAAGTACATCCGCACCAGCGCCCGATACAGCTTCATATCCTTAAACTGACTGACCTTTAATGCCCGCTCGATATAAACCAGCGCCTTTTGCGTTTCGTTAAGATGCCAGTACGCATAACCTAAATCGCGAAACGCCGGCACCGCCTCAAGAGTGTTAGGATCGATAGCCCCGAACTTAAAGGCCTCCATCGTATCAGAAATGATATTACGGTAATTCTTTTCGTGACTGGTTCGGCGGACATCTTCTCCGAATTCGAAACGGCCCTCAAGTTCCTGCGACCGTGCTCGGGCGGCCAGTCGATGAATCTGGCCCAACTGCTCGTAACTCTCGCATTCCTGCCGCAACAATTCCACCTGCGAATAAAACTGGTCAAACTGCTTATCGGCGACCAGCAGTTCCAGCTCCTTATACCGATCCGCAAATGTCTGTTTTACCTCTCGCGGGCGCAGATAAATCAAAAGCCCGACAAACAACAGCATCGACAGCACAAACAACGGGATTTGCCAATAACCGGCAATAGCCTGGCGGAAGGTCATATTCTGTTTCGGCGATTCTTCCATGAATCTTGTCGCATCCCTGCTAACTTAGACAACTTTGAGTCTGTGGGTACTCTATATTGTAAATGAAAATCTGCTGTTATGCTGAGTGCAAAACGCACGACCCGGCACCTTCATCGGCTTGCTCTTCCATGAGCTTCTCACGTATCTCACGCAACGTCATCGACCGCTTCATCTCTTCTATTCGCGCCAACACACCAAAAACCGCTTCCGGATACAAACGATGTCCGCCGTCCGTCCGGTCAATCTCACGTATCAATCCCATGATCGTATAATTGTGAACCGTCTGCCTGGACAGCCCACTAAACTTGACCACCTCTCCAATTCGATAATGCTTTACTGGTTGAAAGTTCTTCAATCGCTTGACTACATCTTCCATCACATGCTTCCCGATTTTGAATAAGTTATAAAATGTATTTTACATTTTGTAAAATATAACATATTTTATTGCCAGTCAACTCTAAATCTTTAATTTTTCTAATTTTTCTCACTTATCAGACCAGCATTACGGCTTGCAAAACAACGACTTGCAATACAAAAAAACCACATACCACCCTACATAAAGATGCTAATGTCACGATAATATACTACATATTGTTGCTCACCCTTTTCTTTCCTCCATCGCAAGCCACGCCTTACGTCTGATAATTTTTTTGAGCCCCACAGAAATATCATTACTCCATTTATCATCAAACTCTGGAATTTTTATTTATACTGCAAAGATTGAGTTCTCGCTTACGCGGCTCTGCATGTTCTGTTTTCTCCAATCATAATCACTTATTGAAAAAAACGGTCCGGCGTGGGTCCAACCGGAAACGTTATGCTATGGGGTATTATTAAAGGTTCTATCCCATCGCATGCAGACCAACGCGATTACCTTCGCTGTCTTCAAACAGCCCGATAAAACCGTATTCGTCGATACAGGTTTTAGGCATCAGCGTCTTGCCGCCGGCGACGTTAATTTCTTGACCATTTCCGCTGACTAACTATACTTAAGTGGGAGGTTTATGCCATGACACATAATATCGACTGTCCCTTTTGTGATGCCGTAAACCATTCAAATGTCTTGACTTGCAGATCGTGCGGCTATCACTTTTACAATCGGCGAGGCTATCGGCGGCCCTCACACCATGAACGGCTGGAAGGCCCGGCTTCGGCACTCCGGTCCGGTTTTAAAAAGCTTATGATACTGGGCTTCATCGCCCTGGGGGGATATCTGGCCTACCTCGGACTCGTTCACATCTATAACAGCATGCAGCCGCCGCACCCGCACCCCACCGATCCGGCGGAAACGACCCGACAGTTCTTCACGGCTCTGTCGGAGGAAAATTACCAGCAGTGCTATTCGCTGCTGGAAAGTAAGCGAAAAACCGCCGTTGTAGTGGGTGTACAGGACCGCGAAAGCGGTTATAATCCACATTTTGAGCGTATTCGTGAATACCTGGAGCATTATGCCGGGGATAATTTCGCCGAAAAATCAACGGTATCAGAAGACGGCAGGCAAATCACCTTTCCCAACGGCATCACGCTGCACATGCAGCTTTCCACCTCGAAAAGTTCTTTTGACAAACAGGAGCATTTCGGGATTCATGAGATTACGGAATTCCCCATTGACGCGGCGCCGGGTCTGGGTGTGGAGCAATATCACCGGGGTATAAACCGGATGATCGACTCGATGGAAGGCATGGCCGATACCGGCGAGGTTAACAACCTCTCGGATGTTATTAATTCACGGCCGGGCGAATCGGATCGGCAACGGCTGGATCGGATGATCGAGTCTCTTTACAAAGCCCGTCAGCTCGACATCAAACACGGCATTCTGGAATGGATACTTAAGGAATTCCCCTATGAACGGGCAACGCAAAATTTTCTCGTCAAACTCAGCAAAGATGAACGCCAGCCCGCTCATCTGCGAGCCATCGCCCAAAACCACATCAGGTAACCGGTTCCTGCAGATAAAGCCGTGTCACAGGCTTTTATCTGATAAGAGGGTATGATGTCCGTGCCAAAGCATTCGCAAAGGTAACATATATTTCGGCGCAAAAAAAAAGCCCGAAGGGACCCTCAAAGGCTCTGTTCTGGACCTTTGAGGAACTCTCCTTAAGGGCTTGAGGCGCGAATTTATGTATTTTTTTATACCCAATTCGGGTAGGAACTCCTGGCAGGGCCAGGCTTAAGATTTTTATTCGCAGATAATTACGTTCCGACAAAACGGATGATTTCAATCGAAACGAGTATATAAGATCGCATTAACGGTTGTCGATAATTTTTTTGCCGGCGGCTTTGATCCGGAAGAGGGTATTGTCAAATACAACATCCCGTTCCAGCACGACCGTATGCGATTTAATCCGGCCATTTTTACCGATGCGTTTGACATCGTAGATCACCGGCTCTTGCTTATCGAGAATGTATTCATACACTGTATCATCAATCGTGGATTCCGAGGAAATCTTCAGGCATTTCTCGCCTTTGTAGATATGGTCTTCGGAACTGGTAATTTTACTTTCATGGAGCCAGCCGTTAATAGCGGGAACTTCATTGTCAACAAAAAGCGGATGGCCCGTCTCGCTCAACGGCAGCATTTCCAGTTCAGGTCCACTGTAATTCCAGATTGTCAGCGAATTCGTTTCCGGCACATACTTATAACGGGTATCGCCATCACAGGCCAGCACCAGACCGCCGCTGAACTCCATCCGGAATTTATTCGGGCGAACCCACCAGACCTCAACGCTGGAATCGTCCTGCCCGCCGGGCGTTACCATTTTTATGTGAATGCTGTTAAGCTGACGCGACTGCTGAACCGCGCCGGCAAAAGCCATCTGCGATTTGGGAGCCGTCGTCTGCGGCATCATGTTCAGAAAATAGAAACCGCCCAGCACGAGAAACAGAACCGCCGCGGCCACTGCCGTCCGTACACTCGGGAAACAAGAACGAATACCCCCGGTCTTTGTTGTCTTAACAAAGTTCTGAGCGGAAAACTGCCAGGCGGGCACCGGCAACGAATCCAGCATCTGCTCTCGCAACCGGTCATGGTCGCGGTCAAATCGCTGATAACTTTCAGCCAGTTTTTTCATGTAAGTTTCAGTGTTCTTCATCTTAACTACTCTTCTTCCTGAACGGCTTTATCTACATTTCTCAAATATTTTTCTACTTTTTTTCTGGCTTTTGCCAGTAAGCGGTAAAACGCACTGCGGGACATATTCATGATCTTCAGGGCCTGTTCCGCATCATTTTCTTGGAGATAATAAACATGCAGGGCCATTTTTTCTTTTTCACTCAGTGAATCCAAGGCCGCCGCAAGGTCTATTTCATGATTGCTGAGCTTGTCTTGACGGGTCGCCGGCTGGTTTTCCGTTGGGTCGAGTCCAACCAGTACATGCCGGTCGCGATACTTGCCCCGGCGATATTCCCGGCAGATGTTACGGGCGATACTGACCAGCCATGAAGAAAACTTCTCAGGTTCCTCCAGGCGGTCCAACCGGGTATAAGCTCTCATAAAAACTTCCTGAGCAAGGTCTTGCGCTTGTACCACATCTTTACTTGTTTCGTAACAGACCGCCCGGATCAAACGGGCATATCTATCATAGAGCTCGCCGTAAGCGCTTTTGTCGCCATCCAGCGTTTTGAGGACCAGTTCAGCATCTCCAAGACTCAATCTATTGCCTTTCTGACGATAGCATCAGATGGCCATCGCCATGTGCGGCCCTCATGTATTTAGTGGCCACACCCCGTCTTAAAGTCCCAAAAAACCGTAAAAAATTTTATCAACATATATATTGTAAAAAACAGACTCATAAGAGACCGGAAACCCTTATGGACCTACCATAGTCTTATCGTCTCTATCCCATTAACGGATTACATCATCGTTCATGTAATATGATAAAAATAATAAAAAGTCTTATTTCTAAACAACAATCCCCTATGAAATCATAATATATACTAAATTATTATATATTTTACATTAATAGAATACTTTTTGCTGCGTCACAGCAATATAACATAATCTTAATCTTGACAAATTCGATTTATACATTACAATTAAATTGAGTTTGAGTATTTTGCATATTCTCTTGAAAGTGTCAATTACCAGATAATTTGGAGAAACAACGAAATAGCTTAAAAGTAGCGTTTGAAGAAGCGCTTATGGTTCATGTTGCTTTACCTGATGCAACTGTTGAACCTGCCCAGTCATTATCCGAACTTGAATCACTGGCCGAAGCGGCTGGAGCCAATGTCGTCGGCCATGTCATTCAACGAAGAACCTCTCCCCATCCGGCCATGTATGTTGGTAAAGGTAAAGCCGAACAAATCGCGGAGCGCGCCCGCCAGAAGGATGCCAATGTCGTTATTTTCGATAACGATCTTTCTCCCGCCCAGATCAGAGAGTTGGAAAAAATTATCCATTGCAAAGTGCTGGACCGCAGCGAATTGATTCTGGATATTTTCGCGACGCGGGCGCGTACGGCAGAAGCCCGGCTACAAGTCGAACTTGCCCAGCTAGAATACACTTATCCGCGACTGACACGGATGTGGACACACCTGGATACCGTGGTAGGCGGTGCCGCGGGCGGCTCGGTAGCGGCAGTGGGCGGCATCGGGACACGCGGCCCCGGTGAAAGTCAGCTCGAAATTGACCGACGTCTGGTTAATAAACGCATTCATTCGCTGCGTAAACAGATTGAAAAAATCGATAAACGCAAGCAGCGTCAGGTCCAGTCACGCGACAGGCATTTCACCGTTTCTCTCGTGGGCTATACCAACGCTGGCAAAAGCACATTGATGAATACCCTCACGGGCAGCAATACTTATGCGGCGGATAAACTTTTCGCCACGCTGGATACCAAAACGCACCGCTGGTCACTTGACCGGGAAAATTATGTTCTGCTCAGCGATACGGTCGGATTTGTCCGGGACCTGCCCCATCGACTGGTAGCCTCATTCCGGGCCACACTGGAAGAAACCATCAACGCCGATTTACTGATTCATGTCGTTGATATTTCACACCCCCAGGCCCAACAACAGATTGAAGCAGTAAATATAGTGCTGGAAGAAATGGACTGCCATAAAAAAGAACAATTGCTGGTCTTGAACAAAGTTGACAGCCCCGGCGCGGTCTCCCGATGCGATATGTTCAAGGCGCTCTACCCCGAAGCTATCGGAATCTCGGCCCGGACTGGCCATGGTATGGATGAGCTGATCAATGCCGTCATCCATAAAGTCACCGGCGATCTGCTCCGCTTACGGGTTTCCTGCAGCCAGGCGGATGGTCGGGTCCCCAGCTTCCTCCGCGCTCACGGCGCGATCCTCTCCGAAGACTATCTCGACTCCCGCGTCATCCTCGAAGCCTCCCTCGGAAAACATCAACTCCCTAATCTGCAAAGACTTAAGCCTTATAGTTGCGACGTCATCGCCTCGTAAAACCCGTTTTTACAATCAAACTTCCTGGATAATTCCACCTCGGTACGTAGCATGAGATATACCCAATCGGCTGAAAGCCCCCGTCGGGGCCGGGCGTAAGCTTTTTAGCCGCATATAATTACGTTCCGACAAAACGGGTTTTTTCAATCGGAACGCGTATTAAAAACATAAATATTCGAAGTCAGGCCTTGAATTTTCATCATCCTATAATGTTATGATTGAAAGCATTTACTCATGAAAAAGCATTGATGTTTGATAGCAGTTATTATATAAAGATTTTATAAATCGCCCCAATAGGGCCTACCGATATTCTTTTTATTTTAAGAAATGTAAGGAGACAGCAATGCAAAAGCCATATTTTACTTTTATTAAAATCATCACTCCTTTGATTATTATGGGAATTTTGGCAGGTCCGGTTCAAGCGGATGAAAGGCTCACCCGGCCGCTGGAGCCGTTATATTCGCAGCAAGTCAAGCTGGAGGGCTTCTGGAAAGAGCAGGTCAAACGACTCACCGAAAAATGGCTGCCGCATTGCATCGAGCAAATGGAAGAAGGCGGACGCGGTGAAGAACTGCTCAATCTGATCAACGCCGGTAAATGCCTCAAGGGCCAGGAGCACGGCGAATACACCGGCCTGGTCTTTGCCGACGCGTATGTCCATAATGTCATCGAATCAATCTGTCTGGCACTGACGGTCGATGCCGAAGGGGACGCCGAACTGGCCAATGCCCAGTTGTATCTCTACAAAAAAATGAATGAATGGATTCCGATCGTGCTGGCGGCCCAGTGGGACGACGGCTACATCCATTCCTTTCACACCATAAAAAAACAGCCCCGATATACCAGAATTAACGACCACGAGTTTTACGTACAAGGCTATTTTATCGAAGCCGGCATCGCACATTATAAAACGACCGGCGGCAAAGACACCCGGCTGTTCGATGCCGCCCGCAAATGTGCGGATCACATCTGCGAGACTTTCGATCCGGAAAAATGGACGTATGGTCACGCCGGCATGGGCATTGCCATGAGCCGGATGGCCCGGCAGGTCGATGAAATTGAAGGCAAGGGCCGGGGCGACAAATACGCCGAAGTGATGAAATTCCTTTTCAACACCCGACACGAAAACCACCCTCACGCCTATCGTCAGTCGCATCGGCCGGTCGTTGAGATGGAACGGGCCGTCGGCCATGCCGTGCGCGGCACCTATTTTTACGCAGGAATCGCCGATCTGGCGATGCTGACCGATGATGAACACTATCTCGCCGCCGCAGACCGCATCTGGCATAATGCCATCCACAAAAAGCATTATGTTACCGGCGGCGTCGGTGCCAGTCATAGAGGCGAAGCCTTCGCCGAAGATTATGAACTGCCCAACACCGGCTACTGTGAATCCTGTGCCGCCTGCGGCATGACATTCTGGGCCGACCGCATGCATCGTATTCACCGCCACGCTCATTATTTCGATATTCAGGAACGGGCCCTTTATAACGCCATCCTGGGAGCGTTGGAACTCTCGGGTAAAAACTTTTTCTACCAGAATCCCCTCAAGAGCGATAAACATCGTTATCCCTGGCACAACTGCCCCTGCTGCGTAGGTAATATTCCCCGGGCGCTGATTGCGATCAAGGACCAGGCCTATCGGCTTTCGCCGGAAAAAGATACGCTGTATGTCAATCATTATCTGTCACTGGAGACTACAATCCCAGCTGTTGCCGGAGAGCCGCTGACGATTATCCAGAAAACGGATTACCCCTGGCAAGGCGACATCCGCATCACCTTGAAGCCGGGCCACCCGGCAGCTTTCACCATTAAACTGCGCATTCCCGACCGTACCGAAAGCGAAATTTACACGGCTGTACCGGATATATCCGGCCAACATGATGTAAGCATCAACGGCATAAAAGAAACCGCCGAGGTCCAAAACGGCTATATCACTCTTCAACGCAAATGGAAGGCCGGCGATACGATCAACCTGAGTCTGCCCATGCCGATTCAGCGGGTATATGCGGATGAAGTCGTGAAGGCCAACCGGGGCCGGGTCGCTTTGATACGTGGACCGCTGGTCTATAACATCGAAGATGTGGACAACGACGGCCGGACCCGCAGTCTGGTTCTTAAACCCGAAACGCCGTTGGACACCGTATGGCATGAAGACCTGCTCGAGGGCGTCATGACCATCGAAGGCATAGATAGCGATTTCTTTGCCATACCAAACTATACACGGCTAAATCGCGGCGGCTGGTCGCAGGTCTGGATCCTCGAAAATCCTGAAAAAGTCCGAGAATCCGAACCGCTGTATAAAACACTGAAACCGTTCCTGGATCGCACGATTGATGCCGTAAAAGTGAACAGCGATGAATCGGAGTCAGCCCATAACCTGCAGGGAGAAAATACGAATACCGGCTCTTTTCAGGAAACGTTTTATCGCCATGCATTCAAAGGATGGTTCAGCTACGATTTGCAGGTCAATTCCAATACGAAAAACTATCTCGCCGTATGCTACTGGGGCAACGAAAGACTTCCGCGCACTTTTGACATCGATGTGAACGGCCATAAGCTCACAACCCAGACACTCCACAACGATAAACCCGGACACTTTTTCGTCAAGGAATATGCCATCCCGAAAGAGGTCACAGCCGGCAAAAATAAAATCACCGTCAAATTTACCGCCGCTCCGAACAGCTACGCCGGCGGCATCTTCGACATTCGAACGCTGAAGAAGTGAAATAAGTAAACGAATGACAATGGATAAGTGACGAGTTGGATCAATAACTTTTCCGTCGTTCAAAAAACCCTGGTATGCGCCAGGTTTTTTATGCAGAATGATAATCCTGCCGCAGCAGCAGCGGGACCGGTTCAGGGAAATTGAATTATTTTTACATATCGTCTTGACATCGTAAAACAAAAGGTTAAAGTTTAAGATGTTCGATGAACGAGAGAGAAAGTGGTCGTACCATTGAAACAGTTATAACATAATGATACAGTAATCATTATGACAATCTGATTCATTAAAGTTTTTGGGTTAACGAGAGAGAGAGCATGGGGAGAGACTTTTTAAACTGGCGGTGGCTGTGCGTCTGTCTGGTGTTGTGTTCACCGATGTTTGGCGCCGTTATCAAGACATCCGGGCCGTGCGAATTGCGCATACCCGCGGCAGGCGACGGCAAAGCCTGGATGGAGCCTTCGGAGCTGCACGTCGAAGAATACTGCTATATCCGGGACCTCAACGTCAAAGTCAATATCACTCATTCGGAAGTCAGCGACTTGCGTATCATACTCGAATCGCCCTGGGGCGTCTCTCTTATGCTCAAAAATGTCTGGCCAGCGCCCTGGCGGGAAAAGTACGCCAATCTGACGGACACCGTATTTGATGATGATGGCGCCGACAATCTTATTGCGGGAGAAGCTCCCTATACCGGCGTATTCCGGCCGGAACCGGGCTATCCTCTTTCAGCCTTCAAATATCATAACGCTCAGGGCATCTGGCGGCTGAAAATACTCGACGCATATTACCATGACACCGGCGTACTCAATAGCTGGGAACTCCAGATTAACCACGCGCCTGAACCGGGGGCATTGCTTTGCATCATGCTCGGCCTGCCATATTTGCGGGCAGTAAGGCGAAGCACCGAGTCTTAAAGTCGCAAGGCAGAAAGGAGACACCCCGGCCTTTCAGGCCTTAAATATCGGGACGGTTTCCGCCCCCAGACCATCGAACCAGGCTGGAGCCAATCGGCCTTGTGGACCTTTAGAGCGTATCATTCCGGGCTGTCACGCCAGCAACACATTAACGCAATCCCACATGCTCAAGCTTTTTCATCTTCGATGAAATCGCGTAAGCATGCCACCCATTCTAACTTCCGGCGTGCGAGGCTCATCCTGCAAGTTCCTCACTCCAAACGCCTGATCAATCCATTTGCGACCGTTTTCCAGCCAGCTCCATCAACACCAGCCCGGCAATGACTACAGCGCAGGCGACGATAAACCACGCCAGCGGTACGCCGCTATCCAGACGTGACAGAATCGGTTGCCAGGAAGCGGGGAATTTTTTAGAGGCGAAAAGGATCAGCGTGCCGTTGTGCAGCAGATGGGCGAGCATGCCTATATAAATCGAACCGGAACGCAGCACGAGCCAGGTAATCATAATCCCCAGAATCGCGGTCGGGATAATTCGATAGACGCTCAAGTGAAACAAACCGAACATTACGCCGACGATGACCGCCGCCCCGTAATCACCGAAACGGCTGCGAATGCCGGAAAGGATCGCGCCGCGAAAAGCAATCTCTTCGCAAACCGCGGGGGAAAGGGCAAAAGCCAGCAGCAGCAGCCAGATACTGACCGTCTGATCTTCGAGCCCCATCATTTTCTCCATCTGCTCGTTCAACTCAACCGGCGTCGGCAAAAAAGCATTCTGCCATTGCATAACCTGTGAAACGATCACCAGCATCCCCGCCGCGACCATGATCGTTGCCGGCACCGCCGCCGCTGCTGGCGGCTGTAAGCGCAGCGACGTCCGCAGATCGATCTTGATAAACCACAAAACCAGAATCACCGGCGTCAGCAGCAGCGCCCACTGCGTGATGAGCATCCCCCATATAACGTTCCTGCTCTGGAAATAGCTGCCGCCGTAAAACAAAACCAGCAACCCCACACCGAACATCATCAGCGCCATACCGATGGTCAGATGCGTCCGCGGCTCGAAAGCAGACCTGTCGATCGTAAGGGGAATCCCTTTCTCTTCCGAAAGTATCACATCCTCGCGCTGAAACAGCCAGACCGCCACCACCAGCGCCAGCATCGCGTAAACCGCCGTACTGATAAAGACACCGAAATACAGCTCCCAACTCACGGTCTCCATCAACATGCTCTTAAAAAGCAGGGCAACGTTAGCGATGGGGATCAACTGCGTGGCCTCGTTGATTTCCAGGCCGGGCAGCGTCGTCATCATTGCCGGAAACACCACGAGCATATAAAACGGTGAGACGTAATTCTGGGCCTCTTTATAACTGCGTGCGAAAATCGCCAGCGACATCATCACCGAACAGATAAAAAACGCCAGCGGCACCAGCACGGCAAAGACCAGCAACGCTTTGCTCAGGGTGATATGTTCGATACTCAGCGACGCCCCGCCCACCCCAAAGGCCTCAGCGGATTGCGCCAACACGAACAGCAGCGTTAATGACATACTCACCAGATTCAAAAACGCCACCAGCATTGCCAGAATGAAACTGGTAAAGAACTTTCCACAGACAATCTCGACTTTCTGCGTGGGCGTTGAGAGCAGGGTTTCAAACGTGCCGCGTTCCTTTTCACCGGCGGTCAGATCAACAGCCGGGTAAAACGCCCCCACCGCCACCATTATGACCAGAATCATCGGTAGCACCTGCCCCATCAGAAAACCAGTCGTCTTTTCCGGCGGTGCGACATCCGTGATTTCCAACCGGACCGGCTCGGTAAACGATTTATCCAGCCCTCTTTCCCCCAGACGGGTATTTAACAGTTCCTGTGACCGCTTTCGTAATATATCTTGTAATCGCTGGCCGGCCTTGCGTGAAGAATCCTCGGTTTTATCTATTGCCACCCGCACATTGACCGTCCCTGTTTCTTTCATAGTCGTATCAATGTTCTTATCGCAATAGACCACCGCGTCCAGTTCGCCCCGCATCAGGGCCATGCAAGGATCCTCCACAGCAATCAGATCGATATTAGGATCCGCCTGTATCCATTCGCGCAGCGTCGGCTCGCAGGGATCGAACAAGGCAACCTTCGAGTTCTTCTCTTCCTGCCTGCTTTCCTGAACGATCATCCACTGGCTGAATACGATAAACAACACCGGATACAAAACCAGCGGCACGAAGACCATCGCAATCAGCGTCCGCTTGTCGCGAAATATCTCCAGCAGCTCCTTGCGAATTATAGTTATTACGATTCCTGGTTTCATATAACCATCACTTTCAGCATCTTACGTTTACGTCCCACGATTCCTGTCCGCCATGGCCAGGAACGCATCCTTAAGATTATCCGTCCCGCATTGCTGGTAGAGTTCCTCTTTCGGCCCCATTGCCATAATCTGCCCCTCATATATAAAGCCGATCCGGTCACATAGATACTCCGCTTCGGCCATATAGTGCGTAGAGAAAATTATCGAATGGCCCATCTTTTTAGCGTTCACGATAAAATCGAGAATATTCCGGCTCGTCATGATATCCAGCCCCAGCGTCGGCTCATCGAGTATTAACACCGCCGGATTATGCAGAATCACCCGGGCGATCGAGGTTTTCTGACTCTGACCGGTGGAATAGCTTTCGCAGCGACGGTCGATGAAATCATTCATATCCAGCAAATCCGCCAATTCCCGCGTTCGATTCTCAATACCTTTCTTACTCATACCATAAAGCGCACCGAAATAGCTGAGAATCTCCCGCCCTTTCAACTTGCCATAAAGCTTCGTATTGCCCGACAAAAAGCCGATCTGCCGGCGGATCTCCACCGGATTCTCATCCGTGCGAATGCCGTTTACCAGGCAGTGGCCTTCGGTCGGCGTGATAATCGTGCCCAGCATCCGCAGCAGGGTCGTCTTACCCGCCCCATTGGGCCCAAGTAATCCGAAAATCTCACCCGCCCCCACGGAAAAGGTCGCCCCCTTAACCGCCTCGACCTTTCGCCCTTTGCCGGCATGAAATGTCTTTTTCAATCCCACCACGTTAATCATAGCTATCCGTCCATTAAAACGTCATGACAATTCAGTGTTTGTGTACTTAGCGGCTTTTTATTGTCGCATTGCCTGATATAATGATATACCCAATTGGGTAGAAATCTCCCGGCAGGGCCGGGCGTAAGCTTATTATCCGCAAATTATTACGTTCCGACAAAACGGGTACTTTCAATCGGAACGAGTATACAACAAAATCCTGAAAATGGTTAATAGAAAAACAGGAGTTAAAGGTTTGTCTCTTATGAGTGAAATCTTGCGAAAAACGGTAATGAAATTATACCCAAAGGGTATGAGAACTCCCACCGAGACCAGTTGTAAAGTCTTTGTCCGCACATAGTTACGTTTGGAAAAAACGGGGGGATTTTCAATCGGAACGAGTATATTACAATACCTTACCGCAGTGCTTTTATGCGATCAATTTGAGTTACCAACACAGATGCGTCGCATTCAACTTTTGAGCGTCAAGTGAATGATCATTTTCGGTCGGGAAAAAAGACTTACGGCTATTTTGCATATTGCCCTCAACACGCGAAACAGACCGTAAGTCTTTAAACAGAAAGCCTGCTGTACAGACATACTCTCGTTATACCAGTTCCGGAACCATCGCTTTTTTCTGATTCTTACGATGGTTTCGTTTGCTCAGGTCGGCCCGTTTATCGCTCAAAGCAACCTTCAGTGCTTCTTTGGCCGTGGGTGCGAACATATCGGCCCCGATTTCCTCCCAAAGCCCTTCCGCCCGGTTAAACACGCCGCCCGAAAGCATAAACCGCATGCCCGGCGAAGCCCCAACCTCTCTGGTCTTGTCAATCAAGTTCCGAATACCGGGAGCCCCCGAGGGCTTTGTACCATATATAAACAAAATATCCGGTTGAAAGAATCCAATCAACGCCATCAATTCATCGTTGGGTACACCACCGCCGAGAAATTTAACTTCCCAGCCATCCGATTCAAACAAATCCGCACACATCTGCGCTCCAAGCTCCTCCGGTTCATCCTCGGCACAGGTTATTACCATTTTTAAACCACGTGACTGACATCGTGGCAGTTTACTTTGAAGCTGATCGACCAGTGTTCGATTAATACGTGTCGCCATGTGCTCGGTAATAATATCAATTTCATGATCGCGAAAAAGCTGCTCGATTTCCGTCATGATGGGCCAAAACAGATCGGTAAATATAACGTTTGCAGGGGTTCCGGTTTGTAATGCTTCTCCAAGAACCTGACGGCAGCCTTGACGATTACCACTCAACAAATGCTCCATGTACATCGGTAAGAACTGATCGAGACTCATAAGATAGATCCTTTGTGCAAAGCCAGGTATCCACGTCCCTGAGTGACGAGCCGGCAATTCAGATGCGACCTTCCCTGGTCGCGGGTGGGGTTTATTCTGCATGTTTGCCTTATTTACTTTATATTCCCATATTAACACTTAAAGTTTAACAAATGTTAATATAGGCGACACGAATACCATCGTCACTACCCCCAATATTCCTTTACCATTTATCTCATTTTTTCTATATTAACATTTATTAACAGAATCGAAATATTAAATGAGTCATTTAAATATCATAAATAACTACATATATTATACTTATGAAATTTACCCCGAAATCAGACCATGATAAAGCTTAATGTAATGTTTTAACATAAGCTCATGAGAAAAAGATTTTCCCACTTTTCTTTTAGCATTTTGTCCCAATTGACACCGAAGCTGGCCATTTTTTACCAATAAACGCATGTAAGAACGGATTTCCGCCGGGTTGTGCGGATCGACTAAAATCCCGTTTTCTTTATGGTCAATCAGATCGATCAGGCCGGAAACACGCCCCGCCAAAACGGGCAGACCAGAAGCCATCGCCTCCAGGGCCGATAAACTCATACCCTCCCATCTGCTCGGCTGGACATAGATGTCCACGGCCTTGAGCCATTGCTCGATGTTTTGCTGCCGGCCGACGAAATGCACTTTGGACGTCAAACCCAATTCCCGGCAGAGCCGTTCCAGCTTTTCCCGCTCCGGACCATCACCGACAATTATCAAAACGGGATTCCCTTCCAGCCCGACAAACGCCCGTAATAATACATCAAGATTTTTCACTGGATCGAGTCGTCCGACAAAGATCAGCTTAACGGCATCGAAAGCGATGCCATATGGTGTGAGGTCAAGCGGTTGGGCATCGATGAACCGCCGGATATCAATACCATTGGCGATAACCTTCATACGGCCGGAGGGAATATGAGCGGTTTTAGACATGTAATCAAAAACAGACCGCGACACGCAAACGGTGGTATCGCTCCATCGGCAAAGCAGATTCTCCAGCAGGAAATGCCATCTTTTGCCCTGTTCTGCTGTATGGATTGTCGCCACACCATGCGGCACGCCACAGCATTTCCCCGCCACCCGAGCGGCGAAATTGGCATGAACCAGCGATGAATGCAGGATGTGCGGCTGAAACCGCCGGATTATTCGGGCCAATCTGAAAAGCACGCTAAAATCCCATGCCCCCTTTGCTCCCAGGCAATGCGTGGCGATCCCTTCTTTCATAAGTTGATCCGCGACCGGCCCGCTGCCGGCCAGACAGGCCGCTTCCACACAAAAACCACATTTACTCAGCCCCAGCGTCAGATCGCGCACATAATGCGGAGTGCCGCCGGTTTCAAAATCGGTATTCAGCAGCATAATACGCATCGTTGAAGACATGCTATATAACAGGATTTATGAGGGCTCCGATTTGGGAAATCTCAACAGTAACGGTATCGCCCGATTGCAGTGTCCGCCGCGGATTCCGGGCCCAGCCGATGCCCTGGGGCGTCCCCGTCAGGATCACCGTTCCCGGGAGAAGCGTCGTATCTTCCGAGAGAAAGCTGATCAAAGCGGCAACATTGAAAACCATATTCGCCGTTGTATCATTCTGGACGACCTCGCCGTTCAGCGTCGTCCTGATGGACAGGTTATTGGGATTATTAACCTCGTCCGGCGTGACCATCCAAGGCCCCAGCGGACAGAATGTGTCGAAGCCCTTACCCCGACACCATTGGGACCCGCCTTTTTCCTTCTGCCATACGCGGGCAGTGACGTCGTTGGCGATTGTATAGCCCAGAATATAATTTAGAGCCTCATCCTTCGTCACATTCTTACACGATTGACCGACTATCACGGCCAGTTCCCCTTCGTAATCGATCTCATCCTCGCACACCCCCGGCAAACAAATCGGCTGATGATGACCGGTGGCCGCGGAGACATTCTTCATGAACACCACCGGATAACCGGGCATTTCATGGCCGCCTTCCCTGGCGTGTTCGGCGTAATTAACGCCGATGCAATAAATCACACGCGGGGAGACGGGGGGCAGGAAGGCTGTGGGCTCAACCGTCTTATCGGTGACCGACATTTGCCCGCCGGCCAGGTCGCCTTCGATTCGCAACAGATGATTGTCCGCAAAAACGCAAAGGGCCTCTCGGTTGTCCTGATCGACAACACGTGCGATTTTCATAATTATTCTCCTGTCTCAGACACTTTTCAGCATCATAACCGGAACAGAAGAGAATGGCAATTGTTATTTGGCAAAGCGTTTACAGTTCGACTACCCCGACTATTTTCTTCCATTTAAACAAAACGCTTCAAACTTAAACCGTCATTCGTATAAATCGGCAATTCGCATGAAGAAATCCCCATAACGAATACCGAAAGATACACAGTCGCAACTCTTTACTCCATAGCGATTTACCCTGCAATGCCATTATGAATGTCTTAGCCGATTTGCGGAAACAACCCTCCGAGGCATTATGTTCGACATTGCTCATTTGTCATTGATTCATCATTCCGGCTTTGTCATTCTCAATGTTCTTGTTCTTTAGCGTAAGATTTCAGTCATAAGAGACAATAGAAATTCTTCATACCGCTTTTTGTAAGATTATATTAATAAAAGACTAATCATCATCATCATCATCATCATCTTCATCTTCATCTTCATCTTCA
The DNA here is from genome assembly GCA_964482555.1 of uncultured Pirellulales bacterium. Classification (GTDB taxonomy): domain Bacteria; phylum Planctomycetota; class Phycisphaerae; order Sedimentisphaerales; family SM23-30; genus CAYZXY01. The sequence goes on from CAYZXY010000009.1 coordinate 52,095, forward strand.
TCATTGTCGCCGGAGAGATCGCGGTTTGTAAATTCCGTATCAGGAAAAACATACGCCTGCTGTGCCAGCAGCTTAGTACCACGGTGAACGGAGATGATAATGCTTTTAAATCCCTGATCGTCAGCAGAAATAACGGAGAATTGACTGGCATTAACATAAGATATTTCAACAGAACGGCTTAAGTCATCCGGGCCTGCCGATCCTCCTGTTTTATCAACCGGCGGCATGCTTTGCCAGCCGTTATAATCGTCAATATCGTCATAGTTTACCCTGCTCCCTGTGATTTCGTCGAATTCGGGGCCAAAATGATCAGGATATTGGGCGTCTTTGTAAGCGAGGTTTTTCATTTCAATCATCATTTCGAGGGCCAATCGGTTGGCAATGTCCTGATTGACCGCTTCGAGAGTGGAGCGGCCGATGCTGCCGGAGAGCTGCATGCCGGCCACGACCAGTATTGCCATGACGACGGTGGTCATGATTATTTCCACATAAGAAAAACCGGCGTTAATTTTCGCTTTTTGCTTTGCCATTATCGGTGTCCTCACTGCCGGGACCAACTCACCATTCCCAGATTGTCTATGGTTACGACCGCATTACGTTTACCTTTGATAAGAATAATATGTCCGGCGAAATCGCTCATGCCGCGGTGGTCAAATGATATCGACAACGTAAGCGTGCCGCTGGTAGAGCCAATATTATCGAGGTCATACTCTTCGATGATGTTGCCGGAGATTTTTCTTCGGCCTCGGAGGTCGGGAACGTGGAACACACTGTAATTGCCGTTAGCGGTATTGAGATTCCAGGTTCGAGTCTGCTGGTCGCTGATGGCTTGTTCTCTGACAAGATGCAGGTCATCCACGAGAACCTGGGCGGCACATCGCAGATCGTGATTGATCATCGTGGTGCGAAATGACACCTGGGCCACCGCCATGAGTATCGCCAGCACACTCAGGGCGAGAACCATTTCCAGAAGCGTCATGGCGTGCGATGTAATAGGTTTTTTGCGGTCGGCGCTGGGCATGGTCCTATATTCCCGGCTTATTCAATAAGGGGATGGTTCTGGTTATCCTGCCTGATTCGTCGGGAGACAGATTGATGGAAACGGCGATATCGGTAATTAATTTGCTTCCATCCCTATCGATCTGTTTCGCTTCCAGCATAAATTCATGGACACCACTCGACAAAACAGATTCATTGTTATCGACACCGCGATAGAGTACTGAACCGGATTCGTCCCACCGCCAGGTTATTTTTCCTGACAAGGGGCTGGACATAAACTCGATCTTATCAGACTCTATAGAATTCACCTGCTGGCACCAATGGAGATCATCCGCGAGCAGCCGCAGGATTTCGTTCTGCTGTCGGAGCCGGGTAAGCAACGCAACCGGTTGTCCGGTGCGCTGCTGGGTATTGGAAAAAGTGATCATCGCCGCGACGGATAACAGGGACACCAGCGCCACGGAAACGACCATTTCCACGAAGGAAAAGGCGGAGGGGTGAGTAGGAAATTTTCTGTATTTCTGTTTCATAATCCGAATCCGGCGTATCCGTCGCCAAATCACATTAACCACAAAGTCAATCTCGAAATAATCGCTCACGCGGCTTTACATTTTTCTAAACCGGATAAACCCAAAATGCGAAATACCCGTTTAAACTCGTTCCAACAAAACGGGTATTTTCAATCGGAACAAGAATAAAAAACAATTTCAAGTACACAGGCTCAATAGTTGACAGATAACATTTTGGGCGATTTCGCACTTTTTCTTGTGGTATCATTACGGATAAGGCTTATACAGGGCTTTTTGTCAGTAATGCAAAGTATTTTTGCGATTTTCGATCACTTATCCGAAAGTGAATTATAATATCATCAGGCGCAAAAGACCCTGCGGAACGCCAAAGCGTTATCAAAAAAATGCGAAAGTTAAGGTTTTGAATGTCTGTCAAAAAACAAGTCCCGGAGGAAGAAGGCCGCCGGGACTTATAGCTGAATTGGAGGATCTAAAGGTTATGCTTAACAATGATGGTTATCATTCATGTCAACTATTAGAATTCATTATAGGGAATCCCATTGGTACCGACTTCGGTGGTCGGGCAATTAGCAATGATTTCACCGGTGGTCGGATTGTATATCCAGCCGGAGGTATTATCCGTGTCGGAATCTTTGAGCGGGCCGGCTTTATCCACGATTTTCACGTTATTTTTCCCGGCGTTGGCGCCAACCGGCATGTCCGGGAATGAACCGCGGACATAAGGGCCATTGGGAAAGGCCTGATCAAGATCTTCTGAAATTTCGCCGATGGCATTTGAATAATACAGCAACTGATTTTTGAAGGCCTCCTGGGACTTGGCCGTACCATAAGAACTGCCGGCGGTTTTAACGCCCGGGAACGTGGAATGATGCTCGCCATAATACCAGTCGATGGCGTTGCGCAGCGTTGCCAGATTGGCCTTCAAGGCGGCCTCGCCGGCATTACGGCTGCCGGAACTGATGCGGGGAATGGCAATAGCGGCAATTACGCCGAGGATGACGATGACAATGACCAGTTCAACCAGACTAAATCCCAATAATTTTGAATAACGCTTTCTCATGGCAGCTCCTTCGCAATGACATTGAATTGTCAACACAGGTTATAGTTTGTCTCTATGTCAACCATATCGGGAAAGGAAAAAAGCGACTTAATGAAAAAAAGTAAACGTTCACGGTAAATTCAGAAATAAACACCTTTCGCTTCATGTGATGGGTTACAATGCCTCTGAGAATGAAAGTGCGCTTATGGATTGCGGTAAAGGATATAATAGCCGGTATCATTCTTGAGAAGAACCGCCCGGGGATAAACCCTGACCAGTTCGAACGGACCTATGCGGTCGCCGACATGATACAACTCATTATCGATCATGGCGGCCTGATATGCGGCGGTGACAACGGTGCCGGAGAGGACGAAGGACTGATGCGTTTGCGACAAGCTGCGGTTTCTGGTTTCAGACTCGTTATCAGACCGCGATAAGGAATGCAGCATTTTCTCCGAGACGGTAAAGAGATCACGTACGTCGGGCGAGGCAATGCGGCATTCGTCTGATAAAGGCAATCGGATTAATTTATCGCCCCCGGCGCCATGGGATCCGGCAGCAGTCGTTTTAGCGGGCGGCGACTCAATTCGGGATAAATCCGGTTTGACCTGCGGTTTTGTCGAATTTTGAGTTTCTTCCGCGGTGCCGGCTTGAGCGGTATCCGGGCCGGAGAGAGCGCCGGTTTGTAGCCGGTCCCATAACAGAACCGCCAGAGCAATCGCCAGAATCACAACATATAATTTTCTTTCTTTCGTCATACAGTCAGATCGTTCATTTTGATCAAAAGAGTAATGAGTAATGAGTTCCTGTTACGTCGGGAAATTCAATAACAGCACATATAACCCTTTCCTCGCTTTATGCCCCATTGGGTAAAAAGCTTCTAGCAGGGTCAGGCGCAAGCTTTTTATCCGCACAAAATTTCGTTTCGACAATACGGGACATTTCAATCGGAACGAGTATAGGTGCTATTTATTTCTGCAATAGTTGTTTCTTTACTTTTTGTCTTACAAAGCGGTATAGACATCACAATTTAAAGCTATGGAACAGGCCGGCGAATCAGGCGTGTCCTTCTGTAACGACACCGACTTAACCTTGACAAAGGGGAGTTCCCGATCCATTTGGCTGAGATAGCGGTAAATGCCGGGATATGTCCCATAAACTTTTACCTCCAGAGGTGTTTTATAATATCGATCGCCGAATTCGGCGTCGCCGGGAACGACCCGGTCAAGACGCAGCGAGGTCTTTTCCGCCAACGATCCCATAATACCTATGACATCAAACAGATCTCGGCTCCGGTCGATCATTTCGGCATTGCGCATAAACCTGTCTGTAAGCCGCCGCTGCTCCGCAACAGCCAGACGCAGGCGAGCAAATTCCTTTTCGGCGGATTCGCTGGTTTGCTGTTTTTGCTTCTTTTCCTGCTGAATCCGCATAATCTTCAGATCCAGCGGCTGAAAAATAAAAAGCCAGGCTGCAATAGCCAAGGCACCGATGAGGCCGATGCCGTATAAATCCACATCATAAATTTTTGGTTTTTTGCATATAAGCATGTTGTATTTCCGAGAATACCGTAGTCGGCCATAAAGTACAATTAATGATAAAATCCACGGTCGGCGACATGTCGCCATCCGTCCGACTGCCGCGAGCAAGTTCGACCGTCTGGAAAAAACAGGACGCGCGCAGTGTTTTGAGATAATCGGCAATCACTTCATAATTCAGAGCCGTCCCCTTAACCTGCAGATAAACAGCATCGGACTGTCTGGGGGTCTCAGGATCGGATTCTGTCTGCTGCCGGAGCATGAACATGTCGGCGCCGGGCGGCAGCGACGGCATCTCTATCGCCAGAGGAGCGGTTTGCCTTTCCAGCTCAGAAGTAACTTTCAGACTCTGCAGATAAACCATATCGGGCGTAAACCGGGACAGGAAATCGATAATAAAAGCAAAATCATAATATTGTTCGAGCTCGGCCAGCAGCATATAGCGGTCGCGGCAGATGTCCAGTTCGGCTTTGGCCTGCTGCAGCGTATTCATTTCCTGTCGAATCTCGCTCATATGCGTAATCAGATGGCGTGTCGTTTGCCCGGCATGATAACAACCGTAATATTTAATACCCGTCCAGGCGGTGATGACTGCGAAAGTCAGCAGCGACAGGGCTAACCAGATACGTAAACGTTTCTGGCGGTCACGTATGATTTGGTGCTTATCGGGCAGCAGATTGATCATGCCCCCCCCTCCTTCGGCCAAGCCAGTCCCAGAGCCGTGGTCCAGCAGCCGGGATTGCGGCGGGTGGCGGGCAGCCATGCCGTAATGGCCTCCAACAGCGGATGCGTCAGGCAATGCACAGGCATATCGAATTTATCTGACAGGAAGGCATCAAGATTGGCTGTATGTCCGGCGCCTCCGGTTAAATAAATACCGCGAAGCTGGTATTGTTTGTACTCGTTGATGGCATAGTTCAGGGTACGCACCAGCCCTTCGGTAAAAGTATTCAGGTCTTTCTGCACGGCGGCAAAAAGGGTTTTGGCGAGTTCATGATTGCCGGTCTCATGAGGAATGGCAGTCAATGTGTCGGAAGCGGCATTGACAGCCATTGGCGGCCTTAACCGGCGAGCCTGGATATCGAAGCCATAGGCTGTTTTAAAACGCTCGGCACGGTCACAGCTGATATGCAGATGCCGGGCGATGGTATCGGTGATTTCCTTGCCGCCCAGATTAAAACGGCGGGAAAGGAGAGGACCGTTCGGCCCGCAAACGATGAGAGTGCTGCCGGAATAACCGACATCCAGAACGGCGTCAAGACTCATTTGATCGCAAAAAGCGTTATCGGTTTGCGGGTCGGTTAAAGGCAGAGTTTCATCCATTTTTCTGGACGTCAGCAGCAGGCGCGACAAGGCGCAGGGAAGAGTGTCAATCGCCAGGCAAGTCAGGCCGACTTGGTGGAGCAGCCGCATACGAGACTGGATCCATTCACTATCGGTCGTAAAGGCCATAATATGCAGCATTCCGTTTTCCAGATCGTGTCGAAGCGGATAATAATCGAAGACGCCATCCGTAACCGGGTAGGCCAGATGGTTGGCAAGTTGGATTTTCAGCGCGCCCAGGATGGCATGTCGGGGCAGTCCCTCGGGCGGCGCGGGCAAAGTCACCGGCCGCATGTAGAGCCGGTCGGCCGGACAGAGCAAAATCACGTTACGTCCGATAAAGCCGCCCCGCTGGATGAGTTTGCGCACAGGTTCAACGAGGCGTTGCCAATCATCAGAATCATCTTCAGTTTTTTTCGGAGATGCCTGATCCATGAAAGACAACAGATCGATCTTGTTATCGGCCTGAGGTTTTTCCATTTCGTCGGCATCGGCATCATGCAAACCAGCTGCGGACGTACTGAGGGGCACCTCCATGGCGGCATGCACATGGAGCTGCGAGCCATGTCGTTTCAATTGAACGGCACGTACGGAACGTTGTCCGAGGTCGAGGCCGAGAGGTAATATAGATGTCAGTCGATGAAACATTTTATTTACAAATTAAATCAAATATACAAATGAAAACATTTTTCCATTGTCGGTGGGCAAGGCCCACCCTGGCAGATAATCCTGACGCTGTCGCACCGGACCGGCAACGTATTCAGGCAAAACCGCAATCATACGCTTTCCTTCGCTGCGCTCAGGATTCGCGTAAGCATGGCACTCAATTGCAACTTCCAACATCTCACTTCCAGCGGGCCAGAGGCCCGCGTCGCATTACATACCGGAAATATTGGACAGATCGAACATGGGCAGCACCAGGGAAAAGACCATAGTACCGATCAGGCAGCCCATGATAATCAGAATAACCGGTTCCATGATACTGGTCAGCATATTAATCTGCGTTTCATTTCTATCGTCGAGATAGTCGGCGAGCATAGTCATGACCTTACCGACCTGGCCGTTTTCTTCGCCGGTATGCACCATCTGGGCGATACTGGGCGGAATATATTTGCTGTAGAGAAAGACTTCGTGCATGGACTGGCCGTGCAGGACGCTGTCGTGGGCTTTCTTCATGATGTTATGGTACAGGTGGTTGCGGGTGGTATTGCGGGTCAGTTTAAGCGCTTCGAGCAGCGGGACCGACGATTCGACCAGCAGACCGAGGATACGGAAGATGCGAGCATTGATCAGCGAAGCGGTCAGAGGGCCGAAAATCGGTATTCGCAGCATGAGTTTATCGATTAAAAGCTGTCCGGAGCTGCTTTTGATCCAGAAGACAAGACCGCTGATCAACGCGGCCAGGGCTAAAACGGTCGGCAAGATATTCTCTTTTACGAAGGTCGAGAGGCCCAACATCATGGTAGTACTGACGGGCAACTGGACGTTAAGCTCGTTGAAAATATCCGTAAAACGGGGTATGACGAAAAAGGCCAGAATAATCATAACCGTGAATGAAATACCTACCAGCAGCGCCGGATAGATCATGGCGGAGACGATTTTGTTGCGCAGGCGTTCTGCCAGCCGGGAGAGGCTGGCCAGACGGCTGAGGATGCGGCAAAGATTCCCGGACGCTTCGCCGGCCGAGATCATATTGACGTAGATCGAATCAAAGACCTGGGGATAAAGGCCGACGGCAGAGGTCAGAGTGCCGCCTTCCTCGACATGACGCCGCATTTCAGCGACAAGCTGTTTCCAGTTGGGATCGGTCATCTGGCGTTCGATGGCGACGAGCGAAGGGGCGACCTGGGTGCCGGTTTCGAGAAGAATCGCCAGCTGCGACGTGAAAAACGGCAGCTGTTTACGCGAAGCGCGGCGCGGATTGGCAAGAGTCGCTCGCTGCCGGAGACACTTGAGCTTCCTTAGAAGCGGGAAAGATGCGGATCCAGTCGTACCGGCGGCCTGCAGCTTTACCGGCGTCAGACCGCGCCGGATTAACTCGGCGGCCGCCTCGGCGGGGTCCTCTACAACGAGCGTATCGTTGATGAGTGATCCGGATTTATTCAATGCCTGGTATTCGACAATCATGTCAGAGTTTCTCTCCTGCAAGTGCCGATTCTTCGTTTACTTCCTCGGTGGCCTCGATGAAACAGGCCCGCATCATTTCGTCAATCGAAGTAACGCCCTGTTCGACGCAGCGCATGCCTTCCTCGCGGAGACCGTTCCAGTTGCCGCGGCTAAGATACTCCCGGATTACGCCAGCGGAGGGCCGGTTAAGTACGATCTCGCGCAACTGCTGGGTCATTTCCAGAACTTCGCAGATGGCCCGGCGTCCTTTATAGCCGCTGTCGTGACATAATGGGCAGCCGAGCCCGCGATGAAAGGCGCGGTTTTCGGGCCCTTGCCAGCCGATGTCGCGCAGGACGCTTTCTTCAGGAAAATAGGTGGCTTTACATTTGGGACAGATCGTGCGTATCAGTCGCTGGGCCACAACGCCCACCAGACAGGAGGCGAGCAGGTAAGGCTCAATCCCCATGTTGATCATACGGGTAACGGCGCCGGGGGCGTCGTTGGTATGCAGGGTACTCAGGACCAGGTGGCCGGTCAGGGCGGCTTGAACGGCGACTTTGGCGGTTTCGTCATCGCGGATTTCGCCGACCATGATGATGTCCGGATCCTGGCGGAGGACGGAACGGAGCGTGCGGGCAAAGGTCAGGCCGACCTGTTCGTGGACCTGTATCTGGTTGATCAATTCAAGCTGGTACTCGACCGGGTCCTCGATGGTAATGATGTTGCGTTCCTTGTTGCGGAGCAGGTCGAGAGCAGAATAGAGGGTCGTGGTTTTGCCGCTGCCGGTCGGGCCGGTGACCAGGAGCAGGCCGTAGGGCTTGCTGAGCATGCGTTTGAGGGTCAGGACCATGTTCTGGTCGTAGCCGAGCAGGTCGAGCTTGAGCTGAAGGTTGCTCTTGTCGAGAATACGCATGACGACTTTTTCGCCGAGGATGGTGGGCATCGAGGAGATGCGCAGGTCGATTTCGTGACCATCCACCATAACGTGAATGCGGCCTTCCTGGGGCACGCGTTTTTCGGCGATGTCCATGCGGCCGACAACCTTGATGCGCGAGACGATAGCGGCATGCCATTCGCGCGGGGGGGTCATCAGGTCGTGCAGGACGCCGTCGATACGGTAACGGATGCGGACGGCGTGTTTATCGGGCTCGATGTGGATATCGGAAGCGCCTTCCTTGACGGCCTGCTGGATGCTCATATTGACCAGGTTGACCACAGGCGAACCGTCAGTCAGTTCGGTCAGATCGACGACAATATCTTCTTCGGCGGTTTCACCGTCAACTACTTCCACTTTGGCATCTTCGAGCGAAGCGACAAAGGAATCGATTTTGACGTTCTGGACATAGAGTTTTTTGATGTACTCCCGGATGTTTTTTTCAAGGGCGATAACCGGCTGGATGCGCAGGCCGATGCTGCGTTCGAGGTCGTCGATGACGAGCAGGGCCTGAGGCTCGGCCATGGCCAGTGTCAGAGTGTCTTCGACCTTGAACAAAGGGATAATCAGATGCTTTTCGGCCATGTCCTTGTCGATGATATCGACGATATGCGGATCGATCAGACCGGGGCGGAGATGGACATGCGGGATGCCGAAATGCCGGGACAGGCAGCCGAGAATGGCGGTTTCGTCCACGAGCTGCATGTCGGCCAGCAGTTCGCCAAGTTTTTTGCGCGTTTTTTTCTGGCGGGCCAGGGCTTTCTGCAGCTGTTCGTCGGAAAGACGTCCTTCCTGAACCAGCATTTCTCCCAGTTTTAAACTCTGCGATAACAGCCTCATATAAAACTCCGTACCGCCGCCGAGGTATCCGTATAGATTTCAAACTGTCGGGATAGCTGGGTGATGTCCAGTATCTTCCGGGTCAGTTCGTTGAGTCCGCACAGCTTCAGCCGCAGGCCGTGTTGAGCCAGTCGATGATAATACCGATTGATCAGTTCCAGGCCGGCGCTGTCGATACAGGTCGCTTCGACCAGGTTGATCACCACACGACGCGTCCACTTTCTCATCATGTCATTCAGGGCGTCTTCGAGCTGGTCCAGCTCGCCCAGAACGATCGCGCCGCGCGGCTTGATGATCGTGACGGAACCTTCATTATTCACTGTGACCTGCATGGCCGATACTCTGCCCTCCTCTTACATCGAGAATAATTCGCTTCGCCGGCCGATCGACGATATCGATCCGTTCAAACATCCGGCGGTAGATAGTGTTGAGCATGTCTTCCAGGCTGCCGGCGCAGCTTTTACTGTCGTCCATGTCCCAGGCGACATCGAAAGCGAACACATCGCACCCGTCAAGATCATCCTCCTGCCGGAGGCATTCATCCAGCTGCGTCACCAGTTTATCCATGATGGAGCGGACAAGGAACTTATCCATACGGGTTATCATAACGGCAAAGACATCGTCGGCCATTTTACCCAGCAGGGCATCTTCACGATGCTGCCGCAGGATGTCCTTCAGATTGCGGCCCAGCACATCGGTGAGCAACTGCCACTGGTGCGACTGACCGGCAAACATACGGCGGAAACCGCGAATGGTCAGCACTACCACCGAAAATAGTTCATCACGGCGCCGGCAGGCCTGTAGCAGGTTTTGACCTTGCTCAAGAAAGACCTGTGTTCGCAGAACGCCGCTGCCGGGTTCATGTTCAATCTGCCATTGACGCTGATTTGTAAGCTGAAGATGATTCCAGAAAAGGCGGATCAATCTGGCGGCGGTCTGGAAATTGTTCTGACGGACCACGCCGGAAGAATGTGTTTGCGATGCCGTTCTGTTCAACGCCAGACATAACAGCAGCGGCTGGCCGTATTGACGATATAACGGGATACATCCGTCGCAAAACAGGCCGGACCGGGGCCGGGTGTACCACGAAAATTCATCATCTCCAGGTGTGTCGTTCAGTATGGCTTCTCGCCGGAGCAAGCATTGTTTTATGAGGGAAGAGGTCAAGGGAAGCCTGCCGGGAGAACGTTTATCCTGTGCGGCAAACTCATTCTTTTTTCTCACGGGGGAAACGAGTTTACATTCGACCAGAAACTCTTGCTCGCGGTCAGGGCACCATAAAGAAACCTCGCAATCCCCTACTGCCCGTTTCAGAGTCAGCTCCACCAAAGCGGAAAATATTTCATACCGTTCCAGCAGATCATTACTGCTTTGCATGCGGCTCAATTCAAGAAGCATCTCATGCAGACAGGCATTAACGGGCTCTTCCGGAGAGGCATCGGCGAAGTACCGTTGAGGCTCCAATTGCCCCGGAGGCACCATGCCGGGAAGATGTTTCGTATTACCTTTTAAACTGAGAATGATGACAACGCCCGAAAGAATAAACGTCAACGCCGCCCCGAACAACCAGAACGTCGCGGCGATTGGCGCATTGAGATACAGGCCCAGGGCGATAACAAAGAGTATCAGCCCGGCGCCCAACGCCAGATAACCCCATCGTTGTCGTACACATTTCATCATCTTTAACCGTTTTTTGTGATTCAAGCTTTCAATTGGTTCTGCTATAATTTGTGATTGGCCCTGCCAGGAATTAGCTTTCATTTTGGGTATAAATATCTCACGATTGCCCGCTCATGACTGTCGGTTCCGAGGCCGGCCCCAGAGCAGGTCCGGTAAGGGTAATCGGCAGTTTTACGGTCATCTCCGTGCCGTTGTTCAGTTCGCTGACGGCTTCGATCATGCCGCCGTGCAGCATGACGATTTCCTTGCTGATCGCCAGTCCCAGTCCAGAACCGGTGATCGTGAGGGTTTCCTCTCGTTCGACACGATAAAATTTCTCGAATATTTTCTCCAGGTCATCTTCGGCGATGCCGTAACCGGTATCCGTCACTTTGATATACACAAAGGCTTCATCGACGTTGGTTTCGATAAAGACCGTACCATCTTCAGGTGTGTATTTAATGGCGTTGGTCAGCAGATTGTTAACCACAATGGCCAGCTTCTCGCGGTCGGCATACAGATCAGGCAGCTTGGGATGATAATTGGTCTGCAGGGCGATGCTTTTCTCAGCGGCGGCGGCTTTAATATCATTGACACACTGCCTGATGAGCCGGTCGGTAACGACATTACCGCGTTCGAGTACGATCGAGCCGGTCTCCATACGGGAAATATCGAGGACATCGTTTACCAGACGAATCAGACGTGAGGTCTCTTCGTTAATGACATTGAAAGCCTCTTTTTGGGTGTTGGCGTCCAGAATCATGTCAGAAAGCAGTGTTTCCGCATAAGCGCGAATATTGGTCAGCGGACTGCGAAGTTCATGGCTGACATGAGCGATAAAATTGTCGCGACCGGACTGAGCCAGTTTCTGCTGGGTGACATCCCTCAGACTAATCAGGATATCGCAGCTTTCGCCTGAGTATCCCAGACGCAGACCTGTCGCACTCAAAATGGTCCGCTGCGGCTCCTGCCCCAGTACGATTTCAAAACGGCTTTCCGAAACCGTCCCCTGCGCATCCAGCAGGCGTTCGATCTTTTCACGGGAGTCGTCTTCATTGAATATATCGATTATCGGACAACCGATAATTTCATTTAACGGCCTGCCCAGCAAACCCTCACAAGCCCGGTTGACCAGGACCACGGCGCCATCGGCATCAGCCAGCAAAACGCCTTCGGTCAGTGAATCCAGCACCCCCAGCAAACGCTGAGAATCATAACTGCACAAAAACTGTCCCATTGCACCTTCGTCCTGCTGCCAGGCGGCGCCTTCCTGCAACTTCTCCATATAACTTACCAGCTTATTCCATCCGAGTACGACAGGCGGTATATCATGCCCGACTGCTGCCATTTCCAGCGGAGGCACTGTTTCTGAATCAGGCATATCTGCCCAGTCTTCCAGATTGGCTTCGAGCCGCCGCCAGGCCTGACAGCGCCGGTTGAGCTGCAAGGTCATCAGCAGTAACAATGCTGCTATCAGAATGATACTGCCGGCCAGCGTGGGCAAAAGCCATTCAGGAATAAAATCCGATGCCGCCTCCGTCCGATAACCAAGCCACAGGGCCGGCAGCGTCACCGTCGCACAGAAGAGAATTAATGATAGCAGTGTTATTTTTTTCATAAACCTGACCCGGATAAACCGTAAATCCGAAATCTGTAAACAGTCTGAAACATCCTTTAGCTTATATTCTTACCAGGTGTATTATCAGACAATAATTACCTGAAAGCGTCATAATACCTATCGTCTGAATTGTCGGCCCGGTTTGCTGGAAAATATCCAAAGATTTTAACAATTTACCACTTTTATGCGTATATACCCGGGCATTCGTTAAGATTTATTACAGAATAAACCGATTTATTATGCGGGCCTGTGAAACGAAGCTGGTGAGAATGACTGAATTCGGTTTCGTTCCTGATTTAAGATTTACAGCCCCTCGGGTAAAAGCTCCCGGCAGGGCCGGGCGTAAGCTTTTTATCCGCAAAGAATTACGTTCCGACAAAACGGGTATTCTCCAACGGAACGCGTATACATTACATACACTTTTACAGGCACCCTGAGATACATTATGAAAATACTGGTAGCAGACGACGAACATCGGATTCAAATGATTATTAAAATGTGGCTGGAGCAAAACGGTCATGAAATTGTATGCGTAAATAACGGCAAAGATGCTCTGGAGCAATTACGCCAATGTCATTTTGATGGTCTGATAACCGACGTGAATATGCCGTTTATCAAGGGCAAAGACGTGGTGCGGGAAATCGTTAATACGCCGGACCAGCCCGAAATCATAATTGTGCTGACTTCACGGTGCGATTTACAGCAACTTCAGGCGGAAGTGAACAGTCCGGATGTGCATTTTGTGAATAAACCGTTCAGTCCAGCACAACTGACGCAATACATCGAAGAAAAGGCCCGGTCTCACAAGCAAAAGTCGTGAGATCGGAAGATAACAAGGTATGAAATCCTGGCAGTATACTGCTTCCGGGAAACGATTATCCCCAACTGGGCAGCAAGCTCCGTGCAGGGCCACACATAACCGTTTTTTGTGTAGGTAGTTATGGTTTAAGCAGTCTAGTAGCGGATGAATTCAGGCACTGTAGTCAAATTATTTTTCCATAGTGAAATAATCTTTCAAGTTCCCATTAATATCAAACATCTGGAGAGTGAGTTTACGGTTGATGATCTCAATAATGCAGAAATGATGACCTCGATGTGTTCGTGCCGTAAAATATGCCGGATTGGGAGCAAAATCTTCAATATTCCCGCCTCCTCCACCGGAGAGCAGATACAAGATGCCATGATGGTTATATTTATTCTTGAGAATGGGGAAGGTCCGTTCGTAGAGATGCAGATGACCGAACATGACTACATCAACGTGATATGCCTCTAACAGGGCCACCAGGGGACGGACCAGCGGGTCGCCGAGACTGGATTTTCCCTTCCAACTGTCACCGTAATCATTTTCTTCACTGGTATAAGGCGCATGATGAAACGCGACAAAAGTCCAGTCAGCATCGCAGTTTTCCAGTTGTTCTTTGAGCCATTCGTACTGCCTGCCGCCAGGGGCAAACTCTTTTTGCCGTTGATTACTGTCCAGCATAAAAAACCGGGCATTGCCGTAAGTAAAGGTATAAGGTGATTCATCACCGGGTAAGACATGATATCGCTTGTACCAGTAAAGGTCGCCTTCACCGTTACCCGGCACAGGAAAAACGGGAATCCGGCTGTGCAGTGGAGTCATGCCCTGAAAGTATTCATAATTCCACTGGAATTTTTCGTGCTGTTTGCCGCCATCTGTCATGTCGCCCAAGTTAATGAGAAAATTGGGGCGTTGATCCCATATCATGCGTGAGAGCTGCTGGTTAATATGCGGACGGGTTTCGGTATCGCCCATAACAGCGAAACGGAACGGCTGGTTATCGTTAACCGCTGTCTGGAAGGTCAAGATTCCTGAATCGAGCGTTTGGCCCTCAGCGTTTTGAGCGAGTATCTGATAAAAATAAGGAGTAGCCGTTTTCAACTCCTCAATTCGAATCTCCTGAATCGTTTTGAAATCATCGATATGACGGGTGTTTTTCAAGGGCAGGGATTCCCCCCATCGTATGGTAGCGGCAGCGGGTCGATCGGTCTCCCACAGAATGGCAACTGAGTCTCGGGTCACAAATGACAGATAGGGCCCAGCGTTGAAATGAAAGTGGCCTGGAAACAGCCAGCCGTTTTCAACCTGGCGACACAAACTGACAAAACGTTGCTGGATCTGAGCGGGCGACAAGGCCCTGTCATGCAAACGTACCGAGTTGAGAATATGGGCAGTTTCCATGTACGGTTCCTGCATCAGGTAGGCAGCCACTTCAAAAAACACTTTATCGGTAAAAGCAATATCGCCCGCCTCGACCGCGGCTTTCTCCTGGCCGTTGACAAACAGCTTTGCCGTCGCCCCATCGTAAACGGCTACGATATGGCGCCAGTATTCCTTAAAACCATCCTTGTCATGATTGGCATAGCCGGCTGATGACTCCTGTCCGTTTGCCAGGGACAGTTCGAATGCCATCGCGCGGTCGGCGTAACCCTGGCTGAGGTAATTCAGGCGCCATCCGATATCAAGCCGAAGCGGATCCCTTGCCATAGCCAGCAAAGCAATCGGTTGGCTGATATGATCATTAATCCACATTTCCACGGTAAAGGCCTTGTCTGGCAACTTGTCAGAATTCAGCAGACGGATAAACCGCTGGCTGGGCTGCTCACCGTGAAAGTGAAGGGGGGCTGGCGGCATGGACAAACGTGCAGGTTTGTGCTTTTCCATTTCGGGGATCGGCAGCGCTCCGGCGGAACCTGGCAAACTGTAATGGGAATAAAATATCCAGGCTCCCAGCACATCTGGATCACTGGTATCGACACAGGCTTGTGTATATGACGGACCATCATCAACAGTGATAGCCGGGAGAGATCGAAACAGCATCAAAAAGATAATCAGTGAAAATACCATTCGTCTGTTAGAAAGTCTATATGGTTGCATAGGTAACTCCTGATATCAGTCTTAATATTTCGTAAAGGTTCACAAAAATTCAGGTTATATTTTGTGCACAAACGTTCGCAACGTTGTATAAGTCCCGTCAGGGTATAATATACATAGTATGCATGTTGGCAGTTGTCTTTTTTCCAATTGGGCCGAAAGCTCCAGCCAGTGCCGGACGTAAGTTTATATTCGCAGACAATTACGTTCCAACAAAACGGGCAATTTCAATCAGAAACGCGTATAAATATCTCTATTGATTTCTCTAGACAATAGCGACTTATAAAAAAGGCTCCGGATTAAACCGGAGCCTTTGGGAACTTGTTAACGTAATCACAAAAAGCTGCGTAACTTAACGGACATCAACACAGCCACTCTGATAAGGAACGGAACAGGAAAACCACTGCGAAATGAAGAGTTCAAGGTCTTTCAGGTCCACAACACAGTCCGGTCCGCCATCGGGACCGCCGGCAATATCCATCGGCAGGATACCCCAGGCACCGCAAGCGGTTTCCAGAATCTGAACGCGAATGGTAACAGGATTGACAGAATTATAAGACAAATCTGCCGTCGAAGAGATACTGTGTTTAACATTCGTGGTATGCGGATCGGTCTCGATCACGCCATCTTCAATACCGGTAACGTTAACCGTTTGCGGAGCAAAGGCTGTCGCGTTGAATGTCAGGAACTTGACAGTATCTCCATTGAGATTAACCTGATTCGGATCATTCAAATCTTCGATACGGACGACAACTTCACCGGCAGGAATCTTACTGAGAACAACCTGATAGCTGTCAAAGCCCTGGGTTTCTTTCACAGTGGTGCCGGTACCGGTTTCGATAACCGCCAGATCACCGATTTCATTATCATAGACGTTTAACAAGATATAATCGGAGACATAACCGTCGGCAAAACGGATATCATCGGCGCTGTCGGTACCGAAGAGAATCGGAGCCGATTCCAGGCCTTCTTCGATTTCATCGTTAACGACGGTCACGGTGACGGTTTGCGGGACATTCGCCTGGGTAAAGGTCAGTTCCAGGTTTTTGCCGTTCAGCGTGCCATTGGGGCTGCTGAGCGTAATGTCGTCTTCGAGACTGGTCGGATAAACCGTAACGGTTACCGATCCGCTCTGAGGGGCTTTGGTCAGCATGACTTCGAAGGTTTCGGTTGTCATGTTCAACTGACTTTCTTCAAAGAGATTAAACTTCTGGCCAGTTTTGCTGACGCTGATCAAGTCACCGACAGGATTGGCATCGCCACTGACCAGTATGTTATCCACGGCCCACCACCAGTCGTTGCCCGCGTCGAACATTTCAAAAGTGAAGCGAACAAACAACTGGTCGGCGCGGGAATCGATATTATAGAGCAGCGCCTCGTTGGTGGAATTGTCATCCTTAAATTCACCGACACCGGTGCCCGAGTTCCAACTGAAGATGGTAACATCTTCGGCGTCAAAACCGGCAATCAATCTGGCCTTCTGGTCGTCTTCGGGACGCCAGCTGGAATCGAATTTAAGGACAACGGAATTAGGTTCGACGTTGACCAGAGGAATGATCGGCGAGGTAATGAAGGTGTCGTAGGTGCCGGAATTGTGGGGTTTGTCATCCCATTCATCCGGATCGGCGACGGCGACGACGCCTTGGCCGCGGGCGAATTCTTCACGACGCTGAAAATCAGACTGAATCCAGAAATCGACATCGGCGAAGCACCAGCCGGCCCATTCCGTTACGCCATCTTGGGCGACATCGCCAGCGCCCGGTACGCCGCTTTCATCCATGACCCAGCCGGCCGGCGGGATGTCGGTCCAGACACTGGCCTTGCCGGTGCTGTTACCTTCTTCAATAGCAGGCAGCAGGGTGACACTTTCAAAGTCTTCTTCAAAAAGAATCAGACCGGGGATGTTGAGGTCTTCGCTTTCGACATAGACGGTGACATTGTTGAGAGTGTACCCATCGATGTCGGTGTTGGTACTGGCAACGGTGAAGGAAACGTCAAACACTTCGATAGCTTCGATTTCTTCATCATTAGCTCCTTCAACCGTAACGGGCTGGGGTGTATCCCAGTTGGTTGAGTCAAAGGTCAGGACGACTTTGCCGTCTCCACCCGCATCGGCGAGGGTAAAGTCGGCCTGGGCGCCCGGGTCGACGGTAACGAATACCGTGGTGCCGGGATCGTAACGAAGACTAACATCGAAGGAATCGGTCGTGCTGCCGATGATACTGGATTCCGTGACAGACGTAATAAAGCTCTGGTTCACGTAAACCGGCTGGAGCGATTCTTCGGTGCCGATTTCAACATTGTCAACGGCCCACCACCAGTCGTTGGTAGCGTCAATGTATTTGAAGGTTACAACGGCATTGTTGACATCATCCGGATTATTCAACGGGATGACCACCTGTTCATTTTCGTTATCATCCTTGAAGTTGGGGCCGGCAACCGATTCCCAGCGAATGACTTCGATTTCAGGATTGCCATCATAAGCAACAGTAACTACAGCGGTCTGAAGATCTTCATCGCGCCAACTGGAATCAAACTTCAGATACAGTTCATTCTCACCGAGTGAGCTGATGTCAATGGACGGGGTGCTCAGCAAGGTGTCCATGTCACCACTGGGTCCGGGATCGGCATCATCCCATTCGTCGCCATCGCCAAGGGCGACATTGCCGCCGGCCAGACCGAAAAGGGCGCGGTTCTGATTGCCGGCGGTCTGCACCCACCAGACCTTATCAAGAAATGTCCAGCCGTTGAATTCCGGTACACCATCGGGATCCACACCGCTGTTGTCCACGGTCCAGCCGGCCGGGGGGGTATCGGTCCAGACAGACATGGCATTAATTTCTGTGGGCGAGGTCGAATCTTTGAGAGTCAGACCATCAAAATTTTCAGACAAAAGAATCTCGGCGTTGGCGGTACCGATTTGCAGACCGGCCAGCAGCGCCAGAGCCATCGCCATAATAAATGATTTGGTTACAGTACAACGAATCATCATTGAACTCCTTTCTATTGTTTATTGCTTGAATTCTCTTATACACATTTTAATAAAAGGCTATCATCAACTCCTGCGACACCTTTACTTAGAGGCGTTCGCATCCCGGTTCCTGAGGTGTCGTACAGCGCAGGAAGCCCGAAGAGAGCCATTCAAAATCCAGGAGATTCACTTTGCAATCCTGATTGAAATCAGATTCTACAAAATCCCAGGCACCACATTCGTTATCACGCACCTCAACAACGAGAGCATCAGGATCGCCCTGAGAGAAGATCGGATCGTTCGTGATGAATTCGGCTTTGACTTCAACGAAATGCGGGTCGCCTTCGAGTTTTTCGTCATCAACGGCGAAAAGGCTGAGGGATGCCGGCACGTTCCAGTTTTCCGAATCGAAAGTATATTCGTCAGTTTCAACATCGTTGATGAAAATTCGCAACTGGTTCGGATCCCCGTCCTGATAACCGCTTAAAACAATCTTAACGTCTTCAACTGGCTCGGAGCCCAGAACCATGGTAGCAGCATCCAGGGTTTCACCTTCTTCGAAAACCACGGTATCGCCACCTGTTTCAACAAAAAGCAGACCGGCATCGTCACTAAGAACAGTTACCGGTAATACGCTGGTGACATAACCATTGGCAAACTGTGGATCGTCACTATCGGTGCTGAACATGAGAATACCGGATTCAAGATCTTCGACCAGTACATCATCAACAGCGTCGATCGTCACCTGTTGCGGTTGATCCCAGTTATCCGCGGTAAAGGTCAGATATACACTACCGTCGGCCTGCAGTTCACCGCCACTGAGCGTTACATCATTGCCGATAACGTTCGGATCGACACAAACGATGACATTATCAGTGGGAGCCTGGATGACATTAAGACTGATCGTAATCGTGCAGGGATCGCCGATTTCGTTCAGATCCAGCGGTGGGCTGGTGATATTCAGCAGATTGTCAACGACATTGATATCTTCGGAAGAAGTTACCAGTATGTTATCCACAGCCCACCACCAGTCATTCTGAGCGTCAACACAGGCAAAGGTAAAGGACATGTATTTGGTATCTGCCGGCGGATTAAAATTGGTCGAAGCGAACACGTCCGCCAAACTGATAGTCAGCGTTTCGTTTTCCGCATCATCTTTGAAGAACGGGTTGGGATTATCAACCGATCCCGGATCAGAATCCCAGAAAAGCATTTCCACCTGATTATCGGTATAGAAAATCGGAATCGGAGTTTCAGCGAACACACCCGGATCGGTTTTGTTGAAAGTAGCGAGCAACTGAGCCTTCTGGGTGTCTTCGTCACGCCAACTGGAGTCAAAGGTCAGAAATATTTCGTTCGGATCAATATTGAGCAGCGGAATCCAGGAAGTGGTCATAAAGCTGAAGTAACGGCAAAGCCCATCAGGATCGCCCTTATCATCCCATTCATCCGGATCGGCGACGGCAATCACGTTTTGCCCTTTGGTGTACAGGGTACGATTCTGATCGCCGGCAACATCGGACCAGAATACCGGATCGACGAAGGCCCAGCCTTCCCACTCGGTGACGCCCTGATCCTCGAGGCCGATGGTGCAGATGACATTATCAATACGCCAGCCAAACGGACCTTTGTCCGTCCAGACCGTCAGATCATCGCTTTCTTCATCCACGGGAGCCAGCAGCGGCAAAGCGTCAAAGTTTTCGCTCCAGATTTCAATGCCCGGGGCATCGCCATCAAGAATGATAACATCGATATCAGCGACAGAATAATTATCAAAAGCAGGGTTATTACTGCTGACGTCAACGGAAACGGAATAGGTCTCGTCTTCGGCGCCAACCTGGTCGTCTATGACGTTGACCGTAACGACCTGATCAACATCCCAGTCGCTGCTGTCAAACGTCAGAACCCGATTATTGCCCGACGCTACACCGTCTCCACCCAGGGTAAAGTCCGTAACCCCCGAAGGAGTGAAGGTCACGGTAACGGTTTTACCGGCGCCGGGGTTCTGGAAAAGTCTGACGGTGATATCATCGGATTCGCTGCCGAGAGCGTCTTCATCAACTACAGTAGAATCATCGCTTTCAATGACTTTCATGACCAGGTCATCGACAACCGCGATATTATCAATCGCCCACCACCAGTCATTGCCGGCATCCAGATATTTGAAAGTCAATACAGCGTTGCTGGCATCGACGGGATTACTTAGACGCACCGCAACATTCTCATTGGTAGCATCCTTTTTGAAAAAGCCATTATTTTGTGATTCCCAACGCAAGATTTCTATCTCCTCACCGCCATCATAGGAAACGGTAACAACCGCGGTCTGATCGTCTTCATAGCGCCAACTGGAATCGAACGTCAGGGCCAGCGTATTCGCGGCCGAGCCGCTGATAACGATGGCCGGGCTGATAAGCAGAGTGTCCATGTTCCCGTCGGGGCCGGGCGAGGCGTCGTCCCATTCATCACCGTCAGCCACGGCGACCACGCCCTGGCCGAGGTCGAAATTGCCGCGGTCCTGATTGCCGGCGGTATCGATCCACCATTTCTTGCTCAGAAATGTCCAGCCGGTGAACTCGGGGACGCCGCCGACAGGGACGCCGGAATTTTCGACTGTCCAGCCGGCGGGCGGGATAGCGGTCCAGGCGACAGCACAGGGATCTTCCGTCGGGGAGGATGACGGTCCCAGAACAACACTTTCAAAATCTTCACTGAAATACTGTGCTGCTGAGGCTGTGTTGCTAAACAGCATGCAGACACCAATGGCCAGAAACATCGTGGCCATTACCCATTTAAACATTGCATCGCGCTTCATTACTTTCTCCTTTTTTGCTGGAACAAAGTTACAAAAACAATACACAATTACTATAATTACACACACTTTTATGACGCCTGATATCACCAGGCGTGAAACCATGAAACTATTGGTCACCTCCTTTAATACTGAACGCGTTCGAGTTTTCTCAATTACCAGAAACGTATATATGAATAATAAATTTTCAACACTCAGTTTATACTGTCTGTAAATTGATAATTAGCAAGGAAGATATTGCGATTTTCCTCTCAATGAGGCCGAAACATTTATCTGGCCCCATAGCAATAAAACCGAACGAGTTGAAGCATTTTGCGAAAAAAAGAGACACCCCCAACCGGCGGGACAGCCCTCTCCGATGAGGCATTTTGGTTTCGCTGCAGAATATAAACAGTGATTGGCCTGACAGCGCAGAAACAACGCACATTCCTTTTTCGCCCACTTCGAATCTCCAATTCCTTTGCCAGGGTTTGAAAATTACTGACAATAATTATTGAAATACTGACAGCCGCTCTCCACATAACTTACGACTGTCAATGTCATATGTCATAACTTCCAGTTGTACCATCGGGGACGGACGTCATTATCTTCCGGTCCCACTTTATCAATCTTTTCCGTATGACCATCAAGAAAAGTGGTTACGGACGTGTTTACATGCCGGAAACACTCCCCGACAGTATCATGGTTTTTCCAGGTGCCGCCTTCATACACCGTATCGACATGCCCCCATCCACCTTCCGACTTGGGGCGCCATTGGGCAAGATTAACGGAAACGCCCGGTCCGATACAGAACATATCGTCATTGACGCTGTCCATACGCTGCTCGATATGATCTTGTATAAATATGACACTGGAAGGCCGTCTGATATTCGATAACTTTTCCCCATTTTTATAGTTGTAAAATTTACCGGCAACATAACCGTTAATACCATAGGAACTGTAATAGAAATAATCCTGATATTCTTCACCCCAGTCATCTTCGGGCCAGTCATCCACCCGTTTGTGTTTGGGACAGTGGAAAATGTCCTTTCCATCCGTATATTTTTTGTAGGCAATACCCCAGTAGGCCATTGGATCACCAAGTGAATATTCAACCAGGGATCCATGCGGAGTCCGCCCACCAGCCCCGGTTTGGCCACCGTTGCCGCCGTGATTCTGAGCCAGCGGATTCATCTCGCCCACGCCTGCATTGGCCAGATAAGAAGGTCCCTCAGGCAACATCATGCCATTCATGGCGTGAATTTGAGCCGGCAACCCCTGCAGCATCCGGTTATCCCAGAGGCCGTGATTAACGGCACGATTGAAACGGCCATCATACTCACTGATATAGATATTGGCGGCCAGGGCGATTTGATGTTGATTGGAACTGCAAACCACTCTTTTCGCCTGTTCTCGGGCCATGTTTAATGCGGGCATCAAAATCGCAATCAATAAAGCAATGATCGATATGACAACGAGTAATTCAATCAGCGTAAATCCTTTAGATCTGATACTTTTATCCACGATACGGTTCTCCCTGAATTATTAACTCATAATGGCATCCGGCTTCACCAACACGACACATTTCTTGTCTAATCTAATAGACATCACCCATCATTAACTAACAGTGTTTGAGCATAGTCTTTTCATCAGTTACATTATTATGGCTCTTTACCGGAAGTTATTCCATGTCATTTATTGCGGTTTTAAAGAAAGAAAAGTGAATAAGCAGGCGAAGAAAGACTAATGAAACCGGGTGATTTAAGGCAAGTATAAATATCTAAATGAAAAGCAATTAAATGTTTCAAAGTTTTAATATAATTCTGTCAAAAATAAATAATTCCTCAGGAATCAATTATTAACCTGACACTAACATTTTTATAATAATTCCCTAAATTCCCATGAATAGAAAAACACAGGATTGTCCATTCAATATACATCTCCGCGAAAATAAAAATTAAGGCGGGATTAACTTCAATGTCTCGCCTTCTTCACCAGCATAATATTTACCGGAGAACTATATAACGACATACTCCCTGCCCCATATCAGACAATGGGTTTCCAGCCATAGGATACATACTGGTTTTCAAAACTGCCGTCGGCATATAAATCAACCAGTCCATAGCCTTCATCACATTCCTGATTATTGCCGGCCCACCAGGCGCCGCTGACCGCA
>CAYZXY010000010.1:0-72805 GCA_964482555.1 uncultured Pirellulales bacterium
TTTCAATCGTATCAAGTTCCAATTGGCGTTACCTTAAAAATGCAAAAGTTCAGTTGGAATCAAAGAAAACACCGGCGTGGCTTTGGCCGATGCCGGGTATTGCAGCCAAGAGAATTTTACGAAGAAACCTGCAGGTGATGTTGAGTTATTGGTAGCCGTGCAGAAGGATTATAAACAGCGAAAAGCGATGCAGGATCAACCGCCGCCGGAAGAGCCGATACCTGATAATTTATCGCCGACGGAGTTGATGGAACGAAAACTTCTTACCGACCGCGGGCGACGATTATATAAGATTCGAGGCAAAACTGTCGAACCTGTGTTTGGCCAGATTAAAGATGTTAGCGGCTTTGACAAATTTATGCAGCGAGGAATTGAAGCTTGCCGCAGTGAGTGGTCGCTAATATGCGCTACGCATAACCTTTTGAAGCTGTGGCGAAGCGGCAAGGCCTGCTGGAATTGATAAAGGTGCCGTTTTTTGGCATTTTGATGTGTAACGTTGCCTGATTTTTGGCAGAAACACGATTACATATAAAAAGTTAAGAAAAGGTGTTTGGGAGACAGATAATTGAGCCGTCTGTCCCGGACAGCCATCGAATCCAACGGTTGGATTTGAAAATCATTGTGCAACAGGCTCCTTTCGAGGGAAAAATGCTTAATAAGATGGTGATCCTATCGCTGTTTGTACTGTCATGTTCCTATGATGCTGTTCAGTCCTCGGAGTGGTGCGGTGCCGCCGACTGGGCCTTGTTCAATGTGCCCGAGCGCCGGGCCATGTGGGTATGGAATCCGGCTGCGGTGGATGGAGATAACAACGCCAACCGCAATTGGGACGGGTATAGGAACGCCAGGGACCGTTTTTTTGAAAACTATAAGGGAGTTCAGGACATGTTCCTGGATTTCTGTGAGAACAAGTCTATTCGAGTTCTCTATTTCTTTGGCTTCACCTGGGAGTGGAGCCAGTCAGAGCTGAACAATGGCAATATAGTGTATGAATCCGGTTTTGCGGCATTTAATGCAAGAGCAAGGGCGCGGGGAATTCAGGTGTGGCTAATGTATTACCTCTGGGACGATCCCGACGACCCGAGGATGATGGATGATCTGGAAAGTGTTAAATTGATCGCGCAGGCAGTACACAATTTCAACCGGGCATACCCGGCCTCCGCATTTGCGGGAATCCACTGCGACCAGGAACCGGGCGATACAACGGTGTATCCGGCACTCCTTGATAACATGAAAAATGCCGCCGACTGGATACAGGCCAACCAAGTCGATCTGCTGTTATCTCAGGCCCTTCGTCCCAAATGGCTAAAGGCTGACCATCAGGTAACATGGAATGGCTCTCATACACTCATGAACTACCATATGATGGATATTATTGATCATGGCGTCCTTATGTGTTACGACGATCGGTACAATGTCATGATCAGATGGTCGAATCAAATCTTGGATTATGCCACCGGCATCGGCAAAAAAGTCGCGATCGGGACGGAACTGAACCGGCACGGCGATAGCGACACTGTCGAGAGTTGGTATCATGAAATCCAGGCTGAGCCGATCGAAACGAGGTTTCTCACCGATCTCGTTAACCCGCCGACAACCTATGAAGATGCCATGCATCAACTCGTCGAAGATCTTAAT
Source organism: uncultured Pirellulales bacterium (assembly GCA_964482555.1). GTDB lineage: Bacteria > Planctomycetota > Phycisphaerae > Sedimentisphaerales > SM23-30 > CAYZXY01. The sequence goes on from CAYZXY010000010.1 coordinate 1,639, forward strand.
GCCAAGCCGGGCTTTGATCGCATGGCCATCCACAGCTACAAGGGATACTTTGATCACTGGTTCGGAGCCATGCCTCGGGACTATTTGCTGGCTTTGCCTGGAGGCGAATACGACTCGGCTGCCGCCAATCCCCCTGAGGTTGATTTGAACCAGGATAATCGACCCTTGTTCGGGCCGGCGCCTGAACCCGGCTGCAATGAATTCCCAATGGCTGATTTCAATCTGGACTGCAGGGTTGACTCCCTTGATTTTTCGATCATGTCGCGACAATGGCTTGCGGATTTTGACCATGACGTAGATGTATCCGGCCCGTCTGGTATGCCCGACAGCGAAATTGATTTGTATGACTTCGCGGAACTGGCTTTGGAATGGCTGGCCTGTTACCTTGAACCGCATAGCGATTGCCTTTAGGGCATAGATTACCGCGGCGATAACTGGGATAGTCATGTGGTAAACGCGATTGAAAATGGCGGCCTGTACCTTGCCAAGCCGCCGTTTGATGGCTCGTTGCCTGCTCCGCCCTGCCACTGCTGCTCCCACACTACCGGCAAGTTCTTGCGGAGCTTTTCCAGACTCATGCGATCTGGCGGGTGCATTGGTCAGAGCGGCCAGTCGTAGGGACACCTGCAGAGCCCGAGCAACCCGAGCAGGCGCATGTCCTGGATGTCGACTATTCCATCGGGGTGCAGGTTGCCGGGCAGGTCGGGGCCGGATTTGAGCCAGTCGCCGGCAAGGCTGGCAAAGTCCTGCAGCGTGATGAAGCACGCCGAGCCCTGCGCCCAGTAGCCGCCGACAAGCAGGTAGCCGCCGCCTGCGGACTGTGCGGCGATTTCTTCGACAAGACCGGGTAGCTCTTCCGCTTCGCTTTCGCCGGAGAACTTCTTCTGGATACCGATGTCGATCTGGACTTCACGACCGCTTTCACCTCGGCTGAGCCGAGTAAAGTTCTGGGCTTTGGGATCGCCTTTCGGGCCTCGCTCGCCGCAGTCAGTTTCGCCTCACGTTCATGGTTGATCGCCTCGGCAAGGCCTTTCCGTTTATCATTTGCGTGACCTTGATGCCGGTGCGGCATCGGGAATCAACGCGCCCTAATAACGTTACTACGTTACTTATTTTTTTCAACGATATTCGGGACAAGGTCATGGCAAGTGGTAGTACCACGTGGGCGGCAGCGTCGGTGGTGCAGGTCGGTGGGAAAGGGTAAAGAAATTGAGTGAATTAGCGCGAATGTATACCCAATGGGGTAGAAAGCTCCCAGTGGGGTCGGACGTAAGTGTTATATCGGCAGATAATTACGTTCAGACAAGACGGGTATTTGCCATCGGATCGAGTCTATTAAATCGCTGACCGCCAATAACCGATATGTATTATGGGGGATTTATGAGAGATATTTTTGGTGATTGGAAAAATATTTGGTTTGCACTGGCAATTTATCCTGTGTTAGCTTATAGTAATGATCTTATATGTATCCAGCGGATACATAAGGTTTAATTGAATAATACCCAGAGGGTATGACGATTCCCGCCATGGCCAGCCGTAAGTGATTTATCCGCAAAAGATTACGTTTGGTCGCAACGGGCGTTGACGCTCCGCGAGAGCGAATATGGAATTGTAATAAATATGATACTAGCCGTATTTTATGTGTTTTGCTTAAACAGGAACACGACTACATTAATCAGGATAACTCATGGCGAGTCTGTTTTAACCCCTAGTGGAGGACGATATTAAATGACTATTTCAGTGAGTCCGGGCGCGACCGGGCAGGCCGTGGCCAAACGTGAGAAAGTAATGCAGACAATCGACGGTAACACCGCGGCGGCTCATGTGGCATACGCTTTCAGTGATATAGCGGCGATATATCCGATTACGCCGTCGTCACCGATGGGTGAGATAGCCGATGACTGGGCGGCATACGGCCGTAAGAATATATTCGGTCAGGTTTTGCGAGTCAGTGAAATGCAGTCTGAAGCCGGTGCGGCCGGGGCTGTACACGGTTCACTGGCGGCAGGCGCTCTGACGACGACTTTTACCGCCAGCCAGGGGTTGTTACTGATGATACCGAACATGTACAAGATTGCCGGGGAGTTGATACCGTCGGTTTTCCATGTTTCCGCTCGAACGGTGGCGACGCACGCGTTGAGCATTTTTGGCGATCACAGCGATGTGATGGCGGTACGGCAGACGGGATTTGCCCTGATGGCGGCGGGCTCGGTGCAGGAAACGATGGATCTGGCGACGGTGAGCCACCTGGCGACCCTGAAGGCAAAAGTGCCCTTTTTAAATTTCTTTGACGGATTTCGAACCAGTCATGAAGTTCAGAAAGTGGAAATGATCGATTATGAGGTGATGGCGAGTCTGGTGGACTGGGAAGCCGTGGCGAATTTCCGTAAACGGGCGATGAACCCGGAAAATCCGCAATTGCGCGGCACGGCTCAGAATCCCGACACTTTCTTCCAGGCGCGGGAAGCGTGCAACCGTTTTTACGATGTGACGCCGGCCATTGTGGAAGAGACGATGAAGCAGGTAGGGGCGTTGATCGGTCGGGAATATAACCTGTTCGATTATTTCGGCGCTGCGGATGCGGATCGCGTTATCATTCTGATGGGATCGGGTGCTGAGGCCGCGGAAGAGGCCGTCAACTATCTCAATTCGCAAGGCGAAAAAGTCGGTATGATCAAGGTTCGGCTCTATCGTCCATTCTCGGCGCAGCATTTTCTGGCGTCACTGCCGGATACATGCAACAAGATCGCGGTTCTGGACCGCACCAAAGAGCCCGGCAGTCTGGGCGAACCTCTGTATCAGGATGTCTGCACCGTGTTCCAGGAAAAGAAAGAAACGCCGCTGATCGTTGGCGGACGATATGGACTGTCCAGCGCGGAATTTACGCCGTCGATGGTGAAGCAGGTCTATGAGAATCTCAATCGCAGCGAACCGAAGAACCACTTTACCGTGGGGATCGAAGACGATGTGACGATGACCTCGCTGCCGGTGTCGGAGCCGATAGACGCATCGCCGGAAGGTACGGTCCGCTGCAAATTCTGGGGGCTGGGCAGTGACGGCACTGTCGGGGCCAACAAAAGCGCCATCAAAATTATTGGCGATAACACCGACATGTACGCTCAGGGCTACTTTGCCTATGACAGTAAGAAATCGGGCGGTCTGACGGTGTCGCACCTGCGTTTTGGTCAGCAGCCGATCCAGTCCACGTATCTGATCGATGTGGCAGATTATATCGCCTGCCATAACCGGGCGTATGTCTGGCAATACGATATTCTGGAAGGCATTCGTGAAGGCGGGACATTTGTCCTGAACTCGCCGTGGAACACCGTAGAAGAACTGGAAAAACATATTCCGGGTTCTCTTCAGCGGATTATCGCCGACAAGAAGCTGAAATTTTACAATATCGATGCAGTCAAGATCTCCGAAAGCGTGGGTCTTGGCCAGCGGATTAACATGATCATGCAGACGGCCTTTTTCAAGCTGGCTAATGTGATACCTGTGGATGACGCCATTGGTTATCTCAAAGATGCTATCAAGAAGTCTTACGGCCGTAAAGGCGATAAGGTTGTGCAGATGAACTGGGACGGTGTAGATGCGGCCCTGGCGAATCTGGTGGAAATCGACTACCCCGTCATTTGGGCCCAGGCCGAGTTGGAAGAGCCGGTCAAACGGGATGAGCCGCAGTTTGTGACGGAGGTCATGCGGCCGATGCTGGCACAGCGGGGCATGTCGCTGCCGGTGAGCAAGTTCGCGGGTGATCTCGACGGCACCTATATCCGCTGCGGTTCAGACGGCACCTATCCGACGGCCACGACGAAATTCGAAAAGCGCGGCATTGCGATTCATGTTCCTGAATGGATCAAGGAAAACTGCATCCAGTGTAATCAATGTTCTTATGTTTGTCCGCATTCGGTCATTCGTCCGGTGCTGGCGGAAGAGAGCGAACTGAGCGGTGCTCCGGAGACGTTTACGACTATTGCGGCCAAAGGTCCGGGGATGGAAAATTACCATTACCGCCTGCAGATCAGCGTGATGGATTGCACCGGCTGCGGCAATTGTGCCGATATCTGTCCGGCCAAGGAAAAAGCGCTGGTCATGCAAGACATCGAAGAACAAAAGCAGATCGAAATACCCAATCAGGCATTTTCGGAAACCATCGCATTTCGTAATCCAATGAAGAAGGAAACCCTCAAGGGCAGTCAATTTGAGCAGTCGTTGTTTGAATACAATGGCGCGTGTCCGGGCTGCGGTGAAACGTCATATGTTAAACTGATTACCCAACTGGTCGGTGATCGCATGGTCATAGCCAACGCCACGGGTTGTTCCAGTATTTATGGCGGGTCGGCTCCGAGTTGTCCTTATACCGTAAACGAGAAGGGGTATGGTCCCGCCTGGGCCAATTCGCTGTTTGAGGACAACGCGGAATTCGGTTACGGCATGAACCTGGCTTTCAGTCAGCGTCGTGAGCTGCTGGCGCAGAAAATCAACGAAGCGCTGGCCACGGATATTTCTTCTGAACTGAAAGACGCTTTTGGGGCCTGGCTGGAAAACATGATGGACGGCGATAAATCGCGTCAGATCGGTGAAACCATGCGGGAGATTCTCAGGAGTCAGTCTGAAGGCAGCAAACTGCTGGAAGAGATTCTGAGTATGGAAGACCTGTTTACCAAGAAGAGTGTCTGGATGTTCGGCGGTGACGGCTGGGCTTATGATATCGGTTTTGGCGGTGTGGACCATGTCCTCGCCAGCGGTGAGGATGTCAATATTCTGGTAATGGATACCGAAGTTTATTCCAACACCGGCGGGCAGAGCAGTAAGGCGACGCCGACCGGTTCGGTGGCCAAGTTCGCCGCTTCCGGTAAGAAGACACGTAAGAAAGACCTTGGCCTGATGGCGATGAGCTATGGTTATGTTTATGTGGCATCTGTGGCCATGGGCGCCAACAAGAACCAGCTGCTCAAGGCTCTGGTCGAAGCGGAAAGCTATCCGGGCCCGTCGCTGATTCTGGCCTATTCGCCCTGCATCAATCACGGTATTGACATGGGCAAGAGTCAGGAAGAAGAAAAACGTGCCGTGGATAGCGGTTACTGGCTCCTGTATCGTTATAATCCCCTGCTCAAAGACGAGGGCAAGAGCCCGCTGGTCATGGATTCTAAAGAACCAACCCTTGATCTTGATGAGTTTTTGATGGGCGAAGTTCGCTATAAGACGCTGCTCAAGCAGTTCCCGGATGAAGCCCATCGGCTGCATGCCATGCTGAAAGATGAATACCTCAAGCGGTATCAGCTTTATCAGAAACTGGCCGAAGCCCTGTAATCTCATCCGGCGGAGCCGGAAAAGTATACCCAATTGGGTAGAAAGCTTCCGGCAGAACCGGGCGTAAGCTTTTTATTTGCTAATGATTACGTTCCGACAAAACGGATATTTTCAATCGGAACGAGAAATATGGAAAATTTAAGACTCGTTTTTTTGACGTCCAAGGCATGCCTGAGTATCAACCGGGCATGCCTTTTTTATGGACGGCGGGATATTCTGAGGAGGGTTAAATTGCATACTGGTTCCGAGTGAGTTTTCGTTTATGCGGCTCTTTATGTCCAGTGATTTCCAATCATAATTGACTGGCCGGCAGAAAATTATAAAAAAACGCTCAAATCTTGAGCTATGTCTTGGTTCCGGGTATTTTTTTTGTATAATATAGGTCAATCCTGAACAGGAAGAGTGAATCCAATTATTTCTGGAGTATCTATGAGTAAAAGACATAATATCCGGGATTATCCGGGAAGCCGGCGTCAAATGGTTTTAGCCGTAATGGCTTTGGTTTGCATGTTAGTTCTGTTCTGCGGGTGCGCCGACCCCGCCGGTCGTTTGCAGGAGAGGATCTCCTCGTTGAACAGTACGCGTCTCAAGATAGCGGTTAAGGATAATCTGGCCGCAGTTGGGGGATTGGACACCTGGTCGCAAGTGGAGTCATTGGAGGCTCAGGTTGTCGCCACGATTTTCGACTCAGACGTTGGTCGTTTGCTGATTGCACAGCGACATACCCTGGAAAACAGCAAAGAGTTTCTGTTTCGTGTCGAAAGTTTTGAAGCCAGGGGGACGTTTACCGAATCGCTGGACGGAAAGGGGCGGGTTACTGTCGAAACGGGTTCAGATCGGGAATTGGAGCAGAGCTTCGCCGTCGGCGTGAAACTGCTGCTTGAGTCCCGGGCGTTAACCGGCATGTTATATTTTCTGAATGAAGGGACCCCTCTGCAATATTTGGAACTTGAGCGAAAGGGCGGGACAGTTCATCATAAGATCAGGGCGAGCGGCGATTTTTTGTATCGGCAAACGGAAGAAGACCCGGTGGATGATGTTCTGGTCATATGGATAGACGAGGAAAATTCACTGATCGATCGGATCTGGTTCCGTTATCAGAAGCCGGACGATCCTGAGGCATATGGGTACATGGCGGTTAGAGTTACGGATTATCGTACGATTGAGCTGGGTAGGGGGCAGAGTCTGACGCTGCCGTACCGTCTGGAATTCGTTCCCGGCGACGAGCAGCAGCAGTTCAGCCGTCGTCGAATTCTGCAACTGGAAGTCCGAGACTATCAGGTCAGGGTGAAGCGTCAGGAGAAGCTCTCCTGACGCGAGTGGCAGGATGAAAACTTCTGCCGGATGGATTTCTGGCGTTATCGCCAATTGAAAAAAGGTTTGCCTGAAAGAGGCATCTGATGTTCAACGCGAATACCGATGAACCGAAACTGTACAAAATCGGCAAGGCGGCGGAAACCGCCGGGGTTTCGAAACAATCCCTGCAATATTATCTGTTGGTCGGCCTGGTGGAGCCCACGACTCGTTCGGAAGGAGGCCAGCAGCTCTTTGACGATAAGGTGATCGAACGTATCAAGCTGATCAAGCAACTTAATGAAAGCGGCTACCCGTTACGGGAGATACGGGATATATTTCTGGAGCGACGGAAATAGACATCAAAAAAAGTGGCATGACATGGTCAGGCCACTTTTTGTTTTGTAATGCCAAGGGGGCATCAGATATTTTCCAGGACGATAAAGTTATCGGAACTGTTAAGTCTGGAATTAATCGAATCCGCGGCGTAGAGGCCGAATTCCGGATATTCGCTGCCGGTGGCGGCTATGGATTTGCCGGCGAATAAGCCGATGGAGCCGCTGCCTGAGGAGTTCGTCTGACCGCTGGGCAGTGAGCTGTAAAGTTCCGCGAGTACATAATCGGTCACGGCACCGGCGGTTACATAGGAATTATTAAACTTGTTGCCGAATATGAACTTGCCTATGTTGCCTGTGCTGAGGCTGTCATCCTGCTGGTTCAGATCGTAACGGTTTGACAGATCGGTATTCGTGCCGATATCGTAGCCGGCCAGGAACAGCGAATCGACAACCTCGGTCCGGGCCTTCACCAGGTTCAGGTTGTCGGCGATGCTCAAGATAGCGTTATCGAAGGTATCGGCGCTGATGGACAGCAGGTTATCGGCCCGCACCACGCCGTCAAAGACGCCGGTTTTCGCGGCGATGCTCAGGATCTCGTCTTCGGCGATGATGGTTCCCGATATGTTTTTCAGAGCGGAGATGCTTCTGATGCTGCCGGCGGCGGCGGTTTCTTCGTTGAGGGCATTGTCGCCGGCGATGATGAAGTTGTGGGCGATGCCGCCTCGCTGGCTGGCAACGACGCCGATATCGGCGGCAGCCCGGATGTTTCCCGTGATGTCTTCACGGGCCACGACTTGCAGGATCGAGCCATTGCCGTCGATGCCGGTGGCGGTGAGGTGAGCGCCCAGGTCTTCCCTGAGGTTCACTTTGTGGATTTCACCGGCGACGACCTGGCCGCTGGCGTAGGAACTGGCTTGGAGGAATCCGAGTTGACCGGCGATATTAATACTGACGTTTTCGCCGATATGGTCTGCCTTGATCATGGCAGGTTTGGCGGAGGGGAACTGGACATTGACGGCGGCGTTATTGTCCAGGTCGTCCACAATCAACGAGCTCAAAGAGCCGTTGACGTCAATCTGTCTGGTAATGGATACCTGAGGAGCGAAGATGGTGCCCAGCGAGGCTGATGCGAGGGAAGGGGCCTCCTGGGCGGGGACTATGGTTGGAGGGTATGCCAGATCGGATGTTTTAATCGTTGCGATTTCGGTAGTCCCGCCCCGTACGGCAATGCGCAGCTGAGAGCGATCGGTGGTGCCGGACAATACCAGCGTGTCAATATTCGCGGCATCTCTTTTTCCGCCTTCAAGGAAAAAGACAAAGCTGCCTTCCGTCAGCGAGATGGTCACCAGGTCGCCATTGGCATCGACAAAGGTGCTGCGGTTCGTAAACGGAATGCTGCTGCCGCGGCCGATCGCCTGCAGTTCGACCGTCGATTCATCGAGGTCGTTGGTGGTCAGGTTAAAGGTCGTCTGGGCCAGAGTGTTCAGGGCGATGCTGTCGTCGGGCTGAAACAGCACATTTACAATAACGTTTTCGCCGGGTTCGATGACTAACGGCGTCGTCAGATCGATATCCAGAGCGAACACCTCATTGGAACTGGTCCAGTTGGAGATAACCAGGTTCGTTTCCAGGGAATCATTGGAAATCGTCAGCGGCAGGCTGGCAACCTGGTCTTTGATCACCGTGCCGAAATCGAAGGAGGTTTCGGAAAGATCAATCTCAGGGCTGACGACCTTGCCGGCCAGATTAATTTTGTAGGCTTCGAACAGGCTGCCGGTAATTTGCAGCGGCGCTTCATAGTTGCCAGCGGGCACATTGTCGCCCACAAAGGCCACAAAGACGTCCATCGGCATGCCCGGCTCCAGCACGGTATCGAGGACCAGATTGCCCGCGGCGTCAGGAAGGACTTCAAAGCCGTCGGGCGATTGCAGTTTGCCGTCTCTGTCCAGTGAGTAAAGGTCTGCGCCCAAAAGCACGAAGCCATTGTCCGGAGCGAGGATTGTGTTCAGATAGGTTTCCACTTTGTCGGCCTGAATGCGGAACCAGTCCGAAGCGGTGGCCGAGGATGATTGAGCGTCAATACTGACGGTATCCAGCTGCAAAACATCGTTGTTGCCGATGGCGTTCAGATTCGAATTGATGACGTTAATCTGCGGAGCGGTTCCGATGCCGCGGACCTGAACCGATTCCTGAACGACATTGCCGGGCTCATCATCATCGATCAAACGGATTTGAATGGCGTCCTGATAGGATATTGTCAGGGGCTGATCGGATACAGGATTGAAGCTGACGATCAGGTCCAGGGCTTCGCCGGCGGCAACAACGATGTTTTGCAGCGGTTCGTCAGAACCGGCAAGGGCAAGATCAAATGCGGAGGCGTCGCCTTTCACCAGGTCGATCCAGTCGATGGAGGCCGGTCCGGTGCCGGTATTTTTCAGCGTGAGGATGCGTTCCGTCGTCGAATTGAAGGGCCGGTGGCCGTATTGCAGCTGGCCGTCATTGACGCCGTCGTAATAGACGTCGTTGTCGTTTTCGCTGATGGTCAGCTCAGGCAACAGGCCGGTCGCCATGACATCAATGGTCGTTGTGTATTGCTGTTTATTGCCGAACTTATCGGTGCTTTGGATAACCAGCGTATCGACCGCGGTGCCGGCCTGGCTCGGATTGAAGTAAATGTTAAGCGTCTGGGATGCCGTATCGGATGTGGCTGAACCCAGCAGGAAGGGGAACGTCGGGGCCATATCCGGATCGTCCGGCGAGAGGGACATCTGGAAATCGGAATGGGGATTGACGAAAAAGATGTTATTGATCTGGAGGCTGATATCGCCGATGTTGTTGAGCGTGAAGCTGGTCTGGGAATAGGTATCTACCGGCGTAGCAGGCACGACAAGTTTCTTATCCACATCAATGTCGAATTGCAGGTCCGCGCCGGTGATGACACCTTCGATATCGATGACATCCGTTTCTTCCACCAGGGTTTCATTGCCCTGGTCGTCGATCGTATAAATCTGGTCGATGGTCAGCGTGTCGGTCAGCGTGTAAGGATTGTCGTTGTCGGGATTGGTTTCAGTTGGCAGGAACTGCACCCAGATATTCCGCACCGTGCCCGGCTCGATGAACAGATCGCCGCCTTCGCGTCCATAAGGCAGCTCTTCGAAAATTATCTCTTCGCCCGTTTGCGGTTCATTGGTCGGGTCGTCAAAGACGCGAACAGCAAAATTATCGCTGATGTTCAGGGTCCAGTCTTCCACCCGGACTAATTCGTCACTGCGGTTGAAGATGCTTACCCGTTCCAGCGGATAGCTCCGGTCAACGGCGGATTTGCCGAAGGCCAGTTTTTTGTTTAGCGTCTCTTCGACGGAAAAGCCGGTGGAATCATAAATGATAATCGGTGACGTGTCGATGGATATCGGTCCGCTTAAAATGGCATTATTCGTGGTTTCCGTGTCAGCTTCCGTTTCCGCGATCGTGTCAGCCTGGTCGATGACGGCAATGAGATAGTAATCGCCTGCAGGAAAGATTTCGCTGATTGACGGAATCTCCACGGTAGATTGGGTATCGAAATAGATGGCATTTGTCGGATCCGCGAAGAAGAATCCCGGAATAAAATCGTTCATGGCACCCGGCAGGTCAGCCAGCGTCTGAGCCGATGCCGGATCGGTAATATTCAGCAGGGTATCGGGGACGTAGGATTCGGGGTCATCTTCCGGGACAATGTCCGGGTCGTCAAAGATGGTATCGGCGCTGAGATAATATTTGATATCCGTGCTTTCCAGAATACGGCCTACACCCAGATTGGTATATGTCGTTGTCACATCCAGCTCTTTGCCGGCCTGTACGAACAACGGGGGGATATCCGTTAACGGGCCCAGATCGGGATTGGCCAGCGTCGGAAAAGATAAATCCATAACGGCCAGGTCGCCGAGCAGCCCCGTGCCGTCGAGGGTGACCGGCTCGGTGGCGCCGTTGGTAATGTCGAAGCGGGCTTCTTCGGTATTTTCCGCCCTGTCAGGATGGAAAACGACGGGGATTTCGACTGCGGTATGATCCGGCAGATTATTCAGATTGCCCAGCGAGCGCAGGGACACATCGACATTGACCGGTAAAAGCTCGTCCGTCAGAATAAACGGCTCGAAGGTTTGGGGGTTAAACGCATATTCCGCCCGTTCCGTCGCCAGGGTCAACGTATAGGTCCCTTCTTCCATCAAGACCGTTTTGAAGGTTTCCGTTTCGCCGACCTGGGTATAAGGCTTATCCAGTATCTTGATGCCATCGGCATTGAAGACACTAATGAACAGGTTGTCCTCGGCCAGCACGTCGAATTCGATGATCTCGCCGGCCGTGCTGCCGCCTTCGGGAGCGACAATTTCGATCACGCCGATGTCCTGTTCCATCTGCTGGCGTATGAAATTCTTGCGCATCAGGGCATCCGAATAAACGGCGGTTTCGTCCTGGGCCGGAATCGTCATTTCGGTTACCGCGAAATCGCCGGTCTGTTCCGCCCTGTTCACCAGCATCTGATAGACGGGGGGTTCGGGTTCAGATGAAAGGAAAGAAAAATCAACCGATATATAATACCGGCCTGTATAAGTTGCTATGAAGGAATCGATATATTCCCGACCTTCGCTGCTTAATAAATCCGCTCCGCCGGCCACCGGTTGTCCATATTCATTGTATATTTCGAAGTCTTCGATATAGACATATTCCGTGTTGTAGGAGATCAGTTCGATGCGGTCACCCGCTGCGGCGTCGAAATAATACCAGAAAGAGGGCGTCGGGTCATAAGGCATCGGGATGTTATATTCGGTCGGGGCCATGACGCGGAAAGGTTTTTCTTTAGAGAAAGAACCTACCGCGATTTCTTCAGCGTTTTCCATCGTGAAATCGACGACCGGCGCCGTCGTGATATCGTTCAGCAGCGAGAACTTACCGCCCATTTCCTCCGTGAAACTGACGCCGTTGAGGTTGAGAGGGCCGCCGGTGTTATTGATGAAGTAAAGATACTCCGGAGATGAATTGACGCCCACCGGGCTTTCAAAAGCGATCTGGCGGTCGAATGAATCTTCCCAGGAATCCAGAACCAGGATCGTACTGCCGACATAAGCTATCTGGTTGGATGTCTGCACGTTATTGGATGCGTCGTCTTCGTTGACGCTTTTATGGGAATTGACTACGGCGGTCAGATGATAGTCGCCATCGGGGATGCCGGTCGGATTCAGGGTTTCGGTGAAGGAGAAAGTCTCATCGATTTCGAAGGGACCTTCATAAAGGAATTCACCCAGCCACAAATCGCCCTCGTTCAGCGGCAGGCCGTCGTCGTCGATGCCGTTCCAGATCATGTCGGGATTCTGGGTCAGATAATACGAGACATACATATTGTCATACACTTTCAGCGGTCCGTTGTTGGTGAAACTGCCGCTGACTTCAATTTCATCGCCGCTGAAGAAGAGGCTGGGAGAATTTACTTCATGCCCCGGGTTCAGCGGATTGACATAATTCAGGATTTCCAGCGAGTCCAGCGACAGGTCCGTGGGGTCTCCCGGAGCGCTGGCTCCGAACAATTCCACACCGTCGGTGGTGGTGTTGCCGGCATCCTCGCCGCTGATATTAAAGACCAGTTCCGCCGTAAGCTCGTCGGCGTTGATTTTCGGTGTAAAGAAGACTTCGATATCGGCGGTTTCACCTGGATCGAGTACCAGAATGGAATCGGTTTTCACGACCTCAAGGTCAACCAGAGCAGCCCCGACATAAACAGCGGCATCAGAGGTGATTTTGATGTAATAGTACCCATCATCCATTAGCATCATATCCAGCGCGGGGATATTGCCGTTTTCATCCAGGTTTTCAATGTCTGCGAGCGAGCCGAACGATGTGCCGTACTGGTTATACACTTCAATATCGACCTGGGTATCGGGTACATCGCCCACCGAGAGGGGGTACGCGAACTGATAGTCCCCGATGGTCTGGGGGTCGCCGTCATCGGGTACGTTCAGGTCGTCTATGACAAGAATGATATGATAATCGCCATTCTCAAAAGTTCCCGGAGCCGGCAGATCGACTTTCGTTTGCTCCACATGCGATTCTCCGGCTGGCAAGGCGGAGGCTGCGAATGAATTCAGCATGATATCGATTGGCGAGCCATCATCATTGGTTTGGAGAATCCCGTCTTCATCGACATCGAGCGAATCGTTTTCGCTGAAATAATATGTCACTGTGAAATCGGCGGGCGCTGGGCTGTTGTTAAAGATCGAAGACCCTAACAGTAAAGTATTCGCCCATTCGGGTTTCCCTGCTAATTGCAGCTCTTCCGGCAGTAAAAGGTCATCGTTATCGCTGGTATCCGGGGGTTCCAGCGGCGTCCTGGCTATTGCGGATAAATCCACGATATCGCCATAATGACCGTCAATTTTATACCATAGTTCCTTATTGGTTTCCGGTTCGGTCGTGATGGTATTCAAGATGGAGTCCCCGACAATCGTGCCGTCGGCCAGTTCCGCCCGGTAGTCCAGTTCGACAATGTCTTGCGGGTTTAGTGGATCAAGAAAATCGTTCGGTCCTTCGTCCGGTAAAGGTCCGGGTAGAAAGAAAGTAAAACTATCCTTGTTATCGCCAATGATTTCGGGCGATGCGATGACCGTTCCTTCGCCGTTCCAGGTTATCGAAACCGTGTGGTGTGATAAAACCTCATTGAGATTCGGTTCATCCCCGGCATCAATCATTGCCAGGATATCTTCATAAGGAATAGTCGTGGCCGGGTAACCTGTTTTGACAGGATAAAGGGCAGGATCGTCCAATTCAAATGAGACATACTGGTCAGAAGGATCGTCCCAGGTGTCCAGTAAGTTGTACCAGTCCGGATCGGTGGGCTGATTGAACACCAGGGGCATTGGACCGGCCAGCATCTCCTTGATATCCGCGGATAGTAATATACGATTCTCCAACGACTCTAAATGCAGCATAACTCCACCTCGTATAATTAAGGTTCGGCGAGAAATTAATGTATAGAAGTAAACGGCGAGAATACCTCAGGTTGGTCATCATCCGCCAAACTGACGGTTTTTTTGGCTATTTTGTTAAATTTCAGCCTGACTGTCATCAGTTTACCAGAATCCAGTGAAAGAAGTCAAGAGTTTTTTGTCTTTGTAAGTATTTTGTATTTATGGGGTTATGTGTATTGTTCTTTCGAGGTGGCCAAAGATTGAACTTTATGTTCATATTTAACCGATAATAACAGGTTTGGCCGTCAGAGGCCGTTTTTTATCGGTCTGGGTGGGTGCCATTGGTTTGCGCGGTCGGCTTTATCGAAAATGTCTTTCCTCTATTATCGCTTCGGGTTGATCGTTATTGCTGGATTCATGAAAAAAGAGAAAAAATTTAATTTTTTTAATTTTTTCATTGGCAATGTACCACAAATGAGCTAATTTGTTGTATTCTGCTGGAGTGAGGCCAGAGCTTCGCCAATAAGTAACTTATTAATTGTAGCAGGATAGAATCATTGAATTGATGATTCAGTGATATAAAACCTGCTGCTGTAGCTCAGTGGTAGAGCGCGTCCTTGGTAAGGACGAGGTCATGGGTTCAACCCCCATCAGCAGCTGTTTTTTGTTTGTATGCGTAACTAGGACAATAAGGTATGTTTCTGCCGGACGGCAGGGATATAAGTAGAGTTGAGATAAGAATCTCCATGTAAACAGGAGGACATCTAAGATGGCCAAGGAGGTATTTGAACGAACAAAACCTCACGTGAACGTTGGGACGATTGGACACATTGACCATGGTAAAACCACGCTGACCGCGGCAATAACCGTCGTTCAGGCCGCCAAAGGTCTGGCGAAGCCGGTTGCCTATGACGAAGTGGCAAAAGCTTCAGAGAGTCAGGGCCGTCGTGATGCTACCAAGATTCTGACCATTGCGACCAGTCACCAGGAATATGAATCGGATAATCGTCATTATGCCCATATCGACTGCCCGGGTCACGCTGATTACATTAAAAACATGATTACCGGCGCTGCTCAGATGGATGGCGCCATTCTGGTGGTTTCCGCCGCGGATGGCCCCATGCCTCAGACCCGTGAGCACGTGTTGCTGGCGCGTCAGGTAAACGTGCCGGCGCTGGTCGTTTTTCTGAATAAAGTGGATTTGGTTGACGATCCGGAACTTCTGGAGCTGGTCGAGATGGAAATTCGCGAACTGCTCGAGAAGTATGAATTCGACGGTGATAATGCCCCGGTGGTATATGGTTCGGCAATTGGCGCACTGGAAAATCCCACGGATCCGGAAAAAACCAAGTGCATTCAGGAGCTGATGGAAGCGTTGGACACCTATCTGCCTGAACCGATGCGTGAGACCGATAAACCGTTCCTGATGCCGGTGGAAGATGTTTTCTCCATCAAGGGTCGCGGAACGGTCGGTACCGGCCGTATTGAGCGCGGCATCGTCAGGATCGGCGATGAAATCGAAATCGTTGGTCTCAGGGAAACCAGAAAGACCATCGTTACCGGTGTTGAAATGTTCAACAAGACCCTCGAAGAAGGTCAGGCCGGCGAAAATGTCGGTTGTCTGCTACGTGGCGTTGAAAAAGCGGATCTGCAGCGAGGTATGGTTATGGCGGCTAAAGGCTCGATCACGCCTCATACCAAATTTGAAGGCGAGATTTACGTATTAACTAAGGAGGAAGGCGGCCGTCATACGCCGTTTTTCACGGGCTATCGTCCTCAGTTCTATTTTAGAACGACTGACGTCACCGGCAGCTTGTCCCTCAAAGGGGCGGAAATGTGCATGCCCGGCGACAACATCGCCTGCGAAGTTGAAATTATCGCTCCGATCGCCATGGAAGAAGGATTGCGTTTTGCCGTTCGAGAAGGTGGTCGTACCGTAGGTGCGGGCGTAGTAACCAAGATTCTGGAATAGCATACGTTTTTAATTGTTTCGAAAAGAAAAGTATTTGGTAAAACTCTATGGTTTGGGATAAAAAGCTGTGAGAGCAGTCATGTCTTTTCGTCCTGAGCCATGTTTTCATAAATATATGGATGAAAGTAAGTTATGGCCAAAAAGGCAAAAAGAGAATACTTCTGGATGGAATGCACCACCTGCGGCAGCCGCAACTATCGGACGCAGGTAAACACCATGGGGGGCATTCCAAAAATGGAGTTGAATAAATTCTGCAAATTTGATCGCGCTCATACGAAACATAAGCTGCGAAAGAAATAGGTTTTAGGTCAGTAGCTCAATTTGGCAGAGCAACGGTCTCCAAAACCGTAGGTTGGGGGTTCGATTCCCTCCTGACCTGATGGAGAAATATAATATGCAGTTAGAATTTTATAAAAAAGGACAAGGTTATTATACCCGTATGTGTACGGCGCTGGCTGGTGCATTCATGGCTGCTCTGGGGTGTTATGCATTATATCAGGCGATGGACGGGATTCAGACCGGCGATGTCATAACCAGCAACCTTAAGGAATGGATTCGTGTCGGTACGGTTGTGGTGCTTTTCGCCGCTATCAGTTTTGGGCTTTACCGTCTGGTGAATATGCCTCGCTTTGCCGATTTTCTCATAGCCACAGAGGGTGAGATGAAAAAAGTATCCTGGTCCAGTCGGAAAGAAATCATCGCCTCGACCAGGGTTGTCGTAATAACCGTTATTCTTCTTGCATGTCTGCTGGCGATCGTTGATACAGCATTTAGATGGATTTTCCAGTCTGTTGGGGTTTTGAAGATATGAAACGGGGATAATGCTGTCGCCGGTCAGAAACGCAGGATCGATCTTGTCACGGTTTTAAACGGAGGGGATCAGGATTTTTGTTTCGTGCTGGTCGTTGGCAACATAATTGAAATGATAGACTTACGTTAATGATAGCTTTAAAGTCTTGGTCTTGACACTCGAAACAGCGGTGTTAACAGGAAGAAACGACTGATAACTGAGGATGACGTTGGATCAGACAACTGAAAAACAATGGTTTGTACTAAGGGTTGCCTCTAACCGGGAGGACCAGGTCCGCGATACATTATTGCGCAAGGTACAGATTGAAGGTCTTGATACTCTCATTGGCAGAGTGGTCGTACCCACCGAGAAGGTTAAGCGTGTCAGAGGCGGTCATCAAAAGATTACGGAACGGAAACTTTACCCCGGTTATGTTTTTGTGGAAATGGTACTTGGTGAAGATGGGAACGTTCAGGAAGAGTGCTGGTATATCATTAAGGAAACATCCGGAGTCGGCGATTTTATCGGTACCGAAGGCAAACCATCCCCGATGAGCGCAGTAGATGTCAATAAAATGCTTCATCAGGCGGAAGCGGCCGAAGAATCTCCCAGTGTCCAGATGGAATTCAGCAAGGGTGATCAGATTAAAGTCAAGGGCGGAGCGTTTGAAGGCTATGAAGGCACTGTGGAAGAAATCGATCCGGAAAAAGGAACGGTACGTGTTATTGTGACGATTTTCGGTCGTGATACGCCGCTTGATATTGAATACTGGCAGGTTGAGAAGGTATGATCTGTAAGGACCATCCAATATGACCCGTCTGTTTTTTTTGTGCTCACCCCAAACCGGGTAGAAAGCTCCGGGCAGTGCCGGGTGTAAGCTTAATATTTGCAGATAGTTACGTTCCGAGAAAACGAGTAATTTCAATCGGAACAATTATAATATACTCAGATTTGGAGAAATGACGGTAGAATTGGATTTCAGTGAAATGAGATAAACCGTGATTTTTCAGGACAAATGACTATTTTTTTCAGGCTTCAGGAAGTGAGTTTGTCGCATGGCAAAAGAAGTTAAAGCAGTGATTAAGTTACAGGCACCAGGTGGCCAGGCAACACCGGCGCCGCCTATCGGCCCGGCGCTGGGTCAGCATGGCGTTAACATCGGACAGTTCGTCTCGCAGTTTAATGAGCGTACCAAGGATATGGGTGGTACGACCGTGCCGGTCGAGATTTCTGTTTATGCTGACCGGTCATTTGATTTTATCATCAAGAGTCCGCCGGCATCGGAACTTCTGAAAAAGGCGGCCCAGGTCGCCAAGGGTTCAGGTGTGCCCAATCGGGAAAAGGTGGGAAAAGTCACCGATGCCCAAGTTGAAGAAATTGCCAAAACGAAACTGAATGACCTGAATGCATTTAGTATCGAGCAGGCTAAGCGTATAGTTGCCGGCACGGCCCGCAGTATGGGCATCGAGGTTGAAGGTTAAGGCCTAGTAGTAAATAGCAGAATGTTGAACCCCGAAAACGGGTTAAATTTTTCACAGTATGATGGCATACCACGGCCGGGAACAGTGGGAGCGAAAAGATATTCTGACATTGATTCGCTTTGATTTATAGCGATAAAGGCAGTCAAGTCAGGGTGTTACATACTCGCGAGGATTGCAGAATGCATATAAGAAGTAAACGTTACAAAAAAGATTCGGAATCCTTCACCAAGGAGAAATTATCCCTTGAGGAAGCTGTTGCCAAACTGAAAGGGTGGGACACCACGAAGTTTAAGCAGACTGTCGAATGTGTCGTCAATCTTGGAATTGATCCTCGACAGGCGGATCAGGCTATACGAGGTGCGATTTCATTCCCTCACGGTATCGGGAAAACCCTGAAAGTCATCGCGTTTTGCGAAGACAGCGATGTGGAAAAGGCCAAGGCCGCCGGAGCCGTTGAGGCTGGATCGGACGATCTGGTCAAACGGGTACAGGACGGCTGGCTTGATTTCGATGTGGCCATCGCCCACCCGAAGATGATGAGCAAAGTGGGTAAACTGGGTCGGATTCTGGGTCCGCAGGGTAAAATGCCATCTCCCAAAGGCGGAACGGTGACGCCTGATATCGAACAGGCGATTAAGGACTATTCCGCCGGTAAGGTTGAATTTCGTAACGACAGCGGCGGGAATGTTCATGTGCCGGTGGGAAAGATCAATTTTGAAGTTCCGAAACTGATAGACAACATTAATTCCTTTCTGGAACAGATAAAAAGGATGAAACCCAGCGTAACCAAAGGCGTATTTATCAAGAAAATATTTATATCCGCAACAATGAGCCCGTCTGTTGAAGTTACTGTTTCATAACTAGCGGGAAGAGAACCAACCTTTACTATAAGAGGCTGACATGAGTAAACGTTTAAATAGCTTAATGTATGATGAATACAAAACCCGCTACGATGGATTGGATGAATTCATGGTTGTGTCGGTTCGCGGCGTGAGCGGCAACGACAACAACTATATGCGGGGAGAATTGCAGAAAAAAGATATTAATCTCAACGTGGTGAAAAATTCCCTGGCTTGTCAGGTTTTGAAGGACATGGGCATTGAGGGGATGGAATCCGTTTTGGTCGGTCCGAGTGCCGTGATCTATGGTGGGCAGGACATTGTTGAACTGGCCAAGACCATTGTTGATTGGGAAAAGAAACTGGAGAAATTTGAGATCAGAGGCGGCTATCTGGGCGGCCAGATACTTGATGAGGCGGGAGCCAAGGCCATGTCTAAAATGGCCTCGCGAGTCGAATTGCAGGCGACGGTGGTCATGCTGGCGCAGTCGCCGGGTCGCCGCATAGCCGGTCAGATCGCCGCACCGGCTGGAAATATCGCCGGGTGCATTAAGACGCTGATCGAGAATAAAGAAAAAGAAGAAGCGGCATAAGTGCCCTGTACTATTGATAGATAGATTCCTGATTTGACAGCCCCTTCGGGGTTAAAACGAAATGACGTCATTTCGGCTCTCGAATCAAAGGTATTTATAGTAAATGGAGTAAAAACAAATGTCTGAAGAAGCTGTAGTAGAAGCTGCTGAAACCACAGAAACCTCTGCAGGAACCAGTGCAAAGAATTTCAGCGATGAAATCAAATCGCTGGGCGACCAGATTGTCGGTCTGTCGCTGCTGCAGGCAAAAGAACTGGGAGACTATTTGAAGGAAGTCTATGGCATTGAGCCGGCAGCCGGCGCGGTAGCCGTAGCGGCGGCGCCCGGTGGGGGCGGCGGCGAAGTTGAAGCCGTCGAAGAAAAGACATCTTTCGATGTTGTTCTGAAGGCCGCCGGCGACCAGAAGATCAAGGTTATTAAGGAAGTGCGAGCCGCAACGGGCCTGGGTCTCAAGGAAGCCAAGGAAGTTGTTGACGGTGCTCCCAAGACCGTGAAAGAGGGCATGAGCAAGGAAGATGCCGAGAAACTTCAGAAGGCTCTGGAAGAAGTTGGCGCCACCGTCGAACTTGCATAACCTGCGAACAATCAAGGATGATATACTCAATCGGGTAGAAAGCTGCGGGCAGGGCCGGGGGCATGCTTTTTATCCGCAAATAATTACGTTCCGAGAAAAGGGTATTTTCAATCGGAACGAGTATGAAGCTGAAAGGTGCAAGGATAACCGTCGTGTCCAGATGGGCATGTCTATAATACAAATGATATGTATATTGGCAAGTCGGAAGACCTTAAGCCTGTTAAGTGAATATAACGCTGTTAATTGGTCTTTGACTTTCTTTGCAGGAGACAAAGATGGCATTTAATGAGGTAAGACATTTCGGTAAGTTTTTACCGATTGTTGAGATTCCTGACCTGAGTCGTATCCAGTTGCTGGGGTATGAACGTTTTCTGCAGCTGGATTCTTCGAACGATGACCGAGATTCGTTCGGACTGGATGCGCTGCTGAAGGAAATTTTCCCGATCGTCAGTTACGATGGGAATGTGCAATTGGAATATATCAACTTCGAGTTAGGCAAGCCCCGCTACAGTCCGGATGAATGCCGGCAGTTGCGGCTGACCTACGGTCTGCCTTTCCGGATACGCTGCCGTCTGGTCCGCAAGGGCAAAGAAGAGATCATGGAAGACAGCGTTTATCTGGGCGAAATGCCGATCATGATCGGCGGCGGCGAGTTTATCATCAACGGGGCGGAGCGTGTGATCGTGAATCAGTTGCACCGCAGTCCCGGCGTTGATTTTGTCGTGGAAAGCCAGGAGGGCGACCGTCCACTGCACGCCTGCCGGATTATTCCCGAGCGCGGCAGCTGGATCGAAATGAACGTTACCAAGAAGGATGTCGCGGTGGTGCGTATCGATCAGTCCAGTAAGATTCCCGCGACGACGTTTCTGCGGGCCATGGACGAAAAATACAGCACGACGGAATCGATCATCCGGGAGTTTTACCCCACGAAGAATATCTCCGTTGAAAAACTCAAGGATGATATGTGGACTGTCGGGCCGATCATCGACCCGGAAAGCGGCGAGGAGATCGTCAAAGCCGGTTGTCAGATCGGCGAGAACCTGCAACGTTTGCAGCAGTCAACGCTGAAGAAAGTTGAAGTTTGCGACAAGGTTCGCGATATGATCATCCTCAATACGCTGGCCGAAGACAGCAGCGAAGATCACGAACAGGCATTGATGCGTATTTATGCCCGTTTGCGTCCGGGCAATCCCGTCAAGCTGGACAAAGCTCAAACTTTTTTCAGCGAGAAGTTTTATGATGACAATCGTTATCGTCTGGGACGTGTGGGTCGTTTCCGCTTGAACCGCAAGTTCGAGCAGGACATCAGCGAAGAGGAGATGACCCTGCGTCCGGACGATTTTCTCAATTCGATGAAATATATTCTGAAGCTCCGCAGCAACGAAGGTTATGTGGATGATATTGACCATTTGGGTAACCGGCGTCTGCGGACGATTGAAGAGTTGGCGTCGGACGAGTTGCGTAAAGGCTTCCTGAAGTTGCGGCGCAGCGTTCAGGAGCGGATGAGCATCAAGGACATCGATCTGGTCACGCGTATCGCGGAACTGATCAATTCCAAGAGCATCACCAGCAGCATCGAGTTTTTCTTCGGCCGCGGCGAATTGAGTCAGGTGGTGGACCAGACGAACCCGCTGAGCCAGTTGACGCACGAGCGGCGGCTGTCGGCACTGGGGCCGGGCGGTCTGAACCGCAAGCGTGCCGGCTTTGAAGTGCGTGACGTGCATATCAGTCACTACGGGCGTATTTGTCCGATCGAGACGCCGGAAGGGACAAACATCGGTCTGATCTCGTCGCTGAGTATTCATTCCAGCGTCGATGATTATGGTTTTCTGGTGACGCCGTATTTCCGGGTGGAGGACGGCAAGATCGGGGAAGTGGTCTATCTTCGTGCGGACGAGGAGATCAACGCGATTCTGGCGCCGGTGGATATCTTGAAGAAAGACAGCAGAACGCTAATGGAAGGCCCTGTTCTGGCGCGGGTATCCGGTGATCTGACGCAGGTGGACAGCAGCGAAGTGGAATTTGTCGATATCGCTCCTTATCAAACGATCGGTGTGTCGGCAGCGTTGATTCCGTTCCTGGAGCATGACGATGCGAACCGGGCGTTGATGGGGTCCAACATGCAGCGTCAGGCTGTGCCGCTGGTCTCGACCGAAGCGCCGATGGTGGCAACAGGCATGGAAAAGCATGTCGCTGCCAACAGCAGCATGGTTATCAAAGCCCGTCGCAATGGCGTGGTGACTTACGTCGATGCCGAACGGATTATTCTGGACGAGGCGGATGAATATCCCCTGCGGAAATTCATCGGACTCAATGAACGAACCAGCCAGAATCAGAAGCCGACCGTCAAGATCGGCGATAAGGTGACCAAAGGCCAGATCATCGCCGATGGGGCATCAACCTGCAAAGGCGAATTGGCCCTGGGCCGTAATATTCTGGTCGGCTTTATGATGTTTGACGGTTACAATTTCGAGGACGCCATCCTGATCAGCGAGCGCATCGTCAAGGATGATGTTTTTACCAGTATTCATATTGAGGAGTTCGATATCGAGTGCCGCGAGACCAAGCTGGGGCGGGAGGAGTTTACCCGCGATATCCCCAACGTTTCGGAAAAGGCCCTGGCGAATCTGGATGAAGGCGGCGTGGTGCGGCTCGGCACCCGTGTCAAGCCCGGCGACATTCTGGTCGGGAAGGTATCGCCCAAGAGCAAGAGCGAACTGTCTCCGGAAGAAAAACTGCTGTATGCCATTTTTGGCCGGGCAGGGGAAGACGTCAAGAACGATTCGCTGGAAGTGCCCAGCGGGCAGGAAGGCATCGTCATTGACGCCAAACGGTTCTCGCGCCGCATGCACATGAGCGACGCGCAGAAAGAGGCGCACAACAAGGCGATGAAGGATTATGATATCAAGATGGACCATCGCGTCATCGAGATATTCCGTCAGATGTCCCGTGCCCTTGAGACCCGGACGGGCATTGTGCCGGTCGATCCGTCCACCCGGCAGAAAATGGGCGTCAGCGAAAATGAGGAGATTATTAAAGAACAGATCGACAGTTTCGATTTTTCCTGGATCAAGGAAAAAGATCGTGTCGAAGAAGCGCGTGAGGTCATCGAACCTTACTGGAACCATATACAGGAGCTGATCGAAGAGAAGAAACGTAAGCTCCAGCAACTGAAGCGCGGCGACGAACTGCCTTCCGGCGTGCTGGAAATGGTGAAGGTCTATATCGCCACCAAGCGGCAGATGTCCGTGGGCGACAAGATGGCCGGCCGCCACGGGAACAAAGGTGTCGTGGCTCGTATCCTGCCGGAAGAGGATATGCCGTTTCTGGAGGACGGGACGCCGCTGCAGATTCTGCTGAATCCGCTGGGCGTTCCCGGTCGTATGAACGTGGGGCAGATTCTGGAGACGCACCTGGGGTGGGCGGCGCGGATTCTGGGCTTCCAGGGCGTTAATCCCGCGTTTGACGGGGCGGACGAAGAGCAGGTGCACGAAGTCCTGCAAGAAGCCAACGAGCACGTTCGTCATCGAGTGAAAGAAATTGAGGATAATAATCTGGAACCCCCGGTCAACGAGTTGTTTGTCGAGATGCCGCCGATGTGCAAGATGCAGCTGATTGACGGGCGGACGGGCGAGCCGTTCGAGCAGCGGGTGACGGTGGGGTATATGTATCTGCTGAAGCTGCATCATCTGGTGGACGAGAAGATTCATGCACGTGCCACCGGCCCTTACAGCCTGATTACGCAGCAGCCGCTGGGCGGTAAGGCGCGGACGGGCGGTCAGCGATTCGGAGAAATGGAAGTGTGGGGCCTGGAGGCTTACGGAAGCGCCTATATCCTGCAGGAGCTGCTGACGGTGAAAAGTGATGATGTCGAAGGCCGGACGAAGATTTACGAATCAATGGTCAAGGGCAACAATTCGCTGGAGGCGGGTACGCCGGTGTCCTTCGACGTGTTGTGCAACGAGATACGCGGACTGGGTTTGAATATCCAGCTGGAAAAGAAAAAACTGTAACGGTTTGAACATAGCTGCCTATAAAGGAGTGAACCAGTAATGGTTGAGTCGATTTACGACCGGATAAACGATTATGGTTCTGTGCGGATAAGCCTGGCCAGTCCCAATGACATTCGCAGTTGGTCGTTTGGCGAGGTGCGCAAGCCCGAGACGATCAATTACCGTACCTATCGCCCGGAAAAAGACGGGTTGTTCTGCGAGCGCATATTCGGTCCCGAGCGCGACTGGGAATGTGCGTGCGGCAAATACAAGGGGACCAAATTCAAAGGGATCATCTGTGACCGCTGCGGTGTGAAAGTGACACACAGTCGCGTTCGCCGTAAACGGATGGGGCATATCAATCTGGCGGCTCCGGTGGTTCATATCTGGTTTTTCAAGGCGATGCCCTCGCGTCTGGCCAATATTCTGGATATGAAGACTGCCGATCTGGAAAAACTGGTCTATTTCCAGGATTATATCGTGACCGATCCGGGCCCCACGCAGTTGAAGCCCAAGCAGCTCTTGTCTGAGGATGAATACCGTCGGGCCCTGGAGACCTATGGGGAAACTTTCACTGCGGAAATGGGTGCGGAGGCGGTACGTTCTATGTTGAACAGCCTCGACATGAACGAGGAAGTCCGCAAGCTGCGGGAAGATCTCGATAAGACGAACAGCCAGCAGAAATCCAAAGAGATCAGTAAGCGTCTCAAGATTATTGAGTCGCTGCGGCAAAGCGATAACGATCCCAACTGGATGGTGATGGATGTCATACCCGTCATACCGCCGGATCTGCGGCCGCTGGTTCTGCTGGAGAGCGGCAATTTCGCCACCAGCGATCTGAACGATCTCTATCGTCGCATCATCAACCGGAACAATCGTCTGAAAAAGCTGGTCGATTTGAATGCTCCGGAAGTGATTATTCGTAATGAAAAACGCATGCTGCAGCAAGCGGTGGATGCGTTGTTCGATAACGGGCGTTGCCGGCGTCCGGTTCTGGGTTCCAGTAACCGGCCGCTCAAGAGTTTGACCGACATGATCAAAGGTAAGCAGGGACGCTTCCGCGAAAACCTGCTCGGTAAACGTGTCGATTATTCGGCCCGTTCCGTGATTGTCGTCGGTCCTGAATTGAAGCTGTACCAGTGCGGTCTGCCCAAGAAAATTGCTCTTGAGCTTTATCAGCCTTTCATCATCCGGCAACTTAAGGAACGCGGCATGGCCGATACCATCAAGAGCGCCAAGAAGATGCTTGAACGGCGTGAAGAAGGCGTGTTTGATGTTCTGGAAGATGTTATCCGGCATCATCCCGTGATGCTCAACCGTGCACCGACGCTGCACCGTATGGGTATCCAGGCCTTTGAGCCGGTGCTGATAGAAGGCAATGCCATCCAGCTGCATCCGCTGGTTTGCAAAGGCTTTAATGCCGACTTTGACGGCGATCAGATGGCGGTGCATCTGCCCTTGAGCGTGGAAGCCCAGGTTGAGGCTCATACGCTGATGCTGGCCGCGACGAATATTTTCTCGCCGGCCAACGGTTCGCCGATTATGTCGCCTTCGCAGGACGTGGTTCTGGGCAATTTTTATATTACCCTGAGCTGCGAAAAGGAAAAAGGTGAAGGGATGATTTTCAGCAGTCCGCAGGAAGCCATGATGGCGTATGATTTCGGCAAGGTCACGCTTCAGTCGAAAGTAAAAGTGCGGCTTCCCAGGCATAAACGCGCGATTGACAAAGACAGTAATCTCAGCGAACCCGGCGTTCTGATCGAAACGACTCCCGGCCGCTGTTTCTTTAACGATTCGCTGCCGGAGGCGATGCATTTTTATAATTTTCCGCAGGGATCGAAAGGTCTCAGCCGGGTTATTAGCGATGTGTTCCGCGTGGCGGGCAAGGACAAAACCATCGATCTGCTCGATACCATTAAAGAGCAGGGTTTTAAATACGCGACCCGGGCCGGGCTCTCCATGTCGATTACCGACCTGCGTATTCCGGCGAAAAAGCAGGAAATCATCGATACCACGCAGAAACGCGTCGATATGATCGAAGATCACTATGCCGCCGGCGCCCTGACCGATGGGGAACGGAAAAACCAGGTCATTGACGCGTGGACGCATGCCCGTGTGCAGGTGACGAATGAAATGATGCGGGAGCTCGAGGAGGATGAACGTGACGGCAAGCCTTATCTGAATCCGGTTTATCTGATGACCGAATCGGGTGCTCGCGGCCGTATCGACCAGATCCAGCAGCTCGCCGGTATGCGGGCCCTGATGGCCAAGCCGTCCGGCGAGATCATCGAAACGCCGATCAAGTCAAATTTCCGCGAAGGGCTGAAAGTGCTGGAATACTTCAGTTCGACTCATGGTGCCCGTAAAGGGCTGGCCGATACGGCGCTCAAGACCGCGGACAGCGGTTATCTGACGCGTAAGCTGGCGGATGTGTGCCAGAATGTTATTGTCAATGAGCACGATTGCGGGACTCTCCAAGGCATCACCAAGAGCGCCATTTATCAGGGTGAACAGATTTCGATTCCCTTACGTAACCTGACTATCGGCCGTATTGCCCGCGATACGATTCGCAATCCGATTACCGATGAATGCATTGTTAATGAGAACGAAATCATCACCAATGAAATTGCTAAGAAGATTGAAGAACTCGGTCTTGATTCGATACGTGTGCGCAGTCCGATGACCTGTGAAAGCCCGCTGGGAACCTGTGCTTTGTGCTACGGGGTGGATATGAGCAGCGGTCGTCTGGTAGAAGAAGGCCTGGCGGTGGGAATCATTGCCGCCCAGTCGATTGGCGAACCGGGCACCCAGCTTACCATGCGGACCTTCCATACCGGCGGAATTGCGGAACGAACCGTTATGGAACACCAAACTCGAGCCACCGCGGCCGGGACGGTCAGACATTCGGGTCTCAATGTTGTGGCAGTTCCTGCCGAAGACGGCACGACCAAACTGGTCGCTCTGAAACGTAATGGTGAAGTCATCCTATACGATGACAAAAATCGCGAGCTAGAGCGATACAAAGTGCCGTATGGTTCGACGCTTTTTGTGGAAGAAGGCAGCCAGGTTAATCTTGGCGATCCGATGTTCGAATGGGACCCGCACAGCGTACCGATTCTTTCCGAAGCATCCGGTATTGTCCGGTTCCAGGATATCGAAGAAGGTGAAACCATCCGGACCGAAATCGAAGCCGGCGGCAAGATCAGACGGCCGGTGGTTATCGAGCATAAAGGCGAGAAACATCCCCGTATTGTCATCGAGGATGAGGAAGGCCGTATTCTGGACTTCCACTATCTGCCGGCCAAGGCCCGTATTCAGGTGGAAGAAGGCAAGAAAATTCATGCCGGTGTGCTGCTGGCTCAGCAGCCCCGGGCGATTGGCGGTACCCAGGATATCACCGGCGGTCTGCCTCGTGTTACGGAAGTATTCGAAGCCCGCAAACCGAAAGAACCGGCCGCCATGGCCGAAATCTCCGGTCAGGTCGAGCTCCGCAGCGATAAGCGCCGCGGCAAGATGACCATCAGCGTCAAATCAGAATCCGGCATGGAAGTGGAACACCACGTGCCGCATGATAAACACCTGCTGGTGCATTCCGGTGATTATGTTGAAGCGGGCGATCCGCTGACCGACGGTCCGCTGATCCCGCACGATATCCTGCGTATTCGCGGTGAGGAAACCCTGCAGCATTATCTGCTGATGGAAATCCAGAACGTTTACCGGGCACAGAAGCAGACCATTAACGATAAACATATAGAAATCGTTGTGTCTCAGATGCTTCGAAAAGTCAAAATCGATAACGCCGGCGACACCGAACTGCTGCCGGGCGATATCGTCGATAAATTCGTGTTCCGCCATGCTAATGATAAAATTGCCCACAGTATCAAGATCAGCAATCCCGGCGACTCCGATCTCAAGGAAGGTCAGGTCATGACCCGCGAAGAACTTGAGAAAGTCAATGATCCGATACACGCTATCGGCGGGGATCTGGCGGAAGGCAAAAAATGCCGGCCCGCAACGGGTACGACCATGTTGCTGGGAATTACCAAGGCTTCGCTGCAATCGGAAAGTTTCGTTTCGGCGGCCAGTTTCCAGGAAACCACACGGGTGCTTACCGAAGCGGGCATTTCCGGTAAAGTGGATCAGTTGATGGGCCTGAAGGAAAATGTTATTCTGGGCCATCTGATACCGGCCGGAACCGCCTTCAAGCCTTATCTGGACATTGTTATCAAGCATACTGCCAAGCCACCGACACCGGCGGAACTGGAAACCAAGGAGTTGACCGAGCAGGAAACCGAAGAAGCACGTGCCGAAGCGGCAGTAAAAGAAGCTTTAGGCTTGAAAGATTAAAAGAAAACAGTTATAAATATGCTTTACTTGATATATGGAGTTTAATTTTTATGCCAACTGTCAATCAGCTTATTAGAAAAGGCCGTAAAAAGGTAATCAAAAAGTCGCGTACGACTGACTTGCAGAATTGTCCGCAAAAACGGGGCGTGTGTCTTCAGGTCAAAACCCAGACGCCCAAGAAACCGAATTCCGCTCTGCGAAAAGTAGCCCGTGTCCGTCTTAGTAACGGCCGGGAGGTAACGGCTTACATCCCTGGAATTGACCATAACCTCCAGGAACACAGCATAGTCGTAATCCGCGGCGGCAGGGTACGTGACCTTCCGGGTGTACGTTATCATATCGTCCGCGGTGTACTCGATACGATGGGCGTGGCAAATCGTAAACAAGGCCGCAGTAAATACGGCGCTAAACGGGGCAAGTAAAGCGAAATTTGAATGATAGTTAATTGTTTATAAAATAAGTATTTATAATTATATCGGAGATACAGAAACCATGCCAAGACGTTTTACAGCTTCTGCCAAACAACTCAGGCCCGACCCTGTTCACGGCAGTGTTTTAATGTCGAAGTTCGTGAATTCCATGATGTGGGACGGAAAGAAAAGCACCTCTCATCGCATCATGTACAATACGTTGAACATTCTCAGCAAACGCATTAAAGACACCCCGCCAGCTGAAATCTTTGAAACGGCTGTAAATAATGTCAAGCCGCTCATCGAGGTTCGCAGTAAACGTGTCGGTGGTTCGACCTACCAGGTTCCCATGCAGGTAAAGTCAAAGCGTCAACAGACGTTAGCTATTCGCTGGATTCTGGCCGCGGCACGCGCTAAAAAAGGTAAGCCCATGTCCGTGCGGCTTGCTGATGAGCTGACAAACGCCTTCAACAAAGAAGGTACTGCCATGACTACTCGAGAAAACGTTCATAGAATGGCGGAAGCGAATAAGGCTTTTGCGCATTTTGCATGGTAATTTATCGTTTTTTAAGCCACAATCGGGCAGTTTTATGGCCTTGTTGTGGCTTTTTTTGTTGTTTTGTTATTTCTTATTTTGTTAACAATACATTAAGTTGTGTTTACTGCTAAGTTTTAACCATGAAACCAGACAAAACGTTATAAAATGGACCTGAAAAAGCTAAGAAATATCGGAATAATGGCCCATATTGACGCCGGGAAAACCACGGTTACCGAGCGAATACTGTTTTTTACCGGGCGTACCCACAAAATTGGCGAAGTGCATGACGGCACGGCGGTTATGGATTATCTGGAAGAGGAGCAGCAGCGTGGTATTACCATTACTTCCGCCGCGACAACGTGTCCCTGGAAGGACTATACGATTAATCTGATTGATACGCCGGGGCATGTGGATTTTACGGTGGAGGTTGAGCGGTCGCTTTGCGTGCTGGATGGTGCGGTGGCGGTTTTTGACGCCAGCGAGGGAGTACAGGCCCAATCGGAAACCGTCTGGCGTCAGGCCGAGAAATACAACGTTCCCCGCATATGTTTTATTAATAAAATGGACAAAATCGGGGCGGATTTTGAGATGTCGCTGGAGAGTTTGCGGGAGAAATTGCTGGCGTCGCCGGTACCGGTTCAGATTCCGACGGGTTCACAGGATGATTTCGACGGTTTTATCGATTTTCTGGAGATGAAACAATACCTTTTCAAGGCCGATAAGGTCGGTGCGAGTTATGAGGTTCTTGAAATACCGGCGGCATTTCAGGAAGCCGCGGAAAAGGGTCGTCAGCGGATGATCGAAATCGCGGCGGACTTCGATGAAAAAGTCATGGAGAAATATCTGCTGGAAGAGCCATTATCGCGCGATGAGATTGTGGCGGCGTTGCGGAAGGGTACGCTGGAGAATAAATGTCATCCGACATTGTGCGGGGCGGCCTTGAAGAGTATTGGTTCGAGGAAGCTGCTGGACGCGGTGCTGGATTTTCTTCCCAGTCCGCTGGATCGCGGCATTGTCAAAGGGCATGTTCCGAAACATTCCGATAAGCCGATTGACCTGACATGTGATCCTGAGGGGCCGCTGGCAGCGATGGCATTCAAGATCGTTTCCGATCAGCACGGCGACATGACATACGCCCGCATATATTCGGGCAGTCTGGGAGCGGGTACCCGGGTGCTCAACAGCACCCGCGACCGGAAGGAAAACGTCACCAAGATTTTCCGCATGCATGCCAATTCGCGTCAGAGTCTGGACAAGGCCGTCGCGGGCGATATAGTGGCGTTGATCGGATTGAAGCAGAGTCTGACCGGGGATACGATCTGTTCGCCCAAAAATCCGGTCGAACTGGAGCGGATCAAGTTTCCCGAGCCGGTTATATCGCTGTCGATCGAGCCGCGAACCGCCGGCGAGAGAAATAAGCTGGCCGAAGCTTTAGAGATACTTAAGCGGGAGGATCCGACGTTCAAGGCGGAATTCCGCGAGGAAACCGGGCAAACTATCATCAGCGGTATGGGGGAGCTGCATCTGGAGATTCTGCAGCATAAGCTGGTACGTGATATGAAGCTGGATATTCTGGTCGGCCGTCCGCGCGTGTCGTACAAGGAAACGGTGTCCCAGGTTGGCCGGGGCGAAGGGAAATTCGAAAAACAGACCGGCGGTCGCGGCCAATACGGTCATGTCATTCTGGAAGTCGAGCCGTATCAGCCCGGCAAGGATGATGAAACAACGGTTGTCATTGAAGATCACATTTCCGGCGGCGATATTCCGAAGGAGTTCCTCCCGCCGATCATGGAAGCCATAGAGGGTTCGGCTGGTTCGGGCATTCTGGCGGGGTATCAGATCATTAATATCAAAGTGCGGTTAATCGGCGGTTCCTTTCACGAAACGGATTCTTCGGATATCGCGTTTCAGCAGGCCGGGGTTATCGCTTTCGAAGATGCACTCAGGAACGCAAAGTCAATTATGCTGGAACCGATCATGAAGCTGCAGGTGGTGACGCCGGAGAAATTTTACGGCGCCGTGCAGGGCGATCTGACGCGCAAGCGGGCGATTATCAACAAGACCGAGCAGCGGGGCGAAGTGCGGATCATCAGTGCCCGGGTGCCGCTGGCGGAGATGTTCGGCTATGCCTCGGACCTGCGGAGCAGCACGCAGGGTCGGGCGAGTTATACGATGGAGCCGGCCGAATACAGTCCGATGCCGGAGCAGTTGGCGCAGAAGGTGATTGAGACGAGCTATTAGATAGAAGTGAAACCACGAATTTCACAGGGGGCAAGGCGAGCGTTAAGTGGAATCGGGGTATAGGGTTCTGGTTTTCGGGTATAGTCCCAGATGAACCACCAAGACACGAGGGCTCTAAGATAATCAAGGTAATCACGAAGATGTATGATTGATCGAGATTTAGCGGCAAAGGGCAGGAGGCACAAGAAATGTTTTTTTGGGGGGATAGAGATCCCTTTAAGTCTTGAGGGCCTAAAAAGACGAGAAAGGTTGAGGGGTATTTTGGGGAAAATCAGGAGATTTTTTTGGCAAAGGGTTGACAAGGGGAAATGAAATGGCTATATTGGTCGAATCAACTGGAAGCGAGCGGTTGTCACGGAAGCGGCCGCGTTAGTGTAAGTTGAATTCTTACCTAGACTTAGCTCATGGATGGGAGATGAGTTATCACTAATCATCGCTGATGCGAAGCCATTATTTGTTTTGGCTTTTCCGGTTGTTTATATTCATAAATTCCAGAAATAATTTTTCTGACAAAAAATTAATAAATAATTAAGAAAAATTGTTGACGCGGCTGGTGAAACAGGTATCATTGCTGGTCTGTTTAATTTACGGCCCAAAAGCCGGTGGCAGATGGAACTTTCTGGGAGACAAGCTGTTACAGGTATTGTTGACCGGCCGGGAGCCCGGCCAAGAGGAGTCTTTTTGTGGAAGCCGAAAGAATAAGAATACGAATGGAAGCCTATGATCACGGGGCGCTGGATGCATCAGCCCGTGAGATAGTGGATCAGGCCAGCCGGACCAATGCTCGCGTGAGCGGTCCGATCCCGCTGCCGACGCGTATTGAGCGTTATACGGTGCTGCGATCGCCGCACATTGACAAAAAATCGCGTGAACAGTTTGAAATCCGTACGCACAAGCGTCTGATTGACATTTACGAAGCGAACCCTCGTACGGTCGAGGCATTAAATCGTCTGGTAGTACCTGCGGGTGTGTTTGTGAAAATCAGAGTTTGACCGAGATACCGGCGAAACGTGCATATATCCTGATATTGCACGTTTTTTCTTTGTTTGAAGAACTGATAATTAAGGTAAAGAAGACCATGATGTTATTAGGTAAAAAAATTGGTATGACGCGGCTTTATAATGATGACGGCCGCATCGAGCCGGTTACGATCATTCAGGCGGGTCCCTGTACGGTGATGCAGGTGAAGAATGAGGAAACAGATGGTTATCATGCCTTGCAGATTGGTTTTGAGGATGTCAAGCCTCAGTTGCGAAAGAAGCCTCAGATTGGTCATGCCAAAAAGGTTGATGCCACGGTGAAGCGTCATGTGAAGGAATTACGGCTGAGCGAACCGTCAGTCACGGAAGCCGGGGCGGAGCTGACAGTCAAGGTATTTGAAGAATCGCGATATGTGGATATTACGGGGGTGACCAAAGGCAAGGGGTTTGCCGGCGTCATGAAGCGTCATGGGTTTAAGGGTATGTCGGCTTCGCACGGTACTGAGCGGAAACACCGTCACCCGGGTGGTATTGGTTCCAACTCTGGAAGCGCCGGTATGAGCCGGGGTATTCGTAAAGGCAAGAAGATGGGCGGTCACATGGGTCATGAGCGCTGCACCTCTCGTAATCATAAGGTTATCAGGCTGGACGAAGAAAACAATCTGATCATTGTGAAAGGTCCGGTGCCGGGTCCGCGAAACGGTCTGGTCATGGTACGAACATCTAAAACGAAACAATAATAACGCTAACGGTAATGAATTATGATAGAGTTGCCCGTTTATAATCGAGAAGGACAGGAAGTCGATCGCATGCAGATCGACGAGGCCCTGCTGGGTGAGAAGGTCCGGCATAGCCTGTTAAAGCAGGCGTTGGTGATGTACCATGCGAATCGTCGCGTGGGAACGGCCAGCACGAAGAGCCGGAGTCTGGTAGCCGGTTCGACCCGGAAGCTGTATCGTCAGAAGGGTACGGGGCGGGCCCGGATGGGAGCCAACCGTACAGTGGTGCGTAAAGGCGGCGGCGTGGCATTTGCCAAGAAGGCCCGAGATTTTTCCCTGCGGATGCCGAAGAAGCAGCGTCGCATGGCGCGTAATTCGGCGATTCTGGCCAAGCTGCAAAGCAACGACGCCATCGTGATTGACAAGTTGGAGTTTGACGCCCCCCGGACGAAGGATTTTGTCGGTATTCTGGACAACCTCAAGGTGGACAAGGGCCGCAGTTGCCTGGTGGCCATGGATGATTACAATGTCAATGCGATCAAATCGCTGCGGAATATACCGCGGGTAGATGCGATGGAAGTGGATCAGTTGAATGCCGGCGACATTTGCAACCGCCGGAAGATTCTGTTTACCTTGAATGCCTTGAACATATTCCTGGATTCCTGCAGGCAGAACAATGGCGAGACGCCGGAATGAGAATTTCCGCCAGGGCCAAACGCGAGTGTTTTATCCGCACTTAATTACGTTGGGGCCCAACGAAATAATTCAATCGTAACGAGTATAGAAGACGAGAGGACCGAGCCGTGGATAAATATCAAGTGATCATCAAACCGCTGGTTACAGAGCAGGGCACGCATCAGGCGCGAACTCTGAACGCGTATCCGTTCCAGGTGCACACCAAAGCCAATAAAACGGAAATCAAGCTGGCGATTGAGAAGATTTATAATGTCAAGGTTGAGGAAGTACGTACCGCCAACCGGAAGGGCAAGCCTCGTCGTCGCGGATATATCCGCAGTACCACATCGAATTGGAAGAAGGCAGTCGTTAAGCTGCAAGAAGACCATCATATTGATTTGTTCTAATGAAGATATTAATATAGACGCACAGGCGTAACTGCAAAAACAGTGAGACTCTTATGCCAATTAAAGTATATAAACCAACGAGTAACGGCCGCAGAAATTCTTCGGTAAACGCCTATACCGAATTGACGAAGGATCATCCGGAAAAGTCGCTGACCAAGCGTATCAAGAAGACCGGCGGGCGGAATCACAGCGGTAAGACGACGGTCCGTTTCCGTGGAGGCGGTGCGAGGAAGAAATATCGCATTATCGATTTCAAACGGAACAAGGACGGCATGACGGCGACGGTCGCGGCGATCGAATACGATCCCAATCGCACCTGTTTTATCGCGTTGCTGGAATATCAGGACGGTGAAAAGCGTTATATGCTGGCACCGCAGGGCTTGCGGGTTGGCGAGATTGTGGAAAGCGGCCGGAAGGTCGAACCGAAAACCGGTAACTGTATGCCTCTGGCTTCGATACCCGTGGGGCTGGAAGTTCACAATATTGAAATGAATCCCGGGCAGGGCGGCAAGATGGTTCGTTCCGCCGGGGCGGTGGCCCGCCTGGGAGCCAAAGATAACGGAATGGCCCATATTATCTTGCCCAGCGGTGAAATGCGTATGGTGTCGTTAAAGTGCCGGGCGACTATCGGTCAGATCGGCAATACGGATCATCAGAATGTTTCGATAGGTAAAGCCGGTCGCAAGCGTCATATGGGCCGACGTCCACATGTCCGCGGCAAGGCGATGAACCCTGTCGCGCATCCGATGGGCGGTGGTGAAGGCCGCTCGAACGGCGGTCGTCATCCCTGTTCGCCGACGGGAGTGCTGGCCAAGGGCGGCAAAACGCGTAGTGCGCGAAAAACGAGCGGCAAATGGATTATTCGTCGTAGAAAGAGTAAACGTTACGGGCAGCTGGTACTGTAAAGCAGGATAATAAACGATGGGACGATCATTAAAAAAAGGCCCTTTTGTAGATGAGAAACTCTTCCAGAAGGTCATGAAGCTGGATGAAGAAGGTAAACACGACGCGTTGAAGACCTGGGCTCGGCGCTGCACGATAGTGCCGGAATTTGTGGGCCATACATTTATGGTCTATAACGGCAAGGTGTTTAACAAAGTTTATGTCACCGAAGATATGGTGGGGCATAAACTGGGTGAGTTTTCGCCGACACGGATCTTCCGGGGTCATGCCGGCAGCAAGAAGAAGTAGTTATACCCAAAGGGTATGAGAATTCCCGCCAGGGCCAGTCGTAAAGGCATTGCCCGCACATAGTCATGTTTTGACAAAACGGGAATTTTCAATTGGAACGAATATAATAAATGACAGTAAGCCTGGTGATAGATAGGTGAAAGCTTATGTTAAGCGGTGAAAAATTAAAGAAGTATCGCACGGACAGCGGGAAGACCGTAGAAGAGCTGGCAGAACATTTGTTGCCAGCGGGTTTGGAAGACGGGGAGCGTGACGTTCAGCTTAAGACGGCCGTTTCCAGCGTTAAAAACTGGGAACGCGGTCTTTACAAACCCCGGCCGACATCAAGAGAGTTGTCGCAGCTCGCACAAACACTGGGTGTCGAGCAATTGGATTTGCATGTATGGAAAGCCTCGCATAATCATTGTCCCATGGCGCCGCGGAAGGTGCGGCTGGTGGCAGATCTGATTCGCGGCCGGCATGTGCAGGATGCTCTGGATGTGTTGAAGTTTACGAATAAGCGGGCGGCCGTAATGGTGGACAAAGTGCTTCGCAGCGCGATTGCGAATGCGGATGAGAACGAAGCGAATATTGAACGGCTGTTTGTGTCGGAGTCGCGTGTGGATGAGGGCGGCGTTCGTCAGGGGACGCGTCGCTGGCGTCCGAAAGATCGCGGTCGGGCGGTGCCTTTCACCCGGTTGTCGAGTCATATACATGTCAGTGTGGATATGGAATAATCCTGATTTAAGAGATTGAGGTTTATATATGGGTCAGAAGGTATCGCCAATAGGATTCAGAACCGGAATTACCCGCGGCTGGAAAAGTCGCTGGTTTGCTCCGAAGGCGGCTTACGGAACGTTTCTAATAGAAGATCAGATGATTCGTAAGTTTGTGGATAACCGTCTTAATAAGCAACCTCCGTATGCCGCAGTTGCTAATATCGATATAGAACGGACGCGTGATGATGTCCGTGTGACGCTGCATACCTCGCGGCCGGGCCTGGTAATCGGACCTAAAGGCGCCGAGATCGAAAAGCTGCGAGAAGCGATAGAAGACCTGATCAACCGCAAGGTAACCGTTAACGTGATGGAAGTGAAGACGCCGGAGCTTGATGCCCAACTGGTTGCGGAGGCGATTTCGGAGCAGCTTAAGCGTCGGGCGGCATTTCGCCGGGTGATGAAGCAGCATTGCGAGGCAGCCATGGCCAACGGCGCCAGCGGTGTGAAGATTATCTGTTCGGGTCGTCTGGGCGGGGCGGAACTGGCTCGCTCGGAGAAGCAGATTCTGGGCAGCATTCCGCTGCAGACGTTGCAGGCGGATGTTGATTACGGATTAACTGTGGCAGTAACGACTTATGGCGCAATTGGAATCAAAGTCTGGATTTTTAAAGGCATGTTTTACGATGCCAGGCAGGAACAAGAGCAGGAGAAGGGCGGCCAGAAGTATAAAAAGTAGGGCTGTATGAGTCTGTTGATGATCATGTGAACAATGATTTCTGAATCGCTGGATGCGGCAGGGATCGCTATAAGATAAAGCTGAATATAAGCTTAGTCATTTATAATTGAGGTGTCGTTATGGCGTTAATGCCCAAACGAGTTAAATGGAGAAAATATCAGCGCGGCCGCATTAAAGGCAAGGCGTGCAAAGGGAATTATGTGGCCTTTGGCGATTTCGGTTTGCAGGCTCTGGGAGAAGCGAAGATAACCGGCCGTCAGATCGAAGCAGGCCGTGTGGCCGCGACGCACTTTTTGAGACGTGAAGGAAAGATTTACATTCGTATTTTCCCGCATCGCTCCGTGAGTGGCAAGCCGCTGGAAACGCGTATGGGTAAAGGTAAGGGCGAACCGGATTTCTGGGTGGCTCATATTAAACCCGGAACGGTGTTGTATGAAGTTGGCGGAGTGCCGGAGAACATAGCCCGGCAGGCCATGACCCGTATCGCTCATAAGATGCCGGTTCGCTGCCGGTTCGTTCGTCGTCGTCATGCGGTGTAGCAGAGATCAGGACATAGTATAATACAAGAAGTAAGATATACCAAAGGGTATGAGAATCCCCGCCAGGGCCAGTCGTAAAGGCTTTGCCCGCACATAATTGTGTTTGGATAAAGCGGGAATTTTCAATCGGAACGAGTATAAGGCGCCATGAATATCAAAGAAATCAGAGAAATGAATCCAGATGAACTGCCTGAAGAGTTGGAACATCAACATCAAAAGCTGTTTGATTTAAGATCACAGGCTGTAACAGAGAAGCTGGAAGATCCGACGCAGCTTATCAAGATAAAGCGAACGATTGCCCGGATCAAAACGGTATTAAGGGAACGTGAACTGGCGGCGGAAGCCCAGACAGCAGCGGCAGAAAAGTAAGCGTACTAAGGAATAATCTATGGCTGAGAAGGAACGTAAAGAACCTACGTTATATCGAGGAATAGTATCCTCAAAATCCGGAGATAAGACGGTTAAGGTGTTGTTGAATTATATGATGCGGCATCCTAAATACGGTAAGTCGCTCCGGCGTCGTACGATCGCTCACGCACACGATGAGAAGAATGAGGCCGTCGTGGGCGATACCGTTGATATTTGCAAATGTCGTCGTTTGAGCGCCACGAAAAGCTGGCGGCTGGTGAATATTGTTAAGAATTAAAGTAAACCATTTTATTCAGGCGTGAAGCTGTCATGATTCAAGCAGAAACTATAATAGATGTAGCCGACAACACGGGGGCGAAGACGGCCCAGTTCATTCGTGTTCTGGGCGGCAGTACGGCCCGGGGGCAATATACGCGACGAACAGCCACGGTAGGCGATATCGTGCTGGTGTCGATCAAGAAATCGTTGCCGACGATGAACCTGGACAACAAGAAGGTGTATAAGTGTGTTGTGATTCGTACAAAGTATCCGGTGATGCGTCCGGACGGCAGTTATGTCCGTTTCGACAGCAATGCCGGGGTATTGATCGATGATAACGGCAATCCGATCGGAACGCGTATTTTTGGTGCCGTCGCCCGCGAGCTCCGGGAAAAGAACTTTATGAAAATCATATCTCTGGCTTCGGAGGTGGTGTAATGGCGAAACATGTAAAAAAAGGGGATACGGTGGTCGTGATTACAGGTGACGACAAGGACAAGCACGGCAAGGTGCTCAGTGTCAATCCCGAAAAGCATCAGGTCGTAGTCGAAGGCGTTAACATGGTGTACCGTCATGTCCGGCCATCGCGTCAGAATCCGCAAGGCGGCCGGCTGCATGTAGAACGTCCGATTCATATCAGCAATGTTTTGCCGCTGGATTCGACAACCGGCAAGGGCAGCCGTGTCCGGTATGTCGTGGAAGATGGGATTAAAAAGCGTGTTTCCACAGCAGGAAATCACATAGATTAATAAAAAGCTCAGATAAGAGGTTGTTATGGCCAGGTTGCAAGCTTTATACAAATCAGAAATCATCAGCCAGATGTTTGATGAGTTTAAATACAAAAATCGCATGGAAGTGCCGCGGCTGGAAAAGATCGTGGTGTCGATGGGTATCGGCCGTGCGATACAGGACAAAAAGCTGCTGGAAAATGCCGCCGTGGAATTGACGCAGATTACCGGTCAGAAACCGCTGTATTGTGCGGCACGGGTGAGCGTTTCCAATTTTAAGCTGCGTCAGGGTTCGGATATCGGCTTGAAGGTGACGTTACGTAAGCAGCGAATGTATGAATTTCTGGATCGTCTGATCAGTCTGGCGATTCCGCGAATTCGCGATTTTCGCGGTTTGAATCCCAAGTGTTTCGACGGTCGCGGCAATTACAGCCTGGGCATTACGGAACAGGCGATTTTTCCCGAGATCGATCCTGACAGGATTGCCAATGTGCAGGGAATGAATATTGCGATGGTTACTACAGCAAAAACCGATGAAGAAGGCCGCAAGCTGCTGCAATTATTCGGCATGCCTTTCAAGAATTTAAATTAATCCATGACGGATGAGGATAGTTTATGGCGACGAAAGCAATAGTATATAAATCAGCCCAGATCCCAAAATTTAAAGTCAGAGGATATACCCGCTGTCAGTTGTGTGGTCGTCCTCGTGCGGTTTATCGTAAGTTCAAGATATGCCGTATCTGTTTCCGGACCCTCGCTAACGAAGGGAAGATACCCGGTGTTCGCAAGAGCAGTTGGTGATGGACCGTCCGGCTCGACACCGTCGGTCAGCCTTGAACGGTAAGACTGGATAAGAGACAACATTTAAAAACGAAATAAACTCGATTGTAACGAGCATTTATTAAGTGGGAGCACGAATAAATTATGCATTGTGACCCGATTTCAGACATGTTAACCCGCATACGCAACGCCGTGAGTGTGAACCATACCAGTGTGCTTATCCGGGCGAGCAAGGGGTGCGAAGGTATTGCCAGAGTGTTGCAGGAGCAGGGATATATAAAAGGTTATGACCGTATCAACAACGGCAAATTTGACGAATTGCGTATTGATTTGAAATATGGTCCCCTGGGAGAAAAGGTTATCAATCACATATCCCGTTACAGCAAGACCTCGTGCCGGCAGTACAGCAAGGTGAGTGAGCTGCCGCAGGTTCGCGGCGGGCTGGGCATTGCGGTGATCAGTACGAATAAAGGCGTGATGACGGACCGTCAGTGCCGGGAAATAAACGTTGGCGGCGAAGTACTCTGCCTGGTGTATTAAATCAGTTCACACATATATATTGAATAGCGAATTATGAGCCGTATAGGAAACAAACCAGTAAAAATCGAATCAGGCGTAAAGATTGATCTGAAGGATAAGACCTTGAACCTCAGTGGTCCCAAGGGGAATTTGACGCTGAAAGTTCATCCCGAAATCAACGTCGAACTGGATCAGGATATCGGCGAGATTCGGGTCGTGCGTCCGAGCGATTCCCGTGAGCATCGTTCGCTGCATGGTACGATGCGATCCTTGATCGCCAATATGGTAGAAGGTGTCAGCCGGGGCTATCAGAGAAAGATGGAAATCTATGGTACGGGCTATGGTGTAAAGGTTCAGGGGCCGGATATTTCTCTGACAGTTGGAACGGCCAAGCCGCATAACCTGAAGATTCCCGGCGGGGTCAACGTGGATATTGAAACTCCGAATGCCAGGGGAAATGATGTGCCGGCCGTGTTTACGATTACCGGGCCGGATAAACAGGTTGTCGGTCAGTTTGCCTCGGATATCCGCCGGGTGCGTCCGCCGGAGCCTTATCTGGGTAAAGGCATCCGTTATGCCGATGAAGTTATCGTTCGCAAGGAAGGCAAGGCTTTCGGCAGTGCGTAATGCGAGCGGTCGCTTGAAAAGAGCTTGAGATATTTTCTGATACGAGATGAGTTATGGATAAAAATAAAGTAAAAGTTTACAAACGAATAAAACGCAAAAAGAGGGTTCGTAAAAAGGTATACGGCGATTCGCAGTATCCTCGTTTGATGGTTTATCGTTCTTCACGGCAGATATATGCCCAGATTATCGACGACGAGGGCGGACTGACGCTGGCTTCGGCCAGTTCGGTTCCGGAAAACCGTATCGGACAGATTAAAAACGGCAGCAACAAGGAAGCGGCCAAACTGGTCGGCCAGAGAATAGCCAAGGAAGCGCAGTCGGTTGGTATACATCAGGTGCGTTTCGATCGTAACGGTTATCTGTTTCACGGTCGCGTCAAGGAGTTGGCGGATGCCGCTCGGGAAGCGGGCTTGAAATTTTAAAACAGGAGAACGTATGAGGCAGCCTGCGTGGACTTTCTAAGCAGGAATCTCATCAGTGAATAGCAACGCAATCCCGAACTAAATAATATATTGGGAGACAATGGTGGCTCAATTTAAACCACAACAAAGAGGTTTCGAAGAAAGCAGTCCTTATGTAGAAACAGTCGTAAAGGTTTACCGCTGTTCCACAGTAGTCAAAGGCGGTCGCAGATTCAGTTTTGCCGCACTGGTAGTGGTTGGCAACCGTAATGGTGAAGTAGGATTCGGTTACGGCAAGGCCAACGAAGTGCCGCCTGCGGTGGAGAAATCCATCAAAGATGCCCGGCGGAACCTGGTTAAGGTTAATCTTCGCGGCAATACCATCCCGCATAAAGTCATCGGTCGTTTTGGCGCGACCCGTGTGATGCTGATGCCGGCCAGTGAAGGAACCGGCGTTATTGCCGGGGCTTCGGCACGGGCGATGCTTGAATTGGCGGGTGTGCGTGACGTACTAACTAAAGTGTACGGCAGTACCGGCCCGAAGAATGTGGTCAAGGCGACGATGAACGCTCTGAAATCTCTGATTTCCAAAGAGGAAGTAGAGCGGCTTCGCGGCGTGACCATAGAGGTGTGAATTTAAAGCATTATTTTGTTATACATGATAGGGAATTACCATCATGATGATTCATGAGATTACAGCGTTAGTTGGTCGTCATTCTATTCGGCGACGTAAGGGAAGAGGGCAAGGCAGTGGTTTGGGTAAAACAGCCGGTCGCGGTCATAAAGGACAGATGTCCCGTGCCGGCAAGCGTCCGCCCATTACCAAAGAAGGCGGTCAGATGCCGCTGTTTCGCCGTTTGCCCAAGCGTGGATTCAATAACGTCAATTTTACATTGCGTTATGAGATAGTGAACGTAGCACAGCTCGATTGTTTTTCCGAAGGGACGACGGTGAACGCGGAATGTCTGAGTCAGGCCGGCCTGATTCGCGGGGGCGGTATGCCGGTGAAAATTCTGGGTGATGGCGAGCTGAACCGCAAGCTTGTCGTGGTCGCCGACAAATTCAGCCGCAGTGCCGAGCAAAAGATTACCAGTGCCGGGGGGTCGGCGGAATTGACAGATAAAGCGAGGAAACTGGTCGAAGCCGCCGGCAAAGGCAAGCGGGCGAAGAAGGCCAAACCCCGAGCAGAGGTGGAGAAGGTTCAAGAAGCTGAAGAGGGAAATGATTAACCGTTTATAGAAGAAGGTTATTATGTTTAATGCAGTAGCAAACATATTTAAAATTCCGGAGCTCCGGACAAAGATTTTCTTTACGTTGGGATTGCTGTGTATCTACCGTATCGGATTTCATGTGCCGGTGCCGGGAATCGATCAGGAAGCCCTGAGGGCGTTGATGGGCGAAGCGTCTGATGATCCGCTGGGCCAGATCGCCAATTATATGCAGATTTTCACCGGCGGCAGTCTTAGTCAAAGTTCGTTGTTCAGCCTGGGGATTATGCCGTATATTTCGGCGTCGATTATTTTTCAGCTACTGGTTACCGTTATCCCTTCCCTGGAAAAGCTGCAAAAGGAAGGGGAGGTCGGTCGAAAGAAAATACAGGAATACACCCGTTATCTCACGGTGGGATTGTGTATTATACAGTCTTTTGCGATCTTGATCTGGCTGGCGAATCCCGGCAATAACATTGTGTATCAGGAGATTCTGCGTGAGCATCGATTTCTGTTTTTCCTGATGGGGGTGCTGTCGATGACGGCCGGCACGGTTTTCCTGATGTGGCTGGGAGAGCAGATAGATGAATATGGCATCGGCAACGGGATCAGTTTGATCATTATGGCGGGCATTGTGGCAAATATGCCCTGGGCCGTCATGCAAGTATGGGGTATGACCAATTTCAGCATCGATGCCGGTGCGAATGAAATTAATCCGGCCAAGCTGATTTTTCTGGTTGCGGCGTTTCTGGCGGTGGTAGCCGGCGCAATATTGATCACACAGGGTCAGCGCCGTATTCCGATCCAGATGGCCAAGATAACCCGCGGCCGCCGGACCTATGGCGGGCAACGGCAATATCTGCCGTTACGGGTAAATCATGGCGGGGTAATGCCCATTA
The DNA here is from genome assembly GCA_964482555.1 of uncultured Pirellulales bacterium. Classification (GTDB taxonomy): domain Bacteria; phylum Planctomycetota; class Phycisphaerae; order Sedimentisphaerales; family SM23-30; genus CAYZXY01. The sequence goes on from CAYZXY010000010.1 coordinate 45,034, forward strand.
TTTTTGCGGTGACGCTGATGCAGTTTCCCACAATTGTTCTGGGGCAACTGCAGCGTGTGTGGCAAAACAGTCTCGTGCTGAATATTATCAACGATGCGTTTTCGCCCACGTCGTTCATCTACAACTTTATATACATTCTGATGATTTATTTCTTTGCCTACTTTTGGACGACCGTTCAGTTTCAGCCGAAGGAAATGGCCAATAATCTGCGAGACTATGGTCACTTTATTCCCGGCCTGCGTCCCGGACGTCGAACCGCAGAGTATCTGGAAAAAGTCATGGCGCGTATTACGTATGTAGGGGCGGCGTTTTTATCTTTAATCGCCGTGGTGCCGACCTTGATTATTGTCTGGTTGGACATACCTTTTAATGTGGCCCAGTTTCTGGGTGGAACCGGCTTACTGATTGTGGTTTCGGTGTCGCTGGATCTGGTGCAGCGAATTGAAACGAATCTGATAATGCGAAATTACTCCGGCTTTATGGAAGGCGGGCGCATCAAAGGAGCGTATGCATGATAGTGGTTTTTCTTGGCCCTCCCGGTGCCGGCAAAGGTACGCAGTGTAAATACATAGTAGACCGTTATGGGTTGCAACACATGTCCAGCGGCGATATCCTGCGGCGTGAGCGCAAGGAAGGTACGGAGCTGGGACAGAAGGCTCAGGAGTACATGGACCGGGGCGACCTGGTGCCGGACGATCTGATCGTGGCGATGATGATGAAGGAAATTGCCGCCAGCAATGCAAAAGGTTTTATCTTTGATGGTTTTCCGAGAACCATCGGTCAGGCTAAAGAGCTTGACAAGGCATTGAGCGACGACGGCAAGAAGATAGATGCCGTTTTGAATCTGGAAGTGGATGACGCAAAACTGGAAGAGCGGATTACGGGTCGTCGCAGTTGCACCAAATGCGGCGCGGCGTATCATGTTAAATTCAATCCGCCTAAAGATGACAATCAATGTGATAACGGCGGCGGTGAATTGACGCAACGGCCAGACGATACGCCCGAGGTGGTTCGTAATCGAATCAAGACTTATCACGATCAGACCGCTCCGTTGATAGATTACTATAAGAACAGCGATAATTTAATAGATATAGACGGTAATGTTGATATCGACCAGGTAACCGGACAGATCTACACCTCGTTAGATCAGGTTCGAGCCTGAAAAATACATGGCAATTGCAATACGCAGTAAAAAAGAGATTGAGTTGATTCGTAAAGCTGGCAGGGTGGTCGGCAATACGCTGCAGCGATTGCAGCAGGAAGTCAGGCCCGGCATAAGCACGGCAGAGCTGGCAGCCATCAGTGATGACATGATCGCACAGGCCGGCGGCCTTGCCCTTTTTAAAGGGGTGCCGAATCCGCAGGCTCGATTTGATTTTCCTGCCAGTATCTGTGCCAGCATAAATGAAGAAGTGGTACATGGCATACCGGACTCGCGGTCGTTAGAGGCTGGCGATATTATCAGCGTCGATTGCGGCGTAAAACTGAATGGATATTGCGGCGATGCCGCGGTGACTATCAGGGTAGGTCCAGTCAGTGCTGAAGTTGAAAAGTTAATAACCATTACTCGTGAGGTTTTAGAGATTGCGGTCAGGGAGGCGCGTCCGGGCCGATTCTGGAGCGAAATCGCTCGCGAGATGCAGGATCATGCGGAAAATGCCGGATTTGGCGTTGTCAGGGAGTATGTGGGGCATGGCATTGGCCGCAAGATGCATGAAGATCCCAAGATACCCAATTTCGTCAGCGAAGATTTACTGCGGAACGATTTGCAGCTTCGCAAGGGTATGATTCTGGCGGTGGAGCCTATGGTGAATATGGGCACCTATAAAACGAAGGTATTGAGTGATGGATGGACGGTGGTGACCCGTGACGGCAAACCATCGGCCCATTTCGAACATACGCTGGCGATATTAGATCATGGCACGGAGATTCTGACGTTGCCGGATTGAATTGCCTTTTTATAGCCAATCGGGTAGAAAGCTCCTGGCAGGGCCGGGTGTAAGCTATTTATCCGTATATAACTATTATCCGACACAATGGATAATTTCAACCGGAGCGAGTATATATATGCAAACTAAAATTATTGAAAAAAAATATAAGATATAATGTTATGGGTAAAAGTGAAGCTATAAAAGTCGATGCGACCGTCATAGAGGCGATGCCTAACGCGGTGTTCAAGGTCGCCCTCGAAGGTGGGCATGAGATAACGGCCCATGTTTCGGGTAAGATGCGTATGAATTTCATACGTATACTGCCGGGCGATACGGTAACCGTAGAGGTAAGTCCGTATGATTTGACAAAAGGGCGCATTATTCTTCGAAAATAGATTAGGTATGAGGCATTCCATCGACCGAAGATGCGGATGTCATCTCGAGGTGAGAAGGTTATGAAAGTTAGAGCTTCTGTAAAAAGAATTTGTGAAAATTGTAAAATCATCAAACGGAAAGGAATTGTCCGGGTGATATGCTCGGCGAATCCCCGTCACAAACAACGTCAAGGTAAGTAATGAGGTGAAACATGCCACGTATAGCTGGTAATGACATTCCTAATGATAAGCAGATATGGATTTCATTGACATATTTGCACGGTATCGGCCCTTATATGTCGAAGCAGATACTTAAAGAGGCGCAGATTCCGGAAAATACCAAGGCCAAGGATTTGACGGATGATGAGTTAAGTCGCATCAATACGATACTGGAGCGCAGTTATGTGATTGAAGGTCAGTTGCGTCGTCAGACGGGCCAGAATATTTCACGTTTGAAAGAGATCGCCTGCTACCGGGGTTTGCGACATCGTCGCGGCTTGCCGGTTCGCGGCCAGAACACGCAAAAGAACGCCCGCACCCGCAAAGGTCCGCGTAAGACCGTTGCCGGCAAGAAGGGTGTCAAGGCCATGCGTTAACGATAATTAGCCGCCGGATAGCGTTAAGGCTATACCAGAGATAGATGGAATCACAATATGAGATTTATACCCAAAGGGTTAAAAAGTTTCCGGCAGGGCCGGATGTAAGCATTATATTTGCAGATAATTACGTTCCTAAAAACGGGTAATTTGAATCGGAGCGAGACAATGAACCTGTAAACGGGATCAAAGAAACCAGGAAAATTACATGGCAAAAAAAGGAACCAAAAAACGAGTAAGACGGCACGTTGGCAAAGGCATCGTTCACATTAAAGCGTCATTTAATAATACGCTTGTCACGATTACGGATGTGAATGGTGATACCCTGTGCTGGGATTCGGCAGGGACCATCGGCTTCAAAGGCTCTCGAAAAAGCACCCCTTTCGCCGCCCAGCAGGCAGCGGAAAAATGCGCTAATCTCGCCAAGAAATATGGCGTTACGGAGTTGGAAGTGAGAGTGAAAGGTGCCGGTTCGGGTCGCGAATCCGCAATTACCGCCTTGCAGTCTGCCGGGATCCGGATATCCTCCATTGAGGATGTGACGCCGCTGCCCCATAACGGGTGCCGTCCGTGTAAGAAACGCCGTGTTTAATATAAGAAGTTTGATTAGATAATTGACGTTTTATGATATAAGGAATCGTACAGCTTATGGCTAGAGATATAGGTGCAGTATGCCGGATGTGTCGGCGTGAAGGCATGAAATTGTTTTTGAAAGGGATGCGCTGTGAGACCGCCAAGTGTCCTATTGAAAAACAAAACCGGAACAAACCACCGGGAATGCATTCCTGGCGTCGAGGTCGTCTGAGCGATTATGGCGTTCACTTGCGGGAAAAGCAAAAGGTCAAGCGTTATTACGGCGTTTTAGAAAAGCATTTTCAGATCTGTTTTGAAGAAGCGGAACGTATCCGCGGCAATACCGGAGAAGCCTTACTGGTGCTGCTGGAACGTCGTCTGGATAATGTCGTCTTCAAGATGAACTGGGCCGGGTCGCGTCGGCTGGCTCGTCAGTTGGTAGCTCACGGACATATATATGTGAACGGTCACAAACTGGATGTACCCAGTTATATGGTCAAACAGGGCGACAAGATTGCTTTGAAGCCATCGGAAAAGACCCTGAAGATGGTCAAGCACGAGATCGAAACTGATGGCGGTTCGCCGGTGCAGTCGTGGCTTCAGGTCAATCCATCGGTGCCGGAGGGAGTGGTGGTGGCCATGCCCTCTCGTGATGAAGTGCAGATCCCGGTTGAAGAACAATTAATTGTTGAGTTCTGTTCCCGCTAATCGATCCGGACAGGTTTGACGCTCGAACAGGATCGTACGATTATTAACAAGAAATGAAAATGCCGGATTTCATAGCATGCCGGCATGAAGCTTGGACGGCTTCGCCCAACAGTAAGTTACATTATCTTTACAGGCCTCATGTGGGAAGTTACCACAAGAGATGATAGTGGCTGATAGTGGCAAGCGAAGCTTGATGGAGGCCGAAATATGCGAATAAGGTGGCGTGGACTCGAGTTACCAACGACGATTGAACTGGATAAGAATGTTTCGACCCCGACATATGGACGACTGTATATTGAGCCATTTGAGCGTGGTTTCGGGACGACAGTAGGTAACAGCCTGCGGCGAATTCTGCTTTCTTCACTGGAAGGCAGCGCGGTTAATTACATTAAGATCAAAGGCGCGGATCATGAATTTGCGTCAATTCCGGGCATAGTGGAAGATGTCACGGAACTGGTCTTGAATGTGAAATCTCTGATTATCAGAATGGAGACGAGTGGTCCCAAGACATTACGAGTCGAGCGGCATGAAGCCGGGGTCGTTACCGCGGCGGATATTGCAACCGATGCGAATGTCAAGATTATCAATCCTGAGCAGGTCATCGCGACGCTGACGCAGGATATTGATTTTGAGATGGAAATGAACGTGACGAAGGGTCGCGGCTATGTTTCCGTCCGCGACGCCCGGGTTCAGAGTCTTGAACACGGCGTCATCCCGATCGACGCGATTTATTCTCCGGTCATGCGTGTCCGATATAAGACGGAAGAGACCCGGGTAGGACAGTATATCGATTACGATCGTCTGATTATGGATATCTGGACGAACGGGACGATCGATCCGGAAATGGCTCTGGTGGAATCGGCGAAGATTTTGCGAAAGCACCTGACGCCGTTCATTACTTACTTTGAAATCGGTCAGGAGCAAACCGGTACCGTGCCGGAAATCGTGGAAGAAGAGGAATCGTACGTCGATGAAGAATTGCAGCGGAAGCTGGATATGCCGATTTCGGATCTGGAATTGTCCGTTCGGGCCAGCAACTGCCTGGAAATGGCGAAAATTGAAACCGTCGGACAACTGGCCTCAATGGATGAAAATGAGCTGCTGGCTTTGCGAAGTTTCGGTAAGACCAGTTTGCGCGAAGTAAAGCGAAAACTGGCGGACCTGGGAGTACCGATGGGTGGCGGCGGTTCGATCGATGATGATGACGAGGATGTTGAAGAAGGTGATGAAGAATAAGAGTTTGTTGCGGGAACAAAAATGGCCGTTTCCGGCAGGACCGGTTTTGAGATATAGTTTTTATCAGGCGCATACAACCCTGAAAATGATGAACCAGGATAAATAGAGCAGATATTGCCGATAGCTAAGGATTCGTGTTATGAGACATCAAGTTGCAGGAAAACATCTGGGGCGTACCGCTTCGCATCGACTGACGCTGCGTCGTAATCTGGCGGCGTCTTTGTTTGAACATGGTACCATATCGACCACATTAGAAAAGGCCAAGTTTGTCCGGCCCTTTGCCGAGAAGTTGATTACTCTGGCCCGTGATGGCTCGCTGCATGCCCGTCGCCGGGCAATTTCTCTCTTGCAGGATCGAAATATCTGTACGGAAGAGAGCGGCGAAACGGTGAAAGTGACAACGGTCATAACGAAACTGTTTGAAGAAATTGGACCTCAGTTTGTGGACCGTAACGGCGGTTATACGCGTATTATTCGTCTGCCGCTGCGGCGGATCGGCGACAACGGCCAACTGGCGATGCTGCAGCTTGTTGGTGAGCTGGGTGGCGGCATCGAAGCAGAAATCCAGAAACCCGCGAAAAAGACCGACGTGACGTCGTTTGCTGTAGATGCGGTTACTGACACGACGGAAGAAGACCATCAGGAAGCCGGAGCCGAACAGGCCCAAGCCGCGTCGCCGGAAACCGGGGTTGAAGAAACCCCGGCGGAAGCCGAAGCTGAGATTGATGAAACCGCGGCTGAAGAAGAAAAGACCGATACCGAAGCTGAGGAAGAAAAGAAAGAATAACTGTCCTGGAGGCTATCATGACGGCATCCGATTGCATATTCTGCAAGATCATCAAAGGCGACATTCCCTGTGCCCGGATATATGAAGATGATGCCGTTCTGGCCTTTCTGGACATCAATCCCTGGAGTGAAGGGCATACCCTCATCATTCCCAAGGCCCATTACGCACTGCTGCACGAATGCCCGGCGGATGTTATAGCCGGTGTGGCCGGGAAGTTCGGCCGCATAGCGGAAGCGGTCGTTAGTGCCATGGGAGCCGTGGGATACAACATCCTGAACAACAACGGCTCAGCCGCTGGTCAGGAAATAGAACATGTTCATTTCCATATTATTCCCCGCAAGCCCGGCGACCAGATTATCCGTCATGCCCCGCAGTTGCAATACCCCGAAGGCCGTATAGAAGAACTGGCCGCCGAGATTCTGAACCACCTGACTTGACTCCATTAATGAAGTTTTATTGCTTCGTATCCTTATGCGAACAGTGAAGAGAAGAATGCTGACGGTTTTAATCGTAATTGCATCGACTTATACGGTTCTGCTGGTGGCCGTGTTCTTCCTGCAGCGTCAGTTGCTTTTTTTTCCCGATGGTCGCCGCTTAACCGAGGCGGAGTTGGGGGCTGCGGGGCTGCGGTTCTGGCCGTCGGAAAATGATTTTCGGGGTTATACATCAGCGGTTTTGTCGCAGAATCTTAAAGGCGTCGTCATCGTCTTTCACGGCAATGCCGGCACGGCTTTCGATCGCTATCATTATATCGAATCACTGAAGCCTCTGGGCTATCAGGTTATTCTGGCGGAATATCCCGGGTATGGCGGTCGTGATGGAGAGCTTTCGGAGGGCAGTTTTACTGCTGATGCCCGGGAGAGCGTCAGGCTGGTGCGGGAACAGTTTTCGGGGCCGTTATATTTATGCGGGGAATCGCTGGGCTGCGGTGTAGCTGCCGCCACAGCGGCGACGGATGTTGAGGTGGACGGTATCATCCTGATTACGCCCTGGGATACTCTGTCGGCCCTGGCGCAAAAAAAGTTCTGGTATGTGCCTGCCCGGTATATTGTGCGTGATAAATTTAACAGCGTCAGTAATCTGATCTGCTTCGAGAAACCGGTTGCTCTTGCGATTGCGAGGCAGGATCAGACCATTCCACCGGCTCATGGGTTGCGATTGTATGAATCTTTGAACGGTCGTAAACATCTCTGGGAATTTATCGATGCCGGTCATAACACCTGGCCGCAGAAAACAAATCCCCACTGGTGGCGTGAGATAATGAATTTCATTGCCGGCACTGAAGATCAGGGCGCGGATTACCATTTTCAGGGAGAGAGCGAATACTTGTCCGCAGAAAACGTGGCGGATGATTGATCGGTCAGATAGATATTGGAGGCGTATTCATTCAACCGGCGTTTCAAATCCCATAAGGACAGATGACGTCCGGGACAGGTGGTTGAATCCGCATCGCGATGGCCAACGATTTTGTCATTGGGAATTCCGTAGCGTTTCTGGAGAAAATAAACCAGCTTAATCAGAGACTGCCATTGGGCTTCAGAAGGGGGATAGCGTTCAAAATTACCCACCAGGCAGATGCCGATAGTGTGTTCATTCCAGTAGTTGTTGTCGTTGGGATTCACCCGGCAATGAGCCCCTTCCCGCTGATTGCGCCAGCGCCAGCCGACCTCAATTTCCCCATTACGTTTACTATGGCCGTTATTGCCGTTGTTGATCACGAAATGATAACCCAGTCCGTCCCAGCCTCTTTGTTTATGGGCGATATCGTAGGAGATGGCATCGCCGGAGTCGAGTGCGGAATGATGGATCATGATGCCTTCCCATTGGCGCTGTCGGCTCGCGGGAATCCATGAGGCGGGGTAGAAACTGAAATCCGTACGTTTGACCTGCCGGGCCGGCGGCGCGGTATTTATCTGGTGTGACCGCGACCACTGAACTTCCCGGACTGAAGGTGCCGGCAAGTTGTCTCCGGTATAAGTCTGGCACCCGTTGAGAATAATGATAAAGAACAGAAAGCACGCTGTCAGGCCCTGCATCCATGCACGGCGAAAAGCAAGTTTACACATAATATTCTCTCGACTAGTTGGATTTCCTCTTTTCCAAAGCGGAAGTGATATCGGGATATATATCAAAAATCTGGTCCAGTTGAGTTGTTTTCAGTACGCTGACGACTTCTTCCTGCGGATTCACCAGGGCCAGAAACCCGGCGTTTTCCTGGCAATGCCGCTGGGCGTGGATCAACGTTCCCAGTCCGATGCTGGAAATAAAGCTCAACTCGCTCAGATCAAGCACCCATTTGCTCTTGCTGTCCTCCAGCAGCTTATCCATGGTCTGCCGCAGTTGAGCAATTTCGGCCATATCGGCGGCGCCGGAAAGGGTAATAATGACGGCATCGCCTTGCGTCGCAGTTGATATTTTTAAGTTATTCATGAGGATCCTCTTCGTTTTTGTGCTGTTTTAACTTGACCAGATGGACCACATTCCCGGTATCGTTGTATTCAACCAGGTTCATATAAGCCCGCATCAGCATGATGCCTCGTCCGTTGGGATTTTCCAGATTTTCTTCGGATGTCGGATCGGGAACCCTAGTCGGATTAAATCCATGTCCCTCATCGGCAATATAAATATTTATCTCCTCGGGATTAACATAATATCGCACATTGATTTTTTTATCCGTATCTTTTTGATTGCCATGCTGAATCGCGTTGGTTAAGGCTTCTTCCAGACTCAAACGCAGGGCAAATAAATCTTCTTCGTGGTAGCCGCATTTTTTCGCCGCGACCAGAATTTTTTCTTCTATTTCCCGAGCCTGGGGAAATTCACTGGGAATTTCAACTTCGTAGTAGGTTTGTGCCGGCATGATATATCCAGGATAATAGGCAGAATTAAATGTATATGAGATTCTCTGGGCGGACGCTTTCATGGATTCAGTTCAATTCCTTTCAGGCATCTTCATATACTCGTTCCGATTGAAATTACCCGTTTTGTCCATACATAATTCATTATACAAAAATACATATGTATGGCCCTGCCGGGCGGTTTTTTCCAGACAGGGTGCAGTCATTGCGAGGTTGGGAAGTCCTCATAGATTCCTATCGCAACAAGCATAACTTAAAAGCTGGCAATAGCTTCTTCTTTATCGTCATATATGTCAAACAGGCGATTGAGTTTGGTAATAACAAAAATGTCATAGAGTCCTTTACGCAATCCGCACAGTTTTAATGTGCCCTTGTTTTCTTCCACGCGTTTATTCAGGCGAATAAGGGTGCCCAAAGCGCTGGAACTCAAATGTTTTACTTTTTTAAAACTCAGTAAAAGTTTTATAGATGCGTTTTCCTCAACCAGAGAAAAAAGCGATTCCGCGATATTATTAATCGTCATTTCTTCGAGTACTTCTTCATTTAATAGTTCGACGACGGTAATATTCCCTTCCCGGGTCACTTCGATGGAGGGACCATTATTGATCATAATTTTTGTCCTTTACGAAACTATATAGATAATCGGTTAAAAAGCTCCGGGCAGTGCCACGCCTAATCTATTTCAATTCATGTAATTATGGTTGGAGAAAACGGGCAAACTCAATCGGAAGCAGTATAACAACAACTTGTGAACGTGCTGGCCGCTTTCGTGGGGAAATAAAAACACCCAACTTGCAAACACTGAATCAGAGAAAGTTTACCATCAGTCATGCTTTATGCCCTTTGAGTTTAAAAGCTTATCCAGTTTATTCTATCGACATTTTTTCTGATAAACAAAACCTTTATTGCTGGCCTTTTAAAAACTTTTTGCTATGCGCAATTGGTTAGAAAGCTCCGGGCAGTGCCAGGCGTAAGCTTTTTAGACATAAATAATTACATTCCGGCAAAACGGGACATTTCCATCGGGACGCATATAACAAAAAATGCTGAAAACGCCTGGGCGCTGTATGCACAATCGTAAGCATTATAATCGGCAGTAGTGGAAAATATAATATATTTTTCGATTATGCGGGTTAGTTTTCATTTATATCAACAGAATGGTCGGCCCAGATATATGTGTCAGTTGTCAAAGGCTTCATCAAAAACGATATTTGAGGGGGCAAAATCAATGTCTTTGACAAAATCGCACGCCTCCTGGGCGCCGTGCTCCCGCTCCATGCCGCAATCTTCCCATTCCACTGAGAGCGGGCCGGTATAGCCAATGTGATTCAACTGGCGGATAATCTCTTCGAAATCGACGCCGCCGTGGCCCAGGGAGCGGAAATCCCAGCCTCGCACTGGGTTACCGAAATTCAGATGGGAGGCAAGGATGCCATTGTAGCCGTCCAGCTGCAAGGCCGCGTCTTTCATGTGAACATGGTAAATTTTGTCGGCAAACTCTTTCAGGAAGCGGACCGGATCGATCATTTGCCAGTGGAGATGGCTGGGGTCGAAGTTGAAACCAAAGGCGTCGCGGTTATTGACCGCCATCAGGGCTCGATGGGCGGTGACGATATCGAAAGCGATTTCTGTGGGATGAACTTCCAGTGCGAAACGAACGCCGCATTCATCGAAGACGTCGAGAATCGGATTCCACATGTCAGCGAAGAAGGCAAAGCCATCTTCGATCATCTGGTCTGATACCGGCGGAAAGCTATACAGCAGATGCCAGATGGGCGAACCGGTAAAGCCGTTTACAACTTTCAGGCCGAGGTTTTTGGCCGCCCTGGCGGTGTGTATCATGGCGTTGACGGCCCATTGCCGCTTTTTTTCCGGGTCGCCGTGAGTTTCCGGCGGGGCGAACCCGTCCGAACGGCAGTCATTGTTGGGATCGCAAACAAGCTGGCCGGCCAGATGATTGCTGATGGCGAATAACTCCAGGCCGTTTTTATCGAGGATGGCCTTTTGTTTCTGGCAATACCCGGTATCTTCTGCCGCCTGAAAGACGTCCAGATGATCGCCCCAGCAGGCCAGTTCCAATCCATCATAACCCCACTCCGCGGCCTTCATGGCCAGCGTCTCAAGGGGTAAATCGGCCCATTGTCCGGAGAAAAGCGTTACGGGTCTTGCCATGGGATTATCTCCTTCTTCCAGATTTTTATGATATATTTCTTTACTGTTTGGTATAAGTTTTTATGTCATAAGAGACGAACTTCTGATTCCTGGCTCCTGAATTCATTTTTTAATCGGCATCCATTTACGGTCCATTCGGGAGCTTTCGACGACACTTTCGATGAAGAGCATACCGCGGACGCCGTCGGCAACCCCCGGAAAATCGAGCATGAGCGGATCGGGAGCGCGTGAGGCCCTCCGGCAGTTAATAACGTCGATAAAATTACAATAGTGATTAGCGAAGGCTTCCAGAAATGCTTCCGGGTGGCCGAAGGGCAGCCGGGTGGCCCGGCCGGCTGCAGGACTGCGACCACTGACATAATCATTGCCCCGTTTCCAGACCTGTTCGGCGCCATTGATACTCTTTACATAGAGATAGTTGGGGTGTTCCTGATGCCATTCTATGCCGCCTTTTTCCCCGTAGATCCAGATGGCCAGATTGTTTTCTTCGCCAACGGAAATCTGACTGGCATGTAAGACGCCTTTCGCCCCGTTGTCGAATTTTACGAGGCAGTTGCAGTCATCATCGAGCAGTCGTCCTTCGACGAAGGACGTCAGTTCCGCACAAATTTCTGAGATCTTCAGGCCCGTAATGTATTCCGCCAGATTTTCGGCATGTGATCCAATATCACCGACGCAACCGCCAGCGCCGCTTTGTCGGGGGTCGGAACGCCACGAGGCCTGCTGATGGCCTTCGCGTTCCAGCGGTGTAGCCAGCCAGCCCTGCGGATACTGCACGACGATTTTGCGCACGTTGCCGATATCACCGTCGCGCACAATATCACGGGCCAGCTTGACCATTGGATAGCCTGTGTAGTTATGCATCAGGCCGAATACCATTCCGCTTTTATCAACGAGCGTTTTGAGGTCTTTGGCTTCTTCGGACGTCAGGGTCATCGGTTTTTCGCACATGACATGGAAGCCCGCTTCCAGAAAGGCTTTGGCCATGGGATAATGCGTGTTATTCGGGGTTGTAATCGCCACGAAATCAATGCGTTGGCCTTCGGGCAGGGCCTTTTCCCGTTCGATCATCTGTTCCCAGCTTTCATAAACCCGGTCGTTATCGAGACATAACTCCTGCGTCATCTGCCGGGACTTTTCCGGATCGGAGCTGAAAGCGCCCGCTGTCAGTTCGGCGCCGCCGTCCATGCGGGCCGCCTTGCGATGGACTTCCCCAATGAACGCACCTGGACCACCGCCCAGCATTCCCATATTGAGTTTTCTCTCTGGCATAATTGTCCCTTTCATAAAAGGCTATACTCGTTGGGATTAAAATGTCCGTTTTGTCGGAACGTAATTATTTGCGGATAAAAAGCTTACCCCCGGTCCTGACCGGAGCTTTCAACCCGCTTGGGCATAAAATAATCGCTTGCATGTATGTCACGTTATCGTCGCCAGGGGTGTTTTTCGCTATGTACTAACGTAATTGTGTGTGAATAAAACAATTACGATTGGCATTGGCGGTAATGTTCAAACCCTTTGCGAATGTATGACGTGTTTGTTGTAATACAATTTTCCGATGATAGCAAGAAAAAAGCGGCATCTGTCTGGTCCAGGATTATTTTAGCGGGGCAAACGGCAACCCACATAAAAACCCTGGCACAAAGCTTAAGGGCACTCTAAACATTCATTTTGGGCTGCAAGCGATTTTTTTTGCTTCTGTCCTTCGTCATGAAAAACCGTGAATATTTATCACTATGCCCGGTTTTCCATTTTTTGTCAGTCGAAAAAAAACTTCGCTTTCGCCGCAAAAGCAATTATTAGAGGCACCCTTAAAAGTTAATCGTAAAGAAATAAATTCGAATGCCCCAAAGTGCGATTTCGCACTTTTAATTGTGATAACATTTCAGGAAAAGGCTTAACAGGGGCTTTTGACCCGCAACTCAAGATTTTTTGGTGTATGCGAGCAGTTATTCGAAAGGTATAAATAATATCATCGGGCTTAAAAGGCCCTGCGGAACGCCAAAACGCTCACAAAAAATGCGAAACTTAAGCCAAAGTTGCTGTCAAAAAATTGCCAGGTGCGTTTCGGTGAGAAACAGACTGCTCGCTCGGCACTGAGATTGTACCGTGCACTGTCTCTTAGCCGCTACCTTCCGTGCACACCTGGCCGGCGGGCCTCCCTGCCCTATATACTTAAAACAAACCGGCATTTTTTGCGTAAGCTGCCGCCGAAATCATACCTCCATAAAGATAAGAAATAACAGCCGTGGCGAGGTTGTTATTGTATGACATTTTCCTTTCCGGCAGCAACTACGCATTTGTCATGTCCATGCAACTCCTCAGCCTGTTGAAATGACGGCGGCTCGGAGGGCATTTTGTTATAGGATTGCGTAATGGCCTTTTCAACTTTGAGTATGTGAAACAGTTCGTTTTCGATCATTTCCCTCACCAGTCCGCTGGTAATCTGATGGCAGTTTAATCGCAGGACTTTTTCTTCCACTTGACCGGCAATCATACGAGAGAGACCCCGGGAAAGGCCGCGTTCGTTTTCCAGATGCCAGACAATGGTGCTTTTGTTCCACGGTTCGGCGAAGTAGCTGTTCATCAGGACGTCTGCGGCGTTGTTTTTGTTATCATATGTTTCGTCATGGTAAAAGTGAACGATTTCCATGCGGTTACGCTGAGATTGTCTGATGATGCGATGTTCATGCAGAATCAGCGCGGCATTGAAAAAACCTGTTTCGCTCATGACCGCCTGAATGATCGAGTGAATCTGGTCGCTTTCAATGATAGAGCAGCCATAATTTTTTGAAATGTAGGATGATACAGCTTCCGCCAGGCTGTCAACGACACCGTCGGCATAAGAGCCGCTTTCGCTGAGAGACTGTCCGATTGTGCCCATCACTTTAGTGTGGTAATACACTTCCGTAGTGCCGTCATTTTTTAATACTCGTAACTGCATGATTTAACTCTCCCACTCAAGACTACGGTTGAGTTATAAGTGATTGTTTGATATGAAATCGTCCGGCATCAATCCTTTTGATTTTCCTCAAACAGAATTCGCTGTCCTTTGGCGTCTTCCACTCGCTGCAGGATTTCCTGAATCTCTTCAATAAACTGGCCCACTTCCTGAAATTCATGATAAACGCTGGCAAAGCGAATATAAGCGACTTTGTCCAAGCTTCGCAGGTGGTTTACTGTCAGGGCGCCGATGGTTCGCGATTCGACTTCCTGGCCTGGTAACTGTAAGACCTCTTCTTCGATTTGCTCGGCCAGCCGGTTAATCTGCTGCATGGATACAGGCCTCTTGTAGCAGGCTTTCTGAATCCCGGCGATGATTTTATCCCGCTCGTATGGGACCCGTGTGCCGTCTTTCTTGACAACGGTAAGCTTGACCAACTGCTCAACCCGCTCGTAGGTTGTAAATCGACGGTCGCATTGCAGGCACAGCCGCCGTCGCCTGATGACTCTGCCGGCATCGCTGGAGCGGGAATCAATTACTTTGTCATTATCAGTTTTGCAGAAGGGACATCTCACCAGTCATAAACTCGCTCTCAATCACGTTCGATTCTGCTGAAGCCAGCTATCTGGACATTGAGCATAATCACTTTTGTTTCTCAATCTACACTCTATATATTGGATAATCAAACGATATAATGCAATATACGGTATGTCAATACGAAAATCATTGTCGCAGAAGAGTTTATGGAAAACTTGCCTGTGAGTTTTATGGACGATTGAACGTATCGTATTTGTAAATAAGTATTTATGTCGAATATTGTTTATTGCTAACATTTTGTATATTTATGATATTTTTCAAATAATTATTCTGGAAACAGGTGTTTACCACAATATATTGGAAAAGATATGGTTCGAAAGGTAGATATTGTAACCGGTTGTTATATATGAGTGTTTGTGTTCATATGCCCTGGTGATCTCGGCTTTTGAAAAATATTAGAGAACAGGGATGGCAAATCATGATTATGGGGCTATAATTGTAAAGGTTTTTATGTAAATATATACCCAAAGGGTATAAGAATTCCCGCCAGGGCCAGTCGTAAAGGCTTTTCCCGCACATATTTACGTTTAGGAAAAATGGGAATTTTCTATCGGAACGAGTATAAAACGATGCAGCGTACACGAGTCTCTTATGAGTGAAATCTTGCGCGAAGTGGCAATTCCGGTTTATCCGGGTCAGGAGTTTTTATGCGTCAGTTAAAACTGTTTCTTATCGTTATTGCGATCGTATTATTAATTGTTGTTGGCGTTGGTGTGGGGGGGTTCATTTATGCCAATCAGCTTATCGTCATTGGTGTGGAGAAAGCCGGCACGCAATCACTGGGGTATAAAACAACGCTGGAAGAAGCCGATTTGTCGATTCTGGATGGATCATTAACCTTGAAGGGATTGCATATTGCGAATCCGGAAGGTTTTACCATCGAGAATTTGATGAGACTGGAGGATGTTTCGACCGCCGTCGATCTGGGTTCGCTGCGGAGCGATACGATCAAGGTCAAGACGATCAGGGTGTATCGGCCGGTTATCACACTGGAACAAAAGGGGATGATAAGTAATATTCAGGTAGTTCTGGATACGCTGAAAGAAATGCAGCAGCAGAAAGAGAAGCCGGCACCGACAGAAGAGGAACAGGTTTCTCAAAAGCATGTGCTGGTGGAAAGAATTGAAATCATTGAGCCGATCGCCAAGTTAAAGCTGCTGCCGGGCCCCAATGTCATAACTGAGAGAAATGTTGAATTGGGAGACATCGTTTTAACAAATATTGGTAATCAAACTGACAAAGGTGCGATGATGTCAACGGTGTTTCAGAAAGTGCTGTTGTCGATGGCCGGGGCGATTGTTAAATCCGGTGTAGATCTTCCCGGCAATCTGCTCAAGGGGCTGGAAGGCTCGATAGTCGGCGTTGCCGAGGCCGTTGGCGTGACGCTGGAAGGGGTCATCGTGGGCGGTGAAAGCATATTAAAGGGCGCCGGCAAAACGCTGGAAGGCACTTTGAAAATCGGCCAGGATATTCTGGGTGCTCCCGGTAATTTAATCAATCCCGACAAGCGTAAAAAGGACCCCTGCGAACCATCTGGAGCACAGACTCTGATCGAAGGGCTGGGCGGCATCCTGGAAGGTGGCAGCAAGGCGGTCGAAGGAGCCGGCAAGGGCATCTCGGAACTGGGAAAAGTGCCCGGCAAGTCGATCGATGCAACCCGGGAAGAAGATGAGAGAAAATTGAAAAAGAAGGATGCGGCCAAAGATAACGACAAAAATGACAAATAATGTTACATGACTTGTGATGTGTGGCAATAATCGGTTGACTTCGCTGCTGGCCGGTGCTAATATGGCCGGCGTTATTTAACGAGAAGCGGAGGACCGGATCCATTCGAGTCTGGTTTTTTATAAGTTATTTAATTCCATATATTTGCCAGCGTAGCTCAACGGTAGAGCTTCCGCCTTGTAAGCGGAGGGTTGTGGGTTCGAATCTCACCGCTGGCTTTTTGTCGGTGTGGGGGCAGAATGCCCTGGCGCAGCTGGAAGAGCCGTAATCAGAGAGTAAACGTGGCCGGGAGCCGATTGCGTCGTACTGGCATCCCATATCTGAAAAACGATTGGAGAAAACGGGATAACTCAATCGGAAGCAGTGTATAATGTATAGTATTATTGTTGAAATTGTGTTTCATGCCGACCATTATATTCGCATTCCGGGCGGCAAAGAGGAAAAAAGGCATGCT
Organism: uncultured Pirellulales bacterium; assembly: GCA_964482555.1. Lineage (GTDB taxonomy): Bacteria > Planctomycetota > Phycisphaerae > Sedimentisphaerales > SM23-30 > CAYZXY01. The sequence continues at coordinate 61,989 of CAYZXY010000010.1, forward strand.
CATGACTGGACCTTTCGGTCCAAAGTCAGCGCCGAAGAACTTGATGAATATGGTCTGGTGATGGATTTTCATCTGCTCCGACGTCTGATGCAGGAGGTTTCCCGGCCGCTGGAAGCGGTGGAAACGATCAATGAATTAGCGGCGTTTGCGGGTTCGTATCCCACGGCGGAAACAATAGGACGGTATCTTTACCAGCAAATGAAAGCGGTTTTGCCCGGCCGGGTCAGGCTGCTGGAGGTCATGCTGGAGGAAGAGGCGGGATGTTACGCGGTTTACAGCGAATAAGTCGGGATTTGTGATGCGGGGACGACCTCGAGACATTTTTTGACGGTCTGGATATCGGTAAATATTGTTATCAGCTTAATTTACCTGCGAATGCAGGCTTTTCTCCATATTGACGAAAGTTTTTTACCTTTATATAATGTAGTAAGCGGCATTTGTTTTGCCGTGCCAAGAGGCGCGCCATGTCATACAAAGGTTTTTGTCGGGCGTGCAAAACGTATAATAATTGAGATATACTCGTTCCGATTGAAAATACCCGTTTTGCAGGAACGTAACTATTTTCGGACAAAGCCTTTACGGCTGGCCCTGGCGGGAATTCTCATACCCTTTGGGTATAATATGCCCAACTGGGTTGAAAGCTCCGGTCAGGACCGGGGGTAAGCTTTTTATCCGCAAATAATTACGTTCCGACACAACGGAACATTTCAATTGGAACGAGTATAAAACAAGGTTATCGCCATGCAATGTCAACGATGTACCAAGCATGCAACGGTTCATTTAACCGAGATAGTTGAAGGTAAAAAGATTGAGCGGCATCTATGCGATGAGTGTGCTCAGAAAGAAGGCATTACCATAAAGACGCAAGTGCCCTTGAGCGAGTTGATTGACAATCTGGTATCGGCTCAACAGGAAACCAAAGAGCTGTCCGAGATGGTATGCCCGGAATGCGAAATGAGCTGGCAGGATTTCCGGAAGGGTGGATTGCTGGGATGTGCCCGGGATTATGAGGTGTTTGGGGAAGCGCTGGCAAAACTGATCGCTCGTACTCAGGATGGAGCTACGGAGCACGTCGGGCGTACGCCTCGCAAGAGGCCGGAACGAGTGGGCATGCAGCATAAACTGCTTCGCTTGCGTCAGGATCTGCATCGGGCGCTGGACGAAGAGGATTATGAAGCGGCCGCCCGCCTGCGGGATGAAATTCATAAGCACGAAACAAACTGACAGGCCGGCAAAGCAACTGAAACGTGTGCTGCCTGTGTAGAATTTATTATATATATTCTTAATTGGGTAGAAAGCTTCGGGCAGGACCGGGCGTAAGCTTTTTATCCGCATATAATTACGTTCTGACAGAATGGGACATTGCAATCGGAACGAATAAACGTCTGGTGACAATGAAAGATATTTCAAATATATATCAAAAATCATCCGACTGGATGGACGGCAGCGGACCGCTGAGTGATATCGTCATTTCATCGCGGATTCGCCTGGCGCGTAATGTCGCCGGTTTTGTCTTTCGCACCAATGCTGAAGATGTGCAGCAGCAGGAGGTGCTTAATTTCCTGCACAAAAATATTATGCAGACGGAACTGGGCGATTACCTGCATTTTTTGAATATGGGTCAGGTTCGGCAGTTGGAACGGCAGATGCTTTCGGAGCGGCAATTGATCTCCAAACGACTGCTGGAAGGCGACGGCTGGAGCGGGGTCGCGCTTTCGCTGGATGAATCGCTGGCGATCATGATCAACGAAGAGGATCATATTCGTATGCAGGTTCTGGCCAGCGGTTTGCAACTGGATGAAGTGTACCAGACGATCAACCGGATTGATGACCTTCTGGAAGACAAAATCGACTATGCGTTTTCCGAAAAGTATGGTTATCTGACGGCATGCCCGACGAATGTGGGGACAGGTATTCGTGTGTCGGTGATGCTGCATCTGCCGGCGTTAAAGATGACGGGACAGATTGAAAAGGTTTTTCGGGCGGCCAGGGAATTGAAGCTAGCGGTGCGGGGTTTGTACGGCGAAGGAACGGAACCGCTGGGCGATTTTTTCCAATTGTCTAACCAGACCACGCTGGGGAAATCGGAATCGCAGATTATAGAAGAACTGATCGCTCTGGCCGTGGAGCCGATTGTGGAATATGAACGGCGGGCCCGCGACAAGCTGCTTAGCGACCGTATGGCAGTGCTGGATGACAAGATATACCGCGCTCTCGGCGTGCTGCAGAATGCCCGGCTGATCAGTTCGGATGAAGTGGCGTATTTGCTCAGTGTCATACGACTGGGGATTCATCTGAACCGCATTGATGATATCGATCTGCGTACGGTCAATACCGTTTTCCAGTTGACCCAGCCGGCTCATTTGCAGAACCATTTCGCCAAGGAACTGACGGCCGGAGAGCGTGACGAAGCGCGAGCCCGTTTCATCCGCGAGCAATTAGGCTAATACGATATTTCACAATAAGCGCGACGATGGTTTTTAACCTGCCTGTCAGAACTGACCCGCCTTCGGCGTATGCGTGCAGGCATGGCACCCGATATAGTCAACCTGTTTATGAAAGGGCGTATCAGGCTCTGTCTTATACCTGATTGGGAAAAGGGCCGCTTGAAGCCACCCAGAGTTTTCGGACAGTGCCTGACGTTATTCATCAGATATTTCCTCATGGAGTTTACAGGTCAGGAGAAAAGATTATGGCTGTAATATCAGGCGATAAAGCGCCGGCTTTCACGTTGGCTAATCAGGACGATCAGAAGATTTCGTTGCAGGATCTGGCAGGGCAGTGGGTGACGCTTTACTTTTATCCCAAAGATGACACGCCCGGCTGCACGACCGAAGCATGTGAATTTACCGATCATCTCAAGAACTTCGAAGAGATTAACGCCAGAGTCATTGGCGTCAGTCCGGATTCGCCGGAGTCGCATCGGAAATTCATCGAGAAGCATAATCTGAATATCGAGCTGCTCTCAGATCCGGACCACAAAGTTCTGGAAAAATACGACGCCTGGGGCGAGAAGAATAACTATGGTAAAATCACCATGGGCGTCCTGCGCAGTACGGTCATTATCGATCCTGAAGGGCGGGTGGCTCATCACTGGAAAAAGGTCAAGGCTCCCGGACATGCCGCGGTGGTTCATGAAAAATTGCGCGAGCTGCAGGCGAAAAGTTGACCGCCTGACTATTCCAGGAAACCTTCCGGTTCGACTTCGGCCAGCCGTTTTTTCAAACGGTCGTAAATATTGGAGGGGATCAGTCGGGAGATATCGCCGCCATAGCGGCCGACTTCACGAATCAAAGTCGATGTGGTAAAGCCGTATTGTTCACTGGTCATGATAAAAACGGTTTCCAGTCCTCCCACGGCACGGTTGGTTAACGCCAACTGAAATTCATACTGAACATCGGTCAGGTTGCGCAGGCCCCGCAAAATAACCTGACACTGCTGCTTGCGGGCATAGTCTACCATCAGGCCGGTAAAGCGTTCGACTTTAACTTCCGGTATGTCTTTAAGAAGGTCCCGGATCATTTCTGTTCGATCTTTACCGGAGAAAAGATACTCTTTTTGCGGATTATCCCCTACGGCCACGACTAGTTCGTCCACAATTTTTACCCCGCGCTGAATAACGTCAAGATGTCCGTTGGTTATCGGGTCAAACGATCCGGGAAATATCGCTCGGACAAATTTGTTAGGCGTCATGGCAACCTCGCATAATCGAACCAAAATCAGTTATATACCCAACAGGTAACGGCATAACGAAACCGACATTGCTGGCATGAGTATATAATGAATTCGAGAGGTTGACAAATAGATTTCTGGAAGGGCCGACCTTAATGAAAGAAAAAATGCGGGCGGTCGCTGTGGCTGTGCAATGCTGTATATCTAAGCCCGCAATCATTATCCTTAAACAAAAAGGGGAAAAGGGGCCTCAGGGTGGGTAACATGATGTCGAAGCGAGTTTTGAAACAGCCCATTTTCCCCCACAAGAGAGAAAACTCATTACAATATATATTACGGTATCTGGGCAGTTTATGTATATCAGATGTTATCTGAAAAGGCCTCGGCAAAAAGCGGATTTATTTTGACCTGCGATTAATGAGGCCGATAATATAGCGAGATTATGTATACCCAAACGGGTTGAAAGCTCCCGGCAGTGCCGCGGGAAATATGCCAGGTGGGACGTAAGACCTAGAACGTGAAAGAGGCAAGCCTGGCTCGAACACGGGGGACAGAATAAAAGAGAAAAACCGTATCGATCAGGAAGGATTAACCGGAAATGAATGAAAAATTCCAGGAATTGAAAAACTGGCTCCGGGACATAGACGACATCGAGTCGGCTGCGGCGTTAATGTATTGGGATCAGGCGACTTATATGCCTGCCGGCGGGGCGTCGGCCCGGGGTCGCCAGCTGGCGACCTTGAGTCAGATTGCCCATGAAAAATTAATCGCCCCGGCATTGGGCGATCTGCTGCATGAACTGGAAGATTATGAAAAGCAGGCCGGCTATGACAGCGACGTGGCTTCTCTAATTCGTGTCGCCAGAAGGCGTTATGAACGCGCGGTCAATGTGCCCCCGACGTTTATGGCTTATTTTTCCCGGCATTGCTCAGAAAGTTATGCCGTTTGGACGACGGCCCGGCCCTATAATGATTTTGCGGCCGTAAAGCCCTATCTTAAAGAAACGCTGCGGTTGAGCCGCGAACTGGCCGATTTCTTTCCCGGATATGATCATATCGCTGATCCTTTGATTGATTTCTCCGATTATGGGATGAAAACCTGGAATATCCGTCAATTGTTCCAGCAACTGCACGATGAACTGGTGCCGATTGTGCAGACGATTTGTCAGGAAACGCCGTTGGATGACAGTTGCGTCCGGCAGCGTTTTGCGGGTAAAGAGCAGATAGCTTTCAGTGAGGAGGTTATAAAAAACCTTGGGTATGATTTTACCCGCGGTCGGCATGACATGACGCATCATCCTTTCATGACGAAATTCTCGCTGGGTGATGTGCGGATTACTACACGGTTACAGGAGGATTTCCTGGGCGAGTGCCTGTTCAGTACGATTCATGAAGCGGGTCATGCCATGTATGAACAGGGTATCTGTCGGGACTATGAAGGAAGCCCTCTGGCGGACGGGGCCTCCTCGGGCGTGCATGAAAGCCAGTCACGGCTGTGGGAGAATGTGGTCGGGCGCAGCCGGGAATTCTGGACATTTTTTTATCCGAAACTGCAATCGGTCTTTCCGTCGCAGTTGGGTGCGGTGTCGCTGGATGATTTTTATGCCGGCGTAAATCGGGTGGAACGGACCCTGATACGCACGGACGCCGATGAAGTGACGTATAATCTGCATGTGCTGATCAGGTTCGATCTGGAATTGGCGATGCTGGAAGGAGATTTGTCGATTGACGATCTGCCGGATGTCTGGCGACAGCGTTATCGTGAGGATCTGGGCATCGAGCCTGCGGATAACCGGGACGGTGTGATGCAGGATGTCCACTGGCATCATGGCCGTATCGGCGGTGAGTTTCAGGGATATACGCTGGGGAATCTGATGAATGCCCAGTTTTTCGCCAGGGCGGCGGTTGATCTGCCGGACGTGCGCGAGCGGATGAGCCGGGGCGATTTTTCGGCCCTGCATGACTGGCTGAAGGAGAACATATACCGGCATGGTGCGAAATATACGGCAGACGAACTGGTGGAACGCGTAACCGGGAGGCCGCTGGAGGTGAGACCGTTCATTGATTACATAAAGCTTAAGTATGGGCAATGGTATAAGGTGTAAGAAGAGGGGCTGATTGAGCTGAAAAATCAGACAGAGCCTGGATAAGAGCGGATTTGGGTTTTGCATGAAAAAACCCTGGCGCATAAACATAGCAGGGACCTGGAGGGTGTAGGCCCCTGCCGTTTCTCTTTCTCCCCTTCGGAAAGCCCTCTGCCACGGCCGGAGGGCAAAGCGATAATCAGGAGCCAGAGAGCGAAAGGAGGATTTCGGATTTTGCCGCTTCGACTTCCAGAATGTTCATGACTTCGCCGATCTTGTCCGGGGTCAATCCCAATTCTTCGCGGACGCGATGGTCGTAGCTGGGGTAAGGGTTGCCGCTGTCGCCGAGCCCCTGGTTGTGGCTGATGTAATCGGCCATGTGGACCAGTTTCAGCAGATCATGGTATTGTTCGTTGGGGCATTCGAGCGGTTCGTGATGCCACATAATTACGTTCTGGATTTCCTCGCCCATTTTCCATTTGTTGGCCAGCCAGGCGCCGGCCTGGTCGTGGCCCATGCCGATGAAGCGTGCCTCTTCCTTGACGGCGGGGATATCACAGTCTTTGGCGCTCTTGAGAGCCTTGTGGAATTCGGGATTAGCGTAGCGTTCGAACAGGATCTTACCCATATCATGCACGATGGCGCTGAGATGCACGACATCGCGGGTGATGCGTGTGGTGATATGGTTGGCGCAGTAATCGCTGAGGATGGTCGCGACGATACCGACGCAGACGCTGTGGCGCCAGAATTCGTGCCGATTGAACACCGGATTTTCATATTTGGCGAACGCCTGGAACACGCTGGTGCTCAGGGCGATGTTGGTGACGGTGACGAAACCGAGACGGGCGATGGCCGCCGGCAGTTCGGTGATTTCTTCGCCGCGGGCCGGAGCGTAAAAGACGGAGTTGACCATTTTGAGAACGCGGGCGGCGATGGCCGGGTCGTCCTCGATGATATGGGCGACGTCTTTAGCGCTGCTTTTCGGGTCGTTGACCACTTCCTGCAGGCGAATCGCGACTTCCGGCAGCGTCGGCAGATCTTCCGCTGATTCAAAGATCATGATTAATTCATGAGGGTCGCGGTCGGTAACGATGCCTGGTTTTTCAAATGCGGAAACTTGGCTCATAATAAATCCCTTTCCAAACTTACTGTTCAGCAGGTTCTGCTGCACGTTTCCTTCGGTTACAGCAGCGGTCCCATTAGCGGGACCTGTTTGTCAGAATTTGTATCGACCATCACGAAGGCCGGATCAAGCAGTATTCAGGAAAAAATTCGAGAATCTTTGCCGCTGGCGTTTTGCTGTTGGCAGGCTATGTGTGGAGCCTATCGGACGTTGACAAGGGAAGGGAAAACGTGAACGCCGCATATTTATGGGACATTGCTCTTGATTCCGATAAAGATTGAATATACATTAGGTAATGGATAAAATATGTTGACAGTATAAAATTGATTGAAAATGGCTTGCTCGTGCATTTTCAAAAGCCCAATCTTCGAAATCAGCGAAAGGAGATCGTTATGGCCAAACAGATAAAAACAACAATGGCATTGGAAAAGAATTCCCTTGAGGCGTATCGCGGCGATGTGGTCGCGGCGGGCCTGTTTGAAGATACGAAACGTCTGCCTTCTGAATTGAAGCCGCTGGATGAGCTGACCGAAGGGGTGTTGGCGAACGTGATCAAGATGGGGGACTTCAAGGGCAAGGCCTACGAAACAGTGACACTATACATGCCCGGCAGTAAAAGTTGTCAGCGTCTGATTCTGGTCGGACTGGGCAAAAAGGACAATTTCGACCTGTCGCTCCTGCGGCAGGCGGCCGGGACGGCGGCGCGTCAGGCCGATAAAACAGGCGCAGCGCGTCTGGGCCTAGGGCTTCACCAGATCATCGGCGGCAAATGGAACGATCAGCAGGTGGGGCAGGTGTTGGCTGAAGGTGTGGTGTATGGTCGTTACACATACAGCGATCACCTCAGCCCGAAGCCCGACGATGAACCGTCGCCAAAAAATATGCGTGTCAGCATTCTCGAAAACGATAGTAAAAAAGCCTCAAGCCTGAATAAGGGGCTGAAAACGGGCGTCATCATCGCCGAATCGCAAAACACCATGCGGCAAATCGCCAACCGCCCCGGCATGGAAATAAATCCGCCCTCCCTGGCCCGCGAAGCGCAGAAACTGGCACGACAAAACGGCATGAAATGCAAGGTTTTCGACGAAAAACAGCTTGCTGAGATGAAAATGAACGGCATTCTGGCTGTGGGAGCGGGTTCCATCAGCAAGCCGCGGCTGATCATGCTTGAACATAACGGCCGGCGGGGCCGTCAGTCGGCCAAGGCCAGTCCGGATGTCGTGGTTGTCGGCAAGGCGGTTACCTTCGACAGTGGAGGGTTGAGCCTGAAACCGTCTGAATTTATGCTGAAGATGAAGTTTGACAAGAGCGGTGGATGTGCCGTCCTGGGAATTATGGAGGCGGTGGCCCGGCTGAATCTGCCGCTGCATGTGGTAGGGCTGGTGCCGTCGGCGGAGAATATGCCCAGCCATACCAGCTACCGGCCGGATGATATTATCAAGACTTACAGCGGCAAAACGGTTGAAATACAGAATACCGATGCGGAAGGGCGCATGATTTTGTGCGATGCCCTGGCTTACGCTTCGCAGATGAAGCCCAAAGCGATCATAGATATGGCGACCCTGACAGGAGCGTGTGTGATTGCACTCGGTGAGCATAAGGCGGGATTGTTCAGTAACAGCGATACGCTGTGCAAGGCGTTGCAAAAGGCGTCGGAAGCCGGCGGCGAACCGGTGTGGCATCTGCCCATCGGCACGGAATACCTGGAGCAGATGAAAAGCAAAGTGGCGGATCTGCGTAATGTCGGCGGGCGGGGCGGCGGCTCATGTACCGCGGCGGCGTTTCTGCATGAATTTGTGGGTGATGTACCGTGGGCACATATCGATATCGCCGGCGTGGCCGATTCGGATAATGCCAAACCTTATCGTGCTGTCGGCTCGACAGGTTTTGCTGTGCGGCTGGTAGTGGACTATCTGAGGAATTTATAGCGTCAGCTTATGGTCTTAAGGTTTCATCGTCTTGCTAGGGTTACGTTGTTCTTATGCCGGATATTGTTATCCGGGAAGCAGGTAGTGAATGAAAAACAGGCACAGTGTTGATAAACCGAGAATAGAAAAAGCGATGCGGGAAATTCTCCTGGCGATCGGGGAAGATCCCGATCGGGAAGGAATGAAAGATACCCCCGCTCGCGTAGCCCGTATGTACGAAGAGCTTTTTGCCGGCATCAATGACATTCCCGTGCGACATGTCGAAAATGTTTTTACGGAAAACTACGACGAGATCGTACTTCTCAAAGATATTCCCTTTTTCAGCATGTGCGAACATCATCTTCTGCCTTTTATGGGCAAAGCGCATGTGGGCTATCTGCCGCGGGGCAAGGTGATCGGTATCAGCAAACTGGCTCGCATTGTGGATAGTTATGCCAGGCGGCCGCAGGTCCAGGAACGGCTCACAACGCAGATCGCGGAATTTCTCATGAAGGAAGTGGACGCCCAGGGTGCCGCGGTCGTGATCGAGGCTACGCATACCTGCATGACCATTCGCGGCGTTAAAAAACCCGGCAGCGAAATGGTCACTTCGGCCATGCTCGGCCGCTTCCGCAGCGATGCCCGCAGTCGTTCTGAAGTGATGAGTCTTATTTCCGGTTGAACCGACACAGGTGGAACTGATATGAAGAAAATAATACTCTGCATTAGCTGTATGGTTCTGGTGGTCTGGGTGATGGGATGTTCCATCTTTCCAGAGAACTCGCAGCGTCTGGCAACTTACAATATCGAAAGGTCGGCGGAGGAATCTGGCAAGTCCATTCCGCAGACCTTTGTGACATTTTACGATAACGGGCGTGTCAAGTCAGAAGAACGCATTCTCAATGGTAAAATTGTTTATGGCATTTATTATGCCCCGGACGGACGAATCGTGCGCCGGGTCGGCCAACGATAAGAGGCTGTAAGGATATCGACATGGAAAAAGTTTTTATTGGTGTCAATGAACTGGAAGTCTGGTTTGTTTATAATATGTTGCGGGCGAACGGCGTAGAAGCGGAAGTCGTGGGCGATACGCTGAGTGTGGCCCGGGGCGAGATTCCCTTTACGGAAGAAACGCGGCCTTGTGTTGTCGTGAAGTCGGAAGTCCTGGACAAGGCCCGTTCCATCATCGAAACGTTCGAAAAAGACGGCCGCCGGGTCGAGCACCCGGCCGCCGATGAAGAAGACTGGACCTGTCCCGGGTGCGGCGAGGAAATAGAAGGTCAGTTTGCCGTTTGCTGGAAATGCCTGCGTGAGAGGCCGCTGTGAAATTTGTAACAGTTTGCAATTAAAGTAGTTAAATACTGTTTGGCTTGGGGCTTATCTGCCCTCTTACGGTTGTTGAAGGTTTTGTCGACAGGGCGGTTTTTTTATTGACTTGCCCGGCGGGCAATGCTAACATGAATTAATCAATTCAGGAAAACTGATATTGCTTTTATACTTGTTACGATTGCATTTTCCCGTTTTATTCAAACGTATATTATATGCGAAAAAACTTATGGGTGGCCCAGACGGCTATTTTCATGCCCATTGGGTGTCACTCGAGAGCTTGACACAATTCAGGTATATCTTGCCTGAGGAATGATATTCGCTTGCGGGCGTAATTCAGCGGTAGAATGTCAGCTTCCCAAGCTGGACGTCGTCGGTTCGAATCCGATCGCCCGCTTTACCTGACGCTATGAAGCACGTCTGTCTGCGTCGGGCGGTGGGTTTTTTTAGCTCACTTAACGGCTTCCGTTTGAAATATCTTTTTTCTCCAATCATGCTGTTTTATCCCCGGCAGGATAAAAAACTTCTGGCAGGACAGGATGCAAGCGTATTGTCCGCTCGAAATTACGTCCTGACAATAGGGACAATTTCAATTGGAACAGGTATCTATAAGAAGGCAGTTATGCGGACCTTATCTTTTTTTCATGATCAGGGTATTTTTTTATTTTTTTTGGTTATAATAATTTCTATACTCTGCAATTATATA
>CAYZXY010000011.1:0-71479 GCA_964482555.1 uncultured Pirellulales bacterium
GCCGGCGGCGGCGCACCCACCGAGGGCGATTTCCTCGCTCAGATGACATTGTTTACCGACGATCAGGGCAACACCAATGCCATTGCCTCGCCCGTCTTTAAACACGGTCCCTATCTGCGGGAAATACCGGAAAATCCCTTTAACAATTCCAGAAGCATTCTGATTTTGGCCGATGGCGCGGCCATGCCGGCCGCGGCGCCCAATACGCACGGCTGGATATACAAGCCCGAAACCAATGAGCTGCGTCCCGATGCTCCCGGTGCCGATGGCGCGGGCAAGGATTATTACGACTACTGAAAACGTAGGACGTTGGACGTGGGACGTAAGAAGTGAAAAGTAAATAAGAAATGATTAATCTCTGTTGGGAGACAGAACAATGAAAATGATTATGGATAATTACACCCGCATCATCCTGACCGTAATCGCTGCACTGCTGCTGATTGTCGGAGCCGGGCTCTGGTGCGAAAATCCCAAAGAATTGACGGCCCGTGCCGTTGCCGCCGGCATCCCCGATTCCGGCGAACAGCTCAATGAAATTCTTGTCAAGCTGGATGCCATCTCGGCGGAATTGCAGTTGATTCAGAAAACGCAGCTTTCCGGCCAGATGAAGGTACAGGTGGTCGAGCCGACTAAGGACAAGGAAAAAGACAACGCCAAATTGAAAGTTGTCAGTCCCCCGCGGAAGGGTAAATAACAGGAACCAGTCATGAATCGCTCGCACTTCACATATCCTCGATTTCGTTGCCGTCACCGCGGCCTGACACTGGTCGAACTGCTGGTGGTGGTCGCCATCATCGGTATCGCCGCCGGGGTTCTGATTCCCATGATTACCGATCAGTCGGACATGCGGATGCGGGCGTCAACGGAAACCTTGATTTCCGATTTGCTCTTTGCCCAGACCTGGGCCATCGCCAATCAGCGGCAATGCCGGATCGCTTTCGACACGGGAACTGAATCCTACACTGTGCAGGATTATGCCGGCGCCACCCTTAATCATCCGGTCCTGAAAACACCTTATGTGATGGATTATGCCAACCATGAATATCTGCGCAATGTCACCCTGGACACTGTCAGCGTCGGCGGAGGGGCTACGCTGGCATTCAGCAGTCTGGGCGTGCCCGAACGGCCGGACGGCACGGACCTGACCGCGCCGGCAGCCATCATTATATCCTCCGGCGGATTAAGCAATACGGTTACGGTCGAACCCGTAACCGGGCGGATTATCAGCCCCTGAGTCTGGTTCTGATAATTCCGTGGATATAAAAAGCGAACGACCGATAACCGGGCTCAAGGAAAAATGAACAGGAACTGACACTACTGGAAAACGTGTTTTTTGATTTGTATGGAAGTAGAGGTTTAGATGTTACCGGCAGCGGACGACAATAAGTAAGTCCGGTTGTCGGGCCATCGCAGCGAACAGATTTGCTGCAAGATCAACCGGGCGGAAACCAGCGCTAGGAGCGCCGCAAGGCTTGCAGCCAGAGGAGATTCGAGTTATGAAACGCATTGTCATCTCGTTAAGTTTGTTAATAGCACTCTTTTGGGGCCAGTCCCCCGATCTTGCGGCACAGGAAGCCATGCCGGTAGAAGAGGACAACTTTATTACCGCGACAGAGGCGGTGACAGCGGTCGCGGAAGCGGAACAGGAACCGGCCGAACAGCCGGCCGAAACGGATTCTGACAGCGCCGGCGGCTCGCTGTTCAAAAAGCTCATGACCGGCAGCAGTGAACCCGAAGAGGTCGCCGTGGCCGCCGTTCCCGATGATCTCAGCGGCAATGGAACGGCGCTGCCGGCGCCCGACGCCGAGGGGGTCATCAGCTCGGTGAATCACAAGGGTGATATCGTCGACTTTCTGAAGATTCTCAGCGTCACCTGCAACAAGAATATTGTCCCAACCCAGGCTGTTCGTGGTCCGGTAGAGGTCAACCTGTTTAATATCACCTGGCGGGAAGCTCTGGAAGTCGTCCTGAAATCCAACGGGTTCGTCTATGAAGAAGAAGGGCCGTTCATTTATGTCTATACCGAAAAGGAATATGAAGAGAAACAACAGGCCGCCCGTCGGGTTGTGGCTCGCATTTTTCATTTGAATTATCTGACCACACTCGATGCCGAAGCAATGATTAGGCCCCTGTTAAGCGAAGCGGGTACCCTTACCAGAACGCCGGATGTCGTCGATACTATTGAAGGTTCCAAGGAAAACTGGGCGGGCAGCAATGCCCTGATCGTCGTGGATTACCCCGAACGGCTGGAAGCGGTTGCCAGAACTCTTCAGGATATCGACAGACGTCCGCCGCAGGTGCTGGTGGAAGCGACAATCCTGGTCGCCAGCCTCGACGACAAAAACGAACTGGGCGTTGATTTTAACGTGCTCGGCGGCGTGGATTTCCAGGCGGTCGGCGGTAAATTCGTGCCGCAGGATGATACCGTCGGCATCGACGGCTTAGAATCGAGCGTCGATACCGATTTTACCAGCACCCTTAGCGGTGGCGGCTTGAATATCGGTATTGTCAGCAGCAACATTGGTCTGTTCGTCAAGGCCCTGGAAAGCACGACGGACGTCGTCACCCTCGGTAATCCCAAGGTTCTGACTCTAAACCGCCAGACGGGCCAGGTCATCGTCGGCAAGCGTGACGGCTATATCACCACTGAAATATCCGCCACCACCTCGACCCAGACCGTGGAATTTCTGGAAACCGGTACCCAGATGGTCTTTACCCCGTTTGTGATGGACGACGGTTATATCCGTATGGAGCTGCATCCCAAAGACAGTGACGGCGGTGTCGGCGCCAATGGGCTGCCTTCGGAAAACACCACCGAAGTTACCTCCAATGTCCTGGTGCGTGACGGCCGGACAATCGTTATCGGCGGTCTGTTCCGTGAAAAAACGACCATCGGCCGCAGTCAGATTCCGGTGCTGGGCAACATCCCGCTGATGGGCGAGCTGTTCAAGAGCTCTTCCGACAACAGCACCAAAGAAGAAGTCATCTTCCTGATCACACCGCATATCGTTAAGGAAGAAAAGGACTACGCCCTGGCCGAAGAGATTCTGGAGCGGACCAATTCGCTGATGCTGGGCGCCCGTGAAGGTATGCACCCGACCTCCCGCGACCGTCTGGCCAGTGTTCATTATAACCGGGCCCGTGAGGCACAAACCGTCGGCGATATTGATTCTGCCCTGTGGCATACCAATCTGGCACTGTATGCCAGCCCTACGTTCCTGGATGCGATTGAATTGAAAAACGAGTTGCAGGGCCGGGAGATGTATGAAAAACACTACGGCTTTATGAAAGATATGATGCAGCGTCTGATAGAAACCTCTCCGGAGGGGATGGATGACGGCGTGTCCTGGCATCAGAATCATCCGCTGCGATTCAATGAATCGGACGAAGAAGACGATGATTCGGAAAAAGGTCCGCGTGAACCGGCTCCACCAGAGTTCAAGACTTCCGGCGGCCTCTTTTCCGACGGTGTGCGTAAACCTGAAGAACCGACACCGCCGGAGTATCGTGCCGGTTAATACTCACAGAAACCATATGAGACCTGCCCGTCGTCTTCGCGTCGGGCAGGATTTTCTCATTGATATAAACAATTTTACCCGTACAGGAAACATCTTGCCTGAGGAGGCACCTTTATGAAACGCTTGTTTTCTCTATTGATTGTCCCACTGGTCCTTGCCGCCGCGGGCTGTCAGAATCAGCATGTCGAATCGCGCAAGGAGCTCAGTGAACGCTGGAACAAAACCCGGGTGCAAATGGCTGTCAAGCAGGCCCGCCAGCAGTTCGATTCCGGTCAACTGGAACTGGCGCTCCGCACGGTTCAGCGGGCTGCCGAGATCGATCCGGATTATGTGCCGGCCTATCTGCTTGTCGGTCAGATCTACCTGGAACAGGGCTATCTGGGGCCAGCTCAGAAACATCTGGAGCACTGCCTCGAGATCGACCCCTGCAACGCACCGGCCAGCTACAATCTGGGCGTTGTCTATGAACGCCGCGGCATACTGGATAAAGCGTTCGATTGTTATGAGTTTTCCTGGCAGAAGCATCCCGAACGCAGTGCGTATGTCCTGGCCATGGCGGAGATGTATGTCGGCCGTCAGGAATATCGGACCGGACTGGATATCCTGGAAGAATACATCAGCGGCTCGACCCACGGCGAGCCCAACCCATCGGTCTACCTGGCCGCGGGAAACATCAATCTTATGCTGAAGAAGCCGGAGGCGGCGGTGTCCTGTTTTCGCAGCGCCTGCAACCTCGCGCCGGATGATGACCGGCTGACGGAATCGCTGGCGTATGCGCTGATGGCGTCCGGAGATTACAAAGAGGCGCTGCGGCTTTTTGAACGGCTGCAGCGGCGGCTGCAAGATGAAGGCAGAAAGGTCGACTGGGCCCATGCTTTGGCCCTGGGCGATTGTTATATGAAAATGGGCAAGAATCATCAGGCGCTGCGCTGTTACCAGCAGGTCAGCGACGAAGCCCCATCAAATCCGGCCGTATGGAACCGGATGGCCCGAACCGCCCTTGCCCGGGAGGATTATCAGCGGGCGCAGATGTGGGCGCGCAAGGCGATGGTACTTGATGATGACAATACCGAGGCACGATTGATTCTGGGATTTACCGCTTTCCAGAAGCACAGATACCATGAAGTCGAGACGATTATGAATGAAGTCCTGGTCGTCGAGCCTGAGAATACAGTTGCCTGGTGTCTGCTGGGACAGGCGTATCAGGCCCAAGAAAAAAACCAGGAAGCGATGCAATGCTACGGCAAGGCGTTGCAGATCGACCCTAAAGATGCTTTTGCCCGGCGATGTCTGGCTAACCTGGATAATGTCCGGATCAGCCTCAATCCGGGAATCGATAGCCATTAAGAGCGGCTTCGACTGTAAAAAGTCTCAATGGAGTGAAATCTTGCGAAAAGACACAAAACAAAAAGAAGTAAAGATTATGAATATGGTATTCATGAACAGTGCCTGGATTTCGGATTTGAGAATTATTTCAAATTTCGAACTTCGTGCTTCTGATTTCAGGTTTATCCGTGTTTGGAGGTAGTCCGTGTTACTTGCTCGTAAAATCAGAATGTTACAGGTGTCGCTTTCGCTGGCGGCGCTGCTTTCGCTGGTGATGCTCGGGGTGATACCGGCAGGGTTCTCCTCCGGCCTGAGCAACTGGCTGGGCTGGCTGGGGGTCGCTCTGATTGCTGTGGGTGGCTTTGTCGGCGTTTTTATCATGTATCGGCGTTATCTTATGATTCTCAGTGAAATCCACAACCAGATTCGCCATTTCATGAAAACCGGCCAGGTCGGTCTGATCATGCTCGATACGCATGATGAGCTTGCCGGCCTGATTAACGAGGTCAATAAATATTTGACGCATATTAAATTTAATTTTCAGAAAGAACGTCAGGTTCACAAAGAACTGTCTTTGCGAGCGTCCGTCGCAGAAACCGAAAAGCGTCAGGCCGAAGCCGTTATCTACAGCATCTCCGAAGCCGTCATTGTGACCGATCGTTATAACGAACTTGTTCTGGCTAACGAGACGGCTCAGGATCTTTTCGATTTCAATCTGGAGAAGCAGTACCGCCAGACGCTCGAACAGGTCATCGACTGGCCGGCCGCCGGCGAAATCATCAATGATGCCCGCTCCCGCGGCCGTATCACCATCAAGCGCGATTATCGCCATCCCGTGACTCAGGCGGACTATAATCTGAAAATTTTTTCGTCGGCTATCCGGGATGACAATGATGAGATTATCGGCGTCGTCATGATCGTCCATGATGTTACCTCCGAACAGGAACTGGTTCGCCTGAAAGATGATTTTGTCAGCTGCGTTTCGCATGAGCTCAAAACCCCGCTGGCCAGCATCCAGGCGTATGCCGAAATGCTCACCGACCACGAGGCCGGCACACTCAACGACCAGCGGCGGTTCTGCGATATCATCCAGAACCAGGCCGATCAGCTCAATCGCCTCATCGACGACATTCTGAATATTTCCCGAATCGAGGCCGGCGTCGCCAGCCCGTTGATTAAGTCGTTCGATCTGGTCCGACTGGTCGATGAGATCATCAATATTTTACAGCCCCAGCTTGACGGTAAAAAATTACAACTCAACTTCCAGAAGGATGAACCGGAAATGATCATTCAGGCCGACCGGGACCTGCTCTTTCATGCCATCATCAATCTGGTGAGCAATGCCGTAAAATACTCGCCGGAAAGCGCCGCCGTCGCCATCCGGCTGCAAAGAGATTCCTCCGAACAGGTTCACATCGAAGTCGAAGACCAGGGGGAAGGGATTCCCATCGGCATGCACGAACAGATTTTCGAGAAATTTTATCGAGTTTCGCAATCCACCGCTGTCGCCGGCACCGGTCTGGGACTGCATGTTGCCCGGGAAATCGTCAATACACTCCACGGCGGCAGCCTGGCGGTGCGCAGCGAGCCCGGCAAAGGCAGTTGTTTTCGGATAAGCCTGCCGCAGCCGCCGGTTCCTGTCCGCACAGCCGCCCCCATACCCTCTCTGGCCACTCAGAAAAATGGAGAAAAGCTATGAATCATGCACCTAAAATACTCGTTGTTGATGATGAAGTCCATATTTTGCACGTCATCGCTTTGAAAATGCGTAACGCCGGTTTCGAGGTGCTCACCTCACAGAACGGCGCCGAAGGGCTCGAACTGGCTCAGGTCGAGCAGCCCGACCTGATCATTACCGATTATCAAATGCCCCGACTTTCCGGTCTGGAAATGTGCCAGCGTCTGCGCCATATCCCTGCGACCAGTCAGATTCCCGCGATCATGCTGACCGCCCGCGGTTTTCAACTTGACCAGCAGGCCCTTGACGGCGCTGGAATCGCCTTATGCATTCATAAACCCTTTGCCCCGCGGCAACTGCTGAACGATGTCAGGGTCGTGCTGGAATCAATGGCCGCTGTCTGATTGCCGGCTTTCGCTGCCAGCGCATCAACCAGACAGGCAAAGGTGGATTCTTATGACGACGGAACTGGAAAAGCTGTTATATAACGGATTGCATATCCAGACAGATTCCTGCGGTGAGTGCAGGGATTTATCGAACGAACTGGAAAAAATCACCGAGTCCCTCTCCAAAAGCTATGAGGAAGTCGCTCTCCTTCAGCGGATCAGCGACGATATGCGGCTGACTCAGAACCCACATGATTTCTTTGCCCGGCTCTGTCCGGATATTCGCGAAGTCATTGAGGTCGAGCATGTCTTCATCTTCTGGCAGGAGAACAACGAAGCGGATATTCATAAGATTCATGTCATGCCGCAGCCGGCCCCTCTGGGGCAGCCGCTGTTTGACTATATCTGGAATCGCGTCAGTGAACATGTCAGCCGGCATAACTCGATATTACTCGACGGTCCGGCAGGACAGACAGCCAACGCTGACTGGCCGTTGCCGGTGCGCAATATTGTTAGCGTGCCCATTTCCCGGAATGGACGGTTTTTAGGGGCGATCGTTGCTGTTAATTCGCTTTCCAAGATGGAGTTCGATTCGCTGGATACCCGGCTGCTGACTTCCGTTTCCAATGAGTTGGCCGTATTCCTGGAAAACCATTACCTTTACCACGACCTCCAAGACCTTTTCCTCGGCTCACTGCGAGCTCTTTCCAGCAGCATCGACGCCAAAGATCCTTACACTTTTGGCCATTCTGAGCGAGTCGCCCAGATCTGTCGGCATATCGCCGGCCAGTTCGACCTCGACGATCAGCAGATGAACATTGTTTATCTCTCCGGCCTGCTGCACGATGTCGGTAAAATCGGTATCGACGAGGCCATTCTTCGCAAGCCTTCCCGGTTGACGGATGAGGAATTCGCCCATATTCGCAAACACTCTCAGATCGGCGCCGATATTCTCAAACCCATCAAACGCATGGAGCAGGTTTCGCATGCCGTTCTTTGTCATCATGAGCGTTATGACGGCTATGGTTATCCCAACCGTCTGGCCGGCAAGGATATTCCGCTTCCCGGCCGTATCATTATGATCGCCGACGCTTTTGATGTCATGACCGGCGAACGCACCTACAGCAAAGCGCTGCCGCTGCAATCGGCCCTGGCCGAAATTCGTCGCTGTTCCGGTACCCAGTTCGACCCTGAACTTGTGGATGCGTTCCTCAACTCCGATATCAAAGGTCTTCTCGCCCGCCTGCAGACCTTTACGCCCAATACCACACCCGCCAACTATCCGGAATTTGTCGCTCCACATGTTCAATGCGGCAACCGCATCTTATCTGAATAGATGCTTGAATACCCGGTTTTTCTTTCGTGATTATCGACGAGTGAAATGTCGGAACATCTTCATAATCTATATAGACATCGGTTTTTAAATGATTTATAATTTCTTTCCAGTGTTACGATTATGTTGTCACAAACTGGTATTGATCGATTCTAATGAAGAATTGTTTAGCATAACTTTTCAAAAACAGTTCAAAATCCTGCAGAAATACCCCCAGATTTTATGAAATTCGATACAAAGGCTCGCTTATATCCATTGTTTTCAAATATTTCCAACAGAAAAGTCGTCGTTATCGGCGGCGGTCCTGTCGCCGAGCGTAAGGTTGAGAGCTTACTTGTTTGCGGAGCGGATGTTACGGTGATATCTCCGGAGCTGACGGAGCGTCTTGAAGCTCTGGCGGCGACTGAAACAATTGCCCATTTGGACCGACCTTATCAGGGTGGTGATCTGGACAATGCCTGGCTGGTGATTGCGGCGACCGATGATGAAACGATTAATGAAGCGGTGTTTAATGAAGCGCAGGAAAGGCGTATCTTTTGTAACATCGTTGATGTAACGCATTTATGCAGCTTTCAAGTGCCGGCTATTGTTCGCCGGGGGCCGTTGCAGATCGCTGTTTCGACGGGGGGGTCCAGTCCGGCGTTAGCGCGGCGGATTCGGGAAATACTGGAAAAGGAATTTGACGAAAGCTATGTGCGTTTACTGGAAATTATGGGTGAAATGCGGGAATTTTTGAAAGAAAAGTATCCTGATGACCAGAAACGTCGTCAGGAAATCTTGGAAAACTTCCTGGATTCGCCGATTTTTGAGGCAATACGTGAGAAAAATGAGCAAAAGTTGCAGGAAATCATCAATAAATGGAAGAAAGTATAGAGGAAATTTGATAAGATAGGAAAAGTTGGAACTGAAATGGGCATATTGAAACGAGGGCTGGTTCAGATTTATACCGGTAATGGAAAAGGCAAGACGACGGCGGCGTTGGGGCTGGCCTGGCGGATGCTGGGGGCGGGAGGTTCGGTGTATTTTTGCCAGTTTTTAAAGCCGGAAGATTTTTTGACATCGGAAGCAGTGATGGCGGGAGCTTTTTCTGAACGGCTGGAATTTGACCGTATTGATTACGATTGGGATATGCAGCGTTCATGGATAGACCAGGAACACTTGGCGGCCATGAAGCGGTTAATTGGTGAAAAGTTGCTACAAATACGCGAGATAGCCGAAAAGGGAGACTATGATTTAATGGTTCTGGATGAGTTTATCTTTTGTTTGAGTAAGGAAATGGCCGGTCTCAGTGAGGTTTTGAATATCATTGATTCCCGGGCGGAGCATGTGGAAGTGGTGTTGACGGGGCGGGGACCTTGCCGGGAAATGGAAGCGGCGGCGGACCTGGTGACGGAAATGAAGGAAGTCAAGCATCCTTATCAGCAGCAGATTCTGGCGCGGAGGGGGATAGAGTTTTGAAGAAAAGGAGCTAAGGCAATGAATTTTATACCCATGTCCCTGACGGGACTTTAACGACAAGACAAACGGTAATGGCTGAATTTTAATCAGTCATTTTCGTAAGCGTTTAAACAAATTATATGCCGGCAGGACGTCGGCGTAAATGGCAGGCATAAGACATTATATGTGGTGGTACATTTTACGACGAATCATTATGTTCCCGATTACCCTTTGGGTGATCTATACCATTACATTTCTGATGGCGGTGACGATTCCGGGCAACCCGTTCAAAACGGGAGATCGTTCGCTGCACCCGGATGTTGAGCGACTGCTCAAGATGCAGTACGATGCGGATAATCCTGTCCGGTTTTACCGCAAGTATCTGACGGGATTGATTCAGCCGGTGCCGGCGATAAAAGGGGAAGGGCCGTTGATTAACCTGGGGCCGTCGTGGCAGTACCGCGACTGGACATGTAACCAGATCATCGCGGCGTCGCTGCCGGTGTCGGTTACGCTGGGCTTTGTCGCGATTTTAATAGCGGTGGCGGTTGGCGTGCCGGTAGGCGTGATAAGCGCGGTTAAGCGCAACAGTTGGTTTGATTACGCCTCGCTGGCGGTGGCGTTGGTTGGAATCTCACTGCCGACATTCGTGACGGGGACAGCGTTGCTGATCTGGTTTGCGTTATGGCTGGATGTGCTCCCGGTGGGCGGCTGGGGGCGGCTGGAGCAGTTGTGGCTGCCGGCGATTACGCTGTCGCTGCCGTTTATGGCGTATATCGCGCGGCTGATGCGTCTGGGGATGCTGGATATTGTTTCGGCGGATTATATTCGAACGGCCCGGGCGAAAGGGCTGAGCCAGCGGGTGGTCATCTGGAAGCACGCATTGAAGAATGCTTTTTTGCCGGTATTGAGTTTTCTGGGGCCGGCGACCGCGGCGGCATTGACAGGTTCTTTCGTGATCGAGAGTATTTTCAATATTCCGGGACTGGGACAACACTTTGTCGCGGCGGTGCAGAATCGCGACCGGACACTGATCCTGGCGACGGTGCTGGTTTATTCCGCCATTATCATATTCTTTAATCTAGTTGTGGATGTGCTGTATGCGTTTGTGGACCCGAGGATCGATCTGGAAGCGGAAACGTAAGACGTGGGACGTACGATGCCGAATGGGGAAGAGTCAAGCCCGACACAAATGTGAGAGGCAGGGCGCAAAGCCGATCGAGTCTTAACCCACTACAATCACAGGTAAAGAACGATTGGAGAATACGGAAAAACATAATCGCAAGCAGTATAACAGAGTAACAGAGTGATAAAGAATACAAGTGACAACAGCAGCAGGAGAGAAGACGAGAGGCCCGCGGTGCAATCGCCAGGGAGCCGGTCGTGGCGACGGTTCAGGCGGAACCGCTCGGCGATGATCTCGCTTTGGGTCTTGCTGGTGATTATGCTTTGCTGTGTTGCGAGTGTACCGATTACGTGGAATGAGTATGCGAATCAGAAGCTGGATTATAACCGTCACGCCCCGCAGTTGACGGCGGATTACCGGCCGCATCTGGAAGAGGGCGACCGAACCGCACTGGAAGCCGTTTATGATAGTGTGGTTAATGTGACGCATGGGGTGTTCGGATACGATATGTTGGGGCGGAGCATGCTGTGGCGGTGTCTGTTTGGGGGGCTGGTAAGCCTGGGGATCGGACTGGCGGCGGCTTTGATTGCGGTGTTTATCGGGACGGGCTGGGGATTGGTTGCCGGCTGGTATGGGGGTCGTGTGGATAATGCCATGATGCGGGTGGTCGATGTGCTGTACGGACTGCCTTATGTCCTGCTGGTGATTTTGCTGAAGGTGGCGTTTGAAGATAAAATGATCCATCTGTTTACCCGGCTTTTCGGGCCCGGTCATGAGCGGATAGCCAATATCGTGATACTGTTTGTGGCGATCGGGAGTGTGAGCTGGCTGACAATGGCGCGGGTGATTCGCGGGCAGGTGCTCTCGCTGAAGGCGCTGCCCTACGCGGAGGCGGCCCGGGCGATGGGGCTGCCGACCGGGCGTATCCTGGTCAGGCACATTCTACCGAATCTGGTCGGGCCGATTATTGTATATGCGACGCTGACCGTGCCGCAGGCGATTTTGCAGGAGTCGTTTCTGAGCTTTCTGGGAATCGGGATTCAGGCGCCGGTGCCGACGTGGGGTTCGCTGGCGGCGGAAGGGGTCAAGGCGGTCAATACAGTGGTGAGCTTCTGGTGGATGGTGTTTTTTCCGAGTTTTTTCCTGGGGGTGACGCTGCTGTGCCTGAATTTTATCGGTGATGGATTGCGGGATGCGTTTGATCCGCGAGAGGTGGGACGTGGGACGTAAGACGTGGAAACTTAAACAAAGAAAGAAGAAAGATATGAAAAAGCAAATCCTATTGATTCTGGTTATCGGTTTGGTGGTTGTGGGCGGCTGCCGGAAGCCGGGCAGTGAGACCAAGGGGACGCAAACCCGGAGTTACGATCCGGCAATGGATCCGCTGGTGAATCCGCCGTCGCTGTTTGAACCGGCGCCGCAGGATCGTTCGCAGATCGCGACGGACGAGACGCTGTTGCTGCAACTGGACGGCAGTCCCAGTAACTTGAATCCGATATTTGCATCAAGTGCGTATGAACAGATTATGACCGGTGCCTTATTCGCGGGGCCGTTTACGTTTGATAAAGACCTGAACTGGATGATGGATGAAGAATTTGTCGCATCGTTCGAGGAGTCGGAAGATCATACGACGTTCATCTTGAAAATCAATGAAGGTTTCCGCTGGCATGATGGCGAGCCGTTGACGGCCCATGATATTGTTTTCAGCTGGGAGCAGATCATCGATCCCTGCGTACCCTGTCCAGCGGTCAAGACCGGGACGATAGAAATCACTTCCTGTGAAGCACTGGATGATTACACGGTGCGGTATGTGCAGGATGAGCCGCTGGGGACGCGCTTATGGAATCTCAACTTTCCGATCATCCCCAGGCATATTTATGAAAAAGAGAAGCAGCAGCATCCTGATTTGCTGGAAGGGGAATATTACAATCAGCAGAACCGTAATCCGGTCGGCAGCGGGCCTTACCGGATCGTGGCCTGGAAAGAAAACGACCGCATCGAGGTGGAACGATGGGACGATTATCAGGGGAGTAAGCCGCATTTTAAGCGCATCGTGTTCAAGATTGTGCCAGATAATAATGTGGCGTTGCTGAATTTTGAAAAAGGCGATATCGATGTGCTGGAGCGGCTGACTCCGCAGCAGTTTGCTTTCGAGACCAGTGAATCGGAGGCCTTTAAAGCGATCGGGTACAAAGGGCTGGGGAGGCAGTGGTCATATGGCTATATCGGATGGAACATGGACGGTTCGAATCCGTTTTTCAAGGATAAACGGGTCCGCTACGCGATGACGCATGCTTTTGATATGCCGCGGGTTTTGAAAGAAGTTTACTTCAATTTACATACGCAATGTCAAGGCATATTTCATCCGGATTCCTGGATGTTCAATCCGGAGGTTGAACTGCTGCAATATGATCTGGATAAGGCCCGGCGTTATCTGGATGAGGCCGGCTGGCAGGTCGATCAGCAGAATGGCTGGCGTTATAAGGACGTGGATGGGAAGAGAGTGAAGTTTGAGTTTACACTGCTGGTGCCGCAGGGTTCGCCCACCTCGCCAAAGATTGCGGCGATTTTTCAGGAGGATCTCAAGCGGCTGGGTATTATAATGAAGACCCGTATCATTGAATGGGCCAGTTTCATGAAACAGGTTCGTAACCATGAATTTGAGGCCCAGATTGCCGGCTGGGGGACCGGGGCCGACCCGGATACCAACTGGAATCTGTGGCATTCGAGCGAATATGAGGACGGGCGTAATTATGGCGGCTATAAAAATGAACGGGTTGATGAGCTTTTCGAGATTGGACGCCAGGTGTTTGAACGCGAAAAACGGCAGGAAGCTTATCAGGAGATACACAAGATCATTTATGAAGATCAGCCTTATTTATGGATTGCCAATGCGCCAATTCTGGCGGCGGTGAATCAGCGTGTTCATGGCATCGCGTTCAGTCCGCGCGGCATTTTCAGTTTTACACCGGGGATGTATGCCTGGTGGATAGCGGCAGAGAATTAAATTCAAAATGAAAGAAGGAGATATTCGCTGCCGGCGATTTTCCTGTTTTTTATTTATCATTTTGACGTTTAATTTAACACATGGTGGGGCGAGGCCTGCCCTGCGAAAAATAGAGTCCAGGAAAAATGTTTAATTATATCATTAAACGATTGCTTTTAGCGATACCGACGCTGCTGGGGATTACGCTGGTGACGTTCACAATCATCAACCTGGCGCCGGGCGATCCGGCGGAATTTCAGTCGCAAAGGATTATGGATTCAAGTATGTCTGAACAGGCCTATCAGCAGTACCGTGAATATTACGGATTGGACAGGCCCCTGCAAGAGCAGTACGTCAAGTGGCTGGGACGATTAGTTAAATTTGATTTTGGCGAATCGATGTCGCCGGACCGACGACCGGTAATGGATAAGGTGCGCGAGAGGTTATGGCCGACGATGTCACTGGCGATTCTGGCGGTAGGGATCAGTCTGGCGCTGTCGATTCCGATCGGGATATATTCGGCGGCGCATCAAAACGGGCTTTTCGATACGATATCCGGGACGATTCTGTATGCGCTGTATTCGGTGCCGAGTTATGTGATGGCGGTGCCGCTGATTCTGTTGATCGGGGTGCAGTGGGATTGGCTGCCGTTCCAGGGGATGGTCTCGGATAATTACGATCAGCTCGGTCCGTACGGGAAATTCGTCGATCTGGTGCGTCATTATACCCTGATAACGTTTTGTTTCAGTTTTGGCGCCTGGGCTTACTATTCGCGTTTTGTCCGGCAGAATATGCTGGAGGTGCTGCGGCAGGATTTTATTCGCACTGCGCGGGCGAAGGGGCTGCCGGAACACGCGGTGATTATGCGGCATGGATTTCGTAATACGCTGATTCCGGTGATTACGCTGCTGGGGATGCTGCTGCCGACGATTGTGGGCGGTTCAGTGATTCTGGAGGTGATGTTCAATTGGCCGGGGCTGGGGCGGTTATTCTTCGACAGCATGCTGCAGCGAGATTATCCGACGATTATGTCGATGACGTTTATTACGGCGTGTCTGGTGCTGCTGGGGATTCTGCTATCGGATATCGGGTATGCGATTGTCGATCCGAGGATAAAATACCGTTGATCCGCAGGTCAGTAAAAGAGTATATGAGTTGAAGAGTAATCAGTGGAGCGTTATAAGAGTCAATGAATAGAGAGGAAAAAACCGGGAAGCATAAGTCTGAGGCGTACTGGGTGAATGTGTGGCGGCGAATTGTGCACAATCGACGGGGGATGCTGGGCTTGTGTTTTGTGCTGGGGATGGGGCTGGTTTCGCTGTTCAGTCCGCTGTTGGCGTCGGATCAGCCGATCGTCTGCCAGTATCAGGGGAAGTGGTATTTTCCGGCGGTGATTGAGATTGTGCAGTCGCGCGGGCCGGGGCCGCATTGGATAGCGAAGCCGCGGCCGTTTAATCTGCCGCAATTTGACGCGAAAAAAGAGTTGGATCCAGATGATTTTGCGATCTGGCCTTTGATACCGTACAGTGAATTTGAGCAGACAACGAATCTACTCTCGCCGCCGTCGGCGGAGCACTGGCTGGGGACGGATGATCTGGGGCGTGATATTGCGGCGCGAATGGTGCATGGAACGACGGTGTCGATCAAGGTGGGAATTGTGTCGATGGGGATTGCGGCGTTGATCGGGATTGTGATTGGCGGTGTGGCGGGATACTGGGGCGGCTGGGTCGATATGGTAGTCAGCCGGATAATTGAGATTGTGATTTGCTTTCCGGTGTTTTTCCTGATTCTGGCGATTATGGTCTGGCTGGAGCCGAATATTATTAATGTGATGGTGGTGATTGGTCTGACGCGCTGGACAGCGATTGCGCGATACACGCGGGGGGAGTTCATGCGGATTAAAGAGCAGGATTATGTGCTGGCGGCCAGGGCGCTGGGTGTGAACCATACGCAGATCATGATCCGGCATATTTTGCCGAATTCGCTGGCGCCGGTGTTGGTGAGCATCACGTTTGGAATAGCCAACGCGGTGCTGATCGAGGCGGGGTTGAGTTGGCTGGGTTTCGGTGTGCAGCCGCCGAATCCTTCGTGGGGTAATATTTTGCGGACGGCTTATGATTCGCTGCGGGTCGCGCCGTATATGGTGTATCCGCCTTGTATAGCGATTTTTCTGGCGGTATTGTCGTATAATCTGGTTGGCGACGCCTTACGCGATGCGATTGATCCACGGCTAAGGAGTAATTGATGAGCCCAAACAATGTGTTGTTATCCGTACGGGATTTGAGTGTGTCGTTTCGAACCGAGGGCGGCGTGGTGCGCGCAGTGAATGGTTCGAGTTTCGATATCGAGAAAGGCAAGACGCTGGCGCTGGTGGGCGAGAGCGGTTGCGGCAAGAGCGTGACGGCGATGAGCGTGCTGCGGCTGATTCCGCAGCCGCCGGGTCAGATCGAGGAAGGACAGATTCTGTTTCGGGGGATGGAGCTGCTGGCGTTGAACGAGCGGCGGATGCGGGAGATTCGGGGGAATGAGATCGCGATGATTTTTCAGGAACCAATGACAAGCCTGAATCCGGTATATACGGTGGGGGACCAGATTGTCGAGGCGATTGAGCTGCACCAGAACAAGAAGGGCTCGGCGGCACGGGCGCATGCGGTGGATATGCTGCGGTTGGTAGGGATCGCGGAGCCGGACCAGCGTGCGTGCGATTATCCGCACCAGATGTCAGGCGGTATGCGGCAGCGGGTGATGATCGCAATGGCCTTGAGCTGCGATCCGGCATTGTTGATTGCGGATGAACCGACGACAGCTCTGGATGTGACGATCCAGGCGCAGATTCTGGATTTGATCAAGGACCTGCAGAAGCGGAACGAGATGAGCGTGCTGCTGATTACGCACGATCTGGCGGTGGTGGCCGAGCATGCCGACGATGTGGTGGTGATGTACGCGTCGAAGATTATGGAGAAGGCGGAGGTGCGGACGATTTTTGAACGGCCGCTGCATCCCTATACGCAGGGGCTGCTGCGGTCGCTGCCGCGGCTGGAGTGCCGGACGGAGCGACTGGAGGTGATTCCGGGGACCGTGCCGAACCCGGCGAATTTCCCGTCGGGGTGCAAGTTTCATCCGCGGTGCCCGTATTGTCGGGCGGGGGATGAGAAGTGCCGGACAGTGGAGCCGGAACTGGAGGAGATCGAGCCGGGGCACTGGGTGGCGTGCTGGAAGGCACGGGAGATCCAGGAAAAATTACCACCAAGGCACTAAGGAGATATATGAATCCCGCACCGATTTCTACAGAAGTCGATTTACTTGCATCTCCAATTATCGATGCAGTTTATCATGTACGTAGAAATTTGGGGCCTGAGTTATGGAAAAGAGTTTATGAAGTAGGTTTCTGTTATGAATTAGAGAAAAGGAATTTGAATTACCTCAAATTAAGAACGGCATCAAGCGCCTGGGTGGTTAATCAATGACTATGGATAATCTTTTACGAATAGAGAATGTCAAGACGTATTTCCCCATCCGCAAGGGGTTGTTTTCCCGGGTGGTGGCGAATGTCAAGGCGGTGGACGGTGTGAGTTTCGATATTCCGCGCGGGCGGACGCTGGGGCTGGTGGGCGAGTCGGGCTCGGGCAAGACGACGCTGGGCCGGACGATTCTGCGGCTGATTCCGCCTACCGCCGGCAGCGTGTTGTTCGAGGACCGGGACATCTTCAAGCAGGGGGCCCGGCAACTGCGGCGGCTGCGGCGGGATATGCAGATCATTTTTCAGGATCCGTTCGGTTCGCTGAACCCGCGTATGACGGTTGGTAACATCGTCGGGGAGGCCCTGACGGTACACGGCATCGCGCGGGGCGGTAAACGTCGGGAGATGGTGGCGGAGCTGCTGGAGCGATGCGGGTTGTCGCCGGAGTATATTCATCGCTATCCGCATGAATTTTCCGGCGGGCAGCGGCAGCGGGTCGGTATCGCCCGAGCGTTGGCGTTGAATCCCAAATTTATCGTCTGCGATGAGCCGGTCAGTGCGCTGGACGTCTCGATTCAATCGCAGATTATCAACCTCTTGCAGGATTTGCAGCAGGAGTTCGGGTTGACCTATCTGTTCATCGCGCACAATCTGGCAGTGGTCAAACATATCAGCGATGAGGTGGCGGTTATGTATCTGGGCAAGGTAGTCGAAAAAGCCCCGGCAGAGAGAATCTACATCGAGCCGAAACATCCTTATACCATGGCGTTGCTGTCGGCGATCCCCGAACCCGATCCTCACCGTCGTCGCGAGCGTATCCCGCTCAAGGGCGAAATGCCCAGCCCGATCAATCCGCCGTCAGGCTGCCCGTACCATCCGCGGTGCCACATGCGCATCGAACGGTGCAGTACGGAGGTCCCTCCACTGGAAGTCAAGGGCGGCGACCCGAATCATGTAGCGGCTTGCTGGGTAACGGATTAGAATAAATATGCAAAAGAGTGAAAGAGATGAGGAGAGATTGAATCCCAGCGGGATGTCCTTAGTACAGGGTTACGAACATGCCTGGCGCAATGCAGGCAAGATGCCTGTGGTACCGTTTTAATTACAGGCAGGATGCCTGCGGTACATGCATGCCTGGGCTCATTATCGCTGCGTTCAGGATTCTTGCAGGCATGGCACCCTTAATTTTTTTAAAAGTTATCAAGGGGCGGGAAGGCGTAGGGGCGGAATTTTTCCAGCAGGCCCTGTTCTTCGCTGAAGAAGAGGGCACGGTGGAAGCCGAGGCGGTTGGCCATGGGCGAATCGATCAACGTGCTGGAATCGGTAGCGCTCATCTGGAAAAGGACGCGGTTGTCGAATTCACGCAGAGTGGAGCGTTCGAAGGTGCGTTCGAGTGAGGCGAGGGTGTCAGACCAGAGCAGGGTATGGATGCCGACGGCAGGGCCGTCGCGGAGGATTTCCGCGAAGAGCTTGTCGGTTTTCGGGGTGTTTTCTTCACTAAGGGATGCGAGGCCGAAATCGTCTTCGCTGCGGCGGAGCATGCGGTAGCGCTGGATACCGAAGATAAGCAGATAGGTGGTGGGGGCGTCATTGCCGGTGTGGGCATTCGTGCGTTGCTGCATATCCTGATGGATTGCGCTAATCGTTTCTTCAGCATCCCGCCAGTCCACCATGGTGCAGTTGTTCGGGAGGGTCAGGGCCAGTTCGAGCAGTTTGCCGGCGGTGGGGGCGTCGGGGGCGCTGCCGTCAAGAATGAGGAAGCGGGTGGATTGCGGCGGATGGTGGGCGGCCAGGCTGACCAGAGCGGCGGCGAGAATGCCCAGGGCCGCTTCGTCGCGTTGTCCGATAATCATCAGATTGGCGCCGCTGAGGCTCTGGAATTTGACGCCGGTGGGTTCTTTGATGGCGACGGGTTCGCCGAGCCAGGCGGTGGCGGACTGGGGCGGTTTTTGCGGCGGATTGGCCCGAAGTTTCTGGAGCTGATGGTTTTGCGTAATGTCGGCGGGGATGTTGCCTTCAAAAACGATGGGGGGAGTGATTTCGAGGTTTTGTTGTCGGAGCAGTTCGTTGGCGCGGGCCAGGCAGCCGTCACGCTGAGCTTCGGAAAGCCAGGATATCTGGAAGGGGCTGTTGCCGACCACCATACCGCCGGCGTCGTTGTAGATGGCTTCGCCGGGCCGGTTGAGCAGGCGGGCGGCGGTGTTGTCGTCGTCGAGGATAATCTGCGAGTCGATTTCGGAGCATTGGAGGGCGATGCGGATGGCCATCTGGCCGATGGTGCTGCGGGCGAGGTTGGAGGAACCGCCCAGGGTCTGCGAGCCGAGAATGACATGGATGCCGAAGGCCCGGCCCTGACGGACGAGTTGTTCCATATAGATGGCGGCGTCCTGCGAGAGTTTGTCGTCTTCGGTGAAGAATATCTGGAACTCATCGACCAGCAGCAGGATACGCGGAAGTTTTTTGCCGGTGGTTTGGCGATAGGCGGCGATATCCTGTACGCCGGCCTGCCGGAAGAGGTTGCCGCGCTGGGTCATGATGGCATCGAGACGCTGGAGGATGCTCAGGCCGAATTCGCGGTCGCTTTCGATGGCGATGGTACGGGCGTGGGGCAGGCGGTGCGTAACGTAGGTTTTGAACTCGACGCCTTTTTTGAAGTCGATGAGGTAGAGTTCGACCTCTTCGGGCGAGTACCACAGGGCCAGGTTGGTGATGATGACATGCAGCAGGGTGGATTTGCCGGAGCCGGTTTTGCCCGCGAGCAGGCCGTGCTGGGCGACACCGTGGCCCATGACCAGCCGCTGCAGGCGATTGGCGCCGGTACGCCCGATGGGGATGTTGATGTCTTTGGCGCTGCTGAGGGACCAGATTTCGTCGTCGTTGGGGGCGATGGTGGCGAAGGGGACTTCGACACGGGTGGTGTCTTTGGCGGCGTTGCCAACTTTGTGCATGATGGCGGTGAGGCGTTCTTCATCCGGGGGTGCGTCTTGAAGCAGTTCGAAACGGCGATAGACCTCATCCTGCCAGACGAAGCGGTTTTCCTCGTATTTCAAGTGGACGCTGCGGGCGGCGAGATCGTCGAGGTCGAGTTCGGGTGGCATATCTTGTCGGGCGTCGTAGGCGATGAGGGTATAGACGCCGCAGCGGGGGCCGCTGTTGATAATGCTGCTGAGCTGGCGGACGGCATCCTCGTTGAAATGATGCGGGAAATCGGCGATGACCAGATAGCGATAGGGCTCGGCCAGTTCGCCGGCCCGACGGTTGTATTCCTCGATGGTCGAGAATTCGTTGCGGAGATATTTCTGGATGACGTTTTCCATGTGGTGGGTCAGGTCAGTGAGCTGCTGCTGAATCTGTGCGGCGTCGGTCCAGATACGCCCGCCGACCAGGGCTTCGACATAATCAGCGGCGTGCATGAAACCGGCGAAGTTTTCGCCCAGGCTGACCGGATCGAGTATGGTAAACTGCACGCGGCCGGGCGGAATAGTTGTGAAGAGCCGCAGGATGACGGCACGCAGCAGATAGATAGCTTGCTCGCGACCCTGGCGTCTGGTCTCCAGCAGCAGCGAACCGCGGTCCGTAAAGGATAAGATCGCGGGGACGGTCAGGGGTGTGTTTTGCGGGAAATCGGCCAGCTGCCGGGCTTCGTCGTCAAGGGCGCTCCAGTCGAGTTCAATACGGCCAAAGCGGTACTGCGGGTGGTTTTCGTAAGGCGGTTCCCAATGTTTCCAGGCGGGATCCTGCCAGTTGCAGAAGACATCGGGGGGCTGGGCGGCGTTGGCGTCCTGAAACTGTTTGAGTATATTGAGGCTTTGCTGCCAGCGTTCATGGAGGCGGGCGCGGGCGGATTCGTAACGGTCCTGCAGGTCGCGGGTTTTCCGGCTGGTTTTCTGGATGAGTTCCTGGTGTGCCTGTTCGCACTTGGTTTCAATGCGGTTGAGGGTTTCCTCGTGACCGGTTTGGGCATTCTGTAATTCTGTGTCGTATTCGCTTTTAATGCGATTGCAGGTCTGCTGAAATTGATCGTTGATCTTCTGTAACTCATCGTCCCGTTGACTAACGAGGTAGTGGTTGAGTTTTTCGAAGTGGGCGCGGGCCTTATTGATATCGGCGGCTTTGGTTTCGGTGACTTTTTCCAGTTGCTGCTGGAAATGGGCAAGTCCCATTTCGTTATATTGCTCCAAAGCGATCTTTGCGGCGGCTAAAGATTCTGTCATCGCTTGGTGGATATCGGTGGTCCGGGTGCGGGCTTTTATCCAGAGCAGCCGGCCGATACCGGCGGTGATGGCCAGGGTCGAGACGAAAGCGGCAATGCCGGCAGTGAGCGGAGGGATTTGCGTGATGACGTCAAGCCTGGTGAGCAGAAATGCGATGCCGGCAGCTGCGCCGCTGATGGTGAACAGCAGCAGGAATGGTATAAGACCGGCGAACAGACGGGCGATGCCGGAGTTGGCCAGGTCTTCAGAGAGCTCGTCCAGCCGCTGTTCCTGTTTTTTGAGGACGGCTTCGGGATTCGGCAGCGGTGTGACTTCGGGAGCTGGCGTTTCCGTTGTTTCGGGGGCGGGCTGGCGGTAATGACGGATGAGAGCCAGGGCCGTTTCGTAACGCTGGTCGAGTCGCCGGCGGCGGGCCGGGATAGATGCGGCGAACTGCTGGCGCTGTTGTTTAAGCTTCTTGCGGGTGCCGTCGGCGACGGTTTCAGCGGTGAGGATATCGTATTCGCATTTTTGTCTGCCTTCCTGGTCGGCGGCATCAAAATTACTGGAAACGTCGCTGGTATCACGGTCTTTGTGTTTTTGCAGGTCATCGAGTTGATTTTCATAATGGCGGCGGATACCGGCGACGGTTGCTTCGTACTGCTGTCTGGCGGCGGTTATGTTTTGCTCACCGGTTTGCTCGATTTCATGGCGGGCATCGGCCATTTCGTTGTCGATGGCTTTCTGGGCGATGGTGTAGTAGGATTCGACCTGAGCCTGGGCCGGGCCGGCGATTTCTTTGGTCAGCCGGTCGAATTCACGGAGGGCGATTTTCTGCAGAGCCGCATAATTGTCCGGCACTTGGGGAGCCGGTTCGTTTAGGTAAGTTTCCAGATAGTCTGTCATATCCTCACTCCAGGTCCGAGAATAAATAGCTGGGTAAGAGCTTCTATGATTAATCAGGATAATTATAATTATCGCTTATGTAAATTATAAAATATGTCAGGAGGGTATGTGGTTTTCGCCTGGGCCGGTCGTAAGTTAAGAGACGCCCTAAAGCATTCCATGGATTTGTATTATGGCAACTGGAGGACTTTAGGGCACCTCTAAAAATTCATTTTGGGCTGCAAGCGATCTTTTTTCCTTCTGGCCTTCGTCATGAAAAACCGTGAATATTCACCCATATGCCCGGTTTTGCATTTCTTGTCAGACGAAAAAAATCTTCGTTTTCGCCTCAAAAGCAATTATTAGAGGCACCCTTTAGTGAAAACGGGCCGCAAGCGGTGTTACTGGCATTCACGGCGCAAGCGGTCGATAAGGGTGGCTATACGCTCCATGGCCTGGCTGGTCTTTTTGATTTCAGCTTGCAGGGGGAGGATGTAGTCATTTTCAAACTGCCGGCAGTTATCGTCCTTCCAGATGTTTTTCATTTCGTTCCAGTGCAGGTCCAGTTTTCTGGCGGCCTGGATCAGTTTCGCATGGCTGTCATCAATGCTCATTGTGATTCACTCCTGATTTAGCTCTTATAAGTGGCTTATTGCACAATCAGGCAATAAAGTTAAGAATGACGAAACCAGTCGGACTTCGGCATTCGAAATTCTGATTAAGTTTTTCAGGTATCACCGGCGGGGATACGAATTTTTATTAATCTTCTGGCAGACAATTGACGTCGTCCGCATTGAAAACGGCTATAAGCCGGCCCTGTTCCAGGACGATCAGGAAGCCGGCGGGTAATTTTAACAGGTCCATGAAATCGAGCCTGAGCGTCAGAATATCCTTGACAGTACAGGCCTGATAAGCGGCGTGTGTTGCTTTATCGGCGTCAGCGATAAACCAGCCGCTGTCGTTGGGGCTTGCAGTTGCGATGCGTTCCAGGTAAATCGTGCCGCCGGGTGCCGGGAGATCGGCCAGGATGATTTTGTAGCCCGGTGCGAGCGGCTGCCTGACGGCGGTCAGGCGATTTATGAGGTCACGGTCTTTATTGTCAAGGCGGACAAGACCGAGATCGGATTGCCGAAGGGCATCGAGAGTGATTTGCTGCCGCTGCGATACAGAAGGGGTTAACACCCGCAGATTGAGGAAACGGCTCAGCGGATCGCCGGTATCATCGGCAGGGGGTGCCTCAGGACCTTCCGGGGTGGTGGTGGAGACACTTTGGGATTCGTTGATGCCGGCGGTCGGATCGGCCGCCGCAGCGGGAGGGGCGACGATAAGGTATTGCTCAAGCGAACGCATCATGTTTTCCAGGCGGGCCAGGGCGTTGGGGATTTCCGAATCGATGAAACCGGCCAGCCCCTGCATCTGCCCCCGGCAGGTGAAGATTTCAGTTTCAAGTTGAGCCGTGTAGGTTTTGATGCGCTCGTTTTTCTGTTCAGCCTTCTGCAGCTGCCTTTCGGCCTGAGCGAGGGCTTTTTTTTCGTCGATATAGGAATACTGGCCGCCAATGGGTGATTGCTCGAGGTCTTGTTTGCGTTTGAGGTTCAAGCGGGCCTGTTCGTATTTCTCGCGGCGGAGCCGAAGCTGATTTTTCCAGTAGCGGGCCCGGTCCTGGGTCAGCCAGAGCGTCGCCTGCTGCATGTCGGCCATGGTTTCATCCAGGGCGGCCATGGCCGTGTCGGAGAAAACGGACAGCGTGTTTTTCAGCTCTTGGAGCTTTTCGATAGAATATATGCGGGCGTGATCAACCATGAGGGAATGTCAAGATAACAAAGTAGTTGATATATTTTTAAGTCATCAAGTCGTAATTGGCCATTACGCCAGGGCACTCGTTCGGGAAACAGGTTAACAACACTCTTGTGATTTCGAATGTTTGCTTATCGCTGCTGGAGATATTCTTCGATCAGGTGTGCTTTTTTGGTCAGGAACGACACGTGGCGGGTGGACGATTCCAAAAAGCGGCTCAGGGTTTTCATGGTTTGTTCAAATTCGGCGGAGAATTTGCGCTGTTCCTGATCCTGCCAGGTTTTTTCTAGATTACGCATTCGCTGATGCAGACCGTTGGTCAGGGTTTCCAGTTCGGTATTGAACCGGTGCAGGTCGCGGGCAAATCGTCTCAGTTCGGCCGGGTCAACATTGGCTTTACTCATGTCCAGTTCCTGAAGCGAGGTAAAGGTATCAATTTTGAGAAAAACATTCCACATTTATTTTATCATATCGCAATAAAAATGGCAAACAATTTGTATAACGATTCCAGAGAGGACAATATTGCGGCAATATTTTACAATCTATTGCATTAGCAGGAGTTAAAGGATAAAATATAGCAATAACCATTACATGCCATGATAGCAGTTATACGTTTCCGGAGCCAGCCTTGAAGTCAGATCAAACCCGTCTCCAGATTTTCTCCTCGCATGACGAATCCGTCGAGCAGCAGAACTCGTCTATTTTTGCATTTGACAGCAAGTGGTCAACAGAGCAGATCGATAATGTGCTGGGATGGGGGGCGTCGCTTATTATCCATGTTATCATCGTACTGACGTTGTTTTATTTGTCCTGGCCGGGCCGTCCTGTTTTGCCATCGGGGCCAGCAGAAGTCGGTCTGGTCATGGAGCCAACGGGTAATGAGGATGCTTTTAATTCGGCTTCCGAAGGCTTCGAGGCGATTAGAATAAATCCAGTGGATGTAGCTGAATCTTTGCCAGAAGTTGATCTGCAGATGGATGATATGACGCTGGAAATGACGCAGGCCATTCCGCAGGAGACTACGGAACAGGATGAGATGAATCCGGCTGATATGCCGGGGGAAGATTTTTCGCCGTTGGCGATGGGCGATCCGGAAGGATTGATGGTTGGCGGCGGCCGCGCTGTCGGCGGCACGGCCAGCTTTTTCGGTTTGCAGGTCAAGGGGCAGAAGTTTGTTTATGTCGTCGATTATTCCGGCAGTATGACGGGATTGAAACTGCAGCGGGCTAAACAGGAAATTGTACGTTCACTGTATTCTCTGGACAGCAACATGGAGTTCTTCATAATTTTTTATGATAATGGATATATGACCATGCCCGGCGACAAATTGATGCCGGCGACCGATATGAACAAACAGCGTTACGCGAATTGGCTGCTTGAAGTTCGTGGCGGGGGCGGGACCGATCCGACCGGAGCGATGATGAAAGCGTTATCGCTGGGCCCGGATGCCGTGTGGCTGCTTTCGGACGGCCGCTTTGATCCAGTGGTGTGCGACGTCATACAACGAGCCAACGCCGTGCGTAAAGTGCGCATTAATACCATTGCTTATCATGACGACAGCAGCGAGCAGCAATTGCGTCTGATAGCCCAGCAGAGCCAGGGGCAGTTCCGGTTTGTCCCGGCGCCGGCAGGCTGGCGCGGCCGTAGATGAATCGTTTGCAGAAAAAGAAATGAATACGTGTATCTGGAGTACTTTTATGCGAAAGCTGATAATTCTGGGATTGGCGTCAGGCATTATTCTGGGAGGTATGTTTGCGGGTTATTCGCCCCTGAGGGGTCAGGAAGACGCGTTGCCGGAGACGGCAGCCGCGGCGGAGAGCCATGATATTTCGCTGTGGCAGGTGGTGCAATCAGGCGGCATGGTGGGATACCTGATTCTGGTGATGTCGCTGGCGGCGCTGGCACTGATTATACGGAACTTTATCACGCTGCAGCGGCGACGGCTGCTGCCGGACCCGCTGGAAGCAGAATTGGAGGAACTGCTGCAAAAGCATGAGTATGAGCAGGCCCGGCAGGTGTGCGGGGATAATCCTTCGTTTCTGGCGCATGTGATCGGTGCGGGCCTGACGCAGGTGGGCTCGATGTTTGGCTTTTTTGATATGCAGAACGCGATGCAGGAGACCAGTGAGCGGGAGATTTCCCGTTTGTATCGAAAACTGGAATATCTGGCGTTTATCGCCTCGACCGCGCCGATGCTGGGATTGCTGGGGACGGTGTTGGGTATGATCAAGGCATTTAATGAAATTTCGCTGTCTGAGGGGGCGGCGCAGCCGTCGCAGCTGGCGGGCGGTATATCCGAAGCGCTGGTGACAACGTGTCTGGGGCTGATTGTGGCGATTCCCACGATGTTTTTCGTTGCATTTTTCCGCAACCGGATCGATTCGACCGTTTCGGAGGCGGAGATAGTCGTCGAGAAATTAATGGGCCGCTTTCGCCGTCAGAGTGTGTAATAATCGCTCGTTTCTATTCGAATCTAAGACAGAGTGAAACATCATGCGTTTACGAAAAACGTTTCATCGACCAGGATATCAGATCAACATTGCACCGCTGATTGATGTGGTGTTTCTGCTGATTGTGTTTTTTCTGGTCGTATCCCAGTTTACCCGTATCGAGGTTGAGCCGCTGGAATTACCACAGGCCCGGACGGAGACTAAGGACACATCTCCGGCGCCACGACCGGTTATTGTCAATATCGACCGGGACGGGATCATCATGGTTGCCGGCGTCACACATTCGGAAGGGTCGTTTGGGTACCTTTTGCAGGAGCATCTTGAAAGGTCAAATGCTGGTGATGTGTCGGTGCTGGTGCGGGCCGATCGCATGAGCGATTGGGGTGTCGTCCGGCAGGTGATGGCGCAATGCGCCCGCAAAGGCATCTATCGTGTGAAGGTTGCCGCGTTGGAAGAAAAACCAGCTGCGGAAGAATAAATGTGATACTGAGATAATGTAAGATGTTATTAACGAGACAGAAAAGAAAAACAATTCCGCCCGAATTGAATATGGCGGCCATGATTGATGTAGTGTTTCTGCTGTTGATATTTTTCATGTGCACCAGTTCTTTGCAGCATCCGGAGCGGAAACTGTTGGCATGGCTGCCGCAGTCGTCGCAGGCTTCGGAGCCGGTCAGCGATTTTGAACCTGTGGTTATTACGGTGACAGGCGGGCCCGGGGCGGCCGTACTTGAATGTGATGGTGTGCCCTGTACAGGTATAAGGGAACTGCGTCGGGAATTGCGGCTACGACGGCAGGTGGCCGATATGCCGGTAATTATACGGGGCGATGAGGGCGTTCCTTTTGAACTGATGGTGGATGTAATGGATATTTGCTATGAGGAAGAATTTCAGCAGGTGGCATATGCCGTCCGCGTTTTTGAATAGCTGTTATGAGTTGTTTTCGTAATATATTGTGTAAAGCGTGGCGCCGGGGAAGCCGCTGGTTCATATTATTTTGCTGGGTGATAGCGTTGGTGATATGCTGTTGTGGGGCGGATAATATTAAGACGGAGCAGACGCCCGATCAGCTCGAAGAAGCCATCTCCCGTCAGCTTGGCGAGGTATTAAACATGTCGGATTATGCTGCCGCCGAAAAGGCGGTCGCAGCCGTGAACCGGCAGATTGAGGAGGCGGAGCGTCTGGACGAACTTGCCGTTGCGTTTCTGCGGGCTCAGGTTATGCAGGTGCGCGGCCGTATTCGACTGGTGCACTGGCGGGAAGGTGAGCATCGGGAGAACGATCGTCGCCTGGCGTATGAGGATCTGACGGCGGCGCGGGAAGGCATGCAGGCCGTGTGGGAACAGAGCGATGAAGAACTAAAGGTTCTGCGGGAAAAGTATCGTTCCAATGCCCCCAAACAAAGTCGTTGGCGCCAGCTGCAGAATTATCTCAGCCGTATTCATTATACGAAGGCCTGGATCGATTATTCGCTGGGATTGCTGATTCCAAAAGAACAGGCCCCGGAAAAACATTTCCGCAGGGCGATGAACACCTTCGAAACGTTTACCAGCGACGGCTATCAGCCGCATCCGGTGGTGGCGGACTGCTTTTTGGGCGTGGGGTTGTGTTTATATGAGCTGGGCGAGCATCAACGTATTCTGGAACTGCTGAATGTAAACAGGGTGACGCCGGATAATACGCCGGTGCGTATCTTCCGGCGGATGACACGGCTGCGGATCAAGGCCGCACAGGCGATTCCTTCTCATTTACACGTAATTAACGCGGCGCAACAGTATCTGGAGTCTTTGCCGGCGGAGAGCGGTATGTCGGCGGGGGATTTGCAACTGTCGTTGGCGTGGGCTAAGAGCATCAAGGTTTTTTTGAGTTCGTCAGTTCCTCAGGCATACCGTGAAAGTCTTTTTCATCAGCGCCGTCGGCTTATCATGATGGTGTATTCTTATGGTGATGCCTGGCGAGAGGCGCTGCTGCAAGAGCTGGAACCGATTGAAACACCAGATGTTCTGACGGAGCTTTTACAAAGTCGTGTCCATTTTTCCCGGCAGGAGTATGTACCAGCTCTGAAGGCCGCTGTGAATTGTCTGGAACGGGGGGAAGGATCATTGCCGGCGGCGTATTTGCCGGATTTGTATTTTCTCCATGCGGCATCGAACTGGAATCTCCAGCATTGGCAAGCGGCATATATATCCGCGAGGGCCTTTGTCGTTAAGTTTCCCGACGACGACCGACGCGGTCGCATGGGATCCATTGTTTTGCAGGGCGGCTATCGGGCGTTGCAGGCGAATCAGGTTTCTGCGGATGAATTTCAAAACGCTTTGAGGGAAATGAAGGAATTTGCCTGGCCGGACGACATGAAAGATGCCATGACATGGTATGAAGCGAAAACGCTGCTGGACCGGAAGTTGTATGAAAATGCCTTACA
Organism: uncultured Pirellulales bacterium; assembly: GCA_964482555.1. GTDB lineage: Bacteria > Planctomycetota > Phycisphaerae > Sedimentisphaerales > SM23-30 > CAYZXY01. Next base: position 28,998 of record CAYZXY010000011.1, read on the forward strand.
GGTTCTGGAAACCATTGAAAAGAGCTCTTTACAGTTTTCTTTAGCGTTGTATGGCTGTGCTCTCGCCCATTTTGAGCGGGCGGTCCTGCTGATTAAGCGGCATGGAGATGAAGCGGTCTACCGGGATCGGATTCTTTTGCATCTGAATGACACGATAACAAATCTGGAAACGTTTATCGCTCTGGGAGCGGAGACGGATTCGGAATCGCTTCGTCAGGGGATGTTGACGATCGGGTTGGCCGCGGCTCAGACCGCTCTGACTCTTGATCCGCCGGCGTATGAACCGGCTCAAAAGGCGGTGCACGTGCTCGAAACTGACTTATCCTCCGAGCAAGAGTTCGCCGGGCAGCGGCAGGCTCTCAAGCTGGCTGCATTTGCCCGGGAGGATATTGAGGCGACCTGCGAAGCGATTATGGAAATCATCGAAGAGCGTGCGGATGAAGAACCATTCCTGCGGGCCCTGATAACGATAGCCAATATTTATGAGCAGGCCGTTCGTGAGGATGCCGGCGCTTTAGGTACATCAACCATGGAAAAGGTGAATCAGTGTCTGCTGGCTGTTTATGAATATCTGTCGGGCATCGAGAGAGTAAACCGGTTCAGTGAAGGGCTGGATGAGTATGCCCTGCGAAAGAGAACGGCCGATGTGATGATGCGGCTGGGCCAGTATGATTTTGCCGCTGCCCATTATGAATGGCTTATGAAACAGTCCCGTCGAGGCGACACCGCCACCATCGAACGGGAACTGGCGCTGGCATATACTATGACGCAGGACTATAAAGCGTCGTTGACGTATTGGCGCCGTCTGACGCGCATTCGGCCCGGTGGATCTGCCGGCTGGTTCGAGGGGTATTACTATATGATTAAGGCATATCGGCATCTCGATCAGCACGATAAGGCGGTTCAGTTGTTGAATTATGTCCGGCTTCGTTATCCGGATATCGAGAACGAAACATGGCGTGAGGCTTTTATGCGTCTGAGTGAGGAAATAATGATTGCACAGCCAGCTGAAACCGGTGACTCAAAGGAAGATAGACCATGACAGGCTGGTCTATATTTTTTCAGTTGCTGGGTCTTGCGGAATCCGAGGCGACGAACTATTATCGCCTGCTCGGTCTCCCGTCCCGCGATTGCCGGGCGGAACAGGTGGACCTGGCCTTTCATCAACGCCGTCAGCAATTACGGCAGGCGATTCCAGGAGCCAGCTTTCTGCCGTTGCTGGCCAGGTTTGAGAAGGAGTGTCTGGAGACTGCCGCTGCGGTGCTTAAAGATCCCGCCAGGAAGGCCGTTTATGACCGGCGATTGGAAGCTGTGCCGGTGATTTATTCCCCGCAAGAGATTCAGGCGATGCGGATGGCGGCGATTCGTATGGGACATCAGAAGGTGTCAGCCCGATTGCTGCCGGACGGGACCTTGCCGCTGGAGCATAAACTGCCGCTGGCGGCAGAATTAAGGCAGCTTGGCTTCTCGCCAGGGGATATTGAGGTGCTGTTTTCAGGCCTCAGTCGCCAAAGGACCGCCAGAGAGGAAGGGCCGCCGGCAACGGTGACTAAAGAAACAGGTTGGGATGATGCCGATGAGGATGTTGAAGGGGATAAGGCGAAACAGAAGGAGGTGGACGGTGTAGCCTTATCGAGTAAAAAGGGGACAGGTTTATCTCCGGGCCGTTTGATGAAATGGCTTTTAGGTACAAGCATTCCTCTTGCGTTTATGGCATTGTTTCTGATGTTTCTCCAGCATCTGGTCCGGCCGCCGGCACCGCAGCGGGATGCCACGGAGACGCCCATTACCCGTCAGGAAGAACCGGAAGTGACCGCGCCGCCTGTCACGGCAGACGCGGCTCCGTCTGTCAGTAAGGTCAAACCTGTCGTGCCGCCTGCGAGCGACGAAGTGGAGAAAACCGTACCGGATGAAGGGACTGATTTGTCGCCGCTGCTGGCCGGTTTGCGAGAAAGTTACACATTCAGCGACAATGCGGGTTATCTGCTGGCCGATCTGGCGTTGACGAATCTGGTGATGTATGAGCAGATCGTACGGCTGGTGTATGATGATCTGGTATTTACGGACGGGGCATCTCATATACTGGCAGCGAACAGCCGCAACGAACGGATGAGTCTGTTGTTCCGCGGGGATGAATTCTTGCCGCGGACCAGCTCAGAGCCGGCTTTGATTCTGGCCGAAGAAGTGAACTATTTTGAATCGCTCAAAGAAAAGCTGGAATCTAATGAAAAGGCTGTTGTTTATCAGGCAATCAAGGAACTGGAGATTGTCAACAACGATCAGGCCGTGTCCCTGCTGCTGGAAACCCTGAAGAATACGCAAACGCTACGGCTTTCGGTCAATACGCGTATTCTGCGCGCGATGGAAAGGATGGATCATCCCCGGGTACAGACCGACTTGATCAATCTGCTGGCCAATGCCCCGCCGGCCCTGATTCATCCGCTTACCCGGACGTTGGCACGGATGAACGGTTTCGATGAGAATCCTCCGCGTGATTTTGCGGGACTGCTGCCTTATCGGTACAATCTCAATCAACTCCAGGAATGCATCAGCTGGTGGCAGTATTACGAAATGCAGCGAATCCGGCAAACGTCTTATCCGCAGCCATCTGCAAGGCCGGGAAGACAGTCGCTGCTTTCGGTTCGTTCTCTGGCGTTTTCGGCCAGGTTGCTGCAGGATTCTGTCCGTACGCTGGAGCAGTTTTCGTGGGAGGGCCGCAATGCCGCGGCCGGCTTCTCCGTGTCCCCATATAATCCGGGCTCCACTGTCTCGGATCCCTACGAGGGGATGAAAGATGCGCTGAAACAGATGAATGACCATTTACTGCGACTGGCCCGGACGCACCCGCGATGCGGTGAATTTGCTGCGGCGATTGATATCATCGAATGCGAATTGCGAAACCGTCGACTGATTGCGGATACGGTTTATAAGAGCATGGCCGGTGAACTGGACGGCATCAACCGGCTTCTTGTGGTTATTATCAGTCAGTTGAATGGTGATGATGCATATGCAGAAAAAGTTGATGCCCTGGGCAGGGAGTTTGCCCCGGGAGTTAACAAAGAATTTAACCTGACGGGAATTCGCCAGCGATGTTTTTACGGCTGCCGCTTGTGGGAACTGTTCGCAGGAATTCATGGAAACAATGGCCAATGAAAAACCTTATTATGAAAAACAGATATTATTTAATCTGGGCATTTGTACTGGTAATGCTGATTCCTGAGATGTTTGGTGAATCCACGACCGAAACGTCCGGGTTGTCACTTGGGCGGCAACTGGAAGTCGACCCATTCAACCTGCAACTTGTGGGCCGGCTCCGCCAACAGCGATTGCAGGAGCAGGAGCAGGACCGTTATGCCTTTGTTTCATTCCTTCGAGGCTTACGTGCCTGTCGACAGAACGAACCGGAGCTGGCCGTCAAATGGCTGGCCATCGCTCAGACCTCACCGCGAATCCGCCGCCTGCACAAGGCTTTTGTTTCCATCGAACTGGATAAAATACTGACGATGGCCGGAGTAGCTGCCCGACAGGCGGAGTGCGCCAACTGCGGCGGACGGCATGAACTGGATTGCCCGCAATGCCGGGGTGTGGGCTGGTTTCAATGTCCGCGCTGCCGGGGGGCGGGAAAAGTCTTGCAGGCCGGTTCCGCCACGCCGCAGGATTGTCCAGTCTGTTATGGCAGCGGTATCGCGGAATGCTCCCGGTGCCGGAGCGCCGGCGTCATTGATTGTCCGGATTGTCAGCTCGTATGGCTTACGCCGCGACTTGACGAAGAAATCGATCAGTTACTGACGCTGATAAGCTATCTGCCGTCGCTGGAGGCGATGGAATTTGCGCTCCAGCGTTGAAAGGCTTCATTATTCGATAGCGCCTCTGCCAGGACAGCGTAACCTGCCGCTGTCGGGTGGCTCTGGTCGGCAAACAACTCTGCCGGAAGTGCGGGAGAAATAAAATAAGGCACAGCGTCCGTTTTCAGGGAAATTTCTATTTGCGCCAGCACGTCCAGAAAGACATCATGATTTGTGTCTGTCATGCTCGCTCTACACCAGGGAGTAATCATAATGAAGACCGCATTTTCATTCTGGCGTAAAAGCTCAGCTGTTCGCAGAAAAAACGCCCATTGTAATGATTCCTCCGGCATAACCCAGGGATAATTCTGCCTCATACGGGGCGAGTGTTTTTTTTCTATGGAGATGACGGTTGTGTCGTTTTCAATATCGGCCTGCTCCAATAACGGCTTCTGAGGATGATCGTCAGGATGTTTCAACGTCCAGACCGGTGGGGCTGCGTTGTTGTAATAACGCTGCCGGATATGTGCCGTCCATTGGAGAAAACTGCTTGATTTCATCAATACTCTTTCCAGTCGTATTGACACCTTAGCCTGATAAGCCGGTATGTCCTCTCCAAATTGCGGCAGCAGGGCTGGATGGTTGATGTTTCCTTCACTGGATTCCCGCAGGTTATGCCGTGGGCTGCTCAGCCACAAGGGATTGAAGCACAGTAAAATTTTCCGCTCCCGCAGATCTTTTTCGCACGTCCGCAGCAAACCATATTGCGCCGCCGGGTGCAGACCTTGCCTTCCCAGATTGCTGAATACCCCCTCTCCGGCGAGCTGGTTTAGCCGGCAGCTTAATGTCTCGTCCTGTTTTACGTAATGCCCCCAGACGAACGAATCGCCCAGAACCAATCGCTTTGCCGTATCGTCGGACGGGTGTACCTGACGTCGAAAATTCCAGATATCCCCGCTCAATGCGTAAGGAACACGATAATTGGCTGTCGGATTGAAACGAACAACCGTTCCATACAGCCACGGCAGCAGAACATACGCCGCAGCGCAATGCCCCCATACTACGGCCCATTGCCGGGGGGGTAATGTCAAACTGTATTTCTTTACGGATTTCATATTAAAACCGGTAATATATAAAGGTTCTCTCAGTTATTCCGCCGCATAAAAACAGGTAGAGTATCATCCCAGTCATAAAACCGATGCGTACAAGCGGATGCTCCAGGATGTGTCGCAATCGCGACTCACTCAGCAGTTCATATCCCCATGCCGCCATCATGAGCCAAATCATAAACACCGGCATTCTCGTATCCTGCCAGCTGAATGATGATATGCCGGCAGCAATTTGCGACATCTGCTGCCAGTTATCTGCCCGAAACAGTATCCAGCCACACGTCACCAGAATAAAAGTCCAGACGATTTTGACCAGCGACGGTATCCTGTCCCGATACCACCGGCTGTTCTCCAGACCGCGCAGCAGGCACAGCAATATACCATGATAGGCTCCCCATAGCACAAACGTCCACCCGGCGCCATGCCATAATCCCGAGACCAGCATTACCAGCATGAGGTTACGGACCGTCACCATGCTGCCGGCACGGCTGCCCCCCAGCGGCAAATAGAGATAATCTCTAAACCAGGTTGACAGGCTGATATGCCAGCGATGCCAGAACTCACGCAATCCCTTTGCCAGATATGGTCGGTTAAAATTCTCCATGATCTCAAAGCCCAGCAGCCGCGCAATCCCCCGGGCCATGTCCGTATAACCGCTGAAATCGAAATAAATCTGCCAGCCAAACGCCATTGTCGCCAGCAGCAGCGCGGGCCCCGCAAAAGCGTCGGGATTTCCATACACTTTATCGACATACAACGCGAAATAATCCGCCAGGGCAACCTTTTTGAATATTCCCTTAATAAAAAGGCTCAAGCCCTCCGCGAGATCGCCCGCTGTAAAGTGCTTATCTTGCTTGAATTGCGGCAGCAGGTGTCCCGCCCGCTCGATCGGTCCTGCCGGGAGAATCGGGAAAAATCCCACAAAGACGGCATACTGAATGAAATCCCGCTGCTGGTTCACCTTTCCCCGATAGCAGTCAATCACATACGCCATCGACTTTAAAATGAAGAAAGATAACCCCACCGGCAGTAAGAATCCCGGCAGTTTCACCACCCATGGCGAATTTGCCGCTATCAGTGCGGTGTTTAAACTTTCCACCAGGAAAAAACTGTACTTGAAAATCGCCAGCATCAGCAGTTGATTGACTATACTGACAATCAGCCAGCTTTTTTTATGGGGACTGCGGGCCATCCTCGCCGTCATCCGGAAATCAACCAGCGTGACATATCCCATTATTACCGGATATGCCGGATGCCACCATCCGTAAAAGACATAAGAAACCAGCAGCAGCCAGATGTTGCGCCATCGATTATTTCTGACCGGCCAGTATGCCAGCAGCACCGCCCCCAGAAAAAACGCAAACAGCCAGCTATGAAATAACATCATTTCTCCGGAAGGTAACTGATGCCGATAACCACTCATCAGGAATTAACAGCTTGAGAATCTATGACATGTCGGGCTATTTGCCCAGATTCCCCCGGTCATAGACAATCATCACTTTTCGCAGCAATATATAATACCGTCCCTGATATCGTGTGATCATACCGGAGATGCGAAATTTAAACTGTCGTGACCGTTGCATCTTGTTTTTCAACACGGCCAGCAGCATATTCGGATGAACGATAACCGGCGGTTCATCAAAGGCTTCACTCTGTGATTCAAAAATGATCTTGTAAGTATTATCATTAAAATCAAAGTTCAGTCGTCCCACGCGGTCCTTGATGTGCACACCCTCGCGCCATTCTTTCTTTTCCGTTCCGATGCCGCCTCGAATACCGCCGTCGGAAGCGGGTTCTGTTTTGCTCCCGCCTTCGAGCGTTTCGTTTTCCGTCTCCAGGGTATGTGATCTGGGGATCGCCAGCAGCATTTCCCGCATATTTTCCGACAGGTTCACATTGTCTGGTGCATCGTCCGGTTTATTTTCTTCTTCTTCTTCTTCTTGTACGCCGTAGATACGGTTCAGAATACTCGAACGGCCGGCAGTATTATCGCTTTTGCCGTTTTGGCCAGCGTTGCCAAAAAGATACAGTGTATCGACTCGCGTCGGCAGGATATAATTTCGTTTGTTATAGGTTGTGATTTCTCCCCAGACACGATAAACGATTGACATATTGGTTTCTTTGGCTGATAACTTCGTCATCGACGTCAGCCATTTTCCCGGCAGCACTTCAATGGGCCAGCTGTATTCGTTTTGCGATTCATTATTCTCATTTTTTTGCGTTTCAGTTATGATGGGTTCTACGGTGGTTATTCGCGTGTCCGGTTTCATATCCTGCGGCAGCTTGAAAAGCAGGAACCAGCGGCCGTCTTCGGGATGCTGCGCCAGTTTAGCCTTTTGTTCGATTATCAGATAGCCTTCCCGCAGCAGCGGCACCTTAATTCGCGATTTTTGCGGCGTAGCCGACGTATCCTTTTCGTCGCTGACCGGGCTTTGGGCTGATAACATAACGCTTGAATACAAAAGCGCGAAACAGACTAAAACTCCATTTTTAAATAATCGCATATCTTATCTCCATGTATTCCTTACCGCACAGCATCGGAATCGAAGCGGATATGGCAAAAAATACCACAAACTCTATTTATTGACTTTTACTGAAATACTTTTTCAAATATCGTACCACATCTTGTGCTGAATACGCAAAATGAATGCTTTTTCCATCCGATTCGCCGGCAGCCACAATCGTTTCCACCACAATCTTCCAATAGTCGGTCATACATATTATCGGAACATTCTGCAGAAAACGTTTATTAGTCAATTCCCAAATTGCCGCCAATTCCAGTAATGTCCCGGTACCGCCGGGAAGGACGATGTACCCATCGCCGATTTCGATGAGCCGGTTCAGCCGTTCCATGAGATGTGACGTTTGTATCTCATTTATAATGAAAGGGTTAGGCCCTGATCGGCCGAACTGGGAACAGGTAATGCCGGTGATGCCGACTGGTTGGTCGGAAAAGGCGGCCCCTTCGGCGGATGCCGTCATGATCCCGTCGTAACCGCCGTTAACTATGGAGTAGCCTTCATTGGCCAGACAATAGCCGATTTCATAAGCCATGTGATACTCTTCACTAAGAGGCGCAGGTTTTGACGATCCGAAAATAGCGATGGTTTTTTGCTTCATAAATTATCCTTAAGGGCCGTCCAGGTTATAAGGAGACGATTCTGTCTGTGCCGATTATGCGGATCAGGAAAAAGTTTTTAACAATTAAACTGTTGCTATTTTTACCATATTTGGGTAATGTATTGTATATTAAATGCATAAAGTCTGTGAAATTTTACAAAGGAGAGTTAATTAAGCATTAAGGGAGAGAAAAGAAGGAGCGGTCATACACCTGTCTTTTTTTCAAAAATGGTATGTTTATACAGGGCAGTTTAAGCAATCCTATCAGGAGGATATTATGAAAAAGGCGGCAATACTGGGGTTAGTAATACTGGTGACAATGAATATGCATCTGTGGGCGAATGAGGAGGATCAGGCAATCGAGCCACTCACGTCGGTCATTTTTGATGATCCCAATCTGGAACTGGCTGTGGAAAACAGGCTGGGGATTGAAGATCCCAATGAAACGGAGATGCTCGCGCTGACGGAATTGAGTGCGTCCAGTCTGGGCATCAGCAGTCTGGCCGGTCTGGAAACAGCCCTGAATCTGCAAAAGCTTTATCTCAATGATAATCAGATTACAGACCTTGAGCCTCTGGAAAATCTGACCCAGATGATCGAACTGGAACTGGGCAACAACCAGATCAGCGACCCTTGCGAACTTGCCAACATGACGGAATTGAAGGTCTTATTGCTATTTGAAAATCAGTTGTCCGATATTTCCGCCCTGGCGAATTTGACGAAATTGACAAATCTGAATTTGCAGGAAAATCAGATATCCTATCTGACGCCAATGGCCGGTATGACAAAGCTGCTTCGCTGCAATCTGCAGAAAAACCAGATTGCGAATTTATCCGGACTGGAAAATTCGGTTGATATGCTGGCGTTGTTCCTAGATGAAAATGATATTGCGGACCTGAGCCCGTTGCAGAATATGACGAAACTCCAGCAGTTGCAGGTTGAGGACAATCAGGTCATAAGCGTAGAACCGTTGCAGAATCTGCACAGTCTGGTATTCCTGGTTCTTGCCCGTAATGATATTAATGATATTTCGACACTGGCCGACAGTGCCTTTAATAAGTACTCTGTTGTCAACCTGCTTTTCAATCCATTGGAACCGAAGGCCTATTGTGAATCTTTGCCGGCGATCAAAGTGAATAATCCCGGGGCCAATGTGTTTCCGTCTGCTGCCGATAGTCCCTTCGCCATTCTGCAGGATTGCATGGGATCCATCGAGGATCTGGAAGTGATCGCATCTTTCTGGTTGAGCGATTGTGACGCAGAAGATTTATGCGGCGGCACCGATCTCGACCGCAGCGGACGTATTGACCTGGACGATATCGATCTGTTCACCGAATTCTGGTTTTCAGGTGCGCCGTAAAGCCGGTCCCGCTTACGGAGCTACCGATTATTTCAATGTTATGAAGCTGGTGGGGACGTTCTCCGAGGAAACGCTTAGTACCGATACGCCCTGATTGAGTTTGACATCAATGACAGCCCGGCCGTTATAGACCTGGACCTTGCGCGAGGCGTGTGAGGTGCCGAGATTGTCAATGAGTGTGCCGTCGCCGGCAAGCTCGAAGTCAACGACGTTGGTCGCATTGAGGCAGACGACCCCATCGGCATCGAGCAGCCGGGTTTCTATGGTGACTTGTTCCGGATTACGGGTTATCTCGTACAACTCGAGCTGAGCAGGTTTGCCCCACTGTCGGGTTTCATAACGGAAGGTGATTTCATCGGTTACTTTTTTGCCGTCTTTAAAACCTGCGGCCCGAAGATGCTGGATACCGGCATCCAGTCGAACCAGCCATCGCAGGCCGGCAGCGGGAAAATCCTGACTATTGCGTTTTCTTTTTCCCAGTGAGTCACCGTTGTGGAACAGTTCGACTTCGGGGCAATTGGAATACACTTTGATCAGTTTTTTCTGGCCGGATTGACCCCAGCGAACAGGCCAGGTATGGCCGTAGATATGTATCATCGGCTCAGCGGCCCAGAAGGATTGAAAGACATAAAAGCTTTCCTTGGGCGTCAGGTCGCGTTCGACGACGCCTTTCTGATTGACGAAAGGAACGGGGTTTTCCGGTCGAAGAGGGGTGGAAAAATCCTTAAAAGGCCAGTAGGCCGTCCCGGTCAGCCAGTCCATGGTTTCCTGTTCCTTGAGATGCCAGTCGATCAGGTTGCAGGCGTAGGTTTCCGTCCAGTCGCTGTCGCGGGAGACGCGGGCCTGGCCGCCTTCGGGCAGAAAATCGCCGGCACGTTCATCCGCCCCCTGGCCGATAGCGATTTTTTCGAGGCCGACGTCCGGGTCTTCGGAGTGCCGGCGGGCATGATGACTGGCGCCCCATTCCACATGCAGATAATGATCGACTCTCTGCATCTGCTCGTATGAGACTTCTTTGAATTCGGTGAAGCGGCCGCGATACCATCCGGACCAGATGGAGGGTGAATAGACATCGACTATATCCCGGCAGAAATCGCAGCGGCGAATACAGGTTTTTCTCTCGGGATCGAGGGTGTGCGTCAACTGGTGCAGTTCGCCCATAAACGCGCGAATTGCTTCCTGATCGAACTGGGGATGTTCGCCTTTCCAGTCATGTTCGTTGCCCAGACCCCAGAGGATGACAGCTGGATGATTGTAATGCTGATAGATCATATTAATCAGCATCCGGCGGGTTTGCTGTTTGTAGTTTGTGCTGCCGATAACGCCGCGACACCAGGGGATTTCCTCCCAGACGAGCAAGCCCAGTTCATCGCACAGCTGGAGAATGGTGCGTGATTGCTGATAATGACCCAGCCGGATAAAATTCGCACCCATGTCGCGTATCATCTGCATTTCCCGGCTCATCAGTTCGCGGCTCATGGCGGCGCCCAGGCTGGCATGGTCTTCATGGCGATGCGTACCGCGGAGCAGGAGCCGCCTGCCGTTGAGATGGAAGGGGCCGTGCTTGATGAACTTAAAGGTGCGAAGGCCGAAACGTTCCTGCATGTGTTGCGTTCCGGCGCTGGTTTTCAGTTGTATCCGGCATTGATACAGGGCGGGATTGGTCGTGTCCCATAATTCAATGTCTCTCAGCTTCAACTGAAATAAATTTTTTTCCTGTTCCCAGGACATGGTCCTGATGGTTTCGGCGGCGGCTGTTGTGCCGTCCGGTGCGATGATTGTCAGCTCGATGGTAAGGTTTTCGTCCAGAGAGAGCGGATTATGGAGGACGCCTCTGATCATCAGGGAAGCGGTGTTTTCCCGGGTAATATCGCTCTGAACGTGAATCCGGCTCAGAGAAACAGCCGGCACATAAATCAGATTGACATGGCGATAAAGCCCGCCATAGAGGTTGAAATCGCTCAGGTCGGAAGGAATCATTTGCAGATCGCGCGAGTTGTCGCAGCGGACCCCCAGCGGGATTTTGCCTTTGACGGGTTGATGATCTCGCGCATCGCTCTGGAATCGTTCATGCTGTTTGAAGGCATCAATCGCGTCGGTGATATCCACGGTGAATTCATCATAGCCGCCGGTATGATGGGCCACGTGGCGGTCGTACACCCAGATGTCGGTTTTCTGGCCGGCGGCTTCGAAGAGCAGCAGCGTCCGGCCTTGCGGATAGGGATTGTCAATCGACAGCGCGGTCCGATACCAGGCCGCTCCCTGATAATAAGAGTCGTCCGGATCGACCGCATCAAACGCGTTGTAGCAGTGGGGAATCGTAACAGTTTCCCAGGGAACGGCGTCATAAGTCTTCCGCCATAATTCCCACCAGCCGCCTACGTCCTTTCGTAAAAACGTCCAGTCATCAGTCAGTTCTGTCGTATGCTGCGACAGGTACGGGCGGGTTTCAGGCTGCATAGCCGCCCGGCATGCCGCCGCCATTGTAATAATAATGAGCAAGCCCCGTAGGAATGAACGTGTCGTCATAGTTACGCTCCCTGAGAAAAGATAATTTTCGACGTTTCGATGAATAAACGACTTATGACTGCGAGCGATAATCTTCCGCGCGGTGGCGGATGATTTCCCCTGTTATCATGTAGATCACATCTTCGGCGATATTGGTCGTATGGTCGGCAATACGTTCCAGGTGGCGCGAGACCGAGAACAGATGCACCAGCGAATCGATTTGTTCAGGATATTCGCGGATGCCGTCCTGAAAACGAAAAAAGATATCGCTGTTCAGGGCGTCAACTTCTTCGTCGTCGGCACAGACTTTCCGGGCCAGTTCCGGACTGAGATTGACCAGGGCATCGAGGCTTTCTTTGAGCATAAGTTTGGCCTTTTTCGCCATGCCGGCAAAATCGAACGTAATGCTGGTCGGCGGCTGGGTGGCCAGAAATGCCGCTCGTTCGGCAATATTCACCGACAGATCGCCGATGCGTTCCAGATCGTTATTGATCTTCAGTACCGCGATAATAAATCGCAGGTCTGTGGCGACCGGTTGATGCAGCGCCAGAATTTTCAGGCACTCTTCTTCGACTTCCACTTCCATGTTGTCTATTTCAATATCGTTGGCAATGACCCGGGCGGCCTGTTCCATATCGCGGTTATTTATCGCCTGGATCGACTGGCGCACACTCTCTTCCACCTTGGCGCCGAGTCCAAGAACTTTCTTTTTGATATTATCAATTTCCCTTTTTAAATGCACAGCCATATATTAGTCCCCTGGTCGCCGGACAGACGAACGAAGCACAGAACATACAGTACCGCAAACAAGCAATATGACATCTATACCCAATTGGGTAGCAAGCTTCGGGCCGGGCCGAGCGTAAGCTTTTTATCCGCAGATAATGACGTTCCGACAAAACGGATTATTTTCAATCGGAACGAATATATACTATAAGGCATGAATTTATTAATGTCAAGCAGGTTTTCATCAGCCAAAACGGCCGGTGATATAATCTTCCGTTTCCTTGTTGCCGGGATTCGTAAAGATGTGGTGGGTTTGATTGTATTCGATAAGTTCTCCCAGACAGAAAAAGGCTGTATATTCACTGACGCGTGCCGCCTGCTGCATGTTATGTGTTACGATGACGATGGTATATGAAGACTTGAGCTGAGAAATCAGGTCTTCGATGCGGCCCGTCGCCAGCGGGTCGAGAGCGGAGCAGGGTTCGTCCATCAAAAGCACTTTGGGTTTAGTGGCCATCGCCCGGGCGATGCACAGCCGCTGCTGCTGGCCGCCGGAAAGGGCCAGCGCCGATTTGTTTAGGTCGTTTTTTACTTCTTCCCAGAGGGCGGCGTCCCGCAAGCATTGCTCAACAATCTGATAGAGATCCGAGCGTTTTTTAATGCCCTGCAGCCGGGGACCGTAGGCGATGTTATCGAATATGCTTTTGGCAAAAGGGTTGGGTTTCTGAAATACCATGCCAATCTCCTGGCGGAGATTGACCAGGTTGATCCGCTTGTCGTAAATGTGCTGGCCGTTCACTTCCAGTAAACCTTCGACGCGCGTGTTGGGAATCAGATCGTTCATGCGATTGATGCTGCGGAGAAAGGTGCTTTTGCCGCAGCCGCTGGGGCCGATGATCGCCGTAACCTTGCGGGGGAGAATAGATATGGTGATGTCCTTGACGCCGATCGTCTTGCCGTAAAAAAAAGAAAAATTCCGAGCGCTGATGATCCCATTCTCCGGCATCAGTTCATTCTCGTCGACGGTTTTCTGGAAGGAAACATCGTTCGTTTGATCCATCTGTTTGGTACTGGTATGTTCATTTGTTCTATCCATATTGTCAGGGCTTTGATAAGATAAGGTCTTCTCGCTTTCCTGAAGCATAATCAATAACCTCGCATTTTTTTAGCGGTTCGAGAACGAATAACGATCGCAATGACATTCAGCAGCAGTACCAGCAGAATCAGCGTGCTTACCATACCGTATTGCTGATGAGGCACCTGCGGAGCGTTGGCGCTGCCGACGGCAATATTAAAAGCCCCGGTCGAAAGCGCCCGGGTCTGATCGAACAGCGACTGGGGGATATGGCCGGAGGTCACCGCGCCGGTCAGCAGGATGGGGGCCGTTTCTCCCGCGGCGCGACTGAGCCCCAGAATGATGCCGGTTAGTATCCCCGGCAGTGCGGCCGGCAGCGTCACTGCTGTGAAGGTTCGAAAATGTCCGGCTCCCAGAGCCAGCGATGCCTGTTTGAATGTGGGCGGCACCCCGCGGATGGCCTCCTCACTGGCCCGAATAATCACCGGCAGGGTCAGAATCGCCAGCGTCAGCGATGCGGTCATTACGCAGGGTTTGGGCGACTGGCCGATTTTCGGCATGAAAACACCGGCAAAAAAGGCCAGGCCGAACAAACCGAAAACGATACTGGGAACGCCGGCCAGCGTATTAATGCACATCCGAATCATCCGGATTACCATGTTATCGCCCGCGCATTCCACCAGATACGCCGCGGCAATAATCCCCAGTGGTACGGCAAACGCCATCGACACAAGCGTCAGGATGAGGGTTCCGAGTATTTCCGGACCTACGCCGCCGAAATAATACTGGTCAATATTGTCATCGATAAAATACTGCCAGTAAACGGTTTTTTGAGGACGCAGCATGGCATCCAGGTTCGTCTCAACTTTTTCGAACAGCGATTCCATCATTGTGCCCGCGAAAATTTCCTTTCGCGGCAACGGTTTATTCACCAGCGGTTTATCGGGATCGACTTCCACCCAGTTCTCCTTGTAAAGCAGTTTTTCCAAAGCGATTTTGGCCATGTCCATGCGGGTGGCGCCGTATTTCATCATGGCCTGGGTCGGCGTCGGATCGGTGGGCAGCGGGCCGAAAAGCTTGCATAACGCCTGTTCTATCGCCGGTATCTCCGCCAGATAAAAATCTCGTTTTTCCAGATCGATCTCAGAGATGGTATTCTGGTATGAGCGGGCCAGGTCAAAAAACCGCATGGCCGGAGAATTCTCAAATTCAGGTGTGGCGGTTTCCTCCGCCATGATATCTTTAAGCTCATCCTGAACCATGTCGCGGTCGTTACTTTCAAAAATATCTGTCAGTCTTATGCGTACATCGCGGGCTTTCCGGCGCAGCGTTCTCTTTTTCGTGGTGGGCAGAGGGTCGATATGGTCCCGGTAAGCGTCATAAACGGCGTCGACTTCTTTTTCAAATTGCAGATTCAGGGAGTCTTTGAACGTTTGCAGCAAGTTATATATTTCCGCCCGCTCTGCTTGCACCGCGGCCAGTTCCTGATTGAGCGCTTCCCGGCTGCCGCGATCGAAAACATCAAACTGCATTTCGCGAAACTCAACGGTACCGCTGAAGACGACCGCCTGGCCGCCGCGCCAGAGCATGGGCAGCAGTATGACGGCCAGCGCCAAAGTCATCAGCATCACCGCGAAGCCGGAACAAAAGGTAAACAGCCGGTTATAAAACAGACGCAGCTTGTTCTTCATTTATGATTTCCCCCGGGAACGTTTAACCTTGCTGATGAAATATTCGCTGATAATGTTTAGTACAAACGTAAAAGTCAGCAGTAGAAAACCGATCGCAAACAGCGACTTACGGTGGTCGGTCCCGACGCCGGTCTCGCCCATTTCGCCGATAATCGTGGCTGTCATGGTCTGGACGGACTGGGTAATATCCCACCAGGGTGAGGGAAACTGCCGCACGTTGCCGGAGGCCATGTAAACGACCATTGTTTCGCCGATAGCCCGCATCATTCCCAGAATTACCCCCGCGACGATGCCGCTGCTGGCCGACGGGATGACGACTTTGATAATCGTTTCCGCACGGGTAGCCCCGAGACCGTATGAAGCTTCACGGATTTCTCGGCCGATAGCCGAGAGAGAATCTTCCGCCACGCTGATGATCGTCGGCAGCGCCATGATGGCCAGAAGTACCGACGCATTCAGGATGTTGGCCCCTGTTCGCAGTCCCATCGTATTTTGTAGCCAGGGAGCCAGCACCAGTATGGCAAAAAAACCATACGCCACCGATGGAATAGCCGCCAGAACCTCGATCAGCGGCTTGATGATTTGCTGTACGTTGAACGGTGCCATATCGCTCAGAAAAACCGCCGCCAGCACACCCAGAGGCACCGCGATAATCAGCGATACCGTGGTGACATAAATCGAACCGGCCAGCAGAGAGACTGAACCGAAGGCAGGGGGAGTGGCTTTGGGATTCCAGTTCAGATCGGTGAGGAAGGCTTTAAAGCCATAGTCGGCCAGAAAAGGAAGTGCTTTCTGAATGATAAACCAAAAAATCAGCAGCACCACCAATAATGAAACCAGAGTCAGCAACAGTAAGATGAAACGGCCGATGTGGCTGGCCAGATAAGACTTAAGGTCTTGCGAGGCTGACAGCCGCAGCGGCCGGCTGAACTCGACCGCCGCCTTATCCGTTTTCTGATCTTCTGGTAGAAAAGATGGCGTCATAACAGGCTCTGTTTAGCGGGTTAATGATTATGTGTTCTTAGTCTCTTATTAGTGAAAACTTGTGCAACAGGGCAACAATAATTCGAAGCAAGAAATCCAGTGCGATTTCGCCCTTTTTATTGTGACAACATTTCAGGAAAAGGCTTAACAGAGCCTTTTTTCCGGCAACTTAACATTTTTAGTGCATTCGATCATTTATCCGAAAGTTATAAATAAACTCATCGAACTTAAAAGGCCCTGCCAGAAGTTTCAGCCCTGAAGGGTATCTCTTTAAGTTCCGGTTTCGACGGATCATGTTTTCGAACTCTCGGCTGTTACCCCATGATTAATAATCGGTCAAAGGAACGAAGGATAACTCTTCGATAAGGTCATGACCGTCTTCGGTTAAATGAAACGTACAAAAGGCATACATCAGCGATCCGATCCTGGGGTAACCGTCGGTGAATAAAAACAACGGACGTCCAATAGGATATTTACCCGAAACGATGGTCTTTTTGCCGGGCATGACACCATTTATTCTAATGGCTTTGACAGTGCCTTCGGCAAAGCCCAGACCAACATAGCCGATGGCGCCCTGGGTGGTGGTGACTCTTGCTTTCAAGTGGGCATTGGATGAACCATACTCTGTTTTGCTTGCCATTGGTTCATTATTCATAACAAATTGTCCGAACGCTTCATACGTGCCGGATTCCGTGTCCCGACTGATAACGACGATGTCCATATTCGAGCCGCCGACTTCACTCCAGTTATTGATCTTGCCCTGATAGATATCTTTCACCTGCTGTATGGTTAAGTTTGTAACGGGATTGCTTTTATGAACTATGACACAAATACCGTCCATTGCCACCACATGCGCGACCGGCATAACGCCTTTCTCAATGGCCCGTTGGAATTCTTCCATCTTCATGAACCGACTCATCATGCAGATGTCGCATCGCTTTTCCAGCAGGGCTTCCGCGCCAGCGCCGCTGCCGGGTTTACTGACCGTAATGGAGGCGTCCGGAAAGGTCTCATCAAATATTTGAGAAAAGGCGTCGACGATGGGGCCGACGGTCGTCGAACCGACGATATACAGGGTTTCCCGATTGTCATCTGCCGCCACATTGCAGGGAGCGGCAAGGGGGCTGGGTTTGAGTCCGTCATTATTTTCCGATCTTACAGGACTGAAAAATTGTCCCGCCAGAGGAATAATCCCGACGATAATGAGCGCGCATAGAACTATCGCGACTTTCTTTGTCATCATAAAGCTCCTTGTCTGTTTCGCTTGGTCAAATATATACTCGTTTCGATTGGGAATTCCCGTTTTATCCAAACGTAAATATGTGCGGAGAAAGCTGTTACGTCTGGCCCTGGCGGGAATTCTCATACCCTTCGGGTATATTTATGACGCATCCGGTCTATTCATAACATAAATCGTTTTACAGGCCGATGATGCGTATTATCATACGAAGAATTCAGTATTATGTATTTTTGGGCTTACCGGATCGTTGGTTCAGGTAAGTATTTCAGCAATATGTTACGAATTCTTATTCATTTTTCAATATAATTCATGATCTTTATTATACCCAATTGGGTAGAAAGCTCTTGGCAGGGATGGGCGTAAGCTTTTTATCCGCAGATAATCATGTTCCGAAAATACGGGTATTTTCAATCGGAAAGAGTATAAATCTTTCCGGACGGGTCAGGAAATTTCAACCCTGCTCATCATTTATTGACATGATGCTGCTGGTTGATATCCTGTTCTTTCGATTCCCCGGCATAGTTCAGGGGAATATGGATGTTGAACGTGCTTCCCTCTCCCGGCCAGCTCTGCACCGTGACAAAACCGCCGTGAGCCTGGGCGATGTGTTTAACGATCGCCAGTCCCAGGCCGGTGCCGCCCAGCTTGCGGCTGCGCGCTTTATCGACCACATAAAACCGCTCGAAAATACGCGGCAGCAGTTCTTCGGCAATCCCGCAGCCGTTGTCTTTGACAGATATGACGACATGGTCGTCGATAATCCGGGTGATGATCCGGACGACATCATTCTCCCGGCTGTATTTGATGGCGTTGTCGATTAAATTTACCACCGCCTGCTCCAGCAGAGCTGTATTTATCGGGGCCCAGGTGTCCTGCTCGCCTTCCTGGATCACGGTGATGTTCTTGTTCCGGGCCTGGACCTGCGAAATGTCGGTCGCGGCGTCAATAACAGCCTTGATGGGATCCTGCTTTAGAACAATATGGCCTTTTTCACTGTCGGCTTCCAGACGAGACAGGCTGAGCAGGTCTTCGATAATGGCATGTAAACGGTCGGTTTGTTTAGCGATTATCGCCAGGAACTTATGAACCTGTTCCTTGTTTTCAAACTGACCTTCCAGCAGTGTTTCGACAAATCCTTTAATGGATGTGACAGGGGTTTTCAATTCATGCGAAACATTCGCCACGAAATCCCGACGGATGTTTTCCAGTCGTTTCAGGCGTGTCATATCGTTGAGCACGATTACCGCGCCGTGGCGTTCTCCCCGGCTGTTAGTCATGCCCGTACCATGAAGCTGAAAAAAACTGGCCTCGCCATGCGGCCAGATGATGCTTGCTTCTATACTGTGGTCGCTTTTGAGTGTCTCGGTGATAAAATCCTGCAGGTCGGGGTTGCGTATGATTTCCTGAACGCTGTGACCGGTTGTTTTTTCCGTTTCCACGCCCAGCAGCCGGGCCGCCGCCTGATTAATACTGACGATCTTTTCCTGCATGTCGATAGCCAGAACACCCTCAGCCATGCTGGAAAGCACTGCTTTCAATTCATTACGCTGCTCGATAATACCCTGAAGATTCTTGTCGAGATTCCGGGCCATGTCGTTCAGCGATTCCGTCAGATCATCCAGACCTGTCGAGGCCGGCAGCAGAATACGGTGCGTAAGATCCCCTTCGGCGAACCGCCGGGCCACCGATTTGATCTGCTCGACCGGCTGCCGTAGCCGGGACAGCATAACCAGGCTGATAACGGCCGCCGTCAGTCCAATAATAAGTCCGTTAATTGTCAGCCGGCGAAACATCTCCGCCTTCATTTCATCCAGATCCGCGACACTGACTGCCGCTCGCAATATGACATACTCATTCTCTGCCGTATCCACTGGCAAAGCATGCACCATGGCTTTTTTGTATAACAGATCGTCGAAGCGGATAATGTAATCTTCCTGCTGTTTCAGAGCCTGGGCGATTTCCGGCATATTCTTCTGGCTGGCCAGAGTATCCGCCTGCCCATGTGAATCGGCTATAACCGTACCGTTGGGCAGAATGATCGAGATATGGAGATTGCTGTTCAGCCCCAGTTCCCTGCAGGCCTGCTCCAGCTCCCCATTCTCACGCCCGGCCATCAGCGGAGTCAGATACTGCGCGATTAATTGCGCCTTCGCGCTGATATCACGTCTTACCAGTCGGTAATAGCTTTCGCTCAGGTGGTCGATCGCATACCAGCCGTAACCGCCCAGTGCCGCGATCAATAACAGGAGAAAGGCCGGAAAAATATGTCTAAACATCAATTTAAACGTCATTGGTACTGCTTCCAATTGAGTCTTCGCTTACGCGGCTCTTTGTGTCCCGTTTTCTCCAATCATAACTGTTTTGGAAAAATACGGTCTGGCGTGGCCCTGCCGAGAGCTTTTTGCCCGATGGGGTATGAATCTAGTCCTTGAAGCGATATCCCACGCCGCGGACGGTTTCGATGTATTTCCCGCAATGTTTGAGTTTTTTTCTTAGTGACACGATCTGAACATCCACGGCCCGGTCCGTGACGGCATATTCGCTCCCGCGTATCGCGTCGACAATCTGATATCGCGTGAATACCTGACCCGGCCGCTGCGTCAGCGTCTGCAGCGTGCGAAATTCCGTAAAGGTTAAATCGATCGGCTCGCCGTCAATCAGCACTTCATGCCGCACCGGATCGATCACCATATCATGGATGCGAATCTTATCCCCGTCGTTAAGTTGCTTATCATTGCGTCGGAGCAGTGAACGCACCCGTGCCAGCAGCACCTTGGGGCTGAACGGCTTGGTGACATAATCGTCGCCGCCGACTTCCAGGCCGGTTACGATATCGGACTCTTCCGTCTTGGCCGTAAGCATAATAATCGGTACATTCTCGGTCTTGGCGCCTCGTTTCAATTGTTTGCAGACGTCCAGGCCGTTGATTCCCGGCAGCATCAGATCCAGAATAATCAGATCCGGCAGAGGTTCCTCCGATTTCTTCAGCGCTTCTTCTCCGGTATCCGCGCAAACCACCTGATACCCTTCCTTGATCAGGTTGTACCGGAGCAGTTCCAGAATATCTTCTTCATCATCAACCACTAAAATCGTTTCTTTTGTTGGTGGATTTGTTGTAACCATAGGACCTCGTTGATTCTCCTTCGTTAGTCAATCTTGTGGATTGGAGATAAGGATTTTCAATTGTGCAGCAATTACAGAAGCACAAAATTGACCATAACTATATCATACTGCGGGGCTTACTGTCAAGAGAAGATGGACTGTAACTGTGTTAAAAGCATGTTAAAATTGCCGAAAAATGGAAAATATTTCCCAGGCGATTTGAAGGGGATTTGTTGTTGGTGTGAACGGTAACTCTCTGTCAAGCCGGTGCTTGTGTGCTGTTTTCGCGTGAGGCCGGCGGATTTTATCCTTTTCATCGCTTATGAAGAAAGCCGACCGTCGATTCCATGATGCGATGGCGGAGCCGGCTGTTCTCACTTTCACGGGTCTGTTCCTGCAGGTCCACCATGTTTGCCTGACAGAAGTTGCATCCGAGCGTGTGCAAATGAAACCGGGCGTAATCGGCCCAGGGGTCGTCCAGCGTCTGCAATAGAAATGCCCCGATCGTGCTGCGCTTCAGGCAGCTCAACCGTTGTCTTTCCCAGATTTCGCTGATGAAGGTCTCCATTCCGGGGCTTTCCAGGTCGGGCCGATATGCCTGATGCGATATTTTTCCCTGGATCTGTTTGAAAATGCGATGCTTGATGACCGCGATGTTGCGATCGCTGATATTGATGAGTTGCGCTATCTTCTTATTTGGCAACTGGCAATATAAAATGCACTCGATGATCTTCAAATCACGGAAATTCTGTGAGTTCTTCATGCCGTTGACCATCTCCCGCAGCACATCCGTAAAGGCCGTTTCGCTTTGCCGGCGGCCTTCGTCGCGGCGAGCATAGCCGCTGGCGGTCAGATCCGCCGCCGCGATTGTCTGAAAAGGGTCCGAGCCGTGGGAATCCTCCTGGGGGTATTTGATCACATCCTGCAAAAGGCAGACGCGGGCCGATTGCCGGCTGCGATAGGTATTGATAATCTTCCGGCGGAGTATGGTGAACAGGTAGGTCTCAAGACTGGCCTCGCCGCGAAAGTCGTTCAATCCCTTGAGAAACGCCAGAAAAGTGTCCTGAACAATATCATCGGCGTCGGCCTTCTGGGGCAGCTTGCTTATGGCGAACATTACCAGTCGTCCCTGATAACGCTCGACGACCTGGGTCCAGGCTTGCGAATCGCCCTGGCGTATCTGATCGAGTAAATATTGTTCGGCTTGGGTGATTTCGCTCATTTTACGTCTTTGCGTTTACGGGTTAATGGGTTCATGGATTTTCAGGTTAAGCTAAAAACAATACAATGGCAAGGCCGGCCGCGACGATGATGATCGCGCCAATGCGGAGCGTCAGGGAGTAATAGCCGCGGGTGGCAAAATTCAGGAATACGTATAACCCGGTTATCAGGGCCATCATGCCCAACACGGAAACGGCGCGGTCGAGCCATAGATTTCTTTTCATCTTTGTTTGCTGTCGTGGCCCTGGCCCTTCAGTGATTCCGGCCACGATCGTACGGTCCAGGCTGTTGAGATTCTCCGGCGAGGCATTGATCAGTAACGCTTCACGGACAATCGGGCCGGCGCTGCCGTAAAAGCTTTGGACAAACGTGTCTGCGATGAATATATTATCATTGTTTTGCAGCAAAGCAGGCGTGATCGAATCATGTACTTCGGGCGATCGTTGATAGACAAGTTGATTTAGTTTGTCGGAAGCATCATGCAGGGCCTGCCAGCGGGCTTCATCTTCAGTCACGCAGGAATCGTCGGAGCGGCCGATAATCCATTGTTCGCCGGGGCGGTTGTTGGTAAATGCCGGCCAATCGTCCGCCCACTGTTTCTCCATGAATTTCAGGGAATGGGACAGCGCTTTTTTGCCATCTGCGGTATATACGGTCATTTCAACGGTTCCATTCTTCTGGTGCAGTGGTTTATATTTATATCGGCTCATGCTGCGTGTTTGATTCTGGCGGATGTCGAGATTCAAACGGATGTGAACCGGTTCGGCAGGCATTTTCGCCTCGACGCCGGCTTCCGGCAGCGTCTCAGTTAATTCCATCGCCTCGTAGGAGTTTGCCGGCGTATCGGTTTCGTCCTGCGTCTGATAGAATCTGACGGGGGTGTCGGATGTCATATCCGCTTTGGTATTATGAGCGGCTAGAATTGGCCCTGTTTCCATCGTTTGGGAGTTTTCCGGCGGAACGGATGGTTTCAGTGTATCTTTCTTATCATTCATTGGATGTTGACGTATGGTAATGCTCACTTTCATGGCGCCGGCCAGTTTGGCTTCATCGACGATTTGCACCAGCGTTTCGGTTTTCGCGTTGGCGCCGGTCAGGATTATCACCGGTGATTCTTTAACTTGGAGTCTGCTTTTTACCAGCGGCCCCACACCGCTAACGCCGATTTCCTTGCCGTCATGCAGCACCAGACCATCATCCGTCAGGATAATCATTATGCTGTTTCTGTCTTGCGGTTCAAACGAAACGGTTTCCTTGATGGGAGGAAACGGCTTGGGGATAGTGGTTTCCACATGAATCTCAACGGGATGCGGCAGATGCTTCTCGCGGATTTCTTCGGCGAAAGCATACAAAATATCGCTGGTGAAATAATGCGGATCCACATCGCCGTAAAGGTATATTTCCCGCGGCCAGGTGTGACCTGCCTCCAGTGGCATCCGCTGGTACAGCTTGTTGGCCAGCGCCCGCGAAGCGGCGATCGGCGACGGATAGTAATCGGCGAAAAACTGTTCTTCTACCGCTTCGGACCAGACCGGCGACGCCGTTGCGTCCAACGTTCCATAATGAGAGGTGTCGGGATTCTGTGCTATTGGCCGGGCCTCCTTCTGGGCCTGTCTCAGATGGGTTTCTTGAACAGCCTCAGTCCTGCTGAAGAAGATGAAAGGCAGCAATACTAATATCGGCACCACCAAAACCAGTAAGGCCGTAATCAGTATCGCCGGCTTGACTTTGCGAACAGCGAACACTATCAATCCCAGTCCGACGGCTCCCAGCAGCATTATTATAAAGCCACGTTTAAATGGTATCCCTCTCTGCAGGGCAAATGGAGCCGCACAAATAAATCTGGCCAGAAATAATCCGCCAATGATAATCGCCGGTGCCATAAAAACCCATTTCAGCCGGCGCGGATCCCGTCTGACAAATTTCAGCAACAAGAAGGCCCCGGCGATAATAAGGACTGGGATTATTATTATTATGATTAATCCAAAATTAGGTATTGGCATGGTTGGTGTCATTTCTAGTTGTTCCTTCGTTTATTCTAACAGGCCCGAAGGGCGGATTTTGTACAGCCCCGGGCAAAGCCATGAGTTAATGAATCGAAATCAGCGTATAAGCTTTGCAAGGGCGTTTTGCCTTTCTTTATTGTACATTCCTGGCCTCTATCACATTTCTGCGTTTCTCCGGCCAGCACAACATCACCAGCGAGACGATGAACCAGAATGCCGCAAACAAAACATATTGCCGGTCGGCCTGATTCATGATCGTGATGAAAAAGTTCATCACGTCGTCGAAATGATTGATTTCCATGTAATTTGGCAAGATGCCGTTCATCATGTTAAACATCAGATAAAAGCCGAACAGGGCCGCCAGTGATCGAAGTATATGACCCCCATTGAAACGGCGGGCGAAGATCATAAAGACAGCCGCCAGGACGAGTAATGCCGTGGCGATAAAACCGCCCAGCGATTCCGCCATGGCCGGCCAGGCTTCGCCGCCAAACAGGCGCTGCATGTCCCGACAGAGTCCGGGGCAAAACCCGGACTGGGCGATAAGGTGCGGTACATGCAAGTGCGATACCAGGGCGGCGAGCAGGGCGAAAAACAGACAGGCGATGCCGAGAATGCCGGAGATACTCGTTAATGAGTGAGCGGGCATTTTCCATCTGGAATCCTGCGTAATACCCGAGGTATTAAACCTTGAGCCGGCCGGTGTCGGCTCCGACATGGTCGCCGGAGATGCTTGATGCCGGGAGTGTCGTCTTTGGGATGACCGGGGATGACCGGCAGGTCGGGCATGAGTCGTCGCGGCCGGTTCAGGGTTGTCGGTTGTTTCAATCTTTTGACGAGGGCCCACAATAACATCTTCGCCAATCAGTTCCGACGTTTCAAACCAGATTTTCAGAGGGTGGCCGTTGATGTCGCGGAAACTGCCGGAAAGAATGCGAATGAAATCGACCAACTGACCGATTATAAACAAACCACCTGTTAAAAGCCAGATAACGCCGGTCGTTATTTTACCGGCATAAAATCGGTGCAGCCCGCCAATCCCGATAAACAGCCCCGCACAACACAGCAACGCCCAGCATCGCTTATAAGGCGAAACGCATTTCGGATCGGGTTTAGTAATTTTCTTCGCAGGGATAAACAGCATAATAAAATATAACACGGTTGAAAACAAAATGATAGAGGTAAGAATTACAACTGCTGCCGGGGAGTTTATACTGCCGATCGTCATGGCACTGACGCAAAAAATTGCAGCCTGGACACAAATCATCATGGCCAGCGGTTTGATCAGATAGCTGAACCAACCATTAAACGTATCCTGGTATAATCTTTTCAGGCTGAATATGGTTAACATGAATGACAGAGGCCCGAATAAACACAAGAATATTTCCGCTGTTTCGTCTTTAGATTTCATGTTTAAAACCGGCAATATAATCGTTCCCGCCAGCGCTGCAATAAACACGATTCCCCAAACGGGTTTCATCCACCGCAGGATAGATTGTTTTTCGGGAGCGTGTGAACCAGTTTGATTCAAAGCAGAGGCGGCTCCGGCTCCTGCCGTGTTTTCTCGTTTATAATTGTCATACTGCCGGAACGTTTGATCTGGTTCCGATGGCTGCGTTTGCCGGGGTGGCGTCGGCGGTCGTGTACGGCCGGACTGGTGCAGCGCTTCCTGGAATTGCCGGCGGAGGTCGCGGGGAATATAGGGGCTGGCGAGCTGAATGACCATGACAACACCGGCAATAATACCAATAGTCAATGGCACCGGGCTGCCAAAGACTTCCGCCGCCGCGAATCCGAGCGCCCCCCAGCCGACGGCGGCTCCGAGCGAGAGCCGTTTTTCCCGCAGCGGATTCATGAGGGCAGACCAGTCGATCAATATAAAAATTATGATACCCGAAAGGAACATCCCCAAGACTGGCTGCTCTTTTAAAGGCGATGCCACTAAAAGCGGCAAGGAAATGATCGTTCCCAGCAGGCCGATACTGCCGGAGATCAGACGCCGTAGCCAGGAGGATTCGGCTTCAATCCGGGCGGTCAGTTTCCGTTCGCTGATACTGATGCCCAGAGAAGCGCCCATTAGCATTAAAACGCTAACTATGCCGTAACCCCAAACATCATCATCATTTATCACGGGCCCTGCCATGAACAGGCCGATGCCCAGCGAAATGATGAGTATGGATATAATGAGGAGTCCCCATTTCTGGCCTTTGGTAACGGGGTCCATTTTCTGAGCGAGCTTAAAACGCAATTCCGGTGAAGCGGCAGGGGATGTTACGGCATCGACCGTCATATCCTCTTTCGGGTTTTGGCCCCGGCCGTGGAATTTGCCATGAATATGATCGGTAATATCTTCCATTTTTTTACCGATCTTTTCGCCATTTTCTCCCATTTCCCTGCCGAATTTATCACCCCATTGGCTCTTTTTCTCGCCGAAATCCGCCGTCTTCTGCCCGAAATCCTCAACGTCACGGGCGTTATGGTCCTTTTCCCGAACATAATTGCCGTTGGGTATCTGTGTGCTTTTGCGATTTTGCGACGGGGAATCAGACGCTGGTTTGCCGGAATCGCCTATTTTTTCTGTTTTGCCGGCGGCATAGGCCGCGATGATCGAAAGACTGTCCGGCGAAAACTGCGATACGCTATTGCGGACATGTTCGGCCCCGAAAACATCCTCCACCATTTCCTGAATGATGTGGTATCGCTGGGATGGATCTTTGGCGAGGGCCTTTTCGATAACCCGTTTGAAAGGCTGTTCGACATCGGTAATATCCGGTTTGACGGTCATATGTTTCATGAGGATTTCACCGGGGCTGGAGCCGAAAAAGGGTACCTGTCCGGTCAGCATTTCATAAATCAGCACGCCCATGGCATATATATCGATGCTTTTATCATAGCAGCCGGCACCGATTTCCGGAGCCATATAATGCACCGTGCCGACGGTGATGGTCTGGCCGCTGTGAATGCCCTGACGGATAGCCTTACTCAGGCCGTAATCGCCTATTTTAACATAGCCGTTTTCGTAGAAAATATTACCGGGCTTGATATCGCGATGGACGATGCCGCAATCATGGAGATAGGAAAGGCCTTTAGCGATTTCGCGGAGGAAAAACGCCGTTTTTTGCGGTCCCAGGCCGCTGGGAGCGTTATCGATCAGGTCACGCAGTGAAGGACCGGCTACATATTCCATGATGACAAAGGGCCGCCCGTCCTGGTTGTACTTGACATCGAAGATCGTGACCAGATGGGGGTTCTTCAGATTCATGCACTGGGTGATGCCGCGCAGCTCGATCTGCTCGTAGTTCTGGATCGCTTTGAGCGCAACCTGCCTGCCGCCGTCGCTGACGGCGTAATAGACTTCACCAAAACCACCGCGACCGGCAGCCCGATGAATCGTGTACCCTTCGAGGGGTTTGTCTCCATATTTATACCGAAAATTATGCATCCTGGATACCCTGTCCATTATATCATATTCGTCCTGCTTTGCCAATTGCCCGGTACTCGATTTCGCCTTCAGCATAATGTGTACCTCCTGCCCACTCAACCTTGTTTACCCGCAGGCGTTTACGCTTATTTTTCCTGTTTTGTGACGACAGCAATAATCAGGGTGTTGGCGTTACTTTGATTCTTCACTTCATTCTTTATTGACCATTCATTCAATATTGTACCACATTAAGTCCTTACCAGAACCATAGAAAGAGATCCCATTTTTATGGGTGTCTCCAGAGGAAGTCTATCTGTTTTTTCAGCCGGCTTTCCGTCGATGATGACCGGTTCTTCCGAGCGGCAGGTCAGTCGGCCGTCTTTATCGACGAGCGTTATGGTTTCGTTGGCCCGTTCATTGCGAATATGAGCCGACTTACCGGGACCTATAATTATTTCCCGGTCCAGCAGCACGGCATTTCGTATATCCATTTGGGGATAGCGGGCGCCGCTGAAGGAGACGATCGCGGTGGCGCTGGCGGCATGGGGACGTTTGAACTCCAGATAACAGCGCGGCGAGAGTTCTATTTTTTCTTGTGAACCGAGCAGTTTTTTATTTGGACTGTTTAAAACGGCGCCGCCGACGCGAACGGGACCGCGGGAACGCAGGAAGTAATCTTCGTCCATACGTTCAATGATAACCTGGGGAATATCCGGACCGGCGACCAGGCCGATATCTGCCGGCTTATTGCCGCTGATGGGGCCGATTGTGATTTTCGGGTTCCGTAAAATAAGATAGCTGCCGATACCGTCGAGCTGCAGGATGTATTTTTCCGGCAGCGGTTCGGGCATCAATGCGGCATTGTAAGTGTTAATGGATTGCTTCATGGCTGGCTCATCGAAGGGTGTTATAAAAGATGGGCTGGGTTTAGTTGGCAGGTTTTCTCCAGAATCATCAGGTTGAGTTGAAGGAGGCAAAACCCAGCCCAGTGGACCCGTTTGAATCGTTTCCAATGCTTCGGCTGTTTTGTGCAATTGTTCGATGGCGTTGTTGAGCCAGGGGTAATCCGGCAGGATATTCTGCACCTGCCGCAGCGTGTTCAGTCCCGGGCGGAATTTTCCCTGGCGAATATGGCGGGCGGCGCGTTGCAGTTGTTCATATATATGCTGGAGTTCCTGCCATTGCAGGTTATTGTTCATGTGGGGGGCGAGCGTTTCCAGATACCATTTTGTCAGGTCGAGCCGGCCCTGGGCGAGCGTGTCTTGCGTGATTTGCAAGGCGTTTTGGGTGATTTTGCCCCAGAGTTCGGCCAGTTCCCGGCGCTGTTCCCTGACTTTTCCGCAGTCTTGCAGCGTTTGAAAGGCGGCGGACAGATCGCTGCGTTCAAGGGCTTCGCGAGCCTTTTTCATGGCGATTTCAAGATCCTGACGTCGGGCATTGATTTTTTCCTTCAATAATTCGGTGTGTCCATGGTCGTCGCCGGCGCCGTCAAGAATCTGCTCAGCGGAACTGAGCCAGCCCTGTTCGATATGACGCAGGACATGTTTGAATTTGTCGCCGTTATGCTGCTGGTTTTGCTGCCGGTTATTGACGGCATCGGTGACGGCCTGTTTAAGTGATGCAATCTGGGGAATGTTGCCGGCGAGGATTTCGGCTTTCCGGCAGTCGTTGAGGGCCTGGTTCAGGTGATGATTTTGGAGGTGGTTGCGGCCGCGATCGGCCAGCGCCATGGCCAGTTTGCCGATCAGTTCCTGACCGCGGCGCTGTTGACGAATCTCACGGTCGTCGGCCAGTTCGAAGGCTTCGTCCAGACATCCGCCGTTAAAGGCAGTCTCAGCTTGTTTTAATCGCAAATTCAACACCATAAGACTCCTGTATAATACGCCAGAAATACCCGGTCATTTTCTGCCAGCGTGAAACAGCAGCAAAGCGCCCGATGATTGGTAACGGGCGCTCTGATGTCAGAATGTTTTACATACCACGGGCGGCCATATGATACTGATCTTCAGTGTCAGTCGTTTCTTCTTTTTCGGGCCTGGTTGCCGTCGGAGAGAAATACTCATCGATTTCTTCCAGCATGTCTTGTTCTTGAACGGTATCGACGGGGATGTTCTCAATGAATTTGCTTTCATGAGACAGAACCCGTTCGGCGACTTCCAGACGTTTCTTGATGCTCGAGATCAGATTTTCGGTTTGCTGGAGCTTGCTGTTATCCAGCTTCAGCGTTTTAGAATCCGCGGCAGCCGTTTTCAGCAGGCGGTGCTGACTGGCGAGCGTCTCTATCTTGTTTTCCAGCAGCAGTTTCTGGCTGCGGGTTTCGTCCAGTTGCCCCAGGGCGCTTTTAAGTGCGTTTTCCCGCGTGGCCAGCAATTTCTTTTTTGTCTGTAATACGAGTTCGGCTTCCTTGAAGGTCTCGAATTGACGGCCCAGTTCGTCCTTCACCTGGGCACGGGTGTATTCGTGACGACCGAAGGTGTAGTTTGCCTTCTGTAAGTCAAGCGATTCCCGTAGTTTAGATACTTCTGCACGTTGGTCCTTCAACCGCTTCTCCGACATTTCGATGTCCTTCCTCAGGTTCGCCACCTCGACTTCTTCCTGGGCGATGAGCCGGATTTGGGCATGCATCTCCGGGATGACCATTTCCAGCAGGTCCTGGGCCCGTTTCAGCTCAAACTCAATCGGAACGTTGTTTTTTGCGGCTTTTTGTACCGATTTGACCGAGCTGTTTATATAACTGAACAACTGGTCGCCAAACAGCAGGCCACCCACGACCAATATCGCGATGCCAAGAAACAACCCTTTTTTACATACTTGTTTAACCATGATATAACTCCTTTTGTAATTACAGGACCATAATTATTCATTTTTTTTTCTAACCACAAAGATGGAGTCATGCAACAGGGAGGTGTATTACAAAAAAATCAATAAATATACCCAATGGGTATGAAAAAACCCGATAACGATACAAAATTCCAATGACGAATTCTGTTATAATTCTGTGGGAAGGTGAGATTCCGTCAGGAAAAGCTATGCCAAAGTGGTGCATAAGTTCATGTAATAAATATAGTTACGGATGGTTGCCTTGGGCATCGCTGCATGGAGGCTGTGCTATTGTTTTCATATATTGCATTTTATGACCATTCTCTTTAAAATTGTTTTATGAAATCCAAACACTATTTGAAAAATCCATGCTTCGCCCCAAACGGCCGGCAATGCCGGGGGTCGCAATCTACCCTGGCCACTCTTGTACTCGCGGGTATTTTGGTCGGTGCGTTGATTTCGGCTCAGATTCTGGTCATGCGGCGAAATCTGCCCCCACAGGTGATTGACAATGCGGCCAGACTGCTGGAGAAGATTTCACAAGAAGGATTGGCGGCATATATCCGTAAGCCGGAGATTAATTTCTATCTGATTGAACGAGATGACGATCTGGTGGGATACAGCATCGAAGCCATTCGTTCCGATGAAAACAATACGCAGTTTAGAGGACGTGATTTCAGTTATTTTGATAACACGTCTATCCAGAATCAGTACATCATCAGTAACGATCTGTCACAATACACTATTAATGAAGAACGTGTTAATACCCGTGAGGGCATTTCCGAAACTTTTCGTATGGTGAGAAACGATAAGGTGCTCCGTATTACCGGTCAAGTCTCTTTTTCCGGGACCACGCAACCGCTGGGCTTTAGACAGACGGAAACCATACCGGAGAATCTTATTCCCCCGCCACTGCTGGGATTGTTTGTCGGGATGCTGCGGGATGAAACTTTCGAGAGGGGGGCGGCGTTCCTTTATCCTTATCCCGAAGCCACACGCCAGGGTGTGAAATTAAAACTGCCCGCCTGCTGGGTTCGCAAAGAGGGCGCTATTCCCGGCCCGGTGAAAAACCGCTATCCGCAAGGCTATGCGATGCAAACCCGGTGGTACGGTATTGCGTTTAAGCAGAATATGCTTTTCGATTATGATAAACAGTTGCTCTGGAGTGAAAACATCCAGGATGACAGCAGGGAAATCATTCGCCGGACGACGCTGACGGAATTGTTATCTGAATTCCCGGAAGCCCAGAATAATCTTAAAGATCAGTTTGGCGATTATGAAATCGTTAATCAACAGGAAATCCTGTAATTCTCAGGCCTATAGAGCCTGACCAAATATTATATATACTATGAAACATTCATTGACATCCCGGCTCCGATTCCAGCAGATGCTGCTGTTGACGCTGGCAATTCTGGGCGGTATACGTTTTTTATGTGCTCAAAACGCCACAGTTCCGCCGGCGGAAAAACCAGCGACGATGCCGATGCCTCAATACGTAGATATTCTTAACGGTTTTTCGCTGCGGTGTCCCTGGCCTGCCGTTCCCTTGAGCAACATTCCTTCCACGTTGCAAAATCAGGCCATGGGCAAACTCAACGGTCATTATGCTCCTCATCAGGCCTGGCAGGATTTTCAGAACTGGGACGCGGTCAAGTTTCCGGCGGGCAAGGAACTGGTCCGCTTCTTCCCGGCTCACGACAAAGACCTCGGTTGCCTGATGGTGTATCTGGTTGTGACCCGCGAAAGCCTCGGCATCGAACAGCTCATGCAGGCCCGCCTCAATTATTGGAATAAATATCCACGGCGAATCGACATGCGGCAATCCACGATCGGAATCAGCAACGGCCGGGCAGCCGCACGCTTGCAACTTTCCTGGAAAAAAGACGAAAACGCCTTGCCCAGCCAGCACATTGCCGAGGCCCTGGTCCAGAACGAAAAAGACCGCTATTTTCTGATTATGCTGGCCCATAACAATGGCGACCCGTGCCAGGTTGATGCGATGTTCGACCTGACCCTTCAGACGTTTCAATGCCTTAGCAAAACCGAAGAGGATAAACGCTGGGAACAGGCCAAAAAACAAGGCGAAGCCTTTCTCGATCAGTTGAATGCTGACAAGATCGCTTCCGCGTTGAATTCCATAACCGGCTTTCGCATCGTTCACCAGGGTAAGGAAGTCGGCTTCCTGATGCTGACGGAACAATTCAGTCGCAGCGGGGAAGATCCTTCCTTGCAGATCACCATGCAGGGGTATCTGGAGCAGGCGTCGCAGGTCTTCAAACTGGCGGATATGCAGGGCTGGCGTTCGTCCATCAAATATTCTGATAGCGATATGCAGTTTCCCGGCAGTCCCGTGTGGGTGCAATGTACCCTGAACATTGCCGTCACTCTCAAAACCGGCAGTTTTGATTACGTCCTGCGGCCCACAAACTCACCCGGTATGGGTTATCGCGAACAAGGCGCTTTCAGCAACGGCACACTGACTGTCAAACGCTACCTGCCCATTGAGACGAAAGAGCCGTCTGTTGACACCCTCAAAATTGTCAACAGTATTTATCTGCCCTGGTCGCTGCGTCCCTTGCTGCATCGCCTGACGGACCGAAAAGTCGGCGGTGAGTATGTCTTCATGACTTATCACGACGGCAATCTCTGCTACCAGACACTGCATTACAACGCGGATATTCCCCTCACTGTTGATGGTGCGACCTTCAATACAATCTATGCTGTTGCCCAACCCGGCGTTCAGGGGCCAATCATCGAATACTGGCTCGACAGCAAGGGTCGTATCGTTCAACAGCGTTGTGGTGAGATAATGCTCATCAAGGATGACATCAATAATTTAAAAGCGAAATGGCCCGAACCATTCGAATCAATGACCGCCGCCGGGCAGCCGGGATAGGGTTTTTCCAAATAAGCCTGTTGTGTATTGAGTTTGATGCCGGTGAACCGGTATGAAATTCAGAAAATTTGACAAGAAAATTACATTAATGAGGTAGTCACATGTCTGAAATTCAAAAAGATGTCGTTATTATTGGCGCCGGGCCGGCCGGCCTGGGAGCTGGTCTTTATACCGCCCGGGATCGAAATGAAACTGTCATACTGGATAAACTGGTCCCCGGAGGCCAGATCAACCTGACCGACCGTATCGAAAATTATCCCGCCATCGAGAAAATAAGCGGGCCGGATATGGTAGCGGACATGGTGCAGCAGTGTAAAACCTTTGGTGCCGAGATAAAAAACAACACCGAAGTTACCGGTCTTTCCTACCGCGAAGACGGCATGAAAGTCGTCACCACTGATGAAGATACGTATCTGGCGAAAGTTGTTATTCTCAGCCCCGGCAGCGATTACCGCAAGCTTGGTGTTCCCGGTGAAGATAAATTCCGGGAAGCCGGCGCCGGCGTCAGCTACTGCGGAACATGCGACGCTCCCTTCTTTCGCGACAAGGAGGTCGTTGCGGTCGGCGGCGGCAATGTCGCGGTAGAAGACACCATTCATCTGGGCAAATACTGCAAGAAGGTGACGATGGTTCATCGCCGCAAGGAGTTTCGGGCCGAAAAAATTCTCGTTGAAGAGTTGCTTAACGAAACCAGTAAAGGCATCATTAATATTAAATATGATACCGTTCTGACAGAAATCAAAGGCAGCGACAGGGTCGAATCGGCGCTGTTGAAAAACGTCCTGACCGGGGAAACCGAGGAAGTTCCCTGCGGCGGCGTCTTCATTTTTGTCGGCATGATTCCCAATACCGGATTTCTCAAAGACGCGGTCGAGCTGGATGAAAGCGGTTTTATCAAATGCGACCCGGAATATCTGCGGACCAATATGCCGGGTGTTTTTGTGGCCGGCGACTGCCGGGTCGGTGCTGCCATGCAGTTGGCCACGGCCATTGGTGATGGCGTTGCCGCAGCGATGTTCATGAAAGAATATCTCCGCAATCCTGCCTGGTGGCATACGGCTTATGTTCCCCAGGCAATGGGCTGGTAAGAGACTTATACCGTAAGTTGAGAATCAAGTTGCAATGGAGCGATTGTATTTTTAACCGTTGTGCCCCATGGTTTTTCGCCGGGAGCCTTTGCCATATATGCCTGATGGGGGATATATTCGCCATTACGCGGGCGGGAAGCCCTCCCTGCATTCTTTTCGCAACAGAAACTATCTAGCCCCAATTGAGTAATAAGCTTCCGGCAGGACCGCGGAAAAGTGCGACAGGTGGCATGTCAGATGCAGGACGGGGAAGAGGCAAGCCTGGCTCAAACTCGGAAGGTAAGGCACGAAGCTGATGGGGTCGTATATACATTCAACCAAATGTATAAGTAATGATTGCAGAAAACGGAAAAACTCAATCGGAAGCCGTAATAAGAACGAAGAACATAAAAAAAGCACAGGCATCTTAACCAACACCTGTGCTTTATGAAATAGCGGGAATAGGATTCGAACCTATGACCTCCGGGTTATGAGCCCGGCGAGCTACCAGACTGCTCCATCCCGCGATATTTCGTAGTTAATGTTCTATCGGTCAAATTCAGTTTTTTTAATGAATTAATTATTATACAACCACTTTAATCTCAATACAACCTTTTTTTAACAAATTTAACTTTCCTTTTTTGCAGGAGCAGGAACAGGCAGACCGGCTGGCTGTTTACCCGGGGCATCGTTTTGATTGACATATTCTATCTCGGCATCTTTCTTGACCTCGTCCAGATACTCTTCTCTGGCCTTGGCCAGGTTTTCATTATGCAACTGCATCTTAATCATGTCATGAGCTTCTTTGAACGGAATCACTTTGCCATCCTTCTTATCGGTTACTTTGATGATATGGTAACCAAACTGGGTTTTTACGATATCGCTGACTTCACCCACTTCCATATTGAAGGCTGCTTCGGAAAATTCAGGCACCATTCTATCTTTCGCAAAGAAATTTAGATCGCCGCCGTTACTGCTGGACGGGCAATCTGAATGATCTTTGGCTACTTCGGCAAAATCAACGTCCGGTTTGGCCAGATCCTGCTTGATCTTTTCGCATTTCTCAAAGGCGGCTTTTTGTTCTTCTTCCGATTTGGGCTGGCGTTGTTCGTCAAGAATAGAACACAGGATATGGCTTGCTCTCACCTGAGCATTTTGTGTAAACTGACTTTCTTTATTCTTTTCGTAATGCTCTTCAATAGCTGTTTCGGTCACTTTCAGCTTTTCGGGGAATTTTCGCTCCAGCAGTTTTCCCTGTAAAATAGCGGCTCGCGCTCCGTCATCCTTCTTTATATTCTCCACCTGCTGCTTCTTAAAGTCTTCCATGTTGGTAAAGCCGGGGGCGCTTTTCAGGTTTTCCACCAACTCTTCTTCGCTCCAACCCTGCATGGACCGGAACTGCTCGAGCTGCTCATCCAGTATTTCCATATAGTCCTTGTCAGTTACTTTTACGTTTTCCTTTTTCGCCATCTGGATCATTAATTCGTTATTGACCAGCATTTCGATGATCTGTGTGCGGTAAAACTTTTTGAATTGTTCCATCTGCTCCGGCTGCAACTGCGTCTGCTGTTGTGAAAGAATCCTCATAATGTTTTTTTCTACCTGATCTTCCGTAATGGTTTCCCCGTTGACTTTTACGACCACATTCGATTTGGCTTCTTCGGTTCCGGCAGTTTCTCCGCCGCCAGCCTGGGCCGTATCTTCTGCCGCATTGGTAAAAACATTTAAGCAAAATACACCAACAAAAGCAATTATTACGATAAATACAGCTAATTTCGTCTTCATCATAAACCTTTCCACTATTTTTTACCATTGAGAATTTTAGAAATATACACGAATTTTATATTATATTGTGTTCAGAACAGGATGTAAATGGTAAATTACAGTTAATTTTATAATGCTTTGTCCTAAAGCAGTTTAAGCAATTTTTACCTCCCTTGCACAAAAATGGCTCTGTCTGTTTATTATGGCATTTCGAACACATGATCGCGGTGACGAACTGTCAGAACGGCACAAGGGGCTTTGCGGACAACCTTCTCCGTGACACTGCCCAGCAGCATCGAAGCCAGTGCCCCTCTGCCGTGCGTGGCGATAATGATAAGATCAATATCATGCTCACGGGCATAGCGAACGATCTCCAGGAATGGGCGGCCCGGAATGATGCTGGCTGTCATTGTCGCTTTGATATTGTTTAAATGGCGGGTCACAAATAAATCCATTTCCTTTTGCGATGCCTGCTGCAGCTCTTCATCGCTGATAATCACTGGTACGGCATTATCCGAACCGGCCATCAGATACTGAAAAGTATCATCAATCACATGCAGGCAATGCAAATGGGCTCCGAATTTTTCCACCATTTTTAATACATACGGCAATGCAACCTGTGAATGTTCGGAAAAATCTGTAGGAAATAATATTTTATTGATGTCAACCATAAGGAACCTCCCACATTATTTGCACTATTCAGACTCATTCAAACGACAGAATTGAGAAGAGCAAAGAATTACTTACTCAAACTGACCTATATCAGGCCGCGAGGAGTTTTTCCAGGCGGCGAATGACTTTTTTATCATGCGACACTTTAATGACATTTTTGATTTCTTCCTGCCAGACGATCTAGCGAAAAGGCCGCCCCGATATGTTCGCAGACGCTTTGGCAGGCCGTGCAGTTAAAATGCAGCCGGTTGCGGGCCTCGGCCATTAGCGTAATCGTCGCCACCGCCCCATCAACCGACAGGCGAAACAGATCGTCGCCCAGATAAACCTTCTCTTCAAGCGGCTCGATTGGAAACTTGCCGCCCTGCATAATCAGCTTATTACCGTTATCCCCCAGAAGCTTACAGGCCTGCGTAAACGTCAACCTTGATAACCTGTCCTTCAGCGTCAATTCCTTTTTCGCCATGACGATTCCTATGTTTATATCAATTATGCTACCTGAGTATTTCCTTATTATCCAACCATCCGTATCTTTTGATGGCTGCACTCATTTACTTTACCATAGAGTTAACTAACTTTGCCTCAGAGTAAGCCGACTTTGCCGCAGGTAACGCTGACTCTGTCACGGAGTAAACTGACTCTGTCACAGGTCAAACGTGCTAATGCCCGTTTTTAGCTTAAAAAAAAGGTTTTCGGCTTTTTCATGCAGTGCGGTGCTACCGGATTTCCTTTTTATTATGGCACACAGGCCGGGTCTGAAGGATTCGTGTCACAATCGATGAGCCAGTTAGCGGCCATCACAGCAAAATCGCTTAAATCCACCTTGCAGTCATCGTTCAGGTCGCCGGTAAGTACAAATTGACAAACAAATTCAGGGCAAGAGAATGATACTGTCCTGCGGCGATGGCGACAAAATCCGTCCCCGCCGGGGGCGTCGCCTGACCGTAATTGTCTCGTCCCCAGCCGACGAGCGAGCCGTCGGACTTCAGGGCAAGAGAATGATTACTTCCTGCGGCTATTTTTGTCACATTAGTCAAAGGGGCATCAGGTGTTTTTTGGCTGCCCCAGCCGCTGATTCCATGACCATAAGCGGACGGCGTGAATACCGCCTGTATGGCAAAACAGGCAAAAACCGTGAAAACGGCCAAACGCCTTAAATCTTTCGCATTGTTTCTCATAACATACACCTCCTGATAATATGAACTGCCATTTCACAAATGAACCCGCAGGCGGCACTGACGCGGTCCTTCAGATGCCTTCTCTCGTCAATCTCACACGCAATCCGCAATCGTGACGGCATTCGTGAAAACCACGCTATCAATACCGCCGCACCGCTGACAATCATTAAGAGTTTTAAATATACCCAAAGGGTATGAAAATTCCCGGCAGGGCCGGGCGTAAGCTTTTTATCCGCAAATAATTACGTTCCGGCAAAACGGGGATTTTCAATCGGAACGAGTATATAATGGATTATATGCGTTAATCCCCAGCAGCTTTTCCGTCAGCACCGCTGCCAGAAACAAAATACCCTCGAATAAAAAAATCCATCCCGCCTGTTCCAACAGCAAAGTGCTATACCATCGAATACGAACACGACTAATCAATTTGTCAACAGGTGAACGCATGATTCTTCTCCTGTTTCTAATGAGAAAACCTGATTTTTCCTAGTGTTCACTATTATTTGTTCGCAAATATGCCGAACTATTACAGATATTTTACTGAAAATTTAATACTTGTACAATATAATATAGTCAATTGGATATAAAGACGGACAGGAGTCGGGACGGTTTCAATAAAAAAACGAGGACATTATGAAATTAAACGAATTGTATCGGCCTTCATTAACATTACTGACTGATTTGTATCAACTTTCAATGGCATATGGTTACTGGCAAGTCGAGATGGCCGATCATGAGGCGATTTTTTACCAATCTTTTCGCGAAAATCCTTTCTCGGGCGGCTATACAATCAATGCGGGGCTGGATTATGTTATTGATTTTATCGAGCATTTTCAATTTTCTGAAGACGATATCGAGTATTTAAGAGATGTGCCCGGCAACGATGGCAAGCCCATATTCAGTAAGGATTTCCTTAACTATTTGAAAGAAATGACCTTAAGTGTTGATGTGGCTGCCATGCCCGAGGGGACGGTCGTTTTTCCGCATGAGCCGATGATCCGGGTTCAAGGTCCGCTGCTGCAATGCCAGCTTCTGGAGACGCCGTTACTTAACCTTATTAATTTTCAGTCACTTATAGCGACCAAAGCCGCTCGTGTGTCTCAGGCGGCCCAAGGCGATCCGGTTCTGGAATTTGGCCTCAGACGGGCCCAGGGGATAGACGGCGGGCTGGCCGCCAGTCGGGCGGCCTATATCGGCGGCTGTGCGGCAACTTCTAATGTCCTGGCTGGCAAGCATTTCGGCATTCCAATCAAGGGCACGCATGCCCATAGCTGGGTTATGGCTTTTAACAGCGAACTGGAGTCGTTTGAGGCTTATGCTGAAGCCATGCCGAATAATTGTGTTTTTCTGGTTGATACTTATGATACGTTAGAAGGGGTGAAAAATGCCATAAAAGTAGGTGAAAAACTGCGGAAACAAGGGTATGAAATGGTGGGAATCCGGCTGGATTCGGGCGATCTGGCCTATCTGAGCGATAAATCGCGCCAACTACTTGACAGCCATGGATTTCAGGAAGTGAAGATCCTGGCCAGCAACGACCTGGATGAATTGCTGGTGGATGATTTAAAAAAGCAGAACGCGAAAATTGTCGTCTGGGGGGTCGGGACGAAGCTGGCAACGGCTTACGACCAACCGGCGCTGGGCGGTGTGTATAAGCTTTCGGCTATCAAGCGGAATGGTGCCGATTGGGAGCATACCATCAAGCTGTCCGAGTTGAAGTCCAAAATAAATCTGCCCGGCCGCTTGCAGGTCCGGCGGTTCTGGGATGATAATGGTTTCAAGGCAGATATGATATACGATGAGTTATTTGGTGTACCCTCTGAAAATGTCGTAGTCGATCCGGATGATTATACCCGCCGTAAACACATTGCCGATGTCCGCGATCATGCCGACCTGCTCATACCTGTTTTTCGCAAAGGTAAGAAGGAATTCCGGCACGAATCACTGGAGGCGATTCGCGACCGGGTACAAAATCAGCTGAAATCGCTGCATCCGGGCATTCGCCGTTTCGTGAATCCTCATTCCTACCCGGCGGGTCTGTCCCGGCAGTTATTCGAACACCGGGAAAAGCTGATTCTGAAAGCTCGCGGGCATGAATAATGATTTATACGTGTTCCGAATGATAATTCCTGTTTTGTCCAAACGTAAATTTGTGTGGGCCTAGCCTTTATGTCTGGCCCTGACGGGAATTCTCATACCCTTTGGGAATATTGAACACAATAGTTCCCGATTGGGAATATTTCAAAATGCGAATTTCGTGCCTGGAATTTCCGGTTCATCCGGTTCAGGTTATTCCTGTTGTTCAATCAGGTGTTTGGCGCGGATGAGTTCGGCAACGCTCCAGGCCTGAGCGATGCAGCCTTTGGGGTAATGCGGTTCCTTGCCTTCAAAGATTTCGTTAACGCTGCCCAGACAGGCATCCTGAACCAGATGGTCCAGCAGGGGGGTGATAAAGGATTGAGCCTGTTCCAGTGAATCGGGTGAGAAATGGTGGACTTTCAGATAAGCCTCTACGAACGGTCCGATCAGGAAGCCCCAGACGGTCCCTTGATGATAGGCGGAATCGCGCTGGAACTGGTCGCCGCCGTAGTATTCATGATAACGGCTGTCTTTGGGGCTGAGACTGCGGAGTCCGCAGGGCGTCAGCAGTTGTTCCTGAACGACCCCAACGACGGCGGCCTGCTGGTCCTCAGTCAAGGGGGAGAAGGGCAGGGAAACGGCAAAAATCTGGTTAGGGCGGATAGTGGCGTCCTGACTGCCGTCGGGGAAAACGCCGTCGTAGAGACACTGATCGTTTTCGTTCCAGAAAAGCTCGCAGAAGCTGTGGCGGATATTCCGGACCATGGTTTGCCATTTTTCTTTTTCGTTATTATCGTGTGCCGTTTCGGTGAGAATATTGATGGCATTATACCACAGGGCGTTGACTTCGACAGCTTTACCAAAGCGGGGGGTGAAGGCGATATCATTGCATTTGGCGTCCATCCAGGTTAACTGGGTGTCGGCATCGCCGGCGGTGATCAGCCAGTCGCGGTCGGTATGAATATTATCACGGGTTCCTCTGGTATAGGCGTCAACGATTTGCTCGATCATGGGCCGGAAATGGGTCATGAAATGTTCGTTGTCGCCTGTAACCTTGAGATACTGATACGCCGCGATGATGAACCAGAGTGAGGCATCGACGCTGTTGTAGTGGGGTGGTCCGCCATAATCGTCAAACCGGTTGGGGATTTGTCCCTGGTCGAGGACTTCGCCAAAAGTCATTAACACTTCCCGAGCCTCGTCCCAACGACCGGTGTTGAGCAGCAGGCCCGGCAGGGAAATGAATGTGTCGCGTCCCCAGTCGGCGAACCAGTGATAGCCGGCCAGGATACTGGTAGAAAGCCGGTTGTCGTTGATTCGGCGGCGGACGATAAATTGATCGGCGGCTTTTGTCAGAATTATGTCGAGAGGGTCAATGACGCCGGCCGTTTCGATGAGTCGTTGTTCTCGCTCATGCAGGGCCTGGATGAGCTTGTTCTGATCGACGTCGAGCGAGGTTGAGCGATGCATGCCGGCTGTCGCATGGGCTACGAGGGTAATGCGGCTGTTGTTTTCAAAGGTGGCGTTAAATCGGCCCGGCGCCCAGACGTCTTCGTAGTCCTGCTGGCCGCGGCGGGTTTCCTGGCGGTGACGCATGGCGTACCACCAGTCAGCGCCCCATTCGAATTGCCCTTGTGGAAAATACATGTGGACGGCCGGTCCATGCGGGTCGATGACATGAGCTGTATAGACGCCGTCTTCGTGGTCCATCTTCAGAGAAGTTGATGATGATTGTGTGGTATGAAAGTCTCGCAGGGCCACCAGCGGAATGAGCGTAAACTCGCCCTGACCGATGGCTTCGGAGAATTCGTAGGTGAGCAGGAGTGTGTCCTGGTCATGGGCGAGATAGATTGACTTTCGGACTTTTAATCCTTCGATGTCATACTCAAAATGAACGCCGGTATTGCGATGGAAAATCCTGAGATGCTTGTAGCCTTGCGGATGGAGCCGGTCGGAGAACTCAAAATTTGACAGCTCGTAAGTTTTGTTGTTATAATGAACGATTTCCAGCACATTCGACAGCATGACCATTCGCTCGACCGGCGGATGAAGAGCGGCGATCAACAATCCGTGGTATTTACGGGTGTTGCAGCCGATAATGGTGCCGGAGGAATAGCTGCCGCGGTCATTGGTGAGCAGCCATTCTTTTTCGAGATTCAGTTCAACGTTATCGGGATTCAGGTCCAGGGTAATCATATCCATTTTACTATCCTGAATTAATTGTTCCGGCATGTAATCTCTCCATGTGTTTCAAGTATTTTATCAGGTTATTCGGATGCGCACATCCGTCTTTTTTCATAGACAACTTTAACTGATTATCGGCCAAATATGATTATGGTCATTACCATGTTTACTGAAATTGTCAAAACAGAAGATGTCAAAACAGGGTGCCGGTTCAGGATGGATGTTGTAAGTTCCTAATATATCTAGTGTTACGTGATAATGAGTTTTTGTGTCTCCATATTGATATAAAGAAATTTTAGAATATAAATGGCAAACTTACAAATCGGATTACAGATTTTTAATTTTAAGCTTGGCATTTGGGGCTTTAGACGGTAAATTGCTTTATTGCAAAATGAAATCACGGGGCGTGGCTCAGTTTGGTAGAGCGCTACGTTCGGGACGTAGAGGTCGCTGGTTCAAATCCAGTCGCCCCGA
>CAYZXY010000012.1:0-69663 GCA_964482555.1 uncultured Pirellulales bacterium
AGCATTGTTGTGGTCGGCAGCCCAGAAGGCGTGGCGGAGATGCGAGCGTCCCAACAGACCTCTGAATCAAGAGATTGACGCAGACACATCGATTCAAATAGCATATCCCCTCCACATTTCACCCGGCGATTAAGGGACTGTCGAGGTATTCGACAGTGAGAATATATTATGCAAGCGTTCACGTGGTTTCAGGAATGCTCAATCACGAATACCCCAACTACATCGGCCTGTACTTTGAGAAATCATGCATCTGAGATAAGGTGACCGCCGTTCAGTGTTATAACATTTTTCTGATACAGCGCTGTAATCAGTATCCATAACGCGTCCGAGCATATCCCAGCCTTTGCGGATTTCTACGGGATCGATTATATGCCGGCCGGTTCCAAACAGGCTTACGCCTGCCCACATAGAAAGATCCTCACTGGCGCAAGTAATCTTTAACAACAGATTTGGATTCTGCTTAAGATTCTGCATTGTCCGGCCTCCGGGATTAATCATAAAGCCAATGTATTCGCCATCGATAAAATATGTGGCTTCAATTGCATAAGGCAATCCTTCCGGGGTAACCGTACAGATGGTCGCCCAATTTGATTTCTTTACAAGTTCGGTAATTTCCGTTTCGGTCATTTTACGCATTTGATGCTCCCTGAAATTTTTTCAGCATCTTTGTGAAAGTATCTGCTGCATTTTGGCAGTCCTGATCGTTGGGATGTTTGGCGGCTTCGACTAATCTGGCTTTTCTTTCATCGTTCATCGCATGGGGATGATCGGGTTTATCTTTTGTCATTCGGGCCATCATTTCGATGAGCTCAGGTTCAACTTTTCCCTGACAAATAAAGGTGCCGAGAATCGTATTGTCTTTTAAACATTCACGGGCTTTTTGCATCGCTTCTGCCGCATGCTGAGAATCAGGATAAGCACCCAGTGTCATAAATATGCCGACATGTTTATTACGGACTTTCTGCATATAATTTTGGGTAGCCTCATCCGGCACGCCCTTATCGACCCATCCGCCGACCGCAATGAAATCATATTCTGCAGGGTCAGGAGCATTATGAACAGAATAGAGTTCAGCGTTTTGGGGCAATGCTTTATGGATCGCCTCAGCAATCATTTTGGTATTTCCGGTTTTACTTGAGTAAACAACCATGCACTTCATTGTCATGCCTTTCTGCTCTATGAATTGTAACAGCTCATGAAAAATTTCGTTATACTGCATACGATTTAATGTTTTGACGACGGTTCCATTTTCCATCCAGCTTATTTTGTCGCAGCATAATGAAACCAGCTCGATATCATGTGTAATGATCATGACCAGTATGCCTCGGCTGCAGAGCTTCCTGACTTCCTGGGCAAGCATTTTCATTCTCTTCATATCCATGCCGCTGGTAGGTTCGTCGAGAATGATTATCTCATTGTTCATTGCAATAGAGGCAGCAATTGCCAGCCGCTGTTTTTCACCGCCTGATAGAGTTTGCGGATGACGGTCTTTCAGGGTCAACAGGCCATACAGCTTTAGAATATCTGCAGCTATCCCGGCATCGATGGCAGTATCCTTCGGCTTGAGAAGCAGTTCACCAAGCACCGTATCTGAGAATAACTGTTGCTCAGCCTGCTGAGTAACACATCCGATCTGTCCAATTCGACTCCTGTGCTTTAAAGCGGCGCCGTTAATAGTAATGATTCCCTTGCTTTCTTTCTGCAAGCCGGTCAATAAGCGGGACAGCATCGATTTGCCA
Organism: uncultured Pirellulales bacterium; assembly: GCA_964482555.1. Lineage (GTDB taxonomy): Bacteria > Planctomycetota > Phycisphaerae > Sedimentisphaerales > SM23-30 > CAYZXY01. The sequence continues at coordinate 1,740 of CAYZXY010000012.1, forward strand.
ACCCCATTATGTCCCATAAGGGCAATGCACTCACCTGCCTTAAATGAAAGATTCACATCACAAAGGATATCTTTTCTATTGCCCGCTCCTCCAGAAAGACGATTAACTTCCAGTACTGCCTGCTTCCTGAAATCATTATGCTCAGAATCCGTAATCTTTGGAGGCTGATCCCAGATGCGCAACCCAATCTTGTCACGAAAATCTGATGAATACAGAACCTCCGGCTTGCCGTCATGAATCAATTGTCCATCGTTAATGACAATAACCTGATCGGCCAGATCTCTTAAGTACCATAGCCGGTGTTCGGATACGATGATCGTCCGGCCCTGATCTTTTAATTTGGCCAGCAGTTTTTTCAGTTCGTGAATCGAGGGGATATCCAGATTGGCCGTTGGTTCATCCATAAGCAGCAAAGGCTGATCCATCGCGATGATCGATGCCAGGGCTACTTTTTGTTTTTCACCGGAGGACAGGGTGAAAATATCACGATTTCTGAGCGGCTCGATTTCAACATCTTCTATAGCCTTATTGATTCGCTTTATTATTGCCTGCCGGTCGAGACCTGAATACTCGAGACCAAAGGCTATTTCATCTTCGACCGTGAGTTGAAAAAACTGCGTATTGGGGTTCTGGAACACCGTGCCGGTCAACTCACTGATTTGCCAAAGTGTTTTTCCAGCGGTTTCCCGTCCCGCAATCCAGATATCTCCTTCGAGTTTGCCGCCGTAGTGCATGGGGGCCAAACCGTTGATGCAATGCAAAAGCGTGGATTTGCCGCTGCCGGAAGGGCCGGTCAGCAGCACCAGCCTGCCTGGTGAAACTTCTAAATTGATATTCATCAAGGCCGGTTTATTCTGGCCGGTATAAGTAAATGTTATATCTTCTACTTTCAGCATTGCGATTACACGAATAATGACATTGCGGTTAGAACAGCTATCAGACCCAGCAGGATACACAAAGCACAATAGTCATTATTACTGAATTTTGCCTGCTTGCGATACTGTCTTTGGTGTGGACGGGCCAGGCCCCGTGTTTCGGCAACAGCGGCAAGCTCATCGGCCATTTTCAGACTGCGAATCGTCACCAGCGACATGTAACTTTGTCCGATCAGGTGAGGCTGGGTGAAAAGATCACGCTTTCGATGAGCCAGGCGTCGAAGCCGCATGGAATCGTGGATGACCAGGGATTCATTCAGCAACGTCGGTATAAACCGGACGGCAATGGTCAGCGGCAGGATAATTATATTCGGGATTCTCCAGGCTTCAAGCGCAGTGGTCATATCCCGTAATTTGGTGGTCACAGCAAACCACAATCCGGTTATCGCCAAAGCCGTCCCTCTGAAAACCATCCCGACAAACATGGCGTTGGGGTCTTCCATCGGTTTGTTCAGGGCATATTGGAATATCAGCATAAAAACAGCCCAAAGGACAGCCGTAAATATCCCTGTTAAAAAAAACAAACCCTTTAGCTTCGAATAAAAGGCAAGAATGCCGGAAGCGACAAATATGCCCGCACATACAATCGTGTTCCCGAAAACAATCATTCCGGTAACAGCCAGCAGAATGATAAGTTTACATCTGGGATCAAGTTGTTCGAATACACAATCGGGGTTTCGTTGTCCCAGTCGCTGAATAAATGACCTGATCATGTCATCACTCCCGCTTTTGCAACCTTCGCCGTCAGCTTGATGCCGGCCAAACCTCCGGCAACCGCTCCTACGGCAGAAGCACATATTGAAAACACAACCAGATACCAGACAAATTGTACCTGTGTCATCTCAGTGATGAACGCATACAGCTTGCTGAATGTGGTCTGAGAAGTCCGATAGATGACCAGAGCTGCTATTAACGGAACTGTTCGTTGAATCCCGCCCAGCCATTTGGCGGCCACGTCGCCCAGGACACCTCCAATCACCAATCCGAATCCCATAAGAATGCTCCCGGACATCATCATGGTTACCAGAGAATACACTGCTGACATGATGCTCAAAGCTCCGGCTTTGGAAACTTTTTTCAGGGCGACAAATAAAATGACACAAGATGCAAATGACATTACAAACTGCATCAGACCGGGAATAATGGCTATGCCAATCGTATGCAGCAGCATGGCCGCCGCGAATTGGACAACTACAACTAACGCCGTCATAACGCCCAGGATAGAAATATCTCTTAATGAAAATCCTCGCATGGAGTGATCGGATTTATTGTTCTCATATTTTAATTCATGCGGATGTTGTTTCTTGCTGTTTGTTTGGGAAAATGACATCACCGTACTATTGCCTGCAGTTTCATTTTTACCCATGTCCGCATAATCAGAGGCAATGTTGTAACACCAGCACCAGCCGTCATCGGTTAATTGGTACTGCTGACCTTCTTTTTGAAGCAGTCCTTTTTCCAGATACTGATCGATCTTGTCCTGCAGAATGGTTTTCGGTTCCAGCGTCTCATCCTTCCATACAGTATCGGTGTTGAGAAAGCCTCGCTGCAGCTGACCGGTAACCGAGCGAAGCATTCGAGACTTAGGTGGCAGCAGAACAGAAGCCATATACCCGGAATGACCGCTTGTTATTTGCATCTGGTACAAGTGTTTATCCATGACGTTCATTAGTACAAACGGTCCAAGGTAGCCGCCGGAGCCGCTGCCAATCGGCAGGCAATCCCCATCATCCAGACGGACATTGGCATATAGATTGCGATCTGTCGGCTTGACAAAATGAGTACAGGTATCCTGCCGATAACCGGCCTGGATCAGGATTTTCCGTGCCGTTTTACATTGCTCCAATTCAGCAGATAAATCCGGCAATGGGGCTATCTTGCCCTCAGTGAGTCGTTTTTCCAAAGGCGTACCGCCCATGGCGATCAAGGGATATAAAGACACACCATCCAGATTCAGTTCGACCGCACATTCCAGATCAGCCTGGAATTCCTGAAGTCCCTGGCCCGGCAGGCGATAAAGAATATCAGCAGAAATGGTTTTGATACCAGTCTTTCTCGCCATTTCGATAGTGTGGGTAATTGTCTCTTTGTCCGAGAGTCTCCCCAGCTGCCGTCGCATATCCGTTTGAAACGTCTGCACACCAAGACTGATGCGAGTTACGCCGGATTGAACCATTGCGTCAAGTTTTTCCTGAGTAAGGTCATGTACCGTTGACTCAATTGTGATTTCTGCCGTTTCGTCAAGTCCAAGTGTTTTGCGGGCAGTATTTAGAAGTTCCGCCATCGATTCAGCAGGCAATAGTGACGGCGTTCCACCACCCAAATACAGTGCCTCAAATCCGCCCTGATTGACATAGCCGCATCCCTGATACCAGTTCAATTCCTGAATGACAAGCTCAACATAATCAGCGGCCATCGCCGCGGTGCCGGGTTTTCTCATAAAATTACAGAATGTACACAGGGTGCCGCAAAACGGAATATGGATATAAGCCGTTCGCCGGTTCTTCTGCTCACTGCCGTTTTTTATGATATTCAGCCAGTCGTCTTTTTCATTACCGTTTGGAGACACTCGACTCCAGCCATAGGTATCCATGTGACTGCGGCATCTTGACTCAAAGGCAAAAGTATATGGCTTCACCACTTGATACTGTTTTTGTCCTCTGCCATTGGAGAATTTGATTGTTTCATTCTTCGCATTCATTTTGCAGTCCTTTCGATCTTTTTTCTTCGATTTTGGACTGCCCGGCAATGGCTGCGAATTCACGGCATCGACAGACTTTGTATTTACCATCACATTTACAATTGGTGTTTTCACATTTATTATCCATCTGAGTATCTTCCTAATTTAATAAGTATTCAGGTGACCATTTAAGTTCACGATATGCAGATAATCCGCCACTGGCCTGTCAAAGCCTCTTAATTGCTGATGGGTGATGGTAATTTCACGGCTCATGGCTTTGGTTTTTTCAGACAGTTCTACGTCTCCACTACTGCTGAGGATGACAATACGTTCTTTAATTTGCGGATTGCGTCGTTTGAGGCGGTTTGGAATGCCGCTGCCGTGACTTACATGGCCACTGCCACATAATACCACAGCGACAGCATCTTGTTGATCTGAAGAATTGATGGCTTTAAACAAATTTTCAGCCATTGCTTCATCCCGGCAGACCTGTGCCGTAAACATACGATCCAGCATTTCGGTTGAGTCTTTCACATGTGCCATAACCATCATAGTGTGGTTCATAAACTGACGGTATTGTTCATCGGTAGTGTCTATCTCAGCAGGCAACTGTTTTCTCTCTTCTTCGCTCAGGCTTTTAAGTCCTTTTCGTGCAACTTTTCGCACAATTTCTCTTCGGGCATTCAACGCTACTATTGTGCTTCCGGTGTTATGAACAGTTTCAACAATATCACGATAATCCAGGTAATTATCCCAGCGATCGGACCAGTTTATTTTCTCGGCCAGTTCATCGTAGGTGATTTCGCCGCGGTTATACTGTTCAACGATCGGTTGTTGAGAAGCCTCAAGCTGTTCAAGCCCAAGCACAATATTTTTATTTCTACTAATCAGGTCATTGATGATTTTGTGCTGAATATCATGATGACGTTTAAGTGTATGTCGCTCACCTAGGTAAACGACATCCACTTGCGACAAATCTGATATCAATTCGTTGTAACTAACTGGCTCACCTTTATAGGCATCAACCCAGAAGCCGCATCTTTGCGTATCGGTTTTCATTGACTGACATCCTGCCAAAAATATAATCAAACCTAAAGCACATCCCGTAAAAATTTTCATTAGTATCCCGGCCCCCAAAGGGTTCTTTTTTCAATTGAATCAGGCAGCGAAAGTTCCGGCCAGAATGAGCCTCCCTGAGACGAAACCGTGTACGGCGCGGGCCAGGGACTGGCTTTTTTGCCGCGTATGGAATCGACATGGCCATCGACGAACATCAGATTCATTTTACCACCATGATAAAAACCACTTGTATTGCGATGATGTCCTTCCAGTGGTAAAGAATATGATTGGACTCGGGGGTTTTTCATGTCATAAACCTGACCATAATAGCTGGTTTCCATCATCAGCATCATACTCGAAGGATGCCTGAGCTGGGTGTATTTATATCCGCCAGCAGGCCCGATCCTGATTTCCGGTGATCCTGCAGACCACCCTGAACCGGACTGAGCCTCTACATAATAGCCATTTAATGCGTAACTTGTATATTCCTGGCCATGCGGGGCGTAATGTAAAGGGTATGGATCACGGTCAGAAGGACAAAACCAAAGCTCTGCCGGTCTTTCCCATGTCTGTGCCTTATCCTGTTCACCCTGAATATAAGGCAGAAGCGCCCATATCCAGGGATTCTCTGCTCCCATTATTTTTGATGCAACAGGAATTTCATCATCGTTTTCAATTCCATACATGTTAAACGCAATGGATATCTGTCGCATATTGGATGCACAGCATAACGCTTTTGCACTGTCTCGAGCTTTATTTAATGCAGGCAAAAGAATTGCCATCAACAAACTTATAATGGAAATAACTACCAGAAGTTCTATAAGGGTAAAGCCATTTTGCTTGTCAATAGAATATTGCATATGTTAATCCTGCCTTAGTTATCCTGTTGTAAGTATCTAAATAAACTTGTATGCAGCCAGGATTCTGCAAATATGAACAAATCCTGAAATTCCACGATACCACTGTTGGTAATATCATAAAACAGAGGTGGTTTTGTCTGCATCCACTCCGATGCAAAAACAGAATAATCACGAAAATCAATCACCCCATCATAATTAGAGTCATGATCATGCCGAACCGGGCCATTTGGTATGATTTCATCAATCGCGGTCGTAACTGAAAAAGAAGCAATATAGGGCTCTTCTCCCCATACAATAAACTCCACTTCTATATTTCCGGGATTATCACTAAATTCATAGGCCCTTGTGCTGCGATACCAATTGTGGTCCCCTGCAGTACCGACTGATAAATCAAAACCATTTTCCAGGAATATTTCTTGTCCGGATGCAAAACTGGATGAAACATTGACATCGATATCTCCTCTGTCAAACCAGTCATACTGAACCAACACAGTTAACGGACCTTGCTCATATCCGGTTGGTACGAAAGCCGAAAGCGTATGCGGGTCATAAGGTCCGCCCCCGGCGCGATAAACCCCGCCATAGACGCCTCCGACCCAATCCGGATGCTCACTGTCCTCAGGGCTGTCGGCAAAAGGATGCCATGTTAAAAACGGATTGATGATTTCTGAACCAGCAAATTCTTCTTCCTGCTCCCACTCGATATAAGGCTCGCCAAAACTGTTTTCCAGATATCCATCGGCAGTTGCACCTTGCTGCAGCCGACCATCCTTGCCTGAAAATGTCCAGAACTGGATGGAAAAACCTGAATTGTCACTCCAGTCGGGTATCCACGGCGAATCCAACGTCTTTTCGGCCTCCATGATGAACAGGGCCGGCCGTGCTGCATTTGGCATGGTATTGGCACGAGAGGACCAGAAACCTGCATGCTTGTTATCATTAGGGTCCATTGCGCCTGCATCATCTCTTCCGGTAACAGCCAGTCCCAGATTCTCATAGCCTTCAGCGCCGCCAGTATTTTGATAAAGAATCCAGTTGTTTACAATGTCAGTAATGTCCCAGTAACAAACTCCATCTTGAAAGACCATAACACTATCAACCGAGTCAAGAATATGATCGTTAAATACATAAAAATCTCGGGGAGATGTTGTCCAAGCAAGCATTTCTGAAATATCCCTGTCCACAGGATGAACGGAAACCAAAACTGGACGAGTAGTCTCGCCCATTGTGCCTCTAGCCCCTGAACCCAGCCTAAGCCATGCCTGAGAAACCTCTTCCTGGGGCAATGAATCAGAGTCGAATTTCAAAAAAAGCAGTGTTTCAAAACTTTGCAATCCGTCTCCCATATCTAACCATGCATGCGCGTTCGAGGTAAGCAAATAGTCCCTGTCCGGAGTGACCATCGTTGACATAGGGGTATAGAAATCCAGCTCAGGGTTAAGTTGTAAACCGTTCGATACACCGGTTAAGCAGCCGCACAGCACAACCGTAATTATAATAGATCTTTTGTTCATTTTTTTGGTTCTCCTTTTTTAAAGATATCCGGCCCTGCCCAGCAGGGCCGGATATCAAAATCAACCCTTTTCTATTTTTATTTCCGTTTTCTACGGAACAATAGACCGCCAAGGCCAAGCAACGCGACGGTTGCCGGCTCAGGAACTACTGTTGTGCTTAGGTATGGAGCATCGCCATCAGGATGTCCTATGCTTGAAAATTTTCCTGCTCCCGAAAGAACCATACCGTAGTTGTCTCCTGTGATCCAGCCATTGTAGATATCTGTAATGTCCACGCTAAAGACACCGGGACTGGAAATTGAGGCTGTTATTTCCGGAATCGCAACAACATTGTTATTTTTGAAATCCTCCATAACCGCAGTGTCGATTGTAATGCCGGCCACATCTGCGCTTACTGAATGAATGAAAAAATCAACCGGATTTTCTGGCGTTGGTTCAACATATCCCATTCCGCCTCCGGGTAGTTGGTTTAATACCAGAAATGCCGAATCGACAGGTGCTGTTGCGGTTACATCAAATTTCATCCATGCATAACCCCACATCTCAGGACCATGCATTCCGCCATCGAGCGGCTGCAAAAGGACATAATCTCTATCACCTGGCTCTTGGCTAATATACCCCAGTGGGTTGCCGAAGACACTTCCGCCCATGGCGGTGTAACCTGTTCGCTCCAAATCACCAAGACTGGCGTTTGCATTTGAAATGAGCCCAAAAGTTACGATAACTGCAACTAACAACATTGAAATTCTTTTTACATTTTTCATGATTTTTTTCCAATTCTATTTTTTTAACTAAATTCTTTTCTTGATGCTGCTCCGAAACCATTTCGAAGCCTTTACTCGAAAATTCCTTAATAATTTTCCATTTCGGGCGTCATCATGCTTGTCATCTTGTTTAATTTCATATGGTTTCTCCTTTGTAATGATTAATATCAATTTAAAACAGCGACTACAAAAAATAACACTTCGAATCATCGTTTCTTTAAGCCATTGCCAGTACCTCCTTTCGCTGCATCTATGCAAAAAAAAAGAGCAATAAAGGTTGTCGTTATACCTTCTATTGCTCCCTGGCTGGCTTTCGGATTGCTTGCTGGGTATTATATTATTCTTTATGGCAATCGGGTTTTGATTGCCGACTGTTCCTTAACAACGCGTCAAGGTATTCTCCTGGCTTTCCTTTACTGGTGTCTGAGATTTTTTATCCAACGATAGTCGGTTTTTTTTCTGAACTAATTCCAGATAGCGACGGCATTGAATCAACCGATCATATCCGAGCATCGTTCCCAGAATAAAATCTTCTTCGGGCGTATAATCATTGAGTTGGGCTTTACCTATCGCTCTGACGACATCGACGCATTCACTGGCGCCGAAAAATACATTGATATTCCCCTTTTTCAAGGGGTAGATTTGATAGGCTATATTGGCTTTTCGAAGTCGTTCTTCGACCCAATTCCGATGTTCGGCCGAAAGAGTATGAAGAATCATATTCCTCAAGCCCTTGCGATATTCGTACATGTGATGGTAAAATACTTTCATTATTTGATCTCGCTGATAAGCTGTGAGGTCCACTGTTTAATACGTTCATCCGTCATGGCCGCTTCATTGTCGTCATCCAATGCCAACCCCAAAAATTGCCCGTTAACTGCTGCCGCAGAATTTGAAAAAGCATATCCTGCCGTCGACCATTTACCGATAAGGTTTGCTCCGGCCTGCTCCGCAGCCTTTGCCAGAATACCAATGGCATCGACAAAGGTATCTGCAAAACCCATTTGATCACCCGTACCGAACACGGCCACTTTTTTACCTTCGAGGTTCACACCTTGCAGATTTTCTTTACCGATCCAGTCATCCTGCATTTCTCCCAATCCCCAGGTCGAGGCGCCCAGAATAATCAGATCGTAATCCATCATAGCAGACGGATTGCTCCCGGAAATTTCGTTAAGAACAACCTCGCCGACGCAATCAAGTTCGTTTTTAATCGCCCGGGCGGCGTTTGTGGTATTGCCTGTCGTACTGCCATAAAATATTCCAATGTTCATATTATTCTCCCGTAATAAATGCTTTACTATTTATTCATTATCAATTTTCCGTTTCGAGTTATTTTGATCCGGTATAATTCACCTTCATGTTTTATTTGTATTTCATTATGGTTGCCGAAAAGCTGAGGCGAATCGTATACTATGGGGCTGCATTTGTTAGTGTCTTCCTGGGAAAGAGCATAAAATACCTGTTTTTTTTCAGAATCCTTCATATTAATGGTTACCTGAAAAACGCTTAGCACGCCAAGCCGAAGAATTTGACTGCGTCAGACATTCGTTTAAAAAATGGTATCGAATTCATCCGGCAGTGTAAGAAAATCTGCGTCAAAGACCGTTCTGCGCCGACGCTCTTTCTCGCTTCCAAAGCATGATAATCGCCTTTTCTTCTGGTATTGATTTTATAGATATTATCATGATGACTTCGCGTTCTATCAGTCCAATAATATCTTAGATTAAACGCTTTACTATACAATTACGATTTTCCTTATTTTGTTAGTCGCTCCTTACTTTTAAACAAAAAAATATTGAATCACCGGCTTCCTGCAGAACTAGTAAACAGTGCGGGTTGCGTTATGGTGTTAGACAAATTGTCTTTTTCCTTTTCTGAGTAGTCAATGCTTTTGCTTATGCAATCCCGACACTGCTCAAAATCACAGGGCTGGGTTTTATTGAAATAACCCTGAAATTTTTCGACCATATCGCTGCCGCACTGGGGACAGGCCTGGATGAATTTGGTAAAAGAAATCAGACGTTTAATCAGCCGGTCCGGGATCACATGTTCTATCTTGCAGGCTCCTTCTTCGGCAATCTTTGGGTCGGAGCCTAGAATTTCTACAAAAAAAACCTTCAGTATTTTATGTTTGCGGATGATTTCTTTGGCCTGCCCAAGCCCCTTGGAAGTCAGTGTAATCACCTCGTAGGGCTGGTAATTAATATGATCTGTCCGGGAAAGGGCTTTGAGGGCAACCGTAACCGAACCGGCTTTTACACCCAGATACCTGGCGATATCCTTAGCGCGAACGGCTCCCTTCTCGGAAATGATATTGAATATCGCTTCCAGATAGTCTTCCAGACTTGCACTTAATTGTTCTGGCTGAGTCATTTTCATCTTTCTAAAACTAAGGAAAGCATAATATAATAAGAAGCGACTTACTTCGTCAAGAGAATTTTTAAAAAATATTTTTTTAAATTAAACGACCTGTTTCCCTTTATACTCGTTCCGATTGATTATTCCCGTTTTGTTCCAACTTAACTATATGCGGACAAAGACTTTACGGTATAATTCGGCTTCGGATTGTTTATCAGTGCCCCTTTGCGGCATGGTTAAACCCACTGTTATCCAAATTTTCCGGTGATATAATCTTCCGTACGCTTATCTTCAGGCGACATAAACAGTTGGTCCGTCTTTGCGAATTCAACCAGTTCGCCCAGATACATAAAGGCCGTATAATCTGCCACACGTGTAGCCTGCTGCATGTTGTGTGTCACTATGATAACGGTGTATCGTTCTTTAAGCTCATGAATCAATTCTTCAATTTTTGCAGTCGCGATGGGGTCAAGTGCCGAACAGGGTTCATCCATCAGCAATACCTCCGGGGCTAAAGCTAAGGCTCTGGCAATGCAGAGACGCTGCTGTTGACCTCCGGATAAAGACAATGCCGACTGATCAAGTCTGTCTTTAACTTCCTTCCATAACCCCGCTTTATGAAGTGACCACTCAACAATTTCATTAAGTTGTTTTGATGACACTTTCATATGGAGCCGAATACCGAATGCAATATTCTCAAATAGTGATTTGGGAAAGGGGTTTGGTTTTTGGAAAACTATCCCGACACGACGCCGCAAATTGACAACATCGGTATTTTCACTCAGAATATCTTCGCCATGCAGCAGAAATGTTCCTTCGGCTCTGGCACTTAGAATTGAATCATTGATTCGATTGACCCAGCGCAAAAGCGTACTTTTACCACATCCGCTGGGCCCGATAAATGCGGTTACGTGTTTTTCAGGGATATTCATAGCGATGTTCTTAAGAGCATGAAATGAACCGTACCAGGCATTAAAATCGGCAATATGGATAGCGGTAGAGACTGCCGACACGTGACCGATGTCTGGCTTTAAGGCAAAATTTTTAAGTACATTTTGATTATTCATAAACAATATAATCCTGCAATTTACGATAAGGGTTTATGGAACTTATTGCGAATGAGAACAGCCACCGCATTGAAGCACAGCAGAACCGTCAGCAGGACAATAATTCCGCTGGCGGCAATGTTGTGAAATTCCTTTTGGGGTCTTTGGGCCCAATTATATATCTGCAGAGGCATTGCCGTAAAGTCATCCATGATGTTGCCGGGAGGATTTGATATAAACACAATCCCCGCTATCATTAAAAGCGGAGCGGCTTCACCGATGGCCCGGCTCAGTGCGATGATCGTTCCGGTCATAATGCCTGGGATGGCAGACGGCAGCGTGATCTTCCAAACCGTTTGCCATCGTGTTGCTCCCATACCCCATGCCGCCTCTCTGAGTGAGGAGGGAACGGCCCGCAATGCCTCCTGAGAAGCAGTAATGATGATCGGCAATATGACAAGCATCAATGTCAAGGCTCCCGCTAAAACACCTCGTCCAAAGGGAATACGGAAATAATGCCAGCTTCTTTCATGAATCCTTCCGGGGATATCATAATCACGCAAGGTGCGGCTTGATAAACCCTGATCTTGTGGCCATACGGCATCTTCACCAATAACATTGACTTCGATTTTTTCCCCCTCAAGAGTATAGGCTGCCATCTTGTCCCTGGGAATCGTTTCGGGAGCATCCGGATTTTTCACCGGAACCAGAAGTATTTCATTGGCCTCACTATAAAACTGATCGTAATAGTTAACACCTGTTTCAAAAACCGGGGACTTTTCGCTTCCGAATAATTGAAACATCGAAACGAAAAGTGTCAGCCCAATAATCCCGTATACTACAGAGGGAACACCGGCAAGATTTGTTATATTGGCTTGGACGACCGAGAGAATGTGCCGGAACAGTTTTTTTCTCGGAGAAAACTCCTCGAGCATAATTGCCGTGGCGACCCCGATAGGCAGAGCAAAAATTGCGACCAAAACCAGAAGCCAGACACTTCCCATAATGGCCGGATAAAAACCGGCTTCTCCGGAATCAGGACTCGGCGGAGAACTAAGAAAATTAAGATTCAAAGTACGGTAACCCAGATACGCAATTGCAATCAGTAAACCCGCCAGCAGCAATACAGATAGTGAAGCGATGGAAATACAGATACATTTGAATATTTTGTTTTTAAGTTTTCTACTGCTCAGAGGCCTGCGAATAGCCTCCAGCCTGTTGGAGTCAGATAAAATTTCAGGCGTTTGTGTTTGGTTTATGCTCATTCATACACCTCCCTGAACCGTTTGCGTATCACAGCACCGATAAGGGTAAAGATCAATGTGCAAATGAATAATGTAAAAGCCACCGAATACATCGACAAGTATTCGACACCGTAATTGGATACATCCCCCAGTGCCATTTGAACCATAAACCCGGTCATTGTCTGTATCTCCTGTCGGACATCGACAGTGACACGCGGCATGCTCCCGGCTGCCAAAGCAACAATCATAGTCTCACCAATGGCTCTGGCCGCAGCAAGCAGTACGGCAGAAATAATCCCTGAAAGTGCAGCGGGAAAGACTATTTTCAGTGAAACATCATATTGGGTAGCTCCAAGACCTAACGCCCCCTCGCGAAGGCTGTTCGGCACTGCCTTAAGAGCATCTTCGGACAACGATGTGACGATAGGAAGAATCAGTATCCCCACGGCAATACCGGCAGACATGGCATTGTAAGAGCCGAAAGATTCATCAACAAATTTAAGCCCCGGAGTGATTATTGTAAGAGCGAAAAAACCGTAAACTACCGTCGGAATGCCCGCAAGTATCTCCAGTGCCGGTTTGAGCACTGAACGCACCTTAGGGTTTGCGTACTCACTCAAATAAATGGCCGTAATCAAACCAAATGGTACTGCGACAGACAAGGCAATCCCTGCGACCAGAAATGTCCCGCACACAAGTGACCATACCCCGAAATGCTTTTCGGACCCCAGAAGAGGGTTCCACTGGGTCGTTGTAAAAAATTCCCGCACAGAAACTTCATCCTGCTGGAAAAATTTGATCGTTTCAAATCCCAGGACAATAACAATGATCAGGGTCACAAATACCGACATCGCCGTCGCAGTTCCCAGCATGCCAAGTATCCCGGTTTCCTTGATTTTTTGTATTCGCCGGGACCTCATTTTTCGCGGAAACGAAAAAGAAGTCCCATTAGTATCGTGCTTATTTCCATTCAGCATAAAGCATTCCATCAGTGATCTATTTGGTGTCAAAAAGGTTCTCTTCGGTATAGACTTCTCTGATACCGCCTTCACGTGCCTCTAACTTTATATATGCTGAACCGGTTTTCTTATTGCGAAGAAAATTTTCTGCCCGCTCGGCAATATCATCTGAAACGGCAACATAGTCAACCTGGGTAGCAAATCCGGCTGAATTCTTAATATAATAATCTGCAAAAACCCGCATTTCAGGCCTTCTCAACGATTTAACATTAATATATATGAACAACGGCCGGCTAAGCGGGGCATAGTCGCCGTTAATGACATTTTCCTGCTCCGGCAAGACAGCCTTCCCGGTTTTCGGATTCACGATCGGAACAGCCTTGAGTTTGTTCTTGTTCTCAAAATAATAAGCCGCACCGAAATATCCAATGGCGTATTTGTCCCCGGCAACACCTGTTACCAATACATTATCATCCTCACTGGTGGACATATCCGGGCGGAAACTTTCACCCTTACCGACAATCACCTCTTTAAAGTAATCAAACGTACCCGAATCAGTACCAGGTGAATACACCTTTATCGTCTGGTCCGGCCACTGTGGATTTAAATCATTCCATTTACGAGCTTTTCCTGTTTCGAGATATATCGCCTTAAGATCATCTACCGTTAACTGTTTTGCCCAGTCGTTATCAGGATTAACTACCACAGACAGACCATCCAGTGCTATCGGAAGTTCAATAAACTGAACGCCGTTTTTCATGGCTTCCATAAATTCTTCCGGCTTAATTGGTCGGGAGGCGTCTGAAATATCCGATTCCCCGGTCACAAATCTCTTAAAGCCGCCGCCGGTCCCGGAGATTGCCACCGTTACATTAATATTAGGATATTCTTTTCTGAAAGCTGCCGCAGCTGCTTCTGTAATAGGATATACGGTGCTGGAACCATCCACGACGATCTTGCCTCGCAATGCACTGGGAGCCGCAAAAACAATCGTGACAATACACATGACAGCCGCAATGGACAGAAGAACAGCCTTTTTCATTTCCAATTTCTTCAACATGACTTTTCCTTTAAAAAATTTATGTATTGTTCCCTCTATACCCAATTGGGTAGAAAGCCCCGGGCAGGGCCGGACGTAAGCTTTTTATCTGCAAATAATTACGTTCCGACAAAACGGAACATTTCCATCGGAACGCTTATAGAATATCTTTCCCTGCCGCCAATAGACCGTTAACAATATTCCAAAAACAAAATATATCCTAAAAATCACAACTTTACTTTTTCGAATGAAACCCTTCTCTGCTATGCTCATTTGCCCTGAATTCCTGTACCCATTGAATAATTTTATTCTCAATGTCATCCCGGACCTGCCTGAACTTTTCGAGTCTTTCATAATCAGAGCCTCCAAACTTAACAGGATCTTCAAACGGCCAAAAAAGCCGGAAGCTGACACCGGGAAAAATAGGACAGATTTCTTCCGCCCGGGAGCAGACGGTAATCAGGTAACCAAAATGTATTTTCCCGATAAATTCAAATACCCCTTTTGATTTTTGATCAGAAATATCGATTCCAACTTCATTCATCACCTCTGTGGTCATCGGGTCAATACCTTTGGGCTCCAGACCCGCGCTGAAAACACGAAAAAGATCATTGGCATGTTTTCGGAGAAAAGCTTCTGCTATCTGACTGCGGCAGCTATTACCGCTGCACAAAAACATTACGTTCGGTTTGTTTTTACATGTCGATGTACTTTTAACTTGTTCAATTTTATGGGGTAATGATGCATCTGCCCCCTTGATATATTTGCGAATCCAGGCAACAGCATATTGAGCCGGGCCAGAAACATCGGCCTGAGCGTGGCGAAAATATCGCCATCTGCCGTCTTTTCTCGACTCTACCAAACCAGCCTGCTCAAGGATCATCATATGCCTTGAAACTGTTGAATCAGCAAGACCAAGCCGCTCCGCCAGGTCACAAAGACACATCTCTTCTGTATCAAGAGCCGCCAGCACTTCAAGCCTGCTGGGATCGGATAACGCTTTACAAATTAAAATTATCTGTTCTTTTTGTTTCATATTTGCACAAACCTAGAAGTATGCTATTAAAAAAATGTTAGCATTATGTTAGAATTCTGTTAATTTTGTATTGCCTGATCGTGTAAACTTTCTGACTTTTCAAGATGTCTAAGCTGCGAGTTAAGGTATCCTACAGGAATTTGAAAATGACCATTTTAATCCCCAAAAAGCTCATCAAGGCAAAGCCTCTCAGATCATCCCCCTGTTTTCAGAATTGGAGCCATTACTGACCGAAGCATTTGGGCTGGCCAAGCCGGGATAGGAATATGTCATTACCAGATACCGGGAAACGCAACTGGAAGAAACTAACCCTGGGCAAGTTGTCTGTGCCTGGATCGGCTACAGCCCGCAGGTGGCTGCGAAACATTACCTGCAAGTTACTGAAGATCACTTCAAAAAAGCGGTGCTGAATCCGGTGCTGTCTGCAACCGAAAAGCCTTGTCAGGGCATGTAAAGAAGATATGGCAAAAAAAAGAAAATAACGCCAGTCATTGCCGGCTAAATACTTTATGAAGATTTTAGTAACAATGACTTAAAAAGAATACCCCCAAGGGGACTCGAACCCCTGTCACCTGGCTGAGAACCAGGTATCCTAGGCCGCTAGACGATGGGGGCGATATAATTTTATTTTCGGACTCTGGTGCCGGGGGGACCGGCCAAAAACTTAAATTACTTATTCACAATACTTTACCTGTTAGAACATCGTTATTTTTATTCAATTTATATCCTTTCAGATCCGGGGCGTCAAGTAGTTATTCGACAAAATTATACCCAATCGAGCAGAAAGCTCCGGGCAGAGCCACGCCTGACCGTTTTCTGTATAAGTTAATTATGGATTAGAGAAAACGAGGATACTCAACCGAAAACGATATACAATCGTTGATATGGAAAGTTTTCATAATGCCAAAACATAACTACATTTAGGTAAAGCCTTTATGAATGACGTGGGGGGTTCTCATATCCTTTGGGAATAATCCGGCGATAGGCCTTGCAGGAAAATAATTTTGTCATTTCATCTCATATTTCTATAATTCATATAGATATAACTATTTATACTCGTTCCGATTGAATATATCCGTTTTGTCTGAACATAATTATTTGCAGATAAAAAGCCTACGCCCGGCCCTGCCCGGAGAGCTTTCTACCTGTATTGGGAATATACTCGTGCGGATAATAAATATTCCGATGAACATCGAGAGCCCTGCACGGACATTCTCATAACTTTTCGTTATTTTAGGAGATACTGGTCTCAATGGATGACATGACATTCAATACGCAAAACGAATTTGAATCCCTGGCGGCAGCCCTCGAAGACAGCTACTATGCCCATCGCCGCATTCAGCATATCAGCAACCGATTGATGCCAAGTCGTGATGAAATATACGGCATAATCGATCATCTTTTCACCCTTCTTTTTCCCGGTTTTTTCGGTCAGCAAGGGCTTACCAAAGATAGTCTTCACCGTTATCTTCGCGATGAACTGGAAAATGTCGGCATCCGCCTTTATCGCCAGATATACCAATGTTTTTCCGCCCGCAAGGAAGATGACGCCCAACTGCGTAAACAGGCATGGCTGATTACCCGGCTTTTTCTGGAAACACTGCCGCGGATTCGCGACATGCTTGAGCATGATATCATCGCCGCTTATCGCGGCGACCCGGCCGCCAGAGACACCGATGAAATCATTTTCAGTTATCCTTCCACTATCGCCATTGGCACTTACCGCCTGGCTCATGAACTCTGGAATCTACAGGTGCCGCTCATGCCGCGCATCATGACCGAGCATGCTCATTGCCGCACCGGCATCGACATCCATCCCGGCGCCCGCATCGGCAGAGGAATTTTCATCGACCACGGCACCGGTGTCACTATCGGAGAAACAACAATCATCGGAAACAATTGCAAACTTTACCAGGGTGTTACCCTGGGTGCGATCAGTTTCCCCATCGATGATGAAGGCATGATCGTCCGCGGCAACAAACGCCATCCCACCCTGGAGGATGAGGTCATTGTCTATTCCAACGCTTCGATTCTCGGCAACGTCATCATTGGCGCCCGCAGCACCATCGGCGGCAGCGTTTTTCTCACGCAGTCCGTCCCGCCCGGCAGTCTCGTCGCCCTCAAACCCGCTGATCTGAAATTCAAAGCCAACTGCGGCTTCCTCGGCCGCGGTCATGTGGACGATTACCAGATTTAAATGACCATTCCAACAGTCCAACAAATCGATCCCCGGCATCCGGATTTCGCTCAGATAACCCGGACGCTGGACGCCTACCATGATTCGCTGTATCCTGCCGAATGCAATTCCCGTCTTTCACCGGAACAGATGACAGGGGAGCGGGTTTTTGTCTATGGCGTAATAGATGAACAGAACCGGATTCTGGCCTGCGGCGCTCTTGATGCCCGCAGTCAAGCCTATCCTGAGCTGAAACGATTCTATACCCATCCAGAGCATCGCAGCAAGGGATACGCCGGCAGAATCCTCGATACCATTATTCAAAAAGCCCGCGAACTTGCACTGACCGAAATCTATCTCGAAACCGGCAATCGCCAGCCCAGGGCTCTGACCCTTTACCGCAAATACGGTTTTACCGAAACCGGCCGTTTCGGCGTCTATGAAGAAAACGGCTTTTCCGTTTTCATGAAAAAAAGCCTGTAACAACAGGCTCAAAATATCTTTCGATACACATGGCAGTAAGGGGTTTGCCCTTTGTGTTCGTAATAATCCTGATGGTAATCCTCCGCTGGCCAGAAACGGTTCGCGGGTGTGATCTCCGTCTTTACATCATGCCCTTTTTCCTCAAGCTCCCTCACCAGTTTCTTCGCGATCTGTTTCTGCTCCTCATTCAGATAGAAAATCGCCGAACGATACTGCGTACCGATATCCGGCCCCTGCCTGTTCAGTTGCGTAAAATCGTGGGTTTCGAAGAACAGCTTCGCCAGCGCATCATAATCCGTCTCATTCGGGTCGTAAATCACCTCGGTCGTTTCGGCGTGACCGGTTTTGCCGGAGCAGACCTGCTTATACGTCGGATTTTCCGCATGCCCACCGGTATAACCAACCGTCGTGGAAACCACCCCCGGTGCCTTCTGGAAATGATATTCCGTCCCCCAGAAACACCCCGAAGCGAACAACGCCCGGTTTTCGACAAGCTGCTCCTTCGGGATGAATTCCAGCGAAATCGAATTGACGCAATGCCGGGTATCCTTCGGCGTAAACCCTTCTCCCAGGAACACATGCCCCAGATGCCCGCCGCAGCTATTGCACAGAATCTCCGTGCGCATGCCGTCCGCGTCGGGCTTCCGCATCACTGCCCCCTCGACCTCATCATCGAAGCTCGGCCACCCGCAACCGCTCTTGAACTTCGACGTCGATTCATACAGATGAGCCCCGCAGCGTTTACACACATAAACCCCTTTGTCATCATGTTTATTATACTTTCCGGTATTGGGCCGTTCGGTCCCTTTCTCGATAATCACCCTATGCTCTTCCGGCGTCAGTTCTCTGTACATTTTTTCGTTTCTTTCCTTTTCCGGTGGGGACTTGCGACTCATATTGCCATACACCATCAGGGAAATAACCGCCATCGCCGCCGCCCACAATAAAATGTGATTTTGAATCTTCATGTTTCTGCCGCTCCTGTTCATATACCCGTTTCGATTGAAAATGCCCGTTTTGTCGGAACGTAATTATCTGCGGATAAAAAGCTTACGCCCGGCCCTGCCTGAAGCTTTCTACCCAATCGGGTATGATACTGTTTCACTATCTATTATATGATTTTCGCAGCCGAATGTTCAATGCATACTCGTTCCGATTGAAAATACCCGTATTGACGGAACGTAATTATCTGCGGATAAAAAGCTTACGCCCGGCCGTACCGGGAGCTTTCTACCCAATGGGGTATAATAATGTATCACAGGCATTCTGCCGGCATTATGTTAATGCGTTTAACGTTGATGCGTTAAAGCGTATAAATGTTCCTTTGCATCATTTGGCTTTATCATGAATACAATTCGTCATAACCTCTTTGCTTTGCTTGTCTTGTGCCTCGGCGCTCTGCGTAAAACAAGAATGCGACATTCCTTTCTCAAATTCTGCATTTGCTTTTGCTATACCCTTGGGCGCATAAGTGCTTTCAGGAAACTATTTCGATTATCTGAGGCGGCATGCAAGGATCAGGGCTGATTTTTCCTTTACAGATTCCGAACATTTATCGTAAAATGATCGCATGAAAACATCAAAATTCATAATAATCCTCCTGTCAATAATCGCCTGTTCGAGTATAAGTTCAGCCCTCGAACCAGACCAGATCGCAATTCTTGTGAACAGCAGCGACGACGATTCTACCTTACTTGCCGACTATTACTGCGAAAAACGAGGTGTGCCCCGAGAGAATATTCTGAGCATTCCTATGCCGCTGGAAGAGAGAATAAGCCGCGATGCCTATGATGTCGATATCGCCCCCAGTATCCGCGAATGGCTCAAAAAAAACAACCGCCAGGAGACGATCACCTGCATCCTCACCGTTAAAGGTGTACCACTGCGGATTAACAGTTATGTGCCCAAAGGAGAAACCGCGCAATGGCGAAAACTGATCAACCAGCAGATTAACCAGCGGTTTGGGGAACTGAAGCAATTGGGAGATGAGTTTGAAAATCTGATCTCCCCCCTTGCGTCGAATTTGTCGAATTCCCAGAATTTCCGTCTTAAAGGAACCGGCATCCAGCGACTGCAAAACGGCGCCAGGATGATCAGAGAAGTTACCCAGACGGCCCAGAAAACGCAGCAGCTATTATCGGCCCGCCAGGGCATGCTGGGGTATCAGGAAAAGATGCAGCAATTTCAAAAGCTCGCGGTGACGTTCGGCGGTTTAAATCTTCTGAAACGCAGCCAGGAGCAAAATATCCTCACCGCCAGCGACAAACCAGCCCGTAATCAGCGGCAAGACGACCTTGACGATACCGACACGAAGCTGAATGAATACGCTGAGGAATTAAAAACTATTGAGCAAGAACCGCTTGACGTCAAAAAACAGGAACGTCGCTATGAGCTGATTTTCCAGATTGCCGGCCTGCAGGGACTTTGCAACGTTCTGTTAAACGATCGCAGCCAGATAGACGATGAACAGAGCGATGCCGCCTTTGACAGTGAACTGTCGCTGATTCTCTGGCCGCCCTACCGGCTCAGCGACCAGCAACCCAACCATCTGCTGGCTCATGATTACCCGGTTGGCCGGGATTATCCTGATGTTGATCACAAAGAACCCACACTGATGGTCAGTCGGCTGGACGGCCCGACACAAAAAATCGCCCGGGAACTTATCGACCGGGCCCTGGCCGCCGAAAACATGACTCTGGACGGCAACACTTATATCGACGCCCGGGGTATATACGACCAGATCGATACTACCGGCACTTACGGAAATTATGATGATAAGGTCAGGAAAACCGCCGACCTTATCCGCAATATGACGTCGATACCTGTAACGCAGAATAATCAGGAGAAACTCTTTGAGCCGGGCGAATGTCCTAATACGATCCTGTACTGCGGCTGGTGGAGTGTGAAGAAATACATTGATTCGTTTACGTTTCTTACCGGAGCCGTGGGCTACCATATTGCCAGCTTCGAAGCGGCGACGCTGCGGGATCAGGGCCCCGACGGCAGCCTGAATAATGTCTGGTGCAAACGCATGCTCGAAGAAGGCATCACCGCCACTCTCGGCGCGGTCAATGAGCCATATCTCTACACGATGCCGCGGCCGGACCTTTTCTTTGGCGACCTGCTCAGCGGCGAGTATTGCCTGGTGGAATGCTTTTACCGCAGTAAACCTTATAATTCCTGGATGCTCACCCTGATCGGCGACCCGCTTTATCAACCCCGTTTTGCCGGCAGTGATACTGACGCGTCCGCGAGTCCATCACCCGGGGAAAAAACCAGGCCCACCAAACCGGCCATACGCCCGAAAACGACGAAAAAGGAACCAGTCATTCCCGCCAAACCCCAAAAGGACAAGAAACCCGGCGGCTTTAAGCCGGCCTTTTAACTAAAGGGTGGCTTGCCTCTTCCACGTTCTACGTCTTACATCCTGCATGGTACATTTTCCGCGGCCCTGCCAGGAGCTTTCTACCCGATTGGATATATCCAGAATTTATGCGCCTTTTGTTACAACTTTGGTTAAATTTGCTATCATGTTTTGATTGGCATCACCTTAGAAATATGGTATAAATCAGCGTTTGTTATATATTCCTTTATTGACAGGTAAAACAGGTTCATGGCTTGCGTAACCGGCCAGATGCTCTAATTCTTTAAGGAGTAAGAGATTATGACAATCAAATTCTTTCTGGATGAAAAAGACATCCCGCGTCAATGGTACAATATCGCCGCCGATCTTCCCACCCCGCTGCAGCCGCCGCTGGGCCCGGACGGCAATCCCGTGTCCCCGGATATGCTAGCGCCGGTTTTTCCCATGAACCTGATCGAGCAGGAGGTCAGTACTGAACGCTGGATCGATATCCCGGAGGACGTGTTGAATATGCTCTATCGCTGGCGGCCGTCGCCGCTTTATCGGGCCAAGGCGCTCGAGCGAGCATTGGGTACGCCGGCCCGGATATATTATAAAAATGAAGGCGTCAGCCCAGCCGGCTCACACAAACCCAATACGGCTATCCCCCAGGCTTGGTACAACAAACAATTCGGCATCGAACGGCTGACCACTGAAACCGGGGCCGGCCAGTGGGGCAGCGCCCTGAGCTTTGCCTGCGCTTTGATCGGTCTGGAATGCAAGGTGTTTATGGTACGGATCAGTTTTGATCAGAAACCATTCCGCCGGTTAATGATGGAAACCTGGGGCGGTAACTGCGTGGCCAGCCCCAGCACTGAAACCCGCACCGGCAAAGCCATCCTGGAAAAAAAACCGGATACACCCGGCAGCCTCGGTATCGCCATCAGTGAAGCGATCGAACAGGCGGTTGCCGATCCGTCCGGCAAAACCCGTTATTCGCTGGGCAGTGTGCTTAATCATGTCATGCTGCATCAGACGATTATCGGTCTGGAAACCCAAAAACAGCTCAAAATGGCCGGTGAAATTCATCCGGACGTTGTTATCGGTTGTGCCGGCGGCGGCAGTAATTTTGCCGGTCTGGCCTTCCCCTTCACGCTGGATAAGATCAATGGAGCCGATATCAAAATCATACCGGTTGAACCGACGGCCTGCCCCACACTGACTCGGGCACCATTCGCTTACGATCATGGCGATACGGCGGAAATGACACCATTGCTGCCGATGCACTCGCTGGGCCACACATTTATTCCCCCGCCAATTCATGCCGGCGGGCTTCGTTATCATGGCATGGCGCCGCTGGTCTCTCAGGCGGTGGTTGAAGGGCTCATGGATCCAATGGCCATTCCCCAACTGGAATGCTACAATGGGGCCTTGCTCTGGGCCCGAACCGAAGGATTCATCAGCGCCCCTGAAACCAGCCATGCTATTGCGGCCACCATCCGGGAAGCGAACAAGGCTAAAGAAGAAGGCAAGGAAAAAGTCATTGTCATGAACTGGTCCGGCCATGGCCTGATGGACCTGACCGGCTATCATTCCTACTTCGAAGGCCATCTATACGATCATGAGCTCGAAGACGATGAGCTCCTGAAAGCAAAGGAAACTGTGGCGAAATACCCCCAACCCAGCATGGCCAAATCCGGCAAATGGTGAAAATAACGTTTTGTTATATACTCCAACTTGCAACGCCCTTTAATCTCAGGGCGTTTTTATTGTGCAAAAAATAAGCCGTTTCAAATGCGGGGTTGCAAATGAAACGGCCCATTGAATGAAGGTAGGAACTAAGTAAATAAAGGAGGTCTTATGTTAAATTCGTATAATACTTTATTGTAAGTTATTCACCCGCATTGGAAGCGACAGTAGTTTGAACGGCATAGCTATCATCACCTTTCTTGCCGCCATCACATCCATCCTTCTTGCCACATTCAGAATTGGATGCGAAAGATGTGTTCATTTTGCCAGGACAGCAAGACTTTTCCATGTCACATTCTTTGTTAGTCACGAGAGAATCTTTTTCATTATTAAATTTCTTCATGACTGGACAACGGGATTTGTCAGCCTTGGTATCACTGGATGAATCACTCAGCAACTCCGTTGCACTATTATTCGATGGCGAGTTTTGGAAAGAAGCGACCAGAACGCCTACACCAATTAAAACAATTCCCAGACCGATAAAAATACTTTTCTTATTTCTCTCAAAGCTCATATTACACCTCCGTATGTGCTAAACAGGAAATACTCTTTCCATTAATAATTAATTGTAACATATAGATTTCCTACAGTTCAAGTATGTTTTTAAATATTTTTCTATCTCATTTATTAGCAAACACTTATAAACTAATAATTCTCTATGATTTTTATTTTATTTTATTTATCATTTCCCACATAGCATAGGCGTTGTTCACTGGCTGCTGACAGGCAAAATCCCGACAGACATAAACCGTGGCTTTGCCATTTACGGCATCATAATCTTTTATATATGGAACATACATTTCGAGCCGGCCATCCTTCTGGGGCCGTGTCGTTTTCAGCATGACCACTTTGTTCGGTAAATACTTCCTGTACAACGAGTGAATTATATCGTCCGTGGCCTCAGTCTCAGGATCTCCCACGATGACAATTTCATACGAAGGGCCTTCCACGAAAAAGACCGCGTTTTGAAGCTGGGCAAAGCCAGCCGGATGTTTTTTGACCAGATCGCTGAAGTCCAGGGCTATAGCCATCGCCTTATCCTCCCATTCCACACGACCGGTCAGGCGACTGAGTCGGAGCAAATTCAGCATCATCAAAGAATTGCCCGCAGGAACAGCTCCATCATAGCTTTCCTTCCGTCGTATCAGTATCTGCTCACTGTCTTTGCTTGTGGAATAGAAACCGCAGGGAGGGGTGTCGCCAGAGAAATTCGCGATAACAGTTTCCGTTAGAGCAATAGCTTCCGCGAAATATTTCACGTTAAACGTACTTTCATAAAGTTCCAGCAAACCGTGAATAAAAAAGGCGTAATCATCAAGATATCCGGGCACAGGGTCAAGTTCGCCGCGCTTGACATGCAGCAATAATCCATCCGCGTTCTTCATCGTCGATAACAGGTAGTTCGCCGCCTCTTCCGCGGCACGGGTATATTCTTCCTCACCCAGCACCCGACCGCCCTTTGCCAGCGACGCGATCATCAACCCGTTCCAGTCGGTTAAGATTTTGGTATCCTTCAAAGGATGCACTCGCTTTTCACGTACGTCAAACAAAGTCTTTCTGATGACTTCCAGCTTCTCCAATAACTGCTCTTTCGGCATCTCCAGTTCTTCTGCAAACTCGCTTAAAGTTCTGGTCAAATGCAGTATATTTAGCCCTGTTCCCCTGCCGGTCGCTTCATCGACAAAATTGCCGTTCTCCTTGACATTGTAAACGATCTGCACGGTCCGCAGATCAGCCGGCGTGAGCAACGCTTTCAATTCCTGGTACGACCATACATAAAACTTACCTTCCTCACCTTCACTATCGGCATCTTCGGCGGTATAAAAACCTCCTTGCGGATCGGACATATCCCGCATTATATAAGTAAATATTTCGCGTGCCGTTTCGGCATATTCCCGCTTTCCGGTGGCTTGAAAGGTTTCAATATAGGCGTTAGAAATCAGGGCCTGATCGTAAAGCATCTTCTCAAAATGGGGCAGCAGCCACTTATGATCCGTGGCATAACGGTGAAAACCAAAACCGACATGGTCATATATCCCGCCCTGACGCATAGCCTGAAGTGTTTTTTCCACAATCTCCAACACTTCGGGCTCATTGGAGTGGTGCCAGTATCGCAGCAGAAACGTCAGATAATGCGGCATGGGAAACTTTGGCGCCATGCCGAAACCGCCATAATGGGTATCGAATTGCTGACGGAGTAAATGGCAGGTCTTTTTCAAATCGATAATACTGAGCACCTGGCCCGAGGTTCCGGCAGCAAGGTTATCCAGGGCATCCGTTATCGTTTGTGAAGTATTGAGAATTTTTTCCCGATCATTAGCCCACATTTCTTTTACCATGCCAGTCAGCTCAATCATACCCAGCCGGTCTTGGCGGTTATTTTTAGGAATATATGTCCCGGCAAAAAAGGGTTTCTTCTCCGGCGTCATGATGATGGTCAGCGGCCAGCCGCCCGAACCGGTCATCATCTGGCACACCTGCATATACACATCATCGACATCGGGACGCTCCTCGCGATCGACCTTGATGCAAACAAAAGCCTCGTTCATAAGTTCCGCCACTTCAGGATCTTCGAACGATTCATGTTCCATGACATGGCACCAGTGGCAGGTCGAATAACCAATCGAAAGAAAGACGGGCCTGTCTTCCTGCAGGGCTTTTACAAAAGCTTCCTCGCCCCACGGATACCAGTCAACGGGATTGTCAGCATGCTGGAGCAAATAAGGGCTGCTCTGGTCGGCCAGGCGGTTCTTTTTTTGCGTTTCCGTATGCATTTTATCAATACCTCCTGAAACAAAAAATGCCGTAACTCCGGCAATAATAGCAACTAACGCCAATAAACGACCCCAAAGAACTGCAACGTTATTAACTTCCATTTCATGTTCCTTACTATAAGTCTTACACTAGTATATAACCCGACCGTTCAGGATTGGGGTAGATTGCCGGATTTTCTTGATGAAAAACCGCATTAACCTCCTGTGAATCTGGAAAAATCGACGATAATGTGATGGTATTACCGGCAGAAACAAATATAATGACTCCTTTATGTGAGTTCAATAAAACACTCTACAGCCTGGATGAGGGTCGAACTTGTTCGATAAGATCAAAAAAACAACGGTTATTCTGTTTCTGGGTTTTGTTATTTTTCAAGATAAGGTATAGGTATGATCAAAACCAAAATCGTAGCGACACTGGGCCCGGCATCGTCGAGCGAATTGATGATCAAGGCGCTGATGAAAGCGGGAGTAGGGGTGTTTCGATTGAATTTTTCGCACGGCACACTGGAAGAGCACAGCCAAACGCTGGCGGCCATTAACAAAATGCGGTCGGAAAATGCAAGCAATGTCGCGGTCATGGGCGATCTGTGCGGGCCGAAAATCCGGACCAGCCCGATACGAAAGGAAATGAACGTCGTCGCGGGTGAGGTGGTGATCATCGAACCGGGCAAAGCCGAAGGGACCAGCCGTCATTTCGGCACCAATTACGCCTCGCTGGCCAAAGAGATCGAAAGCGGCCATCGCATCATGATCGACGACGGTCAGATAATCCTGAAAGTCAGAGACGTGAAAGGCAGCCAGGTCCTATGTGAAGTCGTAATTGGCGGGATCATAAAAAGCCGTAAAGGTATGAGCCTGCCGGACACGCCGGTAAGTGTGCCGGCTATTACGAAGTATGACTGGAAATGTGCCGACTGGGCCATTGAGAGCGAACTCGACTATCTGGCCCTCAGCTTTGTCCGCAAACCCGACGAAGTACGGCAACTGATTGAGCACATCGCCAAAAAGGAATCGGCGATCAACATCATACCGAAAATCGAAAAGCCCGAAGCCGTCAGGCAGATTGAAGACATCGTCCGCATCAGCGATGCGATTCTGGTCGCCCGGGGGGATATGGGTGTCGAGATGGACCTGGCGGATGTACCGCTGACACAAAAGAAAATCACGGCGTTGTGCCGGAAATATGGCAAGCCCGTTATCGTCGCGACCCAGATGCTGCAATCAATGATCGAAGTGCCAACGCCGACGCGGGCGGAGGTGAGCGATGTGGCCAACGCGATTATCGACGCCACCGACGCAGTCATGCTCTCGGGCGAAACGGCCATCGGCAAATACCCGCTGGATTCCGTGCGTACCATGCGCAGCATCGCCCGCAAGACCGAGGCATTCTGCGACGCGCATGTCGAGATACGACCGCCGATGATAACGGAAAAAGAACTGGAGGTCATGTCGCTGATGGCCCGTAATACGGCCGCCATGATCGACGAAATGCCGGTGAAACTGGTGGTCAACTGGAGCGAGGGCGGCACCTCGGCCCGCGTACTCAGCAAGGCCCGCATGGACGTACCGATCGTAGCGATGAGCTCGAACGAGAAAATATGCCGGCAAATGAGTCTGTTTTACGGCGTCATCCCCATCCGCCACGACAAGCCCGCCGACCTGCACGGCTTCGTGCAGCTTACGGACGAACTGCTCAAACAACGTGGCTGGGCCGTGCCGGGCGATCAGATCATCCTCCTGCCGGGCAAAGGCCTCATGGGCGAAGGTATCCAGCATACGATGCTGCTGCATACGGTTGGGTGAAACGTGTTACGTGTAAGACACAGGGCGGGCTCTAATAATTGCTTTTGAGGCGAAAGCGAAGATATTATACTCGTTCCGATTGAAAATTCCCGTTTTGTTCAAACGTAACT
This sequence comes from uncultured Pirellulales bacterium, assembly GCA_964482555.1. Taxonomy (GTDB): domain Bacteria; phylum Planctomycetota; class Phycisphaerae; order Sedimentisphaerales; family SM23-30; genus CAYZXY01. The sequence goes on from CAYZXY010000012.1 coordinate 29,678, forward strand.
ATAAGCGGGCAAAGCCTTTGCGACTGGCCCTGGCGGGAATCCTCATACCCTTTGGGTATATCTTCTGACAAAAAAATGAAAAAGCGGGCATAGGGGTGGATATACACGGTTTTTCATGACGACGTCTTGGCGGGAAATAGATCGCTTATAGCCCAAAATGAATTTTGGGAGGTGCCCTTAAAGGTCTCTTTGGCGGATGCGGTGTCTTTCAACAAATGTGAATTTCTTTTCGAACACGATCATTCCCTGCTGTATAATGGTTAACAGAATTTCAGCAGGTTTTTTCAGGTAAAAGAGGATCAAAACGAAAATAGACAATACCTTCAGGCGCAGCCATTTTGTTTTTGAATATCATCACGCATGCAGGATGCCGCATAGGCGAAGACCGCCTGGATTTGTTCGCGAGTCAAATCAGGATTGTTCTCCAGAACCTGAGCTTCAGACCAGCCCTGAGCGAACAGCCCCAGAATAAATTCAACGGAAAGACGCGTCCCCCAGACAACAGGCCTTCCGACCAGAATTTCCGGATCGGCATAAATGCAATCCTTCCAGTTAATATTCATAATTTACCTGACACCTTGAAAAAACTTAGCCTGAACGCACAGACGACAAATATGCAACAGAATATAATCATTCATAAACAATGACATTGTAATCCGTACCCACCCGCCGCATAAGCGTCATCCGTGTGCTATTGGATTTAGCACACAGTTCCGTCCTCATTCAAATGCTTGACAAATCCCGTTAATTCGGTAATTATCATATTAAAATGAAGGCAGACAAACTATTTAAACGAAAGGACCTGGCCATGCAGGAGCGGACGCGAGATAATTGGCGGACCGACATGAACTTGCGACGAACGCGTACAACAGTACTCAACGAAGGCGATCCGGAGCAGAAGCGGGAAGAAATCCGCCGTTATTTTCACGACACCTTCGACATCGACGAAGCGCTGCTCGAGGTGATGAAATACGATGAGACCTGGTACATGCGGGCCGACCCGCTGCGGCACCCGCTGATTTTCTACTTCGGGCACACCGGCGTCTTCTACATCAATAAAATGATCATGGCAAAGGTGATCGAAAAGCGGATCAATCCGAAATTTGAATCGATGTTCGCGATCGGTGTGGACGAGATGAGCTGGGACGACTTGGATATGTCGCATTATGACTGGCCGGCGATTGACGAGGTACAGGCCTATCGCAATACGGTCCGCGAACGGGTGGATGAACTGATCCGTACTTTGCCGCTGCAATTGCCGATTGACTGGCACAATCCCTGGTGGGCCATCATAATGGGCATCGAACACGCCCGGATTCATCTGGAAACCTCTTCTGTGCTGATCCGGCAACTGCCGATCGATCAGGTACGACCCCATCCGCTGTGGGAAATCTGCCCGCAATGGGGACAGGCGCCGCAAAACGAACTGCTCGAAGTACCGCGCGGCCGGATCGATCTGGGCAAAAGCCGAAGCCACCCGCTCTACGGCTGGGACAATGAATACGGCGCCCATTCAGAAAACGTCAACACCTTCAACGCGAGTAAGTATCTGGTGAGTAATCAGGAATACCTGGAGTTTGTCGAGGACGGCGGCTACACTCAGCAGAAATGGTGGACCGAAGAGGGCTGGAAATGGCGCGGTTACAAGCAGGCCGAACACCCGATCTTCTGGATCAAAGATAACGGCAGCTGGCGACTCCGCACCTTTGTTGAGGAAATCGCGATGCCCTGGGACTGGCCGGCCGAAGTGAATTATCTGGAGGCCAAAGCGTTCTGCAACTGGAAAAGTGCCAAAACCGGCAAATCGCTGCGGCTGCCGACCGAGGAGGAATGGTACCTGCTGCGGGACCGGCATGTCGAGAAGGACCAGCCCTGGTGGGACAAGGTTCCCGGCAATATCAACCTGGAATATTACGCCTCCTCCTGTCCGGTGACGGAGTTCGCGTTTGGGAATTTATATGATGTCATCGGCAATGTCTGGCAATGGACCGAGACACCGATCACGGGATTTCGCGGTTTTGAAGTCCACCCAATCTACGACGATTTTTCCACGCCGACCTTCGACGCCAGGCATAATCTCATCAAAGGCGGTTCGTGGATTTCGACCGGCAACGAGGCGACGCGGGATTCACGGTATGCCTTTCGTCGGCATTTTTTCCAGCATGCCGGTCTGCGGTATGTTGAGTCCGATAAAGACATCGTCGTCAAGATGGACGTATATGAAACCGATCCGATAATAACGCAATATTGTGAGTTCCATTTCGGCGAGCATTACTTTGGGGTGAGTAATTACCCCAGACGTATTGCCGAATTCTGCCTGAAGGCCATGGCCGGCCGACCGAAACACAAGGCCCTCGATCTGGGCTGTGCGGTAGGACGTTCATCGTTGGAGCTGGCGAAAGAGTTTAAGCATGTAACGGGGCTGGATTTCTCGGCCCGTATCATTAAGCCCGGCGTCGAGCTGCTGGAAAAAGGCTATGTGCAATACATCCGCCAGGAAGAAGGGGAACTGGTCACTTACCATGAAAAGAAGCTTTCGGATCTGGGCCTTGCAGGCGTGAAAGGCAAAGTCAAACTCTACCAGGCTGATGCCTGCAACCTGAAACCGCTTTATACCGGCTACGATCTGGTCCTGGCGTCGAACCTGATCGACCGACTCTACAGCCCGCGCAAGTTCCTGAACATGATTCACGAACGCATCAATGCCGGCGGCCTGCTGATCATCGCCTCGCCCTACAGTTGGGACGAAGAGTTCACGAAAAAAGAAGAATGGATCGGCGGTTACCGCAAGGCGGGCGAGCCCTTCACCACCCGCGAAGGACTTGAAGAAACCCTCACCCCTCACTTCCGGCGTATCGGCGAACCGATCGATATGGAAATGATCATCCGGGAAACCAGACGGAAATACCAGCATACACAAACGGAAGTAACCGTCTGGGAACGCATATAATCATTTAATCAATACTGATATTCAGGAAATTTTGGAGGTTGAAAATCGAAACGTTTAATTTTGACCGCATCATTGAGCGTCGGGGCACCGACAGCTTAAAATGGCATAAATTCAACAATCAGGATGTGCTGCCCATGTGGGTGGCGGACATGGATTTCGCGTCGCCGCCCTGTGTCATTGAAGCGCTGCGAGAACGAATTGATCATGGCGTTTTTGGTTATGCCGTCCATACCGATGAGCTTAACGCATCCGCCGTCAACTGGATGCGAAAGCGTTACGACTGGCATATCGAAACGGACTGGATCGTCTGGCTGCCGGGCCTGGTCTCCGCCCTGCATGTCACCTGCCTGGCCTGCGCCGCCCCGGGCGAGCAGATCGCCACCTTTGTGCCGGTCTATCCCCCTTTCCTTTCCGCACCCCGGCACACCGACCGTGAACTGCTCAGCGTCCCCTTGAAACGCGAAAACGGCCGCTACACCTTTGACATAGAAGCCCTGGACAATGCCATTACCCCCGAAACCCGGGTATTGATTCTCTGCCATCCGCATAATCCCGTCGGCCGCGCCTTCGAAAAACCCGAACTTTTCGCCCTCAATAACATGCTCCTGCGGCACGAACGGCTAACCATATGCTCGGACGAAATCCATTGCGATTTGATTCTCGACGAGAAAGACCATACCCCTTTCGTCAGCCTCGATCCGGCATTGCAAAACCGCACCATCACCTTAATGTCACCCGCAAAGACCTTCAATATTGCCGGGCTAAACTGCGGCATGGCCATCATTCCCGACCAGGACCTCCGCCGGCGTTTTCAGCATAGCATGGAAGGTATTGTCCCTCACCCCAACACGCTGGGCTATACCGCCTGCCGGGCCGCCTACAGCGAAGGCGAACCGTGGCGTCAGGCCCTGATCGCCTATCTGCGGCAAAACCGGGATATCCTCGAATCTTTCGTCAAAGACCACCTGCCCATGCTGCAGATCGACCACATTGAAGCCACCTACCTGGCCTGGCTGAATGTCGAGCAGCTCTATCCGTCTCGTCCGGCCCGTTTATTCCGGGAAGCCGGCGTCGGCCTGATCGACGGCAAACTGTTCGGCGACAACGGCCATGTCCGCCTCAATTTCGGCTGTCCGCAATCACGGCTCTTACAGGCCCTTGAACGCATGGAAAAGGCCGTTAAACAAACATTATAGGGCGTTGCCCTGAAATATAGCAAGACGGCTCTGCGGGCCTCATAAGGCTTAGCGCCTTCGGTGAAGCGATTTTATGTAAGGGCTGGAAGCCCTTGATGCCGTTTCCGTGAACGCTCACAACTTTCAGACTTCCCGTCTTCCCTTTTACCCGGAAATTATCATCTCCCGCAACTTTTTCGCTTCGTCCACTTCATCGGGCATAAGGCCGGGCTGCGTCTCATTCAATTCCAGCGCCTCATTAATATGACGTAAAGCGTCATTTCTGCGGTTCAAATGATACAAAGTCTTACCGTAATGATAATGAGCCGCCGTCAGCGCCGCGACATTACGAGGATACAATTCAACGCATTTCTCAAAATATCCACGGGCCTTATCATATTCCTCCAGATTGTAATAGATGGTCCCCAACGTATCGATCAGATCGAGATAATTACTGTTCAGTTTCATCCCTTTTTGCGCCAGCGCCAAAGCTTCCTGGTGGTTCTGCTTATAGTGCGTCAGCATCCAGGCAAGATTATTAATCACCAGAATATTTTCCGGCTCCTTTTCCAGAACGTTGACAAATGCTTCAATAGCGGCATCGACCTTCTCGTAACGCAGATACTGATTGGCCTGGATGATCATTAACGCCGTCTGGTCCGGATGCCGGGCCAATGCTTCCTTCAGCAGCCGCTCCACAACGGCCTGCCCTGATTCACTCGCGCCCACCTGTTCCGTGAGATGCTGCAGCAACGGTGTCAGAAACTCCGGATCATACAATGCCCCCACCGGCCAGCGCCCGATATGCTCTTCGAATGCCGCCCAGTCCTTTTGTTCAATCAACAATTGTATCTGTGCCTGCAGCGGGATAAATTTCCGTTCCGAATTTTCGATCAGGCGATGAAAGGCCTCCATCGCCGCTTGCTTCTCACCTTTTTTATATTTCGCCCGGACAAGCTGGCTCTCAACCATAAGTCGATTTCCACCCTCAAATTTATCCAGGTTTTCATTCAGCAGACTGATCGCCTCATCCCAGTTCATCGTATGCAAATAGGCATCTGCCAGGGCCATGACATACTTGATGTTATCCCGCTCCAGCCGATAGAGATTCTTTAAGGTCAGCAGCGCCAGTCGATGCGAATGCATCGCTTCCGCCTGCGCCTTGAGAAACAGCAATTCCCGGCTTTCCGGCAGAGCCATCAGCCCCCGCAGCACAATATCCATCACCTTATTCGCATTACCCTGCGATAAGGCCAGCTCTCCCAGCATCAACCAGGGCTGCTGGGCCCGCGGAGACTCCCCGGTCATCCGGGCCAGAATCTTTTCCGCTTCCTGCAGGTCCAGACGGCTGCCCGAGATCACCAGCAAACGGGCCTGGTTGACATTTAAATCCACATCATCCGGATATAACGCCAACGCCTTCTCCAGCAACGCTCTTCCCTCGGCAACTTTCGCCGCATCCGGTGATGACAAAAACAGACCGATCGCCCGCTTCAGAGTCTCCAGACGTCCCGCATCCAGCTCCAGCGCCGCCCGGATCACGTTCGAGGCCTGCTCACGCTGACCCATAGCCTGATAATGGTCGAATAAACTCAACAACACCTCCAGATTATCCGGAGACAGATCAATAGCCCGCTGCAAATCCTTCATGACACTATCCGGCTTCCGCAGCGCCCGGTACACCTGAGCCCGCATCAGAAACGCCGAGGCATCCTGATTATCCGCGACATACTGGTTGCATAACCGCAGGGCCTGCTCCGGCTGCTCCTTGAGCAGATATAATTGAATCATATTCTTTAAGACATCGATATCCTCCGGCGTCTCGGCCCGCAGATCCTTCAGTAAAAGCTCCGCCTCATCCAGCATATCCCGCCTCATCTTTAATTGCGCCAGAAGCAATCGGTTCTGCTGGTTTTGCGGATAGTCCTTCACCAGCAATTCCAGCGAACTAATGCCCGGATCAATCTCGCCCCGGTCAAGATAGGATGCAATTTTGCGATGTTCCAGGGCCGGATGCACCAGATCATTCTCTGCCGCTCGTTCGAGGACCTTCATGGCCTCGTCTTTCTTGCCAACCTTCATTAAGGCGTCGTAGGTGGCCAGCACCAGTTCCAGTCGCCGCGGTTCTTTCTGCCAGGCCTCCTGATAGGCCGCCGCGGCCAGACTATCCATGCCCTGCTTTTCATGAATCAGCGCCAGCAGAATCTGGCTCGTCGTTTCTTCGGGATAACTTCGAGTATTCTCTTGTAGCAGCGTAATAGCCTGATTGTACTTTTCATCGAGTTGCGGCGAAAGCCACCACAACCGCGCCTGTTCATAACGCCAACGCCAGCCATCCTCGCCCTCCAGCTTCTTGATCTCGTCCACAACTCCCTGGGCCGCCGCAAATTCCTTGCGTTGCAGATAATCATTCAGTAAAATCGTCCTGACTCTCAGATCGCGCGGGTAACGCTCCTGCAAATCCTGAATGAGCTGCTCGCTTTGGACCTGGTCTCCCTTTCGATCGTAAATGGTTAACAGAATCCTGGCAAAACGCTTACCCTGAATCGGCGTCAGTTCCTGCTTGAGAAAATCATTGACCAGCTTTTCAGCCGCTTCGTATTCTTCCCTCTGCATGAGATTATTGATCAGCATACTAACCGCTGACGCAGATTCGGGATGCCGTTCAACAATTTCCCGCAGAAGAGCCATCGCCTTTTCTGAGGCTCCGGCCGCGTTCAACATATCCACTTCGGCGGTCTGCACCGACAACGAATCCGGATATTTCTTTTTCAGCGCGTCCATGACCGACCGCGCCGCCTCCCGGTCGCCTTTTAAAACCTCGGCCTGAAGCTTCACCAGCCCGATGGACTGCTCTTCGGGATTATCCTCATACAACCGGTCAATGCGCTTCTCGATGGCCATCCACTGACCGGAGGCGGGATCAATTCCTTTACGCTCCAATTCATTCAGCCGGGCCCGCAGATAAAGCAGCGTCATCTCCTTGTGGCCGGGCTTGATCAGCAGGGCCAGCCGCGAATACTCCACCGCTTCTTCCCAGCGGCCCGCCTGCATCAATCCTTCCGCATAACGGGACAGATATTTGAAATTATTCGGCTGCGCCTGGATCAAACGGCGCAACAGCTGCAGCGAGGATTGTAAATCGCCCACCGCCTCATACGCTTCCGCCATCGAAAGCTTCAGTCGCGGAGAATCATTCCCCAACTCCAGTGAACGCTTCCAGTCCGCCAGCGACTGATAGATATCACCTCCTTTTAAGGCGACCATACCCCGATAATAATGAGACAGCTCCGGCCGAAATCCCTTCTTTTCGATCTCCTCAATGCAGGTTTGCGCCTGATCAATCTCATTGGCCAGAATATACAACTCGATCGCGTCCGGTATGAAATCCCACTTATGACGAACGTTTTCTTTCAAGCCGGCCGCGGCGGTTTCCGCCATGATTACCGGGGAATCGCTCTTACGGGCGTAGTCGGCGCGAGCCCGCCAGACCGCCAGGCGAGTATCATCGGTAACGACAATACCGTCGAGAATCTCCTTCGCCTCCGGCAGCATCTCCATAAACAAATAAGCCCCGGCCAGACGTAACATGCTGTCAGTCGTTATGTCGTCACTTTCCCGGGCCTTGAGCAGTTGTTCGACAATCTCTGTCCGCAGGCTCTCCATTTCGGATGGATGATTATTCTGTCCCAGTTTTCGAATTAAAAAACCCGCACGGGCAATATAGGCGTCCGCGGCCTCAGGATTATTCTGCACCGCCTGCTCCACCCAGTAATCGCCGGATTGCAGGATATCCTCCGGGCTGATCTGGTCCAGACGAGCCATCATTTCATAAGCGGCTATATCATCAGGATGCTCTTCGATCAGGGCGTTCAACTCATTGCCCGCTTCCTCAAATTTTCGCTGTCCCGCCAACGCGCTGGCCAGCAGCCGACGAACTTCCTGGTCCTGTTGCTGTTTCAGAAACTCGCGCGCCAGATACTCCGCTTCATCGGGAGTCTGAGCCAGATAAAGTTTAATCAACTCCACCGTCGCTTCGCGATGGGCCGGATCGACGCGCCGGACATTACGATAAGCATTGATAGCCTGCTTGATACTGCCAGCGGACCGCGGCCGAATGTTCATCTGGGCCTCGGCATATTTCATCAGAATATCGACGTCATCCCGTTCCCGGCTCAGATACAATCCCAGATAACTGGCCGCCTCGCTCCACTGGCCCTCTTCGTATTTTTCCAGGCCGGCCTCCAGACCTTTTTCCGCTCGCTGACGACGATTATGACCACGCAGGACAATGGCCGTCCCCAGCAGCACCCCCACAACCAGGACAATGACGATCAGCAACGACCAGTTAAATGCTCCGCGAATATTTCTTTTATTCATCATTCATGTCATCCCATCTTTAAGACTGTCTCACAACTTTACTTTATTATTCCACATCCGAAATCCAGGATGTTCCCTGGTGTAATCATGATTACATTTTGTCATTATCCCTGTTTCTTACTTCCCTTACGCCTCTGCGCCTTTGCGAGAAACCTCCTCAATCTTCCAATTTCCAGCTTCTGTGCCGTCATTTTATACTCGCTGTGATTGAAAATACCCGTTTTGTCGGAACGTCATTATCTGCGGACAAAAAGCTTACGCCCGGCCCTGCCGGGAGCTTTCTACCCCTTTGGGTATACATTTTGATTTTTACATTTCATTGCCTTTTTGCCCAGAATGTAACTCATATCAGACTATGGCCCTATGTCCTACGTCCCATGGCCACTTTCCTCATTCGATATCAACAAGGGCCTAACCGTAGAAGCTTTTTTGCGATCTTTAGCAATATTTCGTTTGTAGGCACCATAATAGCCGTAGGTATATTTGTTATAGCTGTTGCGGCTCTTGACATTGCTCAGCACCGAACCGAGAATATTGACATTCGCCCGGTTCAACCGGTCCAGCGTTTCGCGCAGTTCCGGACTGGTCGTCTGCCCGGCCAGACTGCACAACACGACGTTGCCGGCCATCTTGCTCCACAGCATCGCATCCGGACACGCCATCACCGGCGGCGTATCGATAATGACATGATCAAACGGCTCACATATCTCATGAATGCGACTCTGTGTGGCGGCCTGCGACAATTGATCAATAGCCACCGGGCCATATTCGCTGTCGCCCGCCAGTACATTCAAGCCGGTAAGCGGAATGGCATAAACCACCTCATCCATGCTTTTCTTGTCCAGAAGCACATCCGGCAAACCCATCGTCAAATCCGGCACATTAAGGATCTGCCCGATATCCGGCTTGCGAAAATCGCCGTCGATCAGCAGCACTTTGTTCCCCGCCTGGGCCAGGCTCGATGCCAGATTAATCGAAAAGGTCGTCTTGCCTTCATTCTTGTTCGGACTGGTCACGGCCAGAATATGAGGTATCTTGCCGTCGCCGAAAACGCCGAGATTGGCCCGGATCGCCTGATAATCATAAGCGGTCTGCTCCACGATCTCATCCTGATCAAGCTGATCGGAATTGGCCGTCGTTCCTAAAATCGGCAGCCCGACACTGCGTATGATATCATCCGGCGTATAAAGACTGCGATCCGAGCGGGCCAGCAGATAGGATATCCCCAGCCCCACGCCCAGACTGGCGAAAATCACCGCCAGCGACATCTTCATCCGCTTGTTTTCCATCGGCGAAACGCTGGCGGCAATCGAACCGATGCTCGGGTCTCGCTTGCGTTCAATTTCCAGCATTTGAATCCGCTCCTGGATTCGTTTATGCATATCTTTAGCCATTTGCAACTTGCCCTGGGCCTGCTCGATATCCAGTTGCTTGCGACCCAGCTTGATCGTGTCGATATCCTGCTCGTCCAGCTTGCTCTTGAGTATTTCCTCATGGGCCTCGGTCTGCTCCAGTTCGGCACGGGCGATTTCCAGTTGGCTCTTGTTGTTCTGCTTGTAATTGGTGACGTATTCTTCCTTGAAGGTCTTGACCAGTTCCACCTCACGGTCCACAAGACTCTGTTTATAAGCGTGCAGCAATTCCTGTGCCTGTACCAGTTCCGGATTATCCTTACGCATACTGACCTTTGCGGAAACCAGTTTTTCCTCCAGCTCGGCAATCCGGCTGGTCAGCGATTGATACAGCGGATCGTTGCGGACATACAGTTGCTGCTGCTGCAGCAGCGACGTTTCCAGCGACGATTGATCCTTGCTCTTTTCCAGCACCTGTACCCTTACTTCCAGTTGGAGCCTCTTTGCCTGCACCCCCAGCAACTGCTGCTGCAATGCCTCTACCTTTTTCAGCATCATTTCCTGACGCGGCGACAGGGCCACGCTGCCGTATTCTTCCGCCATTTGACGGATGGCTTCTTCCTGAAGCTGCATATCCACTGCCGTCAACTTGGCCTGATTTTCCAGCATCTGGATTTTCTTCTGGGTGGATTCTGATAGCTGCAATCCTTCAATGGTCATATAGGCATCCAGAAACGCATCGACAATCTTTTTTGCTTCGGCTCCGTTGCGGCTGACCATGGAAACATCAATATATTCCGAATTGCGACTGCGCGGCTCGATGGTTATCGTACCCTTTTTGATCGCCGCCCGCAGTTTTTCGATGGGCGTCTCAGGAGCCGGTTGCGAAAAGAACTCCCGGACCGAAGCGACAAGCTTATCCACGCCTTCCAACTGCCCCTGTTCCGCATTATTCTCCGGCTGCATTTTGAAATAATTCAGATCGTTGTCTTTCAACAAATGATACACCCGATATAATATTCGATCCCGGGTCATCAGAAACGCCTGATCGCTCAGGTTATTGTTGACATGCAGCTCGCCCGTCTCGTCATCGCCAAAAAGCACATTCGGCGTATTCTGAACGATTCGGATCTGTCCCATCGCCTGAAACTGCGGCTTGATAAAATACCACACCGCCGGCACACCGATCCCGCCGATCAACACAAACGATATCAAAATAATATACCAGTAACGCAGCATGCCCTTAGCCATGCGGAGCATCTCGTTACTCTCCGGCATATTCTGTTCTTCAAAATGAACATCTTCTACATTGATCGAATGAGGTTCTATTTTTTGTATGCTGTTCATTAGCTATTTTCCAATTTGTATGTTTTATCTTATACTCGTTCCGATGGAAATGTCCCGTTTTGTCGGAACGTAATTATATACGGATAAAAAACTTATGCCCGGCCCTGCCCGGAGCTTTCTACCCATCTGGGTATAAAACAGCCCTCGGTCAGTTTGAATAAATAAGATAAGACCGGTTCTGCCTGAATATGACATCAAATGCATGTATTGTAAGTTTCGATATCAGATCGAGTTCGTTCAAAACTGGATACCATCTTCTTCCTCTCCAACTGAGGCTGAAACGGATTATGATTGAAAATAATGATTCATATACGTCGATATAAAAAAAAAGTTCTTTTCGGAAATACCTTTACACCAGCGATTTTCCCTCCTTTTATTCCACTTTCCCGTTACTTTTAACGACGATTTCAGTATTGAATTCTCGCCTGTTTCTCCCTGAAAATAATAATAAATTATCAATTTAGCTATCGTCAAACTACGCTTTTATAATGAATTAATAATGCAAACACCTAATCGATTTGCCCGCTTTGTCTAAGACATATTTGCCGAAATCACAATACATATTCTGGGCCTGCCATAACGCGATAATCAAATACCCCGATACCAACCATTTATGACGACCGGCATTCATGACGATGATATCCATATATCTGAAACTGCAATAAGGAATTCTTTCACGTTATGTCCAGGCCTATAAATAAAGCAGAACCTGAATTCTTACCGCCCAAAAACACGGAATCAGACCCAAAAACCAGCGGATTTTGGGAAATATTAGTGATTGTTTTTATCATTTTCTCTCTTATGAAAATAATATCCATGCTGGAAATCTATTTCCAGCATTGGCTTGCTTATCCTGTGATTCTAGTTGCGGGAGCGATTATTCCCACCATCGCAAAAGGCCGGCCCATTCGTGATTTAGGGGTAAATTTTCATAAGCCACTATATTCGATAGGATTAACAATTATCATATCTCTGCCTATCTTTGCCATTTTGCTACTGGTGCAAAGGCAAACCGGATTGATTTCATCTTTGCCGAATGTGCCGCGGGTTGCGGAAGAGCAATTGCCGGCATGGATTTTGTACCAATTTCTGTATATTTCGGTATCGGAAGAATTGTTTTTTCGGGGATATTTGCTATCAAAACTCCTAAAAACAACCCATAAAATGCATGAAAACCACCCTAAAATATGGCAGGCCCTTTCGATTTTTTGCTCCTCAGTCGTCTTTGCGCTGGCCCATTTTATTATTTTGGGCGGCCCGTCCAGTTTATTAACTTTTTTCCCGGGCCTCATTATGGGTTGGCTTTTCGTAAAAACCCGCAACCTCATGGCACCTGTCGTTTTTCATGGTCTGGCCAATATTTTTTATGCCATTCTGCCAGTGATTGGGACATGATTGAGTCTGATAACTATTCGATAATCCCCGCTGATATGATTTATAGCCAATATAAAAGCGGCTACCTTTCCAGCCAGAGACCTGCCAGTCCTCACAGCAGAATATACATCAAGTCGCCGTCTCATGCAGGCGATAACCCCAATAGAGTTAATCTCTATATTGCCTGCGAGACGACTAAATGAGATCAACCCCTTTGGGCATTATGAACAATACACAAAAAATATTTCTGGTAACCAATTTTTCACTGGTGCTTCTGCTGGGCTGGATGATCGTCAAGACCATCACCACGCAGACGCCGGGCCCCGTACAGGCCAATCCCGTTTCGTCTGATAACTCAGGGCAAAGTTCCGGGCAACAAGAGCCGGTCTCATCCCAAGATTACCAGCTCATCCTGCAACGCAATCTATTTGGGACATCAGACGGTTCCGATAAACCTGAGACCATTCATTCTCAGGTATTAATCAATGATGAAATCACAAAGGATTTAACGCTAACCGGGACCATTGTCGGCTCGCCCGCTATCGCCCGGGCCGTGATCCATTCCACCCAGACCGACACAACGACGGTCTATAAAATCAACGACACCATCGGCACATTGCATTTGATCGAAATCCATCCTGACAAGGTTTATTTCCGTCACGACACCCGGACAGTGGTTTTGACGAAAAAAACTTTATTGCCAAATGGTAAAAGCGCCAACACGCCCCCTTCGCAAAAAATCCCGCTGGATGAACCTCGCAATAAAACCCAGAGAACCCTGGCGGTTATGGAGGATTTTCTTATGAATGCCCGGATTTCGCCATACCAGGAATACGGCAGGACCACCGGTTTACAGATCAATAATCTGGATAATATGAAATACCGCAGCTTCTTCGGCCTGAAAAGCGGGGATATCATTACCCACATCAATGGCCAGCAGCTTACCAGCACTCAAAAAGCATACCAGGTATTGCAAAAAGCTCTTAATCAATCGCAGATACAAATGAATATTGTCCGCGACAATCACGAAAAGCGCATAACGTTCCCCATGAGATGAAGCGAATGTTAAAAACTCAACTACACTCAGCGATATATCGCCCTATGATTTTCTTTTCCATTCTGGCGATTTTTGGGACCCTGTCCGGCTGTCAGAGCGTCTCACCGACAAAAGGGGCATCGGAACAGGATGTCTCCTCCGGCAGCCCAGAGCGTTCTTCCATAGACAATCTGGACGAAAAGACCCGGGAAATGCTTAAAAGGCATGACATCAATTATCCCAAATGGACCGGCGACCGAGAGGACAAAAGCCCATCATTAAGTGAGCTGATCCCCGCCCCCACGCAAACAGACCTGCAACCCGAGCAAGAGGAATTCGCCCAGCCTCGGCGGAAGAAATACGCCTTGCAGATTCCCCCGAAAATGTCGCACTCCGTCGAAGAAACTCCGGATACGCTTTTTCAGGATGTGACCCATCTTTCCGCGGCACTGGCGGATCCCTGCCTGGCGGCCCAGAAAATCACCGTCAACTTCAATCAGGCGGAGATCCTTTCGGTCATTAACACCATCAGCGATATTACCGGCATCAACTTCATCATCGACGATGGAATAACCGGTACGGTAACCGTGCTGTCACCGCAGGAAATCCGGCTGGGCGATCTGTTCAATTTCTTTGAGTCGATCCTGCAGGTGAAGGGCTTTGCCGCCATACCGACGAAAGATCATGTGAAAATTATCAGTTTGAGCCATGCTCCAAAACAAAATCTGCCGGTTCGCGTGGGTGCTGATCCGGCCGGGATTCCGCGAACCGATTCCCTGGTCAATCAGATCATTCCCGTCCGGTATGCCGATGCCGCGTCGGTTGCCGACCTTCTGGAAAACCGGTTGCCGGCCGGTGCAACCCTGTCGGTCTATCGGCCAACCAACACCATTATCATCACCGGCAGCAGCGCCAGCATCCATATCCTGGCGAAAATCATTCAACGTGTCGATGTTCCCGGCTCGAAGGATATCATCACCATGATCCCGCTGCAATATGCCTCAGCCAAAGACATGGCCGTCCAGATATCCGACCTCACGCAGCAGAAAGCCACTCCCGTGGTGCCGGGCCGCCGCACTCTGCCGGCGGCGGCGGAAGGGATGCCGAAAATCCAGGCAGAACCGCGAACCAACACCCTGATTGTAACTGCCAACCAGCAGGACACGGAAATCATCTCCCAGCTTGTCGAAAAACTGGACATCCCACGGCCGGCCGGCACGGATGACTACCATGTCGTTTATCTGCAGAATGCCCAGGCTGAAGAAATGGCCACAGCCCTGCAGCCCATGCTGGCAGGACTGATTTCCAATATCGACAAAGCCGGCAGTAAACCGATCAGCCTGCAGGCGGAGCCCAGTACCAATTCCCTGATCATCAACGCCTCGCCCCAGGAATATGAAGTTATCAGTTCACTGGTGAAAAAGCTTGATATTGTACGCGAACAAATCCTGGTCGAACTGCTGATTATCGAACTGGGCAATGATAAAATCAGCGAAATCGGTATCGACTGGGCGACGATGGACCAGGCCGTACCCGATGGTGTGCGTTTCTTCGGCAATACCGATTTCGGCATCATCAACGGATTCATGTCAGGCGATTCGCAGGGGCTGAATGTCGGGATGTTCAAGGACGTCGGCGGCGATGTGAAGATCGGGGCACTGTTGAATGCCCTGGGGAAGGTCAGCGATGTGAATATTTTATCGACGCCGTCAATCGTGACCCAGAACCACAGCCAGGCGAAATTTATTGTGGGGGACAATATCCCCTTTGTCACAAAAGAACGGGTGACCGAAACCGATCCCAGCACGCCGACAGTGATACGCGAAATCGACTATAAGGATGTCGGTGTAACGCTGGAGATTACGCCGCATATTTCTCGCGGCGGGACGATCCGGCTGCAGATCAGCAGCGTTTTCGACAACCTCATCGACAACGTAACCGGGCTGTCGGCGGATACGCCCACGACGGCCAAACGTCAGATCGAGACAGAAATCTCGATGGCGCACGGCGGCACTCTGGTCATTGGCGGCTTAATCCGTGACGATGTCAGCAAAATCGAACAGAAAGTACCGATTCTGGGAGATATCCCGCTGCTGGGAGAATTGTTTAAATATAAACGTGACCGGCTGCAGAAGAAAAATCTGCTGCTTTTTATTACGCCCTACATATTGGGCAACCCCGCGGAATCCGAGGCCATCACCCAGCAGAAGCGTGAGCAAATCGCTCCCGAATTTCAACATTCTCAAAATTCGACACCGTCTTCACGGCGTTCATATTAACAGGGACAGGAACAATGCGGACTGATCCCATCGGACAGATTCTACTGCAAACCACCCGTCTGACGGCCGCGCAGCTCGATGCCGTGCTGCGGCTGCAAAGCACCCGGCGTCCGCGCTGTGAACTGGGGCATCTGCTGATCGAACAGGGGCATATCACCCCGCAGGAACTCATGCGGGCTCTGGCAACCCAATGGCATATTCCATTTATCGAGACCATCAAGCCGGAGCAGATCAAACCGGAACTGGTACGCAACATCAACCTAACG
Organism: uncultured Pirellulales bacterium; assembly: GCA_964482555.1. Lineage (GTDB taxonomy): Bacteria > Planctomycetota > Phycisphaerae > Sedimentisphaerales > SM23-30 > CAYZXY01. The sequence goes on from CAYZXY010000012.1 coordinate 45,837, forward strand.
TATCTCAAACACTACAAGCTGCTGCCCATATACCTTTCCGATATGGAACAGGCCGTGGCCATGGCAGACCCGCTGGCGATTGATGCCTATGACAATGTCATGAACCTGCTGGGCCGCGTATTGCCGCGTGTGGCAGCGCCGGCAGCAGAAATCGAACAGGCCATCAGCCGTTGTTTCTACAACCGCGAAGCAACCCATCAGGCGGCCGATGATGAAGCCGCAACCGACACCGCAGGCTCGTCTCTTCAGGAAGACCTGCTGAATATCAATCATCAGGAACCAACGGTCCGGCTGGTCAACACTATCCTTTTCCAGGCTGTCAACCGCCGGGCCAGCGACATTCATATCGAATCATACGACAAGGAAGTCAAGGTGCGGTTTCGAACCGATGGTGTACTGCATGATATTTTCTCGCCGCCGATGGACCAGTATGCCGCTCTGATTTCCCGCCTGAAGATCATGGCCAATCTGAACATTGCCGAACGGCGTCTGCCTCAGGACGGGCAGTGCCGTATTCGCATCGGTCAGCGGGAGCTGGATATACGCATTTCCATCATCCCGACGGCGGGCGGGGAACGTGCCGTGCTGCGATTGCTGGACCGTCAGGGCCAGAATCTCTCACTGGACAAAATCGGCTTTTCGTCCGATATCAAAAACCGTTTCAGCCGGCTGATCAGCGCCCCGCACGGCATCATCCTCCTGACCGGCCCCACCGGCAGCGGTAAGACCTCAACGCTTTATTGCGCGATCAACCTGCTCAATAATCACGAACGAAACATCCTGACCGTTGAGGACCCCATAGAATATCAGCTGCCCGGCATCGGTCAGATGCAGGTCAAGCCCAAGATCAACCTGACCTTCGCCAACTGCCTCCGGCACATTCTGCGGCAGGATCCCGATGTTATTATGATCGGTGAAATCCGTGATCGCGAAACGGCAGAAATCGCCACGCATGCCTCCCTGACCGGCCACCTGGTGCTCAGTACCCTGCATACGAACGACTCGGTTTCGGCTGTTACCCGTATGGTCGATATCGGTATCGAACCCTATCTGATCGCTTCATCGCTGATCGGTGTCATGGCCCAGCGGCTGGTGCGCACGATTTGCCCGCATTGCAAAACCGCCTGTAAAACGGAATACAACCTGGCGCTGTTGCTGGAGGAGAATACCCTTTCCGACAGCCAGGCCCTGAGGGACCAGAAAAACAACAGTCCTTTCTTTAATAAGCAGTTTTATACCGGTTCCGGCTGCGAGCAATGCATGCAGACCGGCTATCATGGGCGAACAGGCATCTTCGAACTGCTTGTCATCGATGACGATCTGAAATCGCTGGTCAACCAGAACGCCGATGCCCAGAGGATCAAAGAGCTTGCTCTGCGTAAAGGCATGCGAACACTGCGCGGAGACGGTCTGCGTCAGGCTCTGGCCGGCGTTACCACGGTGGAAGAAGTTCTGCGCGTTACCCAGGCCAAATTGATCGCCTCCGACCTGGATATGACCGCAACCGTGGAGGAAGGAGTCTGATAACATGACCGGCCCCAACCAGAACCGACGCGAACCGCCCGGGTATTCAACCGCCCTGCCGAATACTATCGAAGCGGACAACGTGGAAATCATCTCGCTGACAGAACCGATTGAACCCATGGATGACCCGTACCCGGCCAGCGTAAATGCGCCTGTTTCATCAGCTTATCCCGCACGAAAGGCCAATTCCTATATGCCCAGTGCCTGGGCGGCTATAATACCGGGACGTTCCCAAACAGCCACCGCACCGGAGAACGGCCGCAAAAAATCTGCCCGGCTGAATGAACGCATCGCCACACGCCAGCTCTGCCTGATCACGCGACAGTTAGCGACCCTGTTGCAGGCCGGCATGCCGCTGGTCCCGGCGCTGCGTGCCCTCGAAGAACAGCTTGCCGGTCGTTCGGCCGCCCAGATCATGGCTCAGACAGCGCATAAAGTGGCAACAGGTTCGTCACTGGCTCAGTCGCTGCGGCAATGGCCCGATGTTTTTTCAACATTATACATCAACATGGTCGAAGCAGGACAAGCCTCCGGCACACTTGAACAGGTCCTGGAAAAACTGGCCGACACTCTTGAAAAACGCGCCGAACTGTCAGCGAAAATCAAATCCGCCCTGGCCTATCCGGCCATCATGGCTGTAACCGCCGTCGGCGTTGTCGTCTTTCTGATGACCTATGTCGTCCCTGGGCTCTCGCAGATATTTACCGAGATGGATCAGGCTTTGCCCTGGCCGACACAAATGCTGATTGCCCTCAGCGATTTCTGCCGTCAATATATCTGGCTTCTCGCGATGGCCCTGATAAGTCTGATCGGAGGGCTGCGTCTGGCGGCATCCACCGCCAAAGGCCGGCATATTCTCGATACGAGCCTGCTGCGGCTGCCGCTTATCGGACCGCTGATACTTCACAGCGAACTTTCCCGCATGTCGCGCACGCTGAGCGTCATGCTCGCCGGCGGCATTCCCATCATGGACGGGCTGACTATCGCCCAGGGCATTATCCAGAATACCCTATTAAAAAACGCCCTAGAGACGATAAAAGGCGACATCAAGGCGGGCGCCGCGGTAGCGGACGCGTTCAAGGCAACCGGCCTGTTTCCGCCGCTGCTGCATCATACGATTGCTGTGGGTGAAATGTCCGGACGGTTGGAACAGCAGTTGACCCATATCGCCGATACTACAGATAATGACATCCGTCATATCGTCCGCTCGCTGACCTCCCTGGCCGAGCCGCTGATTCTGCTGGTTATGGGACTGGTGGTGGGTTTTATCGTGATGGCGATTCTGCTGCCGATATTTGAAATCAACCAGATGATCTAACGACGTGAGGAATGATATATGTATCGAAAAAAACGTAAAGGTTTCACGCTTATCGAACTGATGATTGTCATCGTCATCCTGGGGCTGCTGTCGGCCGTGGTCATGCCGAAGATTCTGAACCGGCCTGAAGATGCGCGGGTGACGAAAGCGAAGGTCGAAATACGCAGCATCGAATCGGCTCTGGGATTGTTCAAGACGGATACCGGACGATTCCCGACGACAAGCGAAGGGCTGGCGGTTCTGGCCGAGAATCCGGGCAACATCAAGGGATACAACCCTGACGGCTATTTGAAGAAAGTTCCCCGGGACCCCTGGGGCGGGAAATATCATTATCTGAGTCCGGGAGTGCATGATGGAGATTATGATCTGTACTCGCTGGGACGCGACGGCGAACCGGGCGGCGCAGGCTACGATGCGGATATTCAGTCATGGGCGATTGATGAAGAATAGCAAGACAATAATGAAGCGGGATATGCATGGTGACGGTTTTACGCTGTTCGAAATCATGGCGGCGCTGGCGGTCATGGCGCTGGCGTTGACAACCCTGCTGCAATTTAATATGGTCAATCTGAAATTATCGCAGCGTGCCGGTCTCGATTCTTCTCTGGCCCTGATTGCCGAGAGTGTCATGGAACAGAAACTGTCACACACATCTGACGCCGACGCCAATGCCGGGCGTATCAGCCGGGCGGAGCAGGAATTCATCTGGCAAAGTACTGTTACCCGCGAAACAGCGCCGCTGGCAGATGAAGAGGTACAACTGCCGATGCGGCGCGTGACAGTGGTCGTAAGCTGCCTGGACGGCAAACATCAGAAGGTTTATGAATTGACGCGGCTGATTCCGTCGGAAAAATAAAATATGCAAAAAAGGGACATCCGACATACCGGCTTCACGCTGTTTGAGATCATGATTACGGTCATTATCATGGTTATTATCCTTACGGCCATTTACGGCAGCCACCTTGCTGCCGTCCGGACAGTGCGGCAATGCCGAGACTATATGGCTGCCACCCGGGAATCGCGTCAGTTGTTGGAGAATATCACGCGACAGCTTCGCTGTGTCTGGTTCACCAATAAAATCATCCATCCCGAGGAACACGTATCGGCGACCGGGATTATTCATCATATCAAACATCAGCAGAATCCGGCGGGCTTTTCCAGCCGTACCAATACCAAGGGGGTACAAACGATGCAGTTTACTACAGCAGCGCCCATGCCGGCTGATGCGTCGCAGCCGTTCGGGCCAGTTTGCGTGACTTATGAATACGACCCGGATATGTTATCACTGAGCTATAAGCAGGAATCGCTTTTCGCGGCTGAGGCGAAAGAAACCGAGGCATGGACCCTGGCGAACAACCTGGCACAATGTCGATTCCATTTCGCGGATGGCGGCCGCTGGCATTCCCACTGGCCTCCGGAAAACCCGATATCCGCCCTGCCGCAATCCGTCAAGATCACGATGAGCTTTATGGACCGCAATGACACTATCGTGGATCATGAAATAATTGTCAATCTGTATGTGTCCGGAACTCTGACAAAATAACGCCTGGATATCAGCCATGTTTACCATTCGACATTCATACGCAAAACGAAACCGGGGCTATATCCTGATAACGGTTTTGCTGTTCGTGTCGCTGCTGACAGCATTGCTGGTGCATGCCAATATCGCCTGCCGTACCGCTCAGCGTTCCGCGGCGAGTTTTGCCGTGCGGCACCAGGCACTGAACCTCGCCCATTCCGGGCTCAACATCGCCCACAGCCTGATACAGAAAAATCCTGATCCGCTCGCTAATACGGCCTTGTTCGCCCTGCTGCATGAAACGAAGACCATCACCCTCAACGCCGGCCATTGCCGGCTTCGGATAGCGGCCGAAAACGGCAAAATCAACCTGAACCAGCTTCGCTTAGTCAACGGCAGCTATAACCCTCAACGCATCGGGCAACTCGAACGGCTGATACGTCTGCTCAACGATGAATACAGCGACAGATTCTCAGATGTAAACGCCCTGCCTGCCTTGCCGCCGGAGATTATCCCCGCCATTATCGACTGGACTGACCGCGACGATGAGATCACATTGCTTTCGTTTCTCAATCATCCATTGCGCGGCGCGGAGGAGGATTACTATCAGAATCTATCCCCCGCCCGGCACTGCCGGAATAATCCTTTAACGACATTGGATGAATGCTACCTCATTCGCGGCATGTCCCCGCAATGGCTTTATGATCAAAGCCGTCATGATGAATCTTCATCCATTATCGGCCCTTTCTCTGATTGCGTTACCATCTACGGCGATGGCAAAATCGACATCAACGCCGCCCCCGTCGGCGTGATTCAATCGCTGTCAGAAAACATGACTGAAACCATGGCCGAACAGATCATCGACCGGCGTCGTCAAACTCCCTTTAAAACGCTGGCCGATCTTTACCGCCTGCCGGGATTATCGGCCCTGGAACAGAATGATCTGGGGGCGCTACTCACCACCCGCCCCACGGACCGCTACTATACCGTCAAAAGCGTCGGCATCGCCAACGGCGTGGAAACTGCCATAATCGCCGTTATTCGGGCAAATTCCACCAGCGCAAATGCCGACATAATACAATACAAGGAACTTTAACCTGAATTTGGAAAGCGCAACTGTATGCCCCGACGCAGTATTGGTATCGACTTTAACAGCAATCGCATCACGGCCGTGCAAATGTCGCGCACCGGCGGCAGGTATCGCGTGGAAAAGACCTGGTCCGCCCCTATGAGGCGTCAGTCCGATAAGCCGGACGAATTACTCAAAACTCTGATCAGCGAGAAAGATTTCGATCGTCGGGCTTCATGTGCCGTCGCTCTGCCGCATCGTCAGCTTTTCATGCGAAGAAAACCTGATATAAACGAACCGCATGCCGCAGCCGTGCCCTCGCCGATTGATGGCCCGCAAACGGAAATGGATCTGACGTCAGCGGCTTCGGAGCACCCGATAACAACCGTGATGCCGGACGGTCTTATCGAGCAATGTCTGCGACCCTTTCAAGAGAATCGCCTTCGGTGCGAAACACTCGTTCCGGCGGTTTCATCTCTGTTGACCGCTTTCCACACCACCCGGCACGAGAAAGACACCTGCCCCGCGATCATCCTTTACGCGGACGAAAAACAGACGCTCATCCTCTTGCTGGACGAACAGGGCGAGCTATTTCTCACCCGAAGCTTTCCGAACATTCAGCTGAAAGATACCGATAAATTTGACATAATCGGTCTTGTTCGGGAAATTGAAATCTCCTGGCGGTGCGCGCATCACAACATCATCCCGGAGAATACGCTTTTGTATCTCTCCGGTCTGTTTGCCTCCACCGCCGGCGTGGCCAACGCCCTGACCGACGAACTCGACTGCACCATAATCACAATGGACAATACCGCCAATATAATGCCTGCACCGGGCTGCGAACTGGCCCCCTCGCTCACTATCGCGGAGGGGCTCGCCTTGCAGGCTCTTAATTCAGATGCCAGAAAAACACCCAATGCCCTCAGGATAAACGCCCGCAACACTTCGACGGCGGGTATATTCCGCCGGCAGATCGCCGTCTGCGCGGCCCTGCTGCTGGTCACTGCCGGCCTGTGGCTCTTCCAGCTTCTTCATTATCGCGTCCAACTGGAAAACCAGTACAGAAGTCTGAAGGCTCAAAGCCAGGCTCTCTTCACCCAGACTCTGCCCGGCGAAGCAACGATCGTGGACGAGACCCAGCAGATGCAGCAGCACCTCAACGCGCTGCAGGAACAGCTTTCTCTTTTTGAGCCCTATCTATACGATACCAGTCGTCCGCTCGATGTTCTCTATCTGCTATCGGCGAATACGCCGGCTGATTTGAAACTCGACATCGTCCAATGCGCGATCAGCTCCGACAAAGTCACGCTCAACGTTCTGGCCGACGATTACGAAGCCCCATATACCTGGCAGCAAACGCTGACAGCGCTGTCGGAATTCGAGCACGTCCATATTGAAAATCCCACCAGAGACAAAACGACAAAACGCATCTCATTTACCGCCGGGATCGTATTGTCTTCGGAAAGGTCCATAGAATGAAGCGATTGACATCCCGAGAAAAAACGCTGGCTGTTTTTCTGGCTGTCTGCCTGGTTCTGATCGGGGTCTATGCCCTGCTCATAGAGCCGGCCCGTGCCCGCATCGAAACGCTGGAAAGGGTGATCCCCGAGCGTCGGGAAGATCTGGCCCGCCTCAAACAGCTCAGCGATAAAGTTCAACGTCTTTCCGACGTTCACCGGGAGGCTCAATCCCTGATTCTGCCTGAAAAGAATACCGTACTGATTTCCGATCTGGAAAAGCTGCTGACCGCCGAGGAACTCATGGAAAAGGCATCCATGAAACAACAGAACCGCCCTCTCAGCGACGCCGTTCATGAAACCGCCATCAGTATCGAGATGAAAGCCGTTACGCTCAATGAACTTTTGGGTTTTCTGGACAAAACCAGCCGGCTAAACTCTCCCCTGATCCTTAAGGAACTGACCCTCGACCACCGCTCATACGACGACGACCGCATGAACGCCATCACCGTCATCGCCTGCCTGTATCGTTGGCAGGAATGACAGCATTAAACAAGGAATCGGGAGGGAGGACCTCGCCCTCCAGAAGTTATACCTCGTCGGGTAGATAGCTCCTGGCAGAGCCGAGTGCAGCTTTTAAGGCGATGGGTATCCTTTAAATGACGCTATCTCAGTTGTTCCTGAGGCGATTAAACAACCATGCAATGTTTTTGCCAAAATCTTATCCGTAAATTCCGTGAACGCCTATAATTTTTGTTCAAACATTTATACCCAAAGGGTATGAGACATCCCGCCAGGGCCATTCGTAACGGCTTTATTCGCACATAGTTACGTTTAGACAAAACGGGATTTTCAATCAAAACGAGTCTATATGTCGATAATCGCTTAAAGAGTCCGGGCGGTGCCTGAAATTTCAGGATTACTTACTATCCTGTTCAAGTATTGGTTTATTTTCCCTGGCCCAGGCCCTATAGTCCTTATTGCCAGACCGCATCCGTTCGAAAGCGTTAAGCTCGGTTTCCAGTCCTAAGTCACCCTGGGCGGCCATCCAGTCTTGTAGCGTTTTTTTCATTTCCGCGACAACCTGCGCGTATTGCGGATCATCCGCCAGATTATTCATTTCATACGGATCTACAACGACATCATACAACTCCACAGCGGGACGGTAAAAATGGCGGTGGACCATCGCTTCGGCGTGGGCATTGCCTGCCTGCGCGGCCTGCTGCCAGGATTTAAACCAACTGCTGTTGACGGCGGCATTCTTGAATGTCGCCTCGGGGGCGAGATTCAGGATGAGTTTATACCGCTCATTGCGAACCGAACGAATCGGATAATGATGCGGGCCGTTGTAAATGCCGCGACTGGTCTGTATGGCGTAAACGTGGTCTTTGTGATGATCCGTTTCGCCCAGCAGTACCGGCAGAAAGCTCTTGCCGTCCAGGGTCTCATCGGGCGTTCCGCCGGCAATATTAACCCATGTGGGACAAACGTCCACATATTCCACCATCGCATCCGTCTGGCTGCCCGGAGTCACGCGACCCGGCCAGCGTACAACCATAATCGATTGCAGGCCGGAATCATAACAGGTCCACTTGGCGAAAGGAAACACATTGCCCTGTTCGGAAACCACCATAACCAGGGTATCCTGCGCGAGCTTGTATTTATCGAGCATTGCCAGAATCCGGCCGACCTCATTGTCGAAAAAACTGATCTCCGCGAGATAGCAGACATAGTTTTCCCTCGTCTCCGGCGTATCAACGATACAGGGGGGCAGGTTGAGGGTTCGGGCATTGTAACGGCTGCGATATTCCTTTCCCTTGTTCCAGGGAACATGGGGTTCATCAGAACAGGCGAACAGAGCGAAAGGTTTACCGCTCTCAGCACACTCGGCCATCAGGGTATCGACGGCTTTCATATCAATGGCCGATTCCAGTTTTTTCTGATGGCGACTGTATTCAAAGGGGAAAACGGATTTCGGAGCAATATGCGTTTTGCCGGAAAGAGCGACCCGGTATCCCAGGGGTCTGAGATAATGGACGATACTTTTGACATGATCTTTAGCGAATGCATGGTTGGGGTAGGCGCCGCTTTTTACGGGATACAGCCCGGTGTAAAGATTATGCCGTGTTGGTGAACACATCGGCGCCGCCTGAAAACATCGGGTAAACCGCATACCTTCCCCGGCCAGCCTGTCAATATTGGGCGTATATGCCTGCCCGCCATAAGAACCGATATCCCGCCAGGTGCAATCATCGGCGATGATAAACACCAGGTTCGGCTTTTTCGTTTCGGCAGCCGCCATCGAAGCTATCGCCGAGAAGAGAAGGCCGCAGAGGAATAATCTTTGCGTGAACATCGTCAGTTCGCTTGATTGAAAGAGGCTTTGTATGGCCAGGGCACAACCAGTGCGCGTTGGGCCCATGAACGCCAATGTTCGGATAAGGTATTGACTTTGTCCGGATATCGGTCGCTCAGGTCATGCATTTCCGTACGGTCCTTCTCCATATCGTACAGTTCCCAGGGAGACATTTCCCCGGTACGCGTATTGCCTTTACGAACCAGTTTCCATTTGCCGTCCCGAACCGCACAATTTAAATGGTGCTCAAAATACAAACCTGAGCTGCGGTTCAGAGATTTGCCCTGGAAAACCGGCAGCAGACTGATGCCTTCCATCGGCAGCGTCGTATTGTCTTTATATTGTTGCGGATACTTGATACCGGCGGCATCCACACAGGTTGCCATGATATCTATGATATGACCGGGTTGATGCTCCAGCTTTCCTACACAAGAGCGGGCGATACCGGCCGGCCAATGAACAATCAGCGGGGTGGCAATGCCGCCCTCATGCACAAAATGCTTGTATTCACGAAAGGGCGTATTGGAAACGTTTGCCCAGCCCCCGCCATAACCGCAAAAGGTATCTTCAGGACCAGCCATCACACCCGGACCATGCCGGACAGGGCGTCCATCCCGCGTCTGCATGGGCGGCCAGATTTTCGTTTGCAGTTCATCCGGGCCCATAGGCTTCAAATCGGTCGGGTAGGGTTTTTGGGGAGCATATCTGCCATATCCTTCCGCACAGCCGCCATTGTCTTGCAGATACAATATCAACGTATTCTCCAGTTGTCCCTGCCGTTTCACTTCGTTGACAATTTTTCCTATTCCCTGATCCATGCGGTCCACCATCGCCGCATAGACCTCCATATTCCGGGCATCCCAGGCTTTGTCTTTTACCCGGTCCCAGTCGCCCGCCTGCAGCGAGAGTTCCCAGGCCGGATCAATCAGGCCCATTTTCTTAAGCCGCTCAAAACGTGCTTTGCGGATGGGCTCAAAGCCGCCATCATATTTGCCCTTGTATTTAGCGATATCTTCAGGCAGCGCATGCATGGGCCAGTGAGCGGCCGTGTAGGCCACATACAGAAAGAACGGTCTGGCCGGCGTGTTTTCGGCATGTTCGTTAAGGAACATCACGGCATTATCGCTGATCGCATCCGTATAATAGTAGGTTTCCGGTTTGTAAACAGGATCGTTTACGGGAGTGATATAGGTATTGCCGCGGCAGAGAGTCGCCGGGTCATAGAAACTGCCGGCGCCCGTAATCGACCCATAGAATTTATCAAACCCCCGCTGCATCGGCCAGTTATCTTTCGGCCCATTCGGACTGGTAAAACGGGTGACATGCCATTTGCCGCTCATATAGGTTTGATAGCCGCCGCTGCCGAGAACCTCCGCGAGGGTCATGACGTTATGGCCCAGATCGCCTTGATAGCCCGGCAGGTTATCATTATCCACCATCAGGCCAATACCGGCCTGATGCTGATAGACGCCGGTGAGAATGCTGGCCCGGGACGGGCAGCAGCGTGCCGCATTGTAAAACTGGGTAAACCGCAAACCATTACCGGCCAGCCGATCCAGAACGGGAGTTTGAATCTCGCTGCCATAGCAGCCGATGTCGCTGAAACCCATATCATCGGATAAAATCAATATAATATTGGGGGCTTTTTTGTTTACAGGATCTTCGGCATAAATAGCCTTAGAAAAAGAAAACAAAAATACCAGCAATATGTTTAATTTAATTATTGAAATGCGAGTCATAATAATCCTCTCTTATAACTATACCCAACAGGTATAAAAAACCAGACGAGCTCATTGAAACAGTATATATTCATTCCTTAATATAGGGCATATTTTATCAAATAAACAGCGATGATTTCATGTAAAAAAATAGCTCAAGGTTTCGAGCCGGGGTAAACCATTTTTAACCTGTTAGGACATAAAAGCTTACGTATTATTTTTCCATTATGTGCTGTAACCGCTCTGCCATCTTCTTCGGCTGACAAACTCAATCACTTTCAAGAAAATCAGGCCAGATGCTCCTGGATAATCCTTGCGGCTTCCTGCAGGGCCTGTTCGATTTTGGAGGGATCTTTGCCGCCCGCCTGGGCCAATTGCGGACGGCCGCCGCCCCCGCCGCCCACGACAGGAGCAACCTGCTTGACGATATCGCCGGCTTTGAGACCTTTATCCTTGATCAAATCGTCGGAAACGGCAGCGAAAATCAGGACCTTGCTGTCCTCAGTAACGCTGGCAAGGGTTATAACGCAGGTGGGGGCTTTCTTGCGCAGCCAGTCGATTTGCGAACGAATCGCTTCCACCGGCGCCGGGGGCAGTTGGCCGACGATTACAACTGCATCGTTAATAGTCTGGGCTTCCTTAAGTAGTTTTTCAGCGTATGATTTCAGGTCGGCGCCGGCGCCCTGCTTGAGCTGTTTATTGAGTTTTTTGTTGGTTTCGATAAGGTTATTCACACGGTCAGCAACTTCATCGGGCTGGCATTTCAACATAACGGTTAGCTCGTCAACGATTTCGCAGCGGGCATAAAGCATGTCGTTAAGAGCCCGGCCGGTCATGGCGGTGATACGACGAATGCCGGTGGCGACGCTTTCTTCTTTGATGATTTTGAACGAGCCGATATCACGGGTGTTGTTGACATGGGTTCCGCCGCAGAATTCACGGCTGAAGGCGTCTTCCAGGCGGTCCGGGTCGCCGGCCCCGATTGCCAGCACACGGACAAAATCGCCGTATTTTTCGGAAAACAGCGCCATGGCTCCCAGCTTTCTGGCGTCCTCCAGCGGCATGGTCTTAAACGTAACGGGACAGGCGGCATGAATCTGGGTGCGGACGAGCTGTTCGACCTGACGGATTTCATCGGCGGCCATGGCTTTGGGGTGCGAGAAATCAAACCGCAGATAATCCGGATGCACGAGCGAACCTTCCTGATGGGCATGCTCGCCAAGAACGATTTGCAGGGCCCATTGCAGCAGATGGGTGGCGGTGTGATTACGGCGGATATCCTCACGTGCCGGATCGATCGTAATAGTCATCTGGGAGCCGGGATGAATATTTGAGGACTCTGTTTTGCCGTAATGCACGACGGCACGGCCGATCCTTTGCGTGTTTTCGAAGGTGAATTTTTCGCCGTTGACGGTGATGATCCCCTTGTCGCCGACCTGGCCGCCGGACTCGGCATAGGCACAGGTACGATCCAGCACCAGGCCGACCGGCACTCGCGAAGGGACCGGGCCTTTGTCGATATACTGATCCTCCATGACATAACCGAGCAGGCGGGCGGAAAGCTGGGTCATGGTGTATTTGTCGGCATCGCTGGTTTCCGGCAAAATTTCAGCCAGGATATCGGCCTGATAGGTCACGTTTTTCTGGGCCTGGCGAGCACGGGTCCGCTGCTGCTCCATTTCGCGTTCGAAACCGGCGATATCAACCGTCATGTCGTTTTCTTCGGCCAGCAATTGGGTCAGATCAAGCGGAAAGCCGTACGTGTCAAAAAGCCGGAAGGCTTTGTCGCCGGGGAGTTCCTGTGCATCCTTCTGTTTCAGTTCGACCATATCGCTCTCAAAAATGGACATGCCGCGATCGAGCGTACGGCCGAAACTTTCTTCTTCCGCTTTGATAACGTTAATGACATGTTCCTGACGCTGCCTGATTTCGGGAAAGGCTTCGCCCATATAACCGACAAGCGTTGGGACGAGTTTATACATAAACGGTTCGTGCAGATCCAGTACCAGGCCGAAACGGGAACCGCGTCGCAGAATCCGACGCAGGACGTAACCACGGCCGTCATTGCTGGGAACGGCGCCATCGGCAATCGCGAAAGACAAGGTGCGGAGATGATCGGCGATGACCCGAAACGCGTTATCGGTCTGATTGCCCAGGGTACTGGTGTAGGCCTTGCCGGACAGATCGGCGATATGGTTAATCATCGGCATGAACAGATCGGTGTCGTAATTGCTGGCTTTATTCTGCAGGACGGCAACAATCCGCTCCAGGCCGGCGCCGGTATCGACATGCCGGGCCGGCAGCGGGTGCAATTTGCCGGATTCGTCGCGATGATATTGAATGAAGACCAGGTTCCATAATTCAATGTAACGGCCGCAATCGCCGTTAACGCCGCAGAGGTGACCTTCGACGCCTTGACGGTCGCACGCCTGGGGACCGAGATCGTAATGGATTTCACTGCAGGGTCCGCAAGGGCCGACATCGCCCATTTCCCAGAAGTTGTCTTTCTTGCCAAATCGCAAAACACGCTCGGCGGGCAGGCTGGTTTGCTTTATCCAGAGTTTTTCGGCTTCTTCGTCCGCTTCGAGATTATCATTGCTGTCCCCGCCAAAAACGGTAGCCCACAACCTGTTATCGTCAAAACCCCAGACCGCGGTGAATAACTGCCAGGCCCAGTCGATAGCATCAGTTTTAAAATAATCGCCAAATGACCAGTTGCCCAGCATTTCAAAAAAGGTATGGTGGTAGGTGTCTTTGCCGACTTCTTCCAGATCGTTATGTTTGCCGCTGACGCGAATACATTTCTGGGAATTCACAGCCCGGCGATGTTCGGGTGTTTTGCTGCCCAGAAAGATATCCTTGAACTGATTCATGCCCGCATTGGTAAAAAGCAGCGTCGGGTCATCCATGGGGACGACGGACGAACTGGGAATGAATTTATGTACCCGCTGAAGAAAAAAGTCGATGAACTCCTGTCTGATTTGCTGTGATGTTTTCACGCGATATATTCCTCTTAAGTTTCGCATTTATCTGTGCGTGTTTTGGCGTTCCGTTGGGCCTTTTCCTAAAATGATATCACAAAAACAAGTGCGAATTCGCACTTTCTGTTTCTGCATAAAACAATCTGAGTAACTTAGGGTTTTCAGACTTCGTCATTGGGACATTGTTACGTCATTTGGAATTTTATCATTCGAAATTCCGATTTATCCGTGTCAGGGATTTTAAATAAATTTATCAGTTATGGGAAGCACGATTCTGCGTATAGGGAGAATAGAATTTGACAGCGTTATAAATATTCGGGTATTGGCGGCGGGCCAGTTCGACATCCCGCAACGTATAAATGGCAACATGGCCGATGTGAGTGATAATGGCCCCCGGCTCGATGCCGTATTGCCGGGCCGGACCATCCCGATCGACATCGAAAACCAGTACCCCATGCTGATCGGCCGGCAAATCCATGTATTGACGGCGCCAGGGAATCAGCGGCTTTAATACCATCCCATTCATAGATAGCGACAGTCCCCTTTTTTCATGGATATAGCCCCAGATGTCCCGATCGCTCCGTTTTGACAGCCGAACCGGCAGGGTGAGCTTCTGATTGCGTCCGTCATCCCCTCGCAACAAATTAACATAAATGATCTGCTCCGGCTGGCAGCGATCGACATAACTGATCAGCTCTTGCGATGAAGCAATCCGCTGACCGTCAATTTGCTTGATCAAATCGCCGTTTTCGACACCGCCGCGCTGGGCGGGGAATCCCAACATGACATGAGTAACCACCGCTCCAGAAATCTCGTCGATGCCCAGCCGGATCTGCATGTTCCGATCGACGCTGTCGGCCAGTTCCACCCCCAGAAACCCCCGTTCCATCGGCATACCTTTTTTCAAAGAGTCGATAACATGGCGGGTTTTTTCATCCAGCGCAATCGCAAAACCAAACCGGCTTTTTCGCGATTCCGAGGATGCCGTGATTATGCCGGCCGCCTGGCCCAGTTCATTAACCAGCGGGCCGCCGCTGTTGCCATTGGTGACAGAGGCGCTGGTTTGAATAAGGTTGTCATAAAATCTTTCATTGCGGCCGCCCAGGGCCAACGGGATACTCATTTTCTGTTCCAGGCGGTTAATAAATCCAAACGTCGCCACAGCATTGCCATCGGAGCCGGTCCCCAGCGGATTGCCGATGGCAATCGCCACATCACCCCGCTTGAGCCTACCGGGATCCGCAAACGAAATCGGCAATAAACCATCCGCTTCAATTTTCAGTATCGCCAGGTCGTGTCGAATATCAAAACCAATAAGCCTGGCGACATACTGTCTTTTATCCGCCAGCGTCACCCGGATGCGTTCAGCACCGGCAATGACATGCTCATTCGTCAGGATGTAACCGTCTTTTGATATGACCATCCCGCTGCCGGAACTGCTTTTTCTGAATCCGCTTTCAGCGTCATGTTCCACGTTTATCGCCACGACCGATTTCGCGGACCGGTCCACGACCGCACCATACTCTTTGTTCCAAAGCGCAAAGGTATCGGGCTGCCAGGACGATTGATACTGCCAGATAAACAAGGAGGACGCCGTCAGGCTGAACAAAGCCAGAAAAACCAGTAATATCGTTTGATGTTTTTGCGTCATGGCATAAACAAATTATTTTTTGGCCTTTTTGGTGGTCTTTGCGGGGGCTTCCTCGACGGTTTCCGCCGGGATCTCCTGAATATCGCTCTTGATCGTTTCGGGCTTATCCTCTTCTATAACGCCGTAGGCGACCAGAACCTTATGTCGGATTTTCTCCATAAATTCCGGGTTATCCCGCATATATTCGCGGGCCTTTTCCATCCCCCGGCCGATGGTTTCATCTTCATACTTAATGAAAGCCCCACTTTTATCGAGAATGTTTTCATTAACGGCCAGATCAATCAGATCGCCTTCTTCGCTGATACCCTGGTCGTAGAAAATATCAAACTCAGCCTGCCGAAACGGCGGCGCGACTTTGTTTTTCACCACGCGAGCCCGAATCCGGTTACCGGTCGCGCCGTCTTTACTGTCTTTTATCGTACTGATTTTACGAATATCCAGCCGTACGGAGCTGTAAAACTTCAGGGCGTTGCCTCCAGGCGTCGTTTCGGGATTGCCGAACATAACGCCGATTTTCATGCGAATCTGGTTAATAAAGATCAGACAGGTCCGGCTTTTACTGATGGCGCCGGTCAGCTTCCGCATCGCCTGGCTCATCAGCCGCGCCTGCAATCCCACATGCGTATCGCCCATTTCCCCTTGCAGTTCGGCCTGGGGAATCAGTGCCGCAACCGAATCCACCACGATTACATCGACGGCATCGCTGCGGACCAGCATCTCCACAATATTTAGAGCATCTTCTCCGCTGTCAGGCTGGGAAAACAGCAAGGCGTCCAGATTCACCCCGATTTTCTTCGCCCAGGTAGGATCAAGGGCATGTTCGGCATCAATAAAAGCCGCCACGCCGCCGGTTTTCTGAGCCTCGGCGACGGTATGGAGAGCGATGGTGGTCTTGCCACTTGCTTCCGGGCCGAAAAGCTCCACGACCCTGCCTCTGGGCATACCACGTCCTCCCAAGGCAATATCCAACGAAAGAGCGCCTGTACTGATTCCCGGAATACTGGCTGTACTGCTTTCGTCCAGATGCATGATCGTACCTTCACCAAACTGCTTTTCGATCTGATTCAGGGCCTGCTCCAGGGATGAACTGCCGGGGACCTGTTCGGTTTTTTTGCTTGCCTTCGAGGATTTCGCCATACCGTGCTCCTTATAAGTAATTGTTTTAAAAGAACTAATGTAATTTTAACCACCAAAAATCCCGCGAATCTTTTCTCACGCATGGTTGTGCAATTATTTTGGTATAAATGCCGGATAAAATCAAGCAGTATTTGCAAAAAACCCTAAAATTTCCCTAACATTTATATAAACTCTTATTGAGAAAAAGTTTTTATACCCAAAGGGTATGAGAATTCCCGCCAGGGCCAGTCGTAAAGGTTTTATCTGCAGATAGTTACGTTTAGATAAAACGGGATTTTCAATCGGAACGAGTCTAAGACAAAGATTCCATACGGGAATCAACCCAATTCGGCATGATGCATGGGCGTGTAGATGGGGCCGGTGCGGGTGAGTTCGCTCTGAAAAACGACGACTTCGCAGACGGATTGGGTACCCAGTTGGACAGGCGGGATTTTTTCGACCAGTCGGCGGACCTCTCCGCCGACAGCCGGGGCTTTGATGCGGGCCATGGTAATATGGGGACTGAACTTGCGGACTTCTCGCGGGAAGCCCAGATCGGCCATGGGGCCTTCGATGGCCTGCTGCAGGCCGGCCAGGGATTCGGCGCCGGCGGTTATACCAGCCCAGAGAACACGGGCGGCCCCTTTCTCAGGGAAAGACCCGCAACCGGTAATGTCAAAATCAAACGGCTCCAAACCGACGACCGCATCGCTGGTCAACAGGCAGACATCCCGGATCAGATCGTCCGGGACGTCCCCGAGAAACTTCAGGGTTAAATGGATGTTGTCTGGATGGATCCATTTCAGGGCCGAAAGCTGCGGCGGCAGCTGAGAACGGATTCTCTCCTGCAGCCGGCCCAGACCTCGCCGGATGGATTCGTCAAATTCTATGGCGATAAAACTGCGAATAGACATAATTGAGTTAACAATCAGATGAGTAAACGAGTTAATCAGCAAAACCAGGTCATGAATAGTCACGCCTTCTCAGGTTAAAATCTCATCATATCGCTGAGCGTCTGCATGCGACTGTTTATATCGCTTATCGTACAGTTTTTCCAGCGGTTCAGGGAGAAATCTTCGATGACCAGGCTGGCGGCGGCAGTGCCGTAAGCCATCGCCTTTTTCAGGGTTGGCAGTTGACTGTTGTCTTCGCTGGCGATAACCCCCATCATGCCCCCGGCGAAGCTGTCGCCCGCGCCGGTGGGGTCTTTAACCTCTTCGGTTGGATAAGCCGGCATGACCAAGATCTCGCCTTTTTTGGTCATCAGCAGTAAACCATGCTCGCCCTTTTTAATAACGACGAATTCGGGACCCATATGCAGAATGTCCCGTGCCGCGGTGATCATGTTCTGTTTTTCGGTAAGCATTTTCGCCTCGCCGTCGTTAAGAACCAGCCCCTGTACGCGGGAAATCAACTCCTTGAGATTAGGCAATTCCGTTTCGATCCAGAGATTCATGGTGTCGGCCACGATCAGCTTCGAATCTTTCATCCGTTCAGTCATTTCGATCTGCAGGGCCGGATGGGTATTGGCGAGAAAGACATAGTCGCTGTCGGTAAAAGCGTCGGGAATGACCGGGGGCGCTTCCCCCAGCACATTCAATTCCACATGGTCCGTTGTGCGTTCGTTGATATCTTCATGATAGGTGCCCTGCCAGCGGAAGGTCTTACTGCCTTTGCGGATTTCCAGCCCGGCCAGATCGACGTCGCGACCGGCAAACACCTCATGCAGGTCGAAGGGACAATCCTCGCCCACCACGCCCACAAAACGGACGGGATGAAAAAAACTGGCTGCCATACTGAAATAAGTCACGGAACCGCCGAGACAGTCCGTCGCTTTACCAAAAGGGGATTTTACAGTGTCAATGCCGATGGAACCGGTTACAAGTAATGTCATCTTTACCCTTTCATAAATGGAACACAGATGACACGGATTAACACAGATATCGAATTTTATATCTTATTCAAATAATCTGCATTAATCAGTCGGAATCAGTGTTATCAGTGTTCTAAAAAGCTATAAATTCTCTACAAACTCTATCGCTTGATCAATTCGTTTCAATGTGCGTCCGCGGCCCAGCAGTTTTAGACTCGCGTCGATGGGCGGGCTGATCATCGTGCCGGTAATCGCGACACGGATGGGCTGGGCGACCTTACCCATGCCGAGATCTTTTTCCTCACAAAAAGCCTCAATGGTCTTATGCAGCGTCTCGCTGTCCCAGGGAGCAACACCAGCCATGACATCACGTATCTGCCCCAGGACCTCAGCACACCCATCCTTGCTCAGGACTTTCTTAACAGCCCTGGGGTCAAATTCGATTTCGCTATCCTTTTGAATCAGAAACCGGCATTTATTGACAATCTGCTCGAGAGTCTGAGCGCCTTCGTTGATCTTGAGAATATAGGCCAGTGCCTGATCGTCAAACTCCGCGAAAGGCGAATCCTGGGCCCGGAGATAGTTCTTAAAATGCTCCAGCAACCGTTCCGGGCTCACCAATCGCATGTGATCGGTATTAAAAGCTTTCAGCTTATCGCGGTCAAAAAGACTGTTGGTGCGGGCCAGACGATGCAAATCGAACGCTTCGATGAGTTCTTCCAGCGGCATAATTTCCCGGTTATCGCCAGGATTCCAGCCCAGCAACGCCACAAAATTGACCATCGCCTCCGGGATATATCCGCTGTTGAAGAAATCGACCACATTTATCTCAGGCAGATGAATCTCCAAAAACTCGGCCATAGCCGTTATATCTGGTCCGTCCGGCGCAAAGCTCCCTTCCATAAAATCGGTCATCTGCTTCATGGTGAGCGTGCCGGCCGCGGCGAGTTCCGCCAGCTTAATATCATCGCTCCGCTCGTTAATGGTTTTCAATAGCGTTTTGGCCCGCTCCCGTTTGGAAAGCTTGCCGCCGCCTTCGCTGACGGTAACCGAAATATGAGCATATTCCGGCGTGCGAAACCCCAGCGCCTGCTGCAAGGCGATATGGCCGGGTGTGTTCATCAGGTGTTCCTGACCGCGGATAACATGCGTCACCTCCATCAATTCATCATCCACAACACAGGCAAAATGATAAGTCGGAAAGCCATCACTTTTCTGAATGATAAAATCGCTGATTTCCCTGGCGTCGAATGTAACCTCACCCCGCACAATATCATGCACTACGATCTTCTCTTGAGTCGGAACGGCAAAGCGAACCGTAACCGGGCGACCATCGGCCCGGGCTTTTTCGACCGCGGCCTGGTCAGGGTAAACCTGGGGGCGAGGATAAACAAACGTGCGTTTTTCAGCTTGAGCCTGTTGACGCAGGGCTTCGATCTCTTCGGGCGTATCCATACAATAATACGCCTTGCCGGCCTCGATAAGCTGCCGGAGATATTTGTTGTAGATATCCAGCCGGAGAGATTGCGAATAGGGAGCATTGGGCCCTTTGCCGGGACCGGTCGGATCGTCAATATCCGGACCTTCATCCCAATCGATGCCCAGCCAGCACAGATCCTGCATGACCTGTCGGGCCGCGGTGGGTGTATTACGTTTCTGGTCGGTATCTTCAA
The DNA here is from genome assembly GCA_964482555.1 of uncultured Pirellulales bacterium. GTDB lineage: Bacteria > Planctomycetota > Phycisphaerae > Sedimentisphaerales > SM23-30 > CAYZXY01. The sequence continues at coordinate 66,092 of CAYZXY010000012.1, forward strand.
TACGTAATATGAACCGGCCGCCGTGATGACGTGCCATCAACCAGCAAAACAACGCCGTGCGGGCCCCGCCAATATGTAAATAACCCGTCGGGGACGGGGCAAATCGTGTCACAACAGTCATACCATAGGCTCCATTGTAGTATAAACCCTTTAAATAAAGTACCTTAACGGCACAAGCCGTTTTTGTCAATCATGAATCCAAAGGGAATTAATCGGAAAAAATGACCGAAACAGGGATATAGCCAAAAGCACACCCGGCCTGGACAACCCGATTATAATGGAGAAAAAAACTCTGAGATTTCCAGAATATCCTCGATATTGACTCTGCCATTACGGTCATGGTCGCTGCCATTGCACCAGTTGTTATCGAGATTGCAGTCGGATCGCATCCATTGACTGGTAAATTGGGCGACATCCTGCAGATCGAATAATAAATCGCCATTCAGATCGCCCGGAACCGGGCCCAGATCCCGCGAGGCCAGCACTCTCCCCTCATCCCGGCTGAATATCCAGTCGCGATAATAACTCAAACGCAAGCCGAGCATGTAGTCGCCGAATACCGACTTCGAGGAATCCGCATTTTCTACGCCGAGCGTTATTGCCGCAACAAGCCATTGATTTTGATGTTCCAAAAACCATCCTGATCCGGAATCGCATAAAGCCAGGGCCCCTTCATAATCAGTCGCTTTATAATGATTGGAATCATAAAAATGGGATAGCAGATACTGAATACCGTTGTCCTGCCAGGTCGATTCAATCGTATTGGTGGCACGCCGAAACGTCCCGCAACTTGATGAACTCCACTTATAACCCCGGTTGCCGGATAACGCCGTGCCGCGACCTTTACCATAGCCGGCAAAGACGACCTGATTTCCTGTTTCGTTGTCGTTCGAATAGATGTCGACATACTCAGTCCGGTTACCCGCATCGATTTTGGCAACCCGCAAATCAGCCGAAGGGTGGTCCCAGATATTGTCAGGATTGATCGTGTAGGTGGCGCCGTCGATAATCACTCTTGGGGGAGAGACCTGCTGACCGACATGCCTGGCGGTAATGATGTAGTTGGGAGCGATGACTACGCAGGTTCCATTGGGATACCAGCGGCCGCTGATCTCATCCGGCGGAGACTCTGAAGACGGCGGGCCCGGTTCATTTTCGGGAGGCAGCACGATCGAAAACACTGGTAAAGTATTGCAAAACAAGAAGATACAAACACAGACATTGGCTGCGAATCGGGAAATGCTCACAGATATAGCCCTCCAGTTACAATCGGTGAGTGAATTCTCTTAACTGCGAAAACTGCTTTTACGTTTTAAATCGCCTCCTGATTAACCTCTTTGCACGGACAATTATAGTACAAATGGCATCAAATAAAACACCTAAAATAAAAAAGTATCAGATTCAATCAGGTTTATTCTTCTTTGACGAAATAGAGGAATAGAAATATAATCTGGATTTTCAGTATATGAACTGAATGAACCGGGCCTGCAAATGAAAGGTAAGTGGACATGAACGCCAGGGAACAAAACGTAAACGAGAATAAAAAGTCACTGGATTTTGTACGGGAGATTGTCGCGGAGGACTGCCGGAGCAATAAATGGGATGGGAGTGTCGTGACGCGGTTTCCCCCGGAGCCGAATGGGTACCTGCATATTGGTCATGCCAAAAGTATCTGTCTGAACTTCGGCATTGCCCGGGAATTTGGGGGGCGTTGTCATTTACGTTTTGACGATACCAATCCGATTAAGGAAGAACAGGAATATATTGATTCCATTAAAGCGGATGTTCGCTGGCTGGGATTTGACTGGGGAGAGCATGAATATTATGCGTCGGATTATTTTCAGCAGTTGTACGAATGGGCCAAACAGCTCATCCGGAACGGCAAAGCGTTTGTCTGCGAATTGACACCGGAGCAGATGCGGGAGTATCGCGGGACGCTAACCGAACCGGGCAAAGCCAGCCCCTGGCGCGATCGGAGCCTGGAGGAAAATCTGGAACTGTTTGAAAAAATGAAAGACGGGGAATTCCCCGACGGCACACGGACGCTGCGGGCGAAAATCGACATGGCACACCCAAATCTAAACATGCGTGATCCGGTCATGTACCGGATTTTGCGGGCCTCCCATCATCGTACCGGGAACGACTGGTGCATATACCCCATGTATGACTGGGCGCATGGTCAATCGGATTCGGTGGAAAAGATTACGCATTCGATCTGTACCCTGGAATTTGAAAACCATCGCCCCCTGTACGACTGGTTCCTTGAAGAGCTTGGCGTCCATCATCCCCGGCAGATTGAATTTGCCCGCCTGAATCTGACCTATACTGTTATGAGTAAGCGGAAACTGCTGCGGCTGGTGCAAGAAGGTTTTGTTACCGGGTGGGATGATCCGCGGATGCCGACGATTTCCGGGATGAGGCGGCGCGGTTATCCCCCGGCCGGCATACGTAATTTCTGTTACCGGATTGGCGTGAATAAATTCAACAGTACGGTCGATTTTCAGTTACTCGAGCATTGCCTGCGGGAAGAGTTAAACAGGACCAGTCCCCGGGTTATGGCGGTGCTGAACCCGCTGAAGCTCGTGATAACCAATTACCCGGAAGGGCAGATAGAATACATGGAAGCGATCAACAATCCCGAAGATGAGACGGCAGGCACCCGACAGGTACCTTTTACTCGGGAGCTGTATATAGAAAAAGATGACTTCATGGAAGAACCGCCGAAAAAGTTTTTCCGGCTGGCTCCGGGGCGTGAAGTGCGCCTGCGGTATGGTTATTTTGTCACCTGTACGGATGTGATCAAGGATGATAAGGGGAATATTGTAGAGCTGCATTGCACATACGACCCGGCAACACGCGGTGGCGATTCCCCTGATGGACGAAAAGTCAAAGCGACGCTGCACTGGGTGTCGGCGTCGGAGTCGCTGCCGATTGAAGTACGAGTGTATGACCACCTGTTCAACCGGGAAAATCCGAATGAAACCGACAGCGAGGTACAGGATTTTACGGCCAATCTAAATCCTGATTCACTGAAAGTGCTCGAGAAAGCTTATGTCGAACCGTCCGTTAAAGAAGCCGGACCGCTCGATCGATTCCAGTTCGAACGCCTGGGCTATTTTTGCGTCGATCCGAAATCAACTGGTGATAAAATGTATTTCAACCGCACCGTTACCTTGAAAGACACCTGGGCCAAAATCCAGAAAAAAGAAAAGAAATAATGTGGGAAGCGCGTCTTTACGGCAAACTATACCCAATCGGGTAGAAAGCTCAGAGCAGGATAGGGCGTAAGCCTTTTGTCCACAAACAATTACGTTCCGACAAAAGGGGGATAATGATTGGATTTTCATATTCCCGTGCCCGGTGACGCAAACCCCAATTCAGTAATCATCAGCCCCTCACTTCACTTGAGGGGCTATTCATAGTATTGAAGGGTTAAGGGCACCTCTAAAAATTTATTTTGGGCTGCAAGCGATCTTTATTCCTTCTGGCCGTTTCGTCATGAAAAACCGTGAATAGTCACCCATATGCCCGGTTTTGCATTTCTTGTCAGATGAAAAAAATCTTCGCTTTCG
>CAYZXY010000013.1:0-68291 GCA_964482555.1 uncultured Pirellulales bacterium
CGTTCCGATTGACAATCCCCGTTTTTTCCAAACGTAACTATTTGCGGCCAAAGTTTTTACGACTGGCCCTGACGGGAATCCTCATACCCTCAGGGTATATCTTAACAATCCATAATTGCATATCGGACAATTCAAGAGGAGTGCATGCAAAAAAATAATATTTATAAGTTATTTATTGGCAGAGGGATATGTAATGGGCGGTACAAGACTTGTACCTGAGACCTTCCTGGTGGCCAGTCCTTATCATAAAATTATAACCCCATTTATTACAACAGTTTATATGCTGTTTTCTGTGCTATAATGAGGTTTTCACCATGCCGGATTCGCCTGGTTAAGGATCAGTATCCTGATCTCATTTCTCCATGCAGGTGAGAGTTAGGGAACAAGGCTTCGACGCGGCAGTGAACGGTTTTGACGGCCTGTTTTCATGGCAGCGCTATCCACAGCGTTAAAACATATACTAGTATACGTTTTTAACAGTCGGTTATGACCGCGCCACCGCAAGAAGTGGTTATTCTGAATCCATGATTCGGCGAGACTTACAACAAATCGGGGTGAAAGGATTCGAACCTTCGGCCTCCTGCTCCCAAAGCAGGCGCTCTAGCCAAGCTGAGCTACACCCCGGAGCGTAGCGAAATCGGAATATAAGATAATATCAGATAGTTGTCAATGAAGCATTTATCGGTTTTCAGTTTTAGGTGAATTATTTTGAAATTGCCTGTGAATCGGTGTTGACCTGCGAAAGAGAATATTTATAATAATTAGTTTCCGGTAAAAAACGCCGATAACATCGGCACGATGGCTTGAAATAAGCTGGATAGTATGCAAAACTGAAAAGTTTCCACGGACACATTGCCGAAGTGGCGGAACTGGCAGACGCGCGGGATTCAAAATCCCGTCCTGGCAACAGGGTGTGGGTTCGATTCCCACCTTCGGCATTCTATACAAGTCTTTATTTTAGATAATGTTAAAGCTCGGAAATCTCCATCTTGACGTCCCCTTTTATCAGGCGCCGCTCAGCGGATACAGTGATCGGGCGATGTGTGCGTTGGCGTTGGAGTTTGGCTCGCCGCTGGTTTTTACGGGGCTTATGCTCGATAAATCAGTCTTGCATCCCGGGGTGCTGGATAAACCTCTGTATAATTTCACGGATTACGATAAGCCGGTCGGCGCTCAGTTGCTGGGCAGTGAGCCGGCGACAATGGCAGCTGCTGCCCGGCGATTGGTCGATCAGGGGTTTGATGTAATCGATCTGAATTTTGCCTGTCCGGCTCCCAAGGTGACAGAAAAAAAACGCGGAGGATTTCTTCTGACGCAACCTGCTGCTGTTAAAAGGATTATGGCGGCCGTTCGAGAAGCGATTGCTTGTCCGCTGCTGATTAAGTTGCGTATCGGTTACGATACATCCAAAGAATCGAAAGATCAAGTTATCCAGATTTGTCGCGATGCGCAACATCTTGGTATTGATGCACTTGTGGTTCATGGGCGCACGGTGTGTCAGCGATATCGTGTTCAGGCGAACTGGCATGCTGTCGCGGAGTTCGCGAAGGAATTTCCCGGTGTAACCGTAATCGGCAGCGGTGATATTAATGAACCGGAAGACGCTATGAATAAAAGATTTACATACGGCATTGATGGTATTATCTTTGCCAGAGGAGCGATCGGCAATCCCTGGATTTTTCGGGAAGCCCGGGCCGTTATTATGGGCGAACCAAAGCCTGATCCGCCTGATTTAGCCGAGCAGGGGGAGATTATACTCCGACATTTCGATATGATTCTGGATTTATACCCGATCCGTAAGGCAATCCCCTATTTCCGTAAATTCTGCGTGTATTATTGCCGACGGCATCCTCGTCGAAAAAAGGTGCAGTATGACCTGCTCAAGGCGGTCGAGGTCGATGCTGTGCGTCATTTGATTTGTCAGTGGTATGGATTGTGACAGCTCGTTCATCTGTAAATGGCCGTGTGATAAGATGTTGCAATTAGTAATATTTTTATTGACCTTTGTGGGTTTCATGTTAAAATTCAAACTTTTACAAAATCAGGCTTGCTTTACACCAGATGTTGCATTATATTGAAAAGCCCCACGTAAAGCGGGGTGACAAGTGAATAAGTTTTTCTGGGTCGGTGCCCGAGTGGCTAAAGGGAACGGGCTGTAAACCCGTTGGCGTGAGCCTACGTTGGTTCGAATCCAACCCGGCCCATATATGAATTAATCCTGACTTGTAAGGTTTCAAGTCGGGTTTTTTTTGCAATTATTTGTTGGCGGATTATGTTTTATCGATGGGGTCGAGTCGGTACACCCTGAAATTTGAATAGATGTGATGGGTTCCGACCATACGGAAACCGAAATAACCCTCGGTATAGGTCGGGAAATCATTGGTGGTATAAGTGGCGTCTTCAAGGGTGCGTTTGCCGTTTTTGCTGGTCAGGACCTGAACCTCGTCTCCATTCTGAAATTCATAAACGACCTTGCCGTCCACGATGTATTGAACAAGGTCTTCGCAGGCCACCAGTTGAATGGTATGTTTCTTATCCGGTTTGATGAGATAGTCGGGGTCGCCGTCGCGAAATTTAAGATGCAGGTGCGGATGAAAGCGATGGTTTTTTTCCCGCGGATAGAGGCGAAAACGTGTTGTTTGATTGCCTCTGGCGCCGCCGCCACCGGTACTGGCGTAGTAGCATTTGATTTTGTGATAATTCCCAAAGTAGCCGGTGTATTTTTTGCCGTTCAATAAGTCCTCCGCCCCTTCTGGTCCGTCCGCCATCCAGAAATTATTGATGTCGCGAACCTGGACGCCTTTCATATTGGTTCTTTCGGTCGGACTGACGACATCATACACGATAGCGACCGGTCCCTGGATTTTTTCGCGAAACCAGATTGTACAGCCCCGGCCGGGCATCATCGCATGGAGTTGATTATTCTCGAACCGGATTTCCGGCGGGGGGAAATCTCTTCGGTACTGGATTTGCGGCGCCCAGGCGTTCGGTTCATCGAAATCGCTTTTATGAAGCAATTCGCCTACTTTAAAGCGGTCAACGCCATGTCCCAGAACCAGCGCCGAAAGTTTGTCTTTCGATTGCTTTTCGGCGTTTTCCTCAGAAAAACCGATGGATGGAAATAAGAATGAAAAGATAATGCCTAACGTCATTAATCGCATAAGACGCTCCTTTTTCAAGTTGGCGTTCGGGACAAATCCTCTTTTTTTGATCGTAGCATAAAACGATTTAAGCTGAACAATAGAAATTATATCATCTGCTAGAAAGGGCGGCAAGGGTTAATGCCAGATTGCGAGACTAACACGAATGCCATGCTTAAAACTCTTTCCGCCTGTGACGAATTCATGTAAGCATGCCACCCGGGTAAGTCTCACTATTGATGATATAGTTATGCGCAAGTAGGTTTTACTCACAGGAACCTGGAGACTATTTCATCATCTTGTCGCAATAATGAATTTACATAATCGTTTGCCATGCTATACTTTACTGGCTGTTCATTTGCAGGTGAATTACCGGAAATATTGACAGAAAGGATATTATGAGTCAGGAAATGGAACAGGCCCGACGGCTGATTGACAACGCGCAGCGGGTCTTGATTACCTGTCATATTCGTCCAGACGGCGATGCCGTCGGCAGTATTGCCGGTCTGAAACAGGCGGTCGAACTGTCGGCCCGGCAGCAGGGGCGGGAAAAAGAATTGCAACTGCTGTTGTTATCGAACCTGGGCGAAAACTATAGATTTCTCCTGCCGGATGGCACATGGATACTCCGGCACACGCTGGCGGAAGATGACCTCACGCCGGAGTTGCTGGATGGATTCGACCTGTTGATTATCTGCGATACCAGCGCCTACCGTCAGTTGGAGGGTATTGCGGATTATCTCAAAGAGCGGCAGAGGAAAGGAATGGCTGGCGGGCAATCAGCCGGGGCGATACTGGTCATCGATCATCATCTCAGCAGCGACGAGATCGGCCATTGCCGGGTCGTGGATACCAGTGTCGGAGCGGCAGGAGAACTGGTGTATCGTCTGATTCAGCATGCCGGCTGGCCGATTGATCAGACGGCAGCGAATGCTCTTTTTACTGCGATCTCCACCGATACGGGATGGTTTCGTTTTGAAAATACGAAGAAGGCGGCATTTGAAGTGGCGGCGGATCTGATGGCGGCCGGCGCTCGACCGGATGAACTGTATCAAAAACTGTTTCTGAATGACCCGCCGGAACGATTGGAATTGATTAAACTGACGCTGGCAACGCTGGAACTGCATGCGGATGGAAAGCTGGCCGTGATGCATATTACTAATACCATGCTGGCGGAAGCCGGCGCTCATCGTACGCTGATCGAAAACATCGTGAACCTGCCGATGAGTATCGGGACGGTCGATGCGGTGGTGTTGATGGTGCAGGTTGATGGGGGCACGCGGTGCAGTCTGCGGAGTAAGAAGCTGCTGGATGTAGATAAGATTGCCCGGCGTTTTGGCGGCGGCGGCCATGCCCGGGCGGCCGGATTAACCGTTGATAAGGATATAGAGTCTTTCAAGACGATTATTATCGGTGAGATGGCAAAGGAATTGGCAAATCGTTAAAAAAAATGAAATTTGGCCAATAATCAGGTTGTCCCCGACGTCTGACATGGCAATGGCGTTCAGATTTTATTTACTTAACATGTGTATCAGCTTATAATTCCAGACATATGCGGTGATTAATATGGTAATGCAGGAGACGCTTTGAATTAGTGACCGGCATAACTAATTTTAAAACCATAAGTTGCAGATTGTTCTATGAAGAATAATGTTTGAGGAGCCCGTTCTGCCGATCTGTTCACTCCTCAGCTTACTGCAGGTTGCAGGCGGTCTAAATGAATTAACAGCAAAGACTTAAAAGCGTTACGTGGTCGAGAGCCGTGATTGTTCAGGAATGCAAACAGGGTAGAGATTTCATGATAAAGCGTATTGAGATAGTTTTATTATTTACAGTAGTTTATATCGGTTGTTTTTTTGTGGGCAGTGGTGTCGCCGCTTCCGAAGGAAAAGTAACACTCAGGCAAAGACCATTGCCGTCGGGGTCCGTGGCCAACATTGAGGGCTTCGTCGGACAGCGGATACGGGCTAATGCTGACAATTACCTCAAGAAATTCGATATCGATAAATTTGTCGGTATGATGGAGTCGGCCAATCATCGCCAGTGGTGGTGGATCGGGGAACAGCCGGGAAAATGGCTGGAAAGTGCGGTGTTGGCAAGCCAGGCGTTGGAGGATGAACGACTCGAGGAGCAGGTGAAAACAGTTCTTAAGCGAATCGTTGGGGCGCAGAAAAGCGATGGCTATCTCGGAATCACTCCGGCGAATATGCGAACGGAAGAGAAACCCTTACGGGGGATGGACCCCTATGAGCAGTATTTTACCTTTCATGGTTTGCTGACGGCTTACGAGGTTCTGGATGAGCCGGCGGCGCTGAAGGCGGCAAAACAGCTGGGCGATTATTATCTCAAGACAATAAACGACAACAATGCGGAATTCTGGCCCAGCCCATATCGGCCGCCGGATAATAAGAATAAGATTATCTGTCCCCAATATACCTGGGTACCGGAAGGAACCCCTGAAACGCCCAAATTGTATGTCCGGTCTGAGATAGCCGGTCACACGGCTCATTACGGATGGGAAGGCTCGCTGGTGATCGATCCGATGATGCGGCTCTATCAACATACCGGAGACGACCGCTATCTTAACTGGGTGCAATGGGTGGTATCGCGGCTGGATGACTGGAGCGGCTGGGATGCTTTTTCCCGGCTCGATCTGGTCGCCCGGGGAACGCTCGGTGTCCATCAACTGCAGCCGTACGTCCATTCGCATACCTTTCACATGAATTTTCTGGGTATGCTCCGGTTGTATCTGGTAACAGGCGATGAAAGCCTCCTGCGTAAGGTCGTCGGGGCCTGGGATGATATCCACCAGCGTCAGATTTATATTACCGGGGGCGTCAGCGTCGGCGAGCATTATGAACCGGGATACCGGCGGCCGCTGACCGGGCATGTCGTTGAGACGTGTGCAAATATGTCATGGCTGCAATTGAATCAGGCCCTGCTGGAACTGACCGGGCAAAGCCGCTATGCCGATACGGTTGAGCAACTGCTGATCAATCATCTCTTTGCCGCTCAGACTATTGACGGCGACTGCAACCGCTATCATACGCCGCCGAACGGCTTCAAACCGGACGATTATTTTCACGGTCCCGATTGCTGTACAGGCAGTGGCCATCGGCAAATATCGCTGTTAAGCGGGGTGCTGTATGCTCAGGCAGACAATACAATCATCATCAATCAGTTCGTGCCGTCTCGGGCTTCTTTTGCGATTAACGGTATGCAGGTCATGATCGAAACCAAAACCCGTTATCCTGAGCAAGAGCATAGTCGCTGGACTGTTCGATTGAAAGAGCCTGCGACGTTTGATGTACAGATTCGTTTGCCGGACTGGTGCCGGAATCCAAAGCTGACAATTAACGGCAAACCGCTGGCGGATCTTGCACCCGGGAGTTATGCTCATCTGCGGCGGTCATGGAAGCCAGGGGACTACATTGAATTAACGCTGCCGATGAACCTTCGCTGGGTAAGACACCGGCACTGGAGTGTGGAAAACGAAGGCGATGCTCCCTGGACGTTGATGCGAGGACCAGTGGTGTATGCTCTGGATACCGTCTGGTGGGACCAGTCCCGGACCGGCCTGGCGATTCCTGAAATCGTGCAGCGGGAACTGGGTTTGCGGCGTGAGGTCAGGCCAAAGCCTCTGCCGGCCGGTGACCGGGCGCTGGGGCCGTTTTACGAAATTGGTGTCCGGCATGTCAACGGGAAGGAAACTACGGCAGTTATGGCCCCGTTCTGTAATATCGGCCGCTGGTACCGTGAGGCTGAGGATAAGCCGGATCGTAAAAGCCGGGCTTTTTCGTATGCCGTCTGGATGCCGGATGCCGGGAGCGATGTTTTTGCCGGTTATGTCGAGGACTATAAAAAAATGATGGCTCCTTTTCAGGATGCCGTTGATTTTGTTCTGATCGGCAGCCGGACTTCTGAATGGGCCCATCAACTGAAGGGGCACGGCAGCAACACCGGCCAATTTAAAGGTAAAAATTTCCGGGATGTAAAAAACGGCTGGTTTTCCTACCGATTGGAAGTTATGCCGGACAAACCTAATCATTTATGCTGTACGTACTGGGGCGGCGAAAAGAATAAAAGGGAATTCGATATTCTGGTGGATGATCGTATCATTGCTTCCGAAACGCTGTATCAGAACAAGCCGGATGAATTTTTTGCCGTCACCTATCCAATTCCGCGGGAATATACCCGGGGTAAAAAGCATATTATCGTGACATTCAGGGCCCATCCCGGCAGCATGGCCGGCGGCCTGTTCGGATTGAAAATATCTAAACCGTAAACCTGTCATTGTGCGTGACAACTCATATCACTGGAAAGGATATTTATGAACACTCGGAAACGTTTCAAGGGATTGATTGTTATCAGTTTTTTATTGCTGGTCGTTATAAGCGGCATTTCTTATGCGAATAACAGGATTGACATTACCGTCAGGGCTGATAAACCGACGGTGGAGATCAGCCCGATGCTGTATGGACTCTTTTTCGAGGATATTAACTATGCGGCTGACGGCGGGATTTATGCGGAAATGGTGCAGAACCGGTCCTTTGAATATTATCCCGTACAGGGCTGGGATCCGCTGCGGAACAAGTTTAAACCGCTGTATGCCTGGAAGAAAGTCGAAAAGGGTGAAGGAGCATGTGATATCTCCGTGGAAGATAAGAATCCGCTGCATAAAAACAATCCGCATTATCTGAAAGTTCGTGTCACACAGGCCGGCGACGGCGTCGGTGTCAGCAATGCCGGTTATGATGGCATCAGCATTAAGCGGGGAGCCGGTTACCGGTTTTCATTTTATGCCCGCCGGGACGCTGACCATGACGAGCCGTTTCATGTCAAGCTGGTGAGCGAAGACGGGGTGATATATGGTTCAGCCGTCATTAACGGCATTAGCGGCGAATGGCAGAAATATGAAGTTATGCTGGCGTCAAACGGTACGGATGACGCTGCCCGGCTGGAAGTGACAACTGGCGGCAGCGGCAATGTTTATCTGGACATGATCTCCCTGTTCCCGTTGCGAACCTATAAAGGGCGGGAAAACGGTCTGCGGCCCGATCTGGTTCAGGCTCTGGCGGATATGAAGCCGGCGTTCCTCCGCTTCCCGGGCGGCTGCATCGTGCATGGGCATGGCCTCGATAACACCTATCGCTGGAAAGATACCGTCGGCGACGTTGCCCATCGCAAGCCCAACTGGAACCTCTGGGGCTATCATCAGACTTACGGCCTGGGTTTTTACGAGTATTTTCTGTTGAGCGAAGATATCGGTGCCGAGCCGCTGCCGGTGCTCTCCGTCGGCGTTACCTGTGGATTCCGTCCGCCGTTTCAGACCGCTTCGCTGGATGAGATGCAGCCGTGGATCGATGATGCACTGGACCTGATCGAGTTTGCCAATGGGCCCGTCAGCAGCGAGTGGGGCGGTCTGCGGGCCCGGATGGGGCATCCCGAGCCGTTCAATATGAAATACATCTGTCTGGGAAATGAAGACCACGACCGGGTAGTTTTCCGTGTGCGCTGTAAAATGATCGTTGAGGCCATCCGTGAAAAGTATCCAGAGATGAAAATTATCGGCACTTCGGGCCTGGGACCGACCATTCCGCTGTATCCATATATGGCTGAACTGGATGTCTATGCATCGGATGAACATTATTACAGGCCGCCGACCTGGTATATCAGCAACCAGTATCGCTTTGATTCAATCGACAGGGACAAACCGAAGGTTTTTGTGGGCGAATACGCCTCTAAGGGCAACGCCATGCTGAACGCCGTAGCGGAAGCGGCGTATTTGACCGGGGTCGAACGCAACAGCGATATTGTCGCCCTGACCTGTTACGCTCCGATGCTGGCGAATGTGCATCATACGCAGTGGAAGCCGGCCAATCTGATCTGGTTTGACAAGGAAACAGTGGTCCGCACCCCGAATTATCATGTCCAGAAACTGTTCAATGAGAACCGGGGGGACATCTATTTGCACAACAGCAAAGAAGATGGCGCTCCCAAAAACGTTATTTCTGGCGGGGTCGGCGTGGGTTGCTGGAGCACCAGAGCCGAATTCAGCGATCTGAAGCTGAAGAACGATACTGACGAAATGATACATTATTCGCTTGATCCCGGCGATTTCGGGCTGGACTGGAAGGTTATCAAAGGGACATTTCGTATCCGAGACCATACACTCCTGCAGCCCGATACCGATAAAACCCCGGCTATGTGCGTCAGCCGCCGGCAGTTCAATGATGATAATCTGGAAATCAGCCTGCGAGCCCGCAAACTGGCCGGCAGTGAAGGTTTCCTGATCATATTCGGGTATGAGGATGAGAACAACTACTACTGGTGGAATGTCGGTGGTTTTACCAACAGCCAACATGTCATTATGAAAATGGAAAACGGCGAGAAAGAACAGCTCGTCCAAATGAATGGTTCCGTCAAATCCAACCAGTGGTACGATCTGAAAATCCGTCTCGAAGGCGACAGAATCCGCTGTTATCTCAATAATGACATGATACATGACATTCGTGTCGGCTCTCCCGAAATCGGCGTTTCGAGCACTTATGACAGGGACGCCGGAGAAATCATTCTCAAAATCGCTAATCCGTTCGAACAGGACCGCGAAGCCCGGATTCAACTCCACGGTGTTAAGAGTATCATCCCGGAAGCAAAACTCACTATTATTCAGGGCGATAAGGATGACGAAAACAGCATCGATAATCCTGAAAAGTTGTTCCCCGTCGAGGAGACCATATCTGTCAGCCCTGCGTTCGATTACAAGATTCCGGCCATGTCCGTACAGGTGATTCGCATCAAGGTGAATGACAAGCTGGATATGTGAGCTTTCGATTCTGAGATTATCGTTTGAATAATCTGGGAGAAGCAATGAAGAAGTATGTGTTTGTAATAATGTACTGATGCTGATAGCCGCAGCTGAGGCGGCGGTCGATAATGACGGGCAAACTTTCAGCGGCTCCGTCTGGAGATTTATACGCGTTCCGATTGAAAATTCCCGTTTTGCCTAAACGTAGCTATGTGCGGACCAAGTCTTTACGGCTGGCCCTGGCGGGAATTCTCATACCCTTTGGGTATATTAATGCCCGGTGCAGTAAGTTGTTCGATTATCTAACCGGCTCATACCAAAAAACCGGCCCTGAAATATTTGTTTATACTCATTCCGATGTGTATATCTCGGGGCCGGTTTTATATTTGACGTTTTGGCCTTTAAAGCTCAAAACCCTCATGCAGTGACGTATCGAATCCGACGATCTTGAATGTGTACGCATGTTTACATTGGTGTTTCGTGTTCTCCAGGTCGGGAACATGAATGACCAGATTCTGCGCACCGTTGATCTCATATCCAACCGTTCCCTCAAATCCCAACAGCGAAACTTTGGCATTGCTCCCGGCCTTCGCCTTGACGGCATTAAGTGTCACTTTGCTACCCGCTGGTTTGCCCATCACCATGGCATAAAGGTTTTTTCCGTCCTTGGTTCGTGTATAACGGATATCCTTAGCCGAATAGGTAACATGGCCGACGAAACCACCATGTTTTTTCAACCGGGTCGGTCCTTCCCCGAAACAATGCCACGGCCGCGTATTGAAAATCGCCTCGCCGTTGATCTTGAGCCATTGCCCCATATCCAGCAGCACCTGCCGTTGATTATCCGGAATCGTACCATCCGCTTTCGGCGAGATGTTCAGCAGCAGACAACCATTCTTACTGACAATATCGATAAAATCATGAATCACTTTGGTTGAAGATTTGACTTCCAGGTCCGTGGTATAGCTCCAGCTCCCCATACTGATTGTATCATCCGTCAGCCACATATAATCAGTCAGCGTATTGGCCCGGCCCTTTTCGAAATCCTGTACCGAAATCTCCGGCGGATACTGCTTCTTCTTCGTCGTAACCACCACATCCCGTCCCCATTTCTTCGCATTATTGAAATAATAGGACAGAAAACGAAGGTGATAAGGATTCTGAATATATTCCATCCGTCCGTCGAACCAGATCAGATCCGGTTTATATTTATCGATCACTTCCGCCAGTTTGGCCACAAAGATTTTGTTGAACAGTTCATCCGAAACATTCAAATACATCAACTGCAGTTTGGGATCGTCGCTGGTCGTCGGCCAGCCTTCAACACGCGGATACCAGTATTTCGTCCGTTCATGGTGAAACGTCGTCACGAACCTCATGCCGCGTTTACGAATCGCCTTTTCCAGTTCCCCGGTAATATCGCGTTTCGGCCCCGTATCCGCCGCATTCCAGGGCGTCATGTCGCTGTCCCACATCGAATACCCATCATGATGTTCGCACACCGGACCGGCATACCGGGCACCGGCTTGTTTGAAAAGTTCCGCCCATTCCTCCGCGTCGAAATGCTCCGCCTTGAACATCGGCACAAAATCATGATACCCGAACTTGTCCGGTTCCCCGTACGTCTTGATATGGTGTTCCATGTATCGTTTGTTCTGCCTTTTAGAGTGCATCCATTTCGGATACCATTCATTGCCGTATGCCGGCACTGAATAGACGCCCCAGTGAAAATAGATCCCAAACTTGGCGTCCCGAAACCACTCAGGAGCTTCGTCATGCTTTTTCAGACTTTCCCAGTTCGCTTTATACGGTCCTGCTTTGATGCCTTCCTCAACTTTTTCAAGTTTCTCGTTGATATTATTTTCGTAACGCTCCCGGTCGAACGCCTGGGCCATCGGCGCCGAAAACAATACCGCCAGTCCTGCCGCCACCAGCGATTCAAACCAATGTAAATGTCTTGTCTGCTTCATAATGAGTCTCCTGAATTCCTGTAAATATGTTTCATAACCATTAAACGCTTCCATAATCACTTTGTCTGAATGCATCTGTGTTTTTCTTCCCTGCATAAAAATGAAATTCATACGGCTTGCGATTGCGTTTTCGCTTATGCGGCTTCTGTTCCGTTTTCACCAATCGTTTTTATACACAATTGGGTAAAATTGCCTTCTTTTGATTGTTATACTCGTTCCGATTGAAAATACCCATTTTGTCTTAACGTAATTATTTGCGGATAAAAAAGCTTACGCCCGGCCTTGCCAAGAGCTTTCTACCCAATTGGCTATAACCGCCATTCCCAGAATCCAATTAATGTGCGAACCAGCATCAGAACCAGAAAATATTATAATAACGACAGGCCCGCCGGCACAAGCTTTTTCCCAACGGAATAAAAATTATCATTGAAATCGGCAATCCGTACGGATAAACATCACAGGCTAATGGTTAAATTCGTTCTGGATGAATTTTCCCGTTTTGCATTTTGCTTAAGCGTAATTACTTGCGGATTAGAAACTTACGATTTATCCTGGCGAGAATGCCCGGCCCTTGGGAGATGATTTAGCCGCATGCGTTTCCTTCGCCGGCTTCGTATCGGGCATCAGCGCAACCTGGTGCCTCGCCAATGGACCGGTTGCCGGCGAAAACTTCCAGCATCTGGCGGAAGAGACGGAATTGTCGCGGAACAACATAAGGCGAGTACGCAAAAAAAACCGGTTGACTCGAAAATGGCATATATTCATTATTTGGATTGACATTTATAATAACCCGGTGATAGTATATGATGTTTGTTTCGATTGAAATTATCCGCTTAATCAGGACGTGATTTCGTGTCGATAATATACTTGCGTCCGGCCCTGCCAGGAGCTTTCGACCCGATTGGGTATCAAAAACGATTGGAGAAAACGGGAGAAGAGCCGCATAAGCGAAAACGCAATCGCAAGCCGTATGCAAATAGCGAGTAAACATTAAATGAAAGGCTTTAACATGTCAGTTGGCAGCAGAATCGTGGTGTTTATCTTATTGGGTATTTCCCCGTTTTTCTGGGGATGCAGTAAAGAGGTGGCGAGCCATGGAGGGGAGGGAGAGAACGCTGATTTGAAGCCGAAACAGTATCCTTATCAAGTCACGGCAACGGTCGGCATGATTACGGATGTCGTTCGTAATATTGCCGGCGACAAAGCGAACGTACAGGGTATTATCGGTGAGGGAATTGATCCTCATCTATATAAACCGGCACGTGCTGACGTGGTCAAGCTCAGCCAGGCCGATGTGGTTTTTTATAACGGGCTGATGCTCGAAGGGAAAATGGGTGATGTGCTGGTGCGGGTGGCCCGCCAGGGCAAGCCTGTATATGCCGTAACCGAGACAATTCTGGAGCAGGGCGATTATGTGATGACCGATGAGGCGGAACATTATGATCCGCATGTCTGGATGGATGTGAGCGGCTGGATACGAGCGGCTGGCGTCGTGGCTGATGCGCTGGCAGAGTTCGATCCTGACAATGCCGCCTTCTATCAGTCCAATGCCGACGCCTACATCCTGAAACTGCGTGAATTGGATGACTATGCCCGGCGATCGATTGCTACGATTCCGGAGAAGCAGAAGGTTTTAGTGACGGCACATGATGCGTTTAGCTACATGGGACGGGCTTATGGACTGGAGGTTCGCGGCATACAGGGATTGAGCACGGAATCGGAGGCCGGCGTTCAGGACATCGAAAAACTGGTTCAGTTTCTGAGCGAGCGTAAGATACCGGCGGTTTTTGTCGAAACCTCCGTTGCCGACAAGAACATCCGTGCGCTGGTCGAAGGAACCCGGGCACGCGGCCATGAAGTCCGCATCGGCGGTGTGTTGTTTTCAGACGCCATGGGCCCGGCCGGATCCTACGAAGGCACCTATATCGGCATGATCGACCATAATGTCACGACGATTACCCGTGCTCTGGGCGGCGATGCGCCCGCAAAGGGCATGCAGGGAAAGCTGACGCCGAAGGATTAAAACACGCTATTTACTCCTGGCTGGGACACGCCTGACCGTTTTTTGTGTAAACTGTTATGATTGGAGAAAACGGGGGAACGCATTTGGATGCCGTATAAATGGAGAATGAAACCATGGACCCTGTCACTCATACTGAAAATACTATAAACGAACGGCAAACGCCGATCGCAACTTACGAGCATCATGATAAATCCTTGCCGCTTACCGTCCACGATCTGACTGTGGCCTACCACCGGAAACCGGTGCTCTGGGATATTGATCTGGATATACCGCAAGGCAAGCTGGTAGGAATTGTCGGACCAAACGGTGCCGGCAAAAGTACATTGATCAAAGCCTGTCTCGACCTGGCGCCTCGGGCTTCGGGACGGGTGCAGATTTACGGCAAACCTTATCGTAAACAACGCTCCCTGATTGGTTATGTGCCGCAACGCGAGAGCATTGACTGGGATTTTCCCGTCAGCGCCCTTGATGTTGTCGCGATGGGGACCTATGGGCGACTGGGCTGGTTTCGTCCGGTTGGACGGAAACAGAAAGACACCGCCTATCAGGCTCTGGACCGACTGGGGATTGCCCATTTGCATGACCGGCAGATCAGTCAGCTCTCGGGCGGGCAGCAGCAGCGTGTCTTTCTGGCCCGGGCCCTGGTTCAGGATGCGAAGCTTTACTTCATGGATGAGCCGTTCGCTGCGGTCGATGCCGCGACGGAGCGAGCGATTGTTACGCTGCTGCAGGAGTTGAAAGATCAGGGGAAAACCTGCCTGGTGGTTCATCATGACCTGGCCACCGTGAGCCAGTACTTCGACTGGCTCATCCTCCTGAATATGCGCGTGGTCAAGGTCGGCCCCACCGCGGAGGTCTTTACCCGGGAAAACCTGAAAAACACTTATGGCGGTCGGCTAGCTTTCCTGGAAGAAACCGGCGAGGCCCTCCATTTGGAAGACAGGTGATATTATGCATAAGCAACTTTGCCTTGTTTCATTTTTGCTGTCGGCGTTATTTCTGATGACATCCCTTCAGGCGGAGCCGTTAGCAACTTCCAAACGAAGCGATTCCCGGCAAACGGTCTCGCCGATCGATTCCGGCATCGACTGGCCGACGGCGACGGAGATATTCCGCGTGGTGACTTTGCAGAATTATAACACCCGTCTGGTTGTTTTGAGTACAACAGTGCTGGGCATTGCCGCGGGCGTGGTCGGCAGCTTTCTGCTGCTGCGAAAACGCTCATTAATGGGCGATGTGCTCTCCCATGCCTGCCTGCCCGGTATCGGACTTTTTTTCATGTGGATGGTCGCGCTGGGCAGCGAAGGCAAGAACCTGCCCGGCCTGCTGCTGGGGGCGACACTGACAGGCACAGGCGGCGTCGGTCTGGTTCTGCTGATTCGCCGAACAACCCGCATCAAAGACGATGCGGCCATGGGCATTGTGCTGTCGGTATTTTTCGGCATTGGTATCGTTGTGCTTGGTATGGTGCAGACCATGCCCGGCGCCAGCGCCTCTGGTTTGGAAAACTATATTTATGGCAAAACCGCATCCATGGTGATGCAGGATTACGTTTTGATTTGCGTTACAGCGGTCATTGTCGTTCTGACGTCGATTCTGCTGCTGAAAGAATTCACCCTGTTGTGTTTTGATGAGGGCTTTGCCGCCTCGCAGGGATGGCCAGTTATCCGGCTGGACAGCATCATGCTGCTGCTGGTGGCCGCCATCACGGTAGTCGGACTGCAGGCGGTGGGGCTGATACTGATTATCGCATTTCTGATAACACCTGCCGCGTCGGCACGATTCTGGACCGATGGCTTGAAACGCATGATGCTGCTGGCGGGGCTGATAGGTGGACTCAGCGGCTGGCTGGGGGCCTCGATCAGTGCTCTGCTGCCGCGATTGCCTGCCGGTGCGGTCATTGTACTGGTGGCAACGGGTATGTTTCTGGTCAGTCTGATTTTTGGCTCCACACGCGGCATCATCCGCCGGTTGCTCGCTCATTATCGGTTGCGCCGAAAAGTGGGGCAGCAGAACCTGCTGCGGGCCATTTATGAAATCATCGAGATGAAACAGCACCCGGAAATGCCTGTTTCGGCCGAAACGGCCATCATTTTCGAATCCTTGCTTAATCACCGCTCCTGGAGCCGGTCGCAATTACGGCAACTGATCGCCGCGGCCCAGCAGGCCAACCTGATCCATTTCTTCGACGGCAAACAGGTGCGTCTGTCGGCGACAGGTTTAAGTGAAGCGGCCCGTCTCACCCGCAATCACCGGTTGTGGGAAATGTACTTGATTCAGTATGCCGACATAGCACCCAGTCACGTCGACCGGGATGCCGATGCGGTGGAGCATATTCTCGGCGGCGAGATGGTTCAGAATCTGGAAAACGAACTGCTGAAATCCGGCCGTTCGCCGGTGGTCCCCGTACCGGTCAGCCCTCATGCCTTATCGGAAGGAGCGTCTTGATGACCTGGTTACCTCTGGATTCCTGGATTGTCGTTATCGGTATTTTGTGTGCGGCGGCCTGTGCCCTGCCGGGCTGCTTTCTGGTCCTACGTCACATGAGCATGATGGGCGATGCGATCAGTCATGCCGTCTTGCCGGGGCTGGCTATAGCGTTTCTGATCAGCGGCAGCCGTTCCAGTTTTGCCATGTTTATCGGAGCGGTCGTTATTGGTGTATTGACGGCGGCGTTCACGCAGTGGATCAGCGGGCTGGGCCGGGTCGAACGCGGTGCGTCGATGGGTATTGTCTTTACGACACTGTTCGCCATCGGGCTGCTGCTGATTGTGCAGGCCGCGGACCATGTGGACCTCGATCCGGGCTGTGTTCTGTATGGAGCTATTGAACTGACGCCTTTGGACACCGTTTTTACCTGGCAGATGGGGCAGTGGACGCTGGCGGTTCCGCGAGCGGCGGTAGTGCTACTGGCGGTGTTTTTAATCAATCTTGCTGTAATCATCCTGTTCTTTAAGGAACTGCGAATCAGCGCCTTCGATCCTGAGCTGGCCACGACCGTCGGTATCAATGCCGACCTGATGCATTATTTGCTGATGGGGATGGTGGCGGTGACCTGTGTTGCCGCTTTTGAGGCGGTGGGGAGCATTATCGTAATTGCCATGCTGATCGTGCCCGCCGCGACGGCATACCTGCTCACAGAGCGGTTGTCGCTGATGCTGCTATTCAGCATAATCGCCGCGGCAGTTTCGGCTGGCCTGGGCCACGTCGGAGCACTGGTCGTACCGGGATGGATGGGCTATGAAAGTACCTCCTCATCGGGCATGATGGCGGCGGCAGCAGGATTTGTTTTTTTGCTGGCCTGGCTTTTCGCACCCCGCCACGGCGTATTCACGCGACGCCTGCAGCGCCATGCAAAATAATTCAGGAAACAGGACAGGCGAGCACGCCGCCCCACTGAATGAATCCGTCGCTGCATCTCTGGTCTGGTGCACATAACCACAAGGTCTCGTCTTTACGCACACTTAGAGGTGCCCTTAAGCTTATCTTTACGCTTTACCTCCCCGCGTTTGAGCCAGGTTTACCTCTTTCACGTACGTCCCACCTGACGCATTTCCTGTGGCCCTGCCAGGAGTTTTTTACCCGATCGGGTATGCCCTTTGGTAAGGATGTTCGTGTTACCTGGGGGGGATAGCGAGGAGGGTGCCGGCGGAGAGGTTATTGGGATTGGGGATTTGGTTCTGATTGGCGTTGAGGATTTTTTGCCATTGGCTGCCGTCGCCGAGAAAGCGTTGGGCTATTTTGTACAAGGTGTCCCCGGTATTGACGATGTAATAGTCTGGCAGGCGGTCGGGGGCGGCCTGGTAAGCCGGGTCGAGGGGCAGGTAGATGCGTATGTCCGTTTTGAGGTCCTGGGGCGTTTTCAGCCGCTCCCGGTTGTTTGCGTATATTTTTTCCCAGAGGTGGCCGTTTTGATAATAACGCCGGGCGATGTTAAACAAGGTGTCACCGGGACGGATACGGTGAACCATTTGTCCCCAGTATTTGCTGTTGACCTGTTTGTAATGGTGAATAAACTGATTGCGCTGCTCTACGGTGATGGCGAATTCCCTGTCGTCGATTTTCCAGAGGCTGTGGTCAGGGATCAATTGGTTGAGAGGGCGATAGGGGATGTCCTGTAAAGTTGCGGGCGGCGTAGCACGCCGGGGCGGCTCCGGTTGATAGGGCCGGCAGCCGGTAAAAAGGAAAAGCAACAGTGAAAACGCACCCAGGCTGAAACACGAGACGCTGAGGTATTGAGGCACATAACTAAAACATCTCAAATCCCGGATTTTAAATACAGAAATAATGTTATGGGACTTATTAATCATCGATCAGTCTCACAAAACGGCACCAGCAGATGTTTTTTGATTCGAACGCTGCGCCGTGTTTTTTTACCAGCAGGAGCTTCTGACCCTGGCTGTCATCCACGGGGATAACCATGCGACTGCCGTCTTTGAGTTGAGCGAGCAGGTGGGGCGGGATACCGGGTGAGGCCGCTGCGACAAGGATCGCGTCGAATTCCCGATGGTCAGGCCAGCCTTTTCGACCGTTGCCGATGTGGTAGTGCACATTGTCGATACCCAGGCTTTCCAGGGGTTGCCGGGCGGCCAGTGAAAGCTCTTCGAGCACCTCAATTGTAAATACTTTCCGGCACAGACTGGCGAGTATCGCAGTTTGATAACCGCAGCCGGTGCCGATCTCCAGAACCTCGTCTTGCGGCTCAATGTGGAGGGCCTCGGTCATCAGGGCGACCATATAAGGCTGAGAAATGGTCTGCCCATCTCCAATCTGGACTGGTTGATCGAGATACGCTTCGTGTCGGTTCTCTTTGGGGATGAACAATTGCCGGGGGAGGTTACTCATGATAGTGAGGACGCGTTCATCCTTGATTCCGCGATGGCGAATCTGGTTTTCGACCATTTGCCGGCGGAGAATAATTTCATTTTCTGATTCGTTCAAGGCCATTGATACTATCTTTCCTTTGTTAAGTTCGTTGTCCAGTGAAAAATTCCCGTTATTTTTTTGCAAACCACGGCTCTTTACGATATTATTTCCGGTGCACACGCCCATTTCAAGGATTTGCTGGGCGGTGTGAAGTTATAGGAGCCGGTTTTTACCGGTGAAATGTATGCTGTCAGGACGATATGGTAACAGTGGTTTTTTTGCTCAGGAAGGATAGATTTATGTTTAGTACAATTACAAATGTTAAAGCCCGGGAAATTCTGGACAGTCGCGGTAATCCGACAGTGGAAGTGGATGTGGAACTGGAAGATGGTTCGTTTGGCCGCGCTGCCGTACCCTCCGGTGCGAGTACGGGCATTCATGAGGCGGTAGAGCTGCGTGACGGCGATGATAAGCGTTATCTGGGTAAAGGGACGCTGGCCGCGGTCAAGAACGTGAATAAGAAGATCACTGGTAAGGTGATCGGAATGGATGCCCGCGATCAGGAAGGCGTTGACCAGACGATGATCGATCTGGACGGCACGGACAACAAAGGTGAACTGGGCGCCAATGCGATTCTGGGCGTTTCGCTGGCAGTGGCGAAGGCGGCAGCTCAGCATTGCAATCTGCCGTTGTATCGCTATCTGGGCGGCAGTAATGCCAGTATCCTGCCGGTGCCGATGATGAATATTCTCAACGGCGGCAAGCATGCCGACAATAACGTGGATTTTCAGGAATTCATGATTATGCCGATTGGGGCCAAGAGTTTCTCCGAAGCACTGCGTATGGGGGCGGAAATTTTCCACAGTCTCAAAAAGGTTCTGTCCAAAAAGGGGTATAATACCGCTGTCGGTGATGAGGGTGGTTTTGCTCCAAACTTGGGCAGCAACGATGAAGCGTGCGAGGTGATTCTGGACGCGATCAAGGCGGCTGGATACAAGGCCGGCAAGCAGATTTTCATCGCGCTGGACCCGGCGACCTCGGAAATGTATGATGATGAGAAGAAAGGATACTTCTTCTTCAAATCCGATCCGAAGAAAAAGGTTTCCGGTAAGGAAATGGCGGATTACTGGAAGAACTGGTGCGATCAATATCCTATCGTTTCGGTTGAGGACGGGCTGGCCGAGGACGACTGGGATAGCTGGAAAGTTCTGACCGATGCCGTGGGCGAGAAAATACAGCTGGTGGGCGACGATCTGTTCGTGACCAACACCAAACGCTTATCGAAAGGTATCGAAGAAGGCTGCGGCAATTCGATTTTGATTAAAGTGAATCAGATCGGTACATTGACCGAAACGTTTGCGGCTATTCGCATGGCTCAACGCAACGGCTGGACGGCTGTGATCAGCCATCGCAGCGGCGAAACGGAAGATGCCACCATTGCGGACATCGCGGTGGCCAGCGGCGCTGGACAAATCAAGACCGGTTCTCTGTGCCGGACGGACCGTATTTGCAAATATAACCAATTGCTTCGTATCGAAGAAGACCTGGGCAAGCAGGCCGTTTACGGCTCCACGATCTGGAAGAAGTAAAACGCTGGCAGGCCCGCATCCGTAAGAAAGCGACGGCATGAGTGATTCCGCCGGAACAAACCAGACATCAGGAAGTTATCTGGGACGACTGATATTGTTCTGGTTTTTCAGTACGACAGGGATGGTCTCTATCGGCATAGCGGCCCTGGCCCCGCTGGTGTTCGGTACCTGTGCCGACAGGGACTTTTGGCTGGATCAACAGAATCGCATCGCCCGGCTGGAGCAGATTCGGGACCAGCAGGCGGAGTTGCTCGAGCGAGCGGAACAACCCGGCGTCGTAGAAAAAGCAGCCATCCATCATCTGCGATATCGGCCTTCGGGCAGCCCCCGGGAAGCGATCCGTTCAGTACCGGAGTCATGGCCGCAGCTGGAACGGGCGCTGGAACAGCTGGATTTAACGGGCCAGGCTCCCCAATCCTCTTCTGTGATGAAAACCTACAGTGAGACATTGATCGAACGCCCCCGCACCCGTCTGTATCTGCTGGGGATGGGCGGAATTCTGTTGCTGGTAAGCCTGACCTGTTTTTTACGGCGGTAAGGAGTTCTAAGGACTCGCAGGACGGCCATTTCGTAACGGTCGGCGGATTGTTGCGAAAAAATATGAAACCAGAGATGATATGACATGCCAGGCGGGATGTTTGTCGATTTTATTTTTCGTGGCGGATTTTACGATGAAACTGTATAAAGTTCAGGTCGTTGTAACCCAGACCGATTGCCTGGGCGGTGGCAAGGTAGGGGGCCTGGATTTTTTCGTCTGTGACCACGAGCAGATTTTTATCTCTGCGGTAATTATTGATCAGGCTTAGCGCTACGCGATCGAGCGCGACCGGATCGACACTGAAGCTCAGCGTTTTGTGATCGACGATGGTGTTGGTGATATCCGGCCCGCCATGGTAGAGGACGCGAAGCGAATTGGCGATGTGCAGCCGGACCTTACCGCGAATCTGGGGCAGGGCGTAAATCTCCGGAACGAACGGGTCGCCGCGGTTGTCATACATTCCGTAAGGGCTCATATACTGATAAAAACGGGCCGGGCTTTTGATCACCGATAGCGAGAGGTTTGCCAGCGATGCTCTTAGCCCGATAATATTATCATCCATGAAGGCCGGGACATTGATGATCGCCGTAACGTCATCAAGCCAGGCGGCAAGATACACCGTATCGCTGCCGATCTGGATACCCTCTTGTTGCCAGCCGTACTTGAATGCAATGGTGCCTTCCGCCTCTTTGGGCAGTTCGTCCAGGCCGATCAGCATGATGTTTTCCGCTTTAAACCCAGCTTTGTAAAGGCTTTGCAGCATGGCCGCAGCCAGGTCCCGATTGGTTCCCATGCGGCTGGCGTAGTGGGAGAAGGCCAGCGCGATGACATCATCATCATGAATAAAGTAACGCCAGGCACGGCCCAGGTCCTCTTTGCCGCTGGCTTTTTTGACGCCCGTATTGATCATATACCGCACACTGGCGACATGCACGTTTAAACTCCGAACAGCATATTCGCCATAGATTTCATAGACCTGCGATTTCTGCCGGCCCAGAGGATCGTTGATGGCATGGCGGTATTCATGTAACAGCCAGGACTGCTGTGGGGTAAAGGCCGGTAATGGCAAAGTTGCAGCACATAACCACATTACTGTCATTAGGCCGGGCAGGCTGCTGCCGGAAAGGAATTTGTTAATAAATTTTAACTTTTTCATTCGTAAATTATGGCGTTATAATGCTTTTCTTCAGAAGCAAACTTTACTATTATATTTTCTGACATTACAATAAATGGTACAAAAAATCATAAATCTTCATCGACAAAAACCCATAAATACACAAATTAGTATATGATAATAATATCGGCAGTTATCTGTCCGGATATGAAATCTATACCCAATTGGGTAGTAAACTCTCGGCATGGCCGGGCGTAAATGTTTTTCTATATGAACTTGAAATAAAAAAAGATGAGCGGCGACGGCTGAATAGATGAGCCTGCGTCCGATATTTTTTGCATGCAGGGAGATGCATTTTTATGGCACAGACGGTTAAGAGTCGAATCGAAGCAGCGGTGAAGAATCTGAAAAATCACAATCAGGAGCATCTGGTTCGATATATGGATGAACTGGATCGCGACCGGCAACTGGCGCTTTTGGAACAGATCGAGGGGATGGACTTGGATATGCTGGATGAATTGATAGAAGAGTATGTGCTGAAGCAGTCCGAGGTGCATATTCCCGAGCGGATCGATCCTTGTCCGGTCTATCCGGCGGTTCCCGATGCGGACCAAAAGAATAAATACAAGCAGGCCCGTCAGCGGGGTGAGCGATTGATCGCCGAACATAAAGTCGCGGTTTTTACGGTAGCCGGGGGGATGGGAACCCGTCTGAATTTTGACGGACCCAAGGGCAATTTTCCGGCTACTCCGGTTCGGAACAAGAGCCTGTTTGAGGTGTTTGCCGATGGTATCCTCGCCAGTCAGCGGCGATATAATTGCGTCATCCCCTGGTATATCATGACCAGTCCCGCCAATCACGATGCTACCGTGAAAAGTTTTGCGGCGAATGATTATTTCGGATTGAATCCGGATGATGTGATGCTGTTTCCGCAGGGGATGATGCCCAGTTTTGGATTTGATGGTAAAATACTCCTGGCGGATCGGCATGAACTGGCAATGTCGCCGGACGGGCATGGCGGTTCGCTGCGGGCCTTGTATAACAGCGGCGCGACGGACGATATGGCTCGTCGCGGCGTTGAGATCATCAGTTATTTTCAGGTGGATAATCCGCTGGTTTATACGGTCGATCCGTTGTTTATTGGTTTGCATGCCCTGGACAACGCCGAGATGTCCAGTAAAGCCGTCGTAAAATGCGACCCGCTGGAAAAGGTCGGCAACTTTTCGCTGGTGAACGGCCGGGTGATGGTGATCGAATACAGCGACCTGCCGGACGAACTGGCCCATAAGAAAAACGAGAATGGTGAGTTGGTCTTTACCTGGGGAAGTATCGCAATACATATCATCAGCCGTTCGTTTGTGGAGCGGATTAACAATAAAGGCTTTTCGCTGCCATGGCACCGGGCGGTCAAAAAGATTCCGTATATCGACGAGAACGGCAATCAGGTCAATCCGGATGAACCCAACGGCGTGAAACTGGAGACATTTGTCTTTGATGCGTTGCCGCTGGCGGAGAAATCCATAACGCTGGAGATCAATCGTGAGGAACAATTCGCCCCGATAAAAAACGCCTCGGGGGTGGACAGCCCGCAAAGCTCGCAGCGGTTACAGATTGAACGGGCGGCTCGATGGCTGGAAGAAGCAGGCGTCGATGTCCCGCGTAAGGCGGACGGCTCCTGTGATGCCCTGATGGAAATATCCCCTCTGTTTTCGCTTGATCCGGAGGAACTGAAACTGAAAAAGGCGCAATTACGGCCGCTCAAATCGGGCGATATTGTGTATATTGGATAAAAAAACAGCGGTCAAAAACCATACTTTTTTTGAAAATACTTTGCCTGAAATCGCGTCTATACCCGGTTGGGGAGAAAGCTTCCGGCAGGGCCGTTCGTAAGCTCTTCATCCGCAGATAATGACGTTCCGACAAAACGGATGTTTTCCATCGGAACGAGTATATAAAAGAGTGATTTGTTTATACATGTGTCGTAATGAAAACGCATTCAGGGAAGGGTTGAATTATGAAGAGGTGTGCTGTACTTATGATCGGACTTTTTCTGGTTGCCCAACAGGGAGTGTCGGCAGATATACAGGAGGGGGATCTGCTCTTGAATCTTTCTGCCGGTTTTTCCGAGACCGAATACAAACTGATCGGTCGGGAAGAAGACAATGTTACGTTCATGATCGGGGTGGAGTATTTCTTCTCGGATGCTTTTTCGCTGGGCATTCACGGTGCTCGCGACCACAGTGAACGGGATTTCGTCGAAAAAACGGGCTATTACCTGGGGATGGATTTCAAGTACCATTTCACGACGAGCCCGCTGGCGCCCTATTTCGGCGCCCAGATTAACTATGTCCGGGCAGATATTGACTATGACGGTTTTCTATTTCTCGATGATGATGAGGTGGGCGGGTTCATGTGGGGGCCGATTCTGGGCGTGAAATTTGACGTCAGCGAATATGTACTCCTGTTCTACGAGTATCACTACCGCTCTTATGCCGGCGATATCGAGGATCATCTCGATGAAGAAAATAACCATATGGTGGGTGTGGCGTTTCGGTTTTGAAGATTCATTATTTAGACAAAATCCGGATATAATTGTAATCAGCCATTCGTTATGCTAAAATATGCTAAATCGGGTTGAAAGCTCCGGACAGGGCCGGGCGTAAGCTTTTTATCCGCAAATAATGACGTTCCGACAAAACGGGTGTTTTTATTCGGAACAAGCATGCAATACCGCGGGTAGAATTGGATGAACCGGCGGGTATGGCATGAATTTGACTCGTATAACTTTCTGTTCTTAAAGGATTTATTATTATGGGTTATCAGGAGCAGGCGGGCAACGGCAAACGGCCGGAACCGTTCTCGCTGGTTATTTTCGGCGCGTCGGGCGATCTGACAAGGCGGAAGCTCGTGCCGGCGGTATTTAATTTGCATTGCGAGGGATTGTTGCCGGAGCAATTTTCTGTAATTGGTTTTGCACGGCGCGAGAAAACAGATGATGAATTTCGAAGTGAGCTGCTGGAGGCCATGCAGGAATTGTTCCCTGACCGCGGGTTCGATGTGCAGCGATGGGAGAGTTTCGCCCGAAATATCTATTATCATCAATCAACGTTTGAAGATTCGGAAGGTTATGATAATCTCCGTTGCAAGCTGATAGAACTGTCAGCTCAACCGGATTGTCCAGGCAATTGTCTGTATTATCTCTCTACGCAGCCTCGCTATTTCCCTACGATTGTACATCATCTCAGCCTTGCCGGCCTGCATCAGGAAGAAAAAGGTAAATGCTGGTCACGGATGATTGTGGAAAAGCCTTTCGGCCATGATCTGGTTTCGGCCCGGCAGTTGAACGCCCAGATCAAGCAGGTCTTTAACGAAGGGCAAATTTACCGCATCGATCATTATCTGGGTAAAGAGACGGTTCAGAACATTCTGGTCTTGCGGTTTGCCAACAGCATTTTCGAACCGCTTTGGAATCATAAATATATCGATCATGTCCAGATCACGGTAAGCGAATCGGTAGGCGTCGGGACGCGGGGGGCGTTTTATGAAGGTGCGGGCGCTTTACGGGACATTGTCCAGAACCACATGATGCAGCTTTTGGCGCTCGTGGCGATGGAACCGCCTTATTCGCTCAAGGCGGATGTCATCCGCGAAGAGAAGCTCCAGGTCATCAAGGCCCTGCGGCCGATTCCCTGGGTGTGCGGCGAAAACGGCGTCATCCGGGCCCAATATACCGCCGGCGAGATGGATGGCCTGCCGGTGCCCGGCTATACCGGGGAAGAGGGCGTTGCCGCTGATTCCGCGACCGAGACGTTTATCGCGTTTAAGGCGATGATCGATAACTGGCGCTGGTCGGGCGTGCCGTTTTATTTACGGACGGGAAAGCGCATGCCGGTGCGGATTACGGAGATTGGGATTCATTTTAAAGACGTGCCGCGGGTGCTGTTTAATGAGACCAATGCGATGGCGCAGAATATCCTGACGATGCGGATTCAGCCGCGGGAAGGGATCAATTTACGGTTTCAGGCGAAGGTGCCTGGCCCGGCGCTGAATATCAAACCGTGCCAGATGCATTTCGGTTATGCTGAAGGTTTCGGCAAGGAGCCGCCCGAGGCCTATGAACGGTTGCTGCTGGATGCGGCGGTGGGTGATGCCACGCTGTTCACGCGGAGCGATGAGGTCGAGGCGGCATGGGAATTTCTCGAACCTGTCATCAAGGGTTGCGAGGGATATCCGGGCCATCTGATGCCCAAATACCCGGCCGGAAGCTGGGGCCCCAAAGAAGCCGACGAGATCATCCAGGCCGATGGGTATGAATGGTATGTCTCCCGGCAACCCAAACGCAAAGAAATCGTGTATGAATAACAGTGACGCGGGACATCCTCTATTCCTTCTGGACATAACTTCCAGCATCATAAGGAAACAATATGCTTATTGGCATTGTAACAGACAGTCATGACCATCATACCAATGTGCTCAAAGCCGTGGAGATTCTTAAGGACAATAACGTTGATGTGGTGCTGCATGCCGGTGATATTATTTCGCCCTTTACCGCCAATGCGTTTAAAGAGGCCGCCCCGGCGCGATTGATCGCGGTGTACGGCAACAACGATGGTGAGAAGATGCACCTGAAAAGCACGATCATTGGCATGGGCGGCGAAATTCACGAATACAGCTATAAGGGCGAACTGGCCGGCAAATCGTTTTATATGACTCATGTTCCTGATTCGATTGAGGAAGTCATCAAAAGCCAGGCGTACGATGTCGTCGTTTACGGCCATACGCATAAGCAGGACATTCGCCAGGAAGGCAAAACGCTCGTCATCAATCCCGGTGAACTGACAGACTGGATTACCGGATCCTCATCTCTGGTTCTGCTGGATACCGCCGATATGTCCTGGCAGGTTTTCGCGGTTTCGTGATCGCCATATATCCCTTTAACCCCCGACGTGTAGTCGGGGTATCATAATATACTCGTTCCCATTGAAAAGACCTGTGTTGTCAGAACGTCATTATGTGCGGATACAAAGCTTACGCCCGGCCCGGCCCGGAGCTTGCTGCCCGATTGGGTATATTCTCAATTATCTGCGCCGATTGTAAACGGTCCGGCCACCCGCGAAAAGAAAAAATATGATGAGCCTGGCCCCCGGAGATGGTATAGTATCTGCATGACGATAGAAATCACTTTTCTGGGCACGGGCACCAGCCAGGGCATCCCGATGATCGGCTGCGACTGCCAGGTCTGCCGGGCGGACGGGACGGCGTGGCCGAGTGCGTATCCGAGTTTTGTGGAGGCGCGGGCGGCGGCGTATAATTTTTGGAGCTGGCAGTGAAGCAGACGCTTGCGTTTTTCGAGCCGGTGTGGTCGCATCTGCTGGAGAGGTGCGCGGGGACAATGGCGGAGGCGCTGCGGGTGTATATGGGGTTGCGGTATGGGATGAGCCTGGCGGGTCGGGAGCGGTTGAAGGGTACGAGTTGAAAGTTGGGGGTAATAGGTTATCATGGCAAGTTATAGGTTATAAGGCGGTGGTGCCGATGAAGTCTGGCCCAGATGTGTGACGAGTGATGAGTGACAAGATTAAGTTCATTTGTTGGTGTGGGCATGGCCCACACTACTTTTACTTATTTAAGGAAGATATATCATGTATAAGAATACGTATCACATCGCAGTCATAGTTGTTATATTGGGAGTCTGTTTCGAGACTGGGTGCCAAAACGCCCGGAACGGTCAGGAGCCGCGGGTGTCGAATAGTGCCACGCCGGCCCCGGATACGCAATATGCCGAAACCAGCAAAATGAAACCAGCAAAAGATAAGGTCAAATCCATGAGTACACCAAAAGTTATTATCAAAACGACTATGGGCAATATAGCCCTGGAACTGTATCCCGACAAAGCTCCGATAACCGTTGCGAATTTCCTCAAATATGTCGAGGATGATTTTTACAAAGACACCATTTTTCACCGCGTCATACCCGGCTTTATGATTCAAGGCGGCGGTTTGACAGTGGATATGCAGAAAAAACCCACCAGCGATCCGATAAAAAATGAAGCCGACAATGGCCTGCCCAACGTACGCGGTACCATTGCCATGGCCCGGCTGCCCATGCCCGACAGTGCGACCAGTCAGTTCTTCATTAATGTGAAGGACAATAAAAATCTGGATTATCAGAGTCCAGCCAATCCGGGCTATGCCGTCTTTGGTAAGGTAATTGAAGGCATGGACGTGGTTGATGAAATTGTAGGCGTGCCGACAACGACTACGCCGCCGCACCGGGATGTGCCGGTCGAACCGATTAGTATTGAATCGGTTTCCGTTATGTCTGACAAATAAGCTAAGATGGCTGGGTTATATGTGTCGTTGATGTGACATTTGACGCTGGTTATCAGAGCTTGTGAGTTAATAGGCCATCGAATTTGAGTTTCTGCTGGCTTTTTTAGCTGAAGCTTGAGAGCGAAACCGGCGGCTCCGATAATATATATATATTCATAACCCGTTTTTATAAAACAAGTTACCTCGGGATATTCCCGGGGTTTTTTTGGGTCAGGACCACCGTTTCTCCGGGGTAAATTATTTGGGAGTAAAGTTTTATATTTAAGTCAGAATTTAAGTTGACAGGGGGGCAAGTCGATAGATAAGATAGGAAGTATGGATAAGGGAGAAAATATAGGCTAATGTAAACGTCTATAATGATTTTTTAAAATTTGTATTGATTGAGGTAGAGTTATGAAAAATGTGTATTCTACCGGTGAAGCGGCAGCCATTTGTAAAATCAGCCAGCAGACTGTCATCAGATGCTTCGACTCAGGTCGCTTGCAGGGATTTCGGGTGCCGGGGTCGCGATTCCGGCGTATCCCGCGCGAGAGCCTGATCAAGTTTATGAAGGATAATGAAATCCCGCTGGATAATCTGGAATCCGGCCGCAACAAGGTGCTGGTCGTAGATGACGATCCTGAAATCGTCGAACTGATGGTCGATGTGCTGGAGCGCGACGGCCGTTTTGAGGTCAAGACCGCTTCAAGCGGTTATGACGCCGGTGTGCTGACGCAGGAATTCCGGCCGGACCTGATGATTCTTGATTACATGCTGCCCGATGTCAATGGTAACGTGGTTTGCAAGACCATCCGGCAGAATCCCATGTTCGAGCACATGAAAATCATTATCGTCAGCGGTGTGGTCAACCGGGATGAAATTGATCATCTCCTGCAGGTCGGCGCTGATGCATTTTTACAGAAGCCTTTCAGTATTGACGATCTTATTAATAATATGTCAGACTTGCTCGCATTAGCCTGACCCGGAAAATCTCAAAATTTGAATTACGAATCCGAATGACATATTGCGACAAAAACAGCAACAGGCCATCTCAGCAGGGGGGTTCGGTACGCAAATGAATCAAACTAGCTCAGCATTATCTAAAAGCAAAAAGATCGAACTGGTTATCCAGCAGCTCAATACGCTGCCGACGCTGCCGTCTGTAGCGGCCCGGCTTTTGCAGATTACCGTTCGCAGCGATACGCAGGCGACGGAGGTGGTCCAGTTGATCGAGTCGGATCCAGCGCTGGCAAGCCGCATCATTGCGCTGGCGACCCGTGCCAGTACCGGTGTCAGTAAACGTGCCGCCACTCTGAGCAAGGCCGTGGTCTTGCTGGGGTTCGATGCGGTGCGCAACGCGGTTTTAAGCATTAAGGTGTTTGAGGCGCTGGAACATAATCGCAAAGACGGCGATCAGGTTTTCGACCGGACCGGTTTCTGGAAACACTCGTTGGCGGTCGCCTGTGCCAGCAAACTGCTGATGCCGCATGTCGATTCTCGGATTGATCCGGAAGAGGCCTTTATCTGCGGCCTGCTGCACGATCTGGGAAAAATCGTTCTGGATACGGCATTGCCCAAAAGCTTTAACCGCATCGTCCAGTTGACCGAAGCGTCGATGGCGAATATCGCCGATGTGGAGCGGAAGGTTCTGGGAGTCGATCATACCGTTGTGGGCCGGCGGCTGGCCGAGAAATGGAGTCTGCCGGATTCAATCGTCGAAACGATCTGGCTGCACCATCAATGGATGCAGGGGCTGCCCGAATCTGTCAACAACGTCTCGATAATTCAAACCGTGAAACTGGCAGACTCATTGGTCCGTCAGCAGCGAATCGGTTATTCCGGTAATCATGCCATGAGTGAAACGGCTGAGGAACAGGCCGCCGCTATCGGCTGTCCGCGGACGGTCCTGGAAGAAGTCGCCCGGCAGTTGCCTGAAGCGATAAGCGAACGGGCCTGCTTCATGGGACTCGATGAAATCGAACCGGAAGATCTGTATTTTGACGCTCTGGGTGAAGCTAATACTGAGCTGGGCCGGCTTAACAATAAACTGCAGGAACAGAACAAGCGTTTACAGATTCGCAGCCGTTACCTCGACCTGCTGGGCAAACTGGATGAATCGATTCAGGCCGGCCATACTGTCTGCGATGTCTGTTCGCTGGTCTGTCGGTTGTGGGGCGAGCATAGCAACGCCCAGTGCTGTGCGGTATATTCTTATGGCCCTAATGATGTAACCATCGAAGGGGCGGTTGCTGGTGCGCCACATGAAGAGCCGACAATCTTTCTCGTCGATCGCGAAGACCAGGGCATTGATGATTATCTCAGCGACCCGCAGACCGATCTACCCAGGGGCTTTGCGGTCGTCCCCGTTGATGTTACGCATCAATGGTTTTTTGAACAAGTCGGGCCGACGTTTCAGCCGGATATGACCCTGATGATGCCGCTGCGGATGGGAACCGAACTGGTCGGAGCCATTTTGTGGCAGGACATACAGAGCAATAAGCATTATCAAGATCAGATTAAGGAAATACAGGCTTTCGCGACTGCCGCCGCTCTGGCGATCGCCCAGGCCCAGAAACAACAGAAACAGAGCCGCTTGTGTGAACAACTCGCCCAGAGCAATCTGAAACTCCATAAGGCCCAGTTAGAAGTCATTCAGAAGCGATGCCTGGCTGCGGTTGGTGAAATGGCCTGCGGCGCAGCTCACGAAATTAATAATCCGCTCGCCGTTATTGTCGGTCGTTCCCAGTTGCTCGCTTCCGGCGAAGAAGACCCCAAACGCAAACAGACACTGGAAAACATCTCGCGACAGGGCGATATTATCTCCGAAATCATCAAGGATCTGCTGGAATTTGCCCGACCGGCCGAACCGCAGCCTTCGCAGCAGGACGTAGCCGAGGTGGTCCGCAGCGCCACGAACGAAATGCAGGAAAGCGCCCAGGCGGAAAACGTCACGTTCGATATAAACCTCGAAGACGATCTGCCTGATATTTATGTCGATCAGCAGCAGATTCTGGTCGCTTTGAAAGAACTGTTCTCCAATGCCATCGATGCGTATGAAGGTAACGGCGGTGAAATTCACATTGGTGGCTATTTCGATGAGGTTGATGAAAATGTGATTATTGAAATTATTGACCGCGGCTGCGGCATGGATAAAGAAACATTGGATAAGGCGGCCGATCCTTTCTTTTCGGCCAAACAGGCAGGACGCCGTCGCGGATTGGGCTTGAGCCGCTGCATTCGTAATATTGAAGTCAACGGCGGACGCCTGGCGATGGATAGCGAACCGGGACGGGGAACCCGCGTCCGGATAATCCTACTGGCGGCCATAGGCGACAAATTGCAATGTCTGGAAGAAACGGCAAACGAATCGCTTTAGTGTTCCATCTATTCGTAGGATTATTCCCGTAATCGCCGGTCGTAACTGTTCAGAAAAATGGCATCCTTGGCAGTTATTGCATTTTATACCCATTAGTTAGAAAGCTCCCGGCAGGGCCGGGCGTAAGCTTTTTATCCGCAGATTTATACGTTCCAACTAAACGGGACTTTTCAATCGGAACGAGTATAAAATAATCAGGCCGCTTTGTGATGCATGATTTGATATCCCTGAGATTATTGCCGATAGCCGGGGGTGAAACAGGAGAAAGATTGTGAGTTATTCTGGAAAAGTTCTTTCGTTGCTGAGTTGTACCGATCATGATGCCTTTAAACAATTTCTGAAGGACTCAACTTATCAACTACAGCATATGGAACCAACGCCAGATTCCTGGCTTGAGGACATCATCCGACGGGAATACTGGCTGAATGTGTGTCAAAACGACATCGATGCCGTTCTGGTGCCGGTTAACGCTGAAACCCTTAATGTGCTCGAAAAGTCCGCCCTCAGAAGCGGGCATCGCCACCCCGGCGCGTCCGGTTTCTGGGCCTGGCTGCCCACGGCGGTCATTGCGGTTCTTGGCGACGATTCCGTGCATCTGGCGGTTCAGGCTGCCAAGTGCGACTTTGACGGCATACTCTCCCAGCCTTATGAGTCAGATACAGTTTCCCGGCAGCTTTCCCTGGCCATACATCGCAGCGACAACCGCTATGCCCTGCACCGCCGATATCATAAAATGCACCATCTCTTCCATCGCATCAACCAGGACCGCCGGCATTTACGCGATAAAGTCGATTTGCTCTGCCATGATCTGGTTCATTCCAACGCCCATTTGACCAATACGCTGCAGGAGATGTGCCGGGCTCACGATTTTTTGGGGAAAATCACCGGCGAATTCGATCAGAAGTATATGCTGTATAAGGCGTTACGGATAATAAAACAGCGGTTTGCCGACTCCAGCGCCCTGATTTTTCTTTGTGATTCGAATGATTTTGAGGCCCATATATGCGGGGTGTGGGATGAACTGGAACACGACCCCGAAACCCTGGAAACGGGCTTAAAAACCTCCGTCATCACCGAAACGATTCTCAGCCGTCAAAGCCGATCTCTGGCCAATGTCGCACAGGCCGAGTCGCTTTCGCCAGGGGAAAAGGCGATTCTGGCCGGACTGAGCATCCTTACGCACCCGATTATCCTCGAGGACGAACTCATGGGTGTACTGGTCATTTATCGAGATGATAAAACACCGTTTGCCGCTGCCGATGCTGCCACCGCCCGGACATACCTCTATCCGCTGGCCCGGGCCCTTGACAATCTCCGGCGGCTCAAAGCCATTCTTTAGCGCCATTCAGGCATAAAAAAAGCCAGTCAAGGCTGGCTGACTGGCAAATCATGGTGCATGGACACCGGTTGCTGGAGCATCCCCGACAGGGATACCGCTTTCGTCGTCGTAACGGCTTACATGGACAGCGCTTCGACCGGGCACTCATCAACGCATATGCCGCAATCGATGCAGGCTTCATCGTTGACGACGATTTTGTCATCTTCGACGCTCAGGGCTTCACTGGGGCAAACATCCACACACGCGCCGCAACCGGTGCATTTCTCGAGATCAGCTTGTACAGCCATAAAAACCTCCATAAACCTTAGAAAGTACAACAATAAAACAGTGATTCTCTTTCCTATATAAAAAAAAATCTGATGATGCAATAGACAAAATAAAAAAAATATTAATATTTTTTTGGTATGACAGACTTCGCCCACCAGCATAATACCGTAACGACAGGTTTATCCTGGAGGCAGGGAATATACCTGTGAAAAAATGGATCTAATCGAGTGAGAAGCTCCGGGTAGGACCATGCCTAACTGTTTTTTTTATAAGTAATTATGAATGGAGAAAGCGGGACGCGAAAGCCGCGTAAGCGAAAACTCAATCAGAAGCAGTATAGAATATTTGTCGGCATTGCCTGGAATAAATTAATGATCAATGGTATTATTCTGCCGGAAGTGATACGTTTTGAAAAACGATGTTAATCAGTGCCGTCTATGGCTACAATTATTGCCCTGAGTCTTCTGAGATATATATGGCTAATATATGCGAAATTTCGACAAAATTAAACGAATCGTCATCAAGGTCGGCACCAATGTCCTCAGCAGGAACACGGGTGTCGATACCGATTTCATCGGTGTGATTGCCAGCCAGATTGCCGGGCTGGTCCAGGAGGGCAGGCAGGTCATCCTCGTTACCAGCGGCGCCGTTGGTATGGGCGCCGGGGCCCTGGGTCTGAAAAAGCAGCTTACCGAGATCAAAATGCGACAGGCATGCGCCGCCGTGGGCCAGGGGATTCTGATGCGGGAATACCAGGACGCCTTCAAACAATACGGCCAGACCGTTGCCCAGGTCCTGCTTACCAACCGTATCATGAGCTACCGAAAAAACTACGTCAACCTCAAAAATGCCGTCGAAACCCTCCTCAAGCTCAACGTTGTCCCCATCGTCAACGAAAACGATTGCGTCTCCATCGAAGAAATCGACCTGGCCTTCGGCGACAATGACCGTCTCTCTGCCCTGGTCGCCTCAAAAATTGACGCCGAACTGCTGATCGTCCTGACCGACGTCGCCGGTCTCTACAACGGCAATCCTCGCGAAAATCCCGATGCCAGGCTGCTTTCCGTCGTGCATGAAATTACGCCGGAGATTGAGGTCATGGCAGGTAAGCCCGGCTCGAAATACAGTACCGGCGGTATGGCCGCCAAGCTCAAGGCGATCCAGATCGCCGCCAACTCCGGCTGCCGGGTGGTTCTCGCTGACGGTCGTCGCAAGAATATCATTAATGACATCGTCGCCGGCGAAGACATCGGCACGCTTTTTCTGCCCAAACGCCGTCTCAGCAACCGTAAACGCTGGATACTCAACAGCCTGCCGCAGGGCCGACTCGAAATCGACCCCGGCGCCGTGAACGCGCTGCTCAACAAAAAATCCCTCCTTCAGGTCGGCATCACCGACGTCATAGGCGACTTCCGACCCGGCGACGTCATCGAAATCGGTACCGTTGCCAAAGGCGTCACCCGGCTCGCCGCCCGCGACATCCGCCGCTTCCTCGACGACAAACTGAACAACAGCCACACCCCCGAAGCCAAACGCCAGGTCGCCGTCCATATCGACCACATCGTTCTGTATGTTTAACCCGCTACCACATTTTCCACCGGCTGATTGTACAAAAACCGATGCTTGAATTGCTCGTTTCGCCCTTGGTTCGCCTTTTTGATCACCTCATCTCGCTCCGTCAATTCCCCATGGGCATACTGCTTCACTGACACCGGTCCCAGTCGTCCGCTCTTCCGTTTGGACGTGTACTCGATATTCAACGCCTCCAGCCGTCGGTCAATCTCGCCCGCCAACACCTCCAAACGCTCTGTCGGCCGCAATTTACGCAACTGCACCGCCACCCCGTACCTGGGCGGATCGCCCCATTCCGGCATCATGATAAACGTCTCCACCTCCATCCCGCACTCGTCGGCCGCCTCCCGTACCGCCCGCACCGCCTGATGTTCCGTCAGCTTTTCTCCCGTAATACTGCTTGTATGTGCTCCCTTTGACAAAAACTCAATCACCGGCGTCGTCCCCGCAAATCCGTTTACCCGCACGACATCGCCGATATGATACCGATACAACCCCGACTGATTGGTCAAAATCAGATAATAATTCGCTCCCGGTTCCACCTCATCCGGCCGCAGTGTCACCAGCCCCTCCGGCAGCGTCATCAAATGACCGGATAGGTCCACACCCTCGACCTCCGCTTCCGGTATGAACTCATACACATTCGCTTCGATGTCCAGAATCCCGCCGGGCGTGTTATCTTCCAGTGGAATCGACATACGCCCTTCGCTGGCCAGCAAACCAATATCCCGAATCGGCACATTGCCAAAGTAATCCCGCAATTGCGGCAGATACATCGACAGCGTACCGCCCGTCCAGTTCGCCAGAAATGAAATATTCCAGTAGTGACGGGGCAGCAAACGTCCGTACTTCTCTAATATGCATTCAAGTTCCATTGCCCGTTGGGGCCGAGGATTCAGCCGGGATGAAAGCCCGCGTCGTATCCATTCCGGCACATTCTTTTCCACCCTCAGCGTGCCGTCGTGAATATCCCGTATTATCCGCATTGCTTCCTTTTCGGCCGTCTGGGCCAGCGTCAAAGTTGTACTGGGGTTTGCTGTGCTGATAAACGCAATGTCCTCACACAATGCCAGCCGCATAATCGTATAATACCGGTCCCCGGCTTCGGGAATATATGCCACCATGTTTGGCAACGCATAAAACTGCCGGACGACGGGTTTTTGATTCTTCGCCAACAATCCCGAAATCGCCCCACACGCAATCCCCGCCGCCGTCTTTTCCTGTTCATGCGGACTGGCAACCTGCAGAATTTTTCGGAACAGGGCGTCCGGGTGGTCCTGATAAGCCTGAATCCCCCAGATGTTCCATCCCCGTCGATAGCTTTGGGCAAACGCTTGTGTCACCGGGATATATTTAGCTTGCGATGTTGTGCCGCTGGTCAGAGCGAACATCAGCAATTTCTGGTCGGTTCCCAGCAATGCGTTTGGCCGGCCGTTTTTACAGTCGTTGATGTATGAGCCGTAATAGTCATACTGGGTCAACGGAAGTTGCCGGCGAAAATCATCATACGAAACAATTCCCGCAAAACCGTGTCGGCGTCCAAAATCACTGTCCCGATGCGCCGCAATAATCCGGCACAGCAGTTCATTCTGGCCTGGGCGGCATTGGTGAAGTTTTTTCTGAAAGCGAGCGAGTTGCTTCCGGGCGTTGTGTGCGGCGATATGGCCGATGAGCCGCACCGCCGGTTTGAGCCATTTGCTGCTGGACCACTTGCTTGTCTTCATAATATGATACGCCATTCTCCTCGTTCGTCAGATTATCGCTGCCTTCCATCCCCGCAAACAACGCCAATGCCTTTCCATACAACAGTTTATCAACAGCAGTTTTCCGGTGGATAAACTTATCGAAAAATGCCACCGATCGCAATGCATACAAATCGCGATGCACCAGCGTCGATTGATTGTGTTTGGCCTCCGGTGCCATCCAGAGATACCGCGGCGGCCGCGCCGCCTCATACAGCAGTTTCGCCTGATCCGGCCGGATATACGAATCCCGCGCGCCGTGGATAAAAAATGTCGGCGTATCTTTCAGCTTCATAAGTGCTTTACGCGCCGAAAGAAACCGGCAATGAAACCGCCGCCACGCGACCTGCAACAGCAGCCACCGCAAAAACCGCCAGAACACCGGCGGATGATTTTCATACACAAATCGCACCCTCGCGAAGATATGCACCCACCGTTTCATAAACATTTCCAGCGTCGTATCATTGGAAAACGCGCTGTCCGCCAGCACCGCCTTTACCAGTCCCGCTGAAAAGGGGCTGTCCGCCGCCAGAATTGCTGCACCCGCCCCCCGCGAAATCCCGAACATCCCGATCTGAACGTCTAGTTCCCGCTCCCGAAACTGATCGTTCACATATGCCAGCGCCCCCAGGCAATCCGCCACCTCATGATTCGTGCACCACAAGCGCGGAGCATAATCCGGCAGCGATTCGCTTTTACCATGGGAGCGAAAATCGAAGGCAAAAATATCGTACCCCGCTCTCAGCAGCGGCATGCAATACCGCGACCAACTGTACATGTCGGCGTTGTACTCGTGACAAAAGATAATGACGCCTTTGGAATCCCCCTTCAGTATCGGTGCGTTGTTATCGAAATACAGCACATCACCTTGATCCTTGATCATTGCCGGCGACAGAAACATTCCTCGCAGCCGCGTCCCGTCAAACGCCCGGAACTGGACTATATGGCCTTCCAGTTTCTGCTGATGTCGCAACCCCAGAAAAGGCGGCGTATCCCGAAAAATATTCAGCATCAAACGGACATATTTCGCCAGAACCGCAACGATCCATAAGACCGTCAATACCGCCGCCAGGCCGCACAGCACAGGCCAGTAATGGAGCAATAACTGGATCATTCCAGAATATCTCCGTCAGGGTTAATGTTGTTCAGGTAATTGACGTATGATGATTGTATTATTCTGACCGCCAAAGCCAAACGAATTCGACATCACCGTTTTCAACAGCGCCGGGCGCGGTTCATTGGGTACATAGTCCAGATCGCATACTTCATCCGGCTGATGCAGATTGATAGTGGGTGGAATAACCTGATCTCGCAACGCCAGAACGCATGTTATCAGCTCGACCACGCCCGCCGCCGCGATCAGATGCCCCAGCATGCTCTTAACGCTGCTCACGGGAATATTATACGCCTGCTCGCCGAAAACGTCTTTAATCACCTTTGTCTCTATCGAATCGTTCTCCGCTGTTCCGGTTCCGTGAGCGCTGATATAATCGATATCCGTAATATCCAGACCCGCGTCCGCCAGTGCCTGCCGAACAGCTGCGATACCGCCGCGCCCCTCAATATGTTGATCGGTTACCCGAAAAGCGTCGGCGGTACTGCCGTATCCGATCACCTCTGCCAGAATCGGCGCTCCCCGCTTCCGGGCCGTTTCGTAATCCTCCAGTATGATAGCCCCGGCGCCCTCCGCCAGCACGAATCCATCCCGCGTCCGGTCAAACGGCCGCGATGACGTTTTGTAGTCGTCATTACGGGTCGACAGGGCGGTCAAACGGTTAAACCCCGTTACCCCCAGCGGATGGATCATCGAATGCGTCCCCCCCGTAATCATGATATCCGTGTCGCCGTAACGAATCTGCTCCGTCGCCTCCCCGATCGCCTGCGTACTCGCCGCACAGGCCGTCAGACAACTCATACAGGGCCCGCGCAACTGAAACAGACGCGCCAGATAGCCGCTGGGTATATTCGGTTCCTGCTCCAGTTCCCGCCGCATGTCCATCCCCGAAAACGCGGTAGTCGCCCATGCCCCCCAGTCCATCTCATTTTCATCCGTATTCCACCCATCTATTGCCGCCTGCGAAAACGCCTTAAAATCTAACGGACCCTCCCCGGCGCCAAGATAAACGCCCACCCGGTCGCTGCCGGGAATCCTATTGGTTTGAGTTGCAGACATCGGCATGGGCAGTCCCGCCTGGCGCCATGCCTGCAATGCCGCTGTAATTATAAACCGCGAATTGCGACCCGCCTGGCGAACTTCATCATGCAGATTCTCCGGTACGTTTTCGAGATGATCGTAATCCGCCACCTGCGCTGAAAACTGCGATGGAAATGTCCTCGCG
This sequence comes from uncultured Pirellulales bacterium, assembly GCA_964482555.1. Classification (GTDB taxonomy): domain Bacteria; phylum Planctomycetota; class Phycisphaerae; order Sedimentisphaerales; family SM23-30; genus CAYZXY01. Next base: position 38,992 of record CAYZXY010000013.1, read on the forward strand.
TCGAACAGCTTCGTTAAAGATACTCCGCTTTCACCGCTCAGCAATTTCCGCCAAACCTCATCAATGTCTCTTCCCAGCGGTGTCACCGCACCCATTCCCGTTATCACAACACGTCGTTTATCCATAATAATCTCTATCCTTAACTTTCGTATTTTTTTGATAACGCTTCGGCGTTCCGCAGGGCCATTTAAGCCCGACAGTATTATTCATTTTCGGATAAGTGATCGAAAATCGCACTCTATCGCTTGTTAACTGATTTACACACGTTGCGATTGAAAATACGCGTTTTTTCAGAAGTAATTGTGTGCGAATAAAAAGCTTACACCCGGCTCAGCCCGGAGCTCTCTACCCGGTTGGGTATACTTTTTTCAATACCATTGCCGCTGTTTGACCGCCGAAGGTTGTACTGGTGCATAAGGCATAGTTTAAGGTCAGTCCTTCGCGATGTTCCCGGACGATATTCAGACCAGGTCCGTTTTCAGGATGGGGGCAGTTCAGGGTTGCCGGAATGACACCGTGTTTCAATGCCAGCGCCGCCGTGACCATATCGATCGCGCTCGAACCGGCGCCGCAATTACCGATCCGACTTTTGGTCGCACAAACCGGCAGTTTACTCGTATAATCGCCGAAAACCGATTGGATTGCCGTCGCTTCGCTCCGATCGGCGCTCGGTATGCCTAACCCGTGCGGAATAAGCAGGTCGATATTGTCAGGATTGATTTCCGCAGAGGCCAGCGCCTTATGCATGGCCGTCGCGATACCCTTGCCGTCCGGTTCCGGAGACAAGAAATCCTTCCCAAAACAGCAGGATGCACCAAAACCGACCACTTCCGCGTAAATAGACGCCCCCCTTTTTGTCGCACGTTCGTATTCTTCCAGAATAAAAATTCCCGCTCCGTCGCCGGCAACCGTTCCATCCGCGTCCCGGTCGAAAGGTCGGCAGGCTTCTTTGGGGTGGTCGTTATACTTCGTACTGGCCTGCTTGTAGAAATATTGTCGCAGCAAATTCATCGGATTGACTTTATTTTCTCCGCCGCCCGCGACCATGATATCCGCCTTGCCGTGAGCGATGGTTTTGTAAGCCTCGCCGATTGCCAGCGTGCCTGAAACATCCGCGTTTGTTATGGAATTACTCGGGCCTTGAAAATCATGAATAATCGTGATATGGCAACTGAGCATATTCGGCAGATATTTCAACAACCACAAGGGCGTCAAACTCTGCATTCCCTCGCGACCCCAGTGTTCAAGACTGAATCGGTCCCCGTCTTTCGAAAGACTAAGAGCCGTTGCCAGTTCCGGCAGGTCGCAGCAGATCTGCCCCGCTCCGATATTGACCCCGCAGCGGGTTGGTTCAATATCAATCTCGCCGTTCGTACTCGTTCCTTTTGTTCGAAGACCCGCATCCCGGATGGCGCCGTCCGCCGCTACCACCGATAGGGCGATATCGTGCGACATCAGCTTTGTCATTTTTCGGTGTGTTTTAGGGACATAGGCAGACATTTTGAATTCCGGGGTCTCGCCGCCGATCCGGCTGGGGAAACCTGATGCGTCAAACCGTTTGATCGGCTCGATTCCGATTTGCCCGTTCAGCAGGGCCTGAAGATAGTCATCTTTTGTCAGACCCAGAGCGTTAACGATGCCTGTTCCGGTTATTACTACTCGGCGTTCAGCCATAGGGCTTTCTCCTGGAATGTATCCTCGCTCTGAGTGATATTATCCGTTTTGTCAGAACGTAATTATGTGCGGATAAAAAACTTGCGCCCGGTCCTGCCGGGAGCTTTCTACCCGATGGGGTATACTTTGCCACCCGGAATATAACTTTTCAACAGCGTCATAAAATTCGCATTAAACACGAAGTTTTCTTCCGGGAACTCCAGGCCCGCCATGTTCCGGTCGATATGACTGAACATCATGTTGATCTCCGCGATGAGTTTATCGCCGCAGCGTATCTCGCCGCTGATGGTTGCCGCTTCTTCGGCGATATTCTCAATGGTCGCTTCCAGGAAGAGTTGATCTCCCGGCCGAACAATATGATGAAAAACGGCTTGGGCGATTTTGGCCAGAATGACCTTTTCCTTAAAGCCCCGGGCATGGCCGACCAGGATGCCGCCCGTCTGGGCCATAGCTTCAATCATCAGCGAAGCGGGCATAATCGGGTACCCTGGAAAATGATCGTGCAGATGCTCTTCCGCCATGGTGACATTCTTGACGGAAACCGCTCGCTTGTCCGGTTCAAATTCTATAAATTTATCGATCCAAATCCACCGCATGAATTATGGTTACTCTCTACAAAGTTACTTTCGCTTTTTTTGTGAGCGTTTTGCTGTTCCGCAGGGCCTTTTAAGCCCGATGATATTATTGATGACTTTCGAATAAGTGATCGAATATATCAAACATATTTTATGTTGTTGATACAAAGGCCCTGTTAAGCCTTATTCAAAAATGGTATCACAGGAAAACGTGCGAAATCGCGCACCAGGATGCCGACTAGATTTTATTTTCAATATATTTTACCACGGATTCCACCGTAAATGAATCGCTGATCTTGTTGACATCCGGATCCTGTTCGAATGAACTGAAATCAACATGCGGCATGCTTTCCTTGAGCGTGGTCAGCCCGGCATCGGTCATAATGCCGTCTTTGACATACTCATCATTCGACAAAATATTCTCCGCCGGAAACAACTCTTCCCGCGGAATTTTGATATCAAATGCTTTTTCCAGTCGAAATACGATATCCAGAAAATCAATGCTTTCTGCGCCCAGGTCGCCCATCAGGGTCGCTTTGTTGGTGACTTCATCATCATCCACTCCCAAAGCATCGACCAGATTTTCCTGTACTTTGGCGAATATCTCTTCGCGGCTCATTGACATAGTTCAGTAACCTCCACTTATATACCGTGTCATAATTAAATTGTAGCATGGGCATCTTGCCCGCGTTTATGGGACTGACGATTACGATGAATCGTCTCGATAACATTCGGACCTGGGCTGCGAACCCTTATTCTGACAAATCCGAACGCGGTTGTTTCTTCATGAAATTCGATTGATACGCGTTCCGATTGGTAATTCCCGTTTTGTCCAAGCGTAACTATGTGCGGACAAAGCCTTTACAACTGGCCCTGGCGGGAATTCTCATACCCTTTGGGTATAGTCAATCGTGCGATTTTTCTGACTTCATTGATGTCATTTTGTCTCAAATAAAAACGAGGTTCCAGCTCCGTAGTACAATTACGCTCCCAGGAGTCTGGCACGCTGTCTCATCTCTTCAATCAACTGCCGGTCCATGCTCGCCATCTCCGCGTCCTCGTCAGCCAGATTGAAATGACTCAGTTTCAACCGGGCCGATACCATCGGCTGCTCGCCGACGAAGGCGTCGCCTTGAAAATCGCTTTCCTGGTCATCGATGGTTTTCGCCTGCAGGTCCAGCCGCAGAATATTTCCCGGCTTGACGAAACTTTTATATTTCACATTACGCGCTTCAGATAACACAATCATGCTGTGAGAAAAATCCTGGCTTACCCGGACCAGCATCGCCGCGGCCTGCACCATCGCCTCGATCATCAAAACACCGGGCAAAACCGGAAACGAAGGAAAATGGTCCCCCAGATATTCTTCCGCCAGAGAGAGGGATTTTATCGCCTGGATGCTCTTGCCGGGCTCCAGATTCGTTATTTTATCAATAAGAACAAACTTCACGTTCGCATCTTTCCTGAACTAATGAGTCAGTTGCTGTCAGTAACTCGTGCTATTGTAGTGGCCAGGGGATAGTTTTCCAGAGTTTTTTCCAGGAGAATCAGCTTTTCATTTCCCCAGCCAGTTCGCAGAGCCGTTCGACTCCCATCTGGATCTTTTCGTTGCTGGTGGCATAGCTGATGCGGAAGTGGGTATTCCGTTCCGAAAACGCCGAGCCGGGCACGACGAGGACATCCTTCTTGACCGCCTCCATAATGAAATCGGACGCATGGCCATCAGGTGCCGGCACAAAGGCATAAAAAGCACCGTGAGGGCGTACCAGGTCGAAGGCGTCTTTCAGGCCATCATAGATCAAATCCCGCTTCTTGCGGTATTCATCAACGATAACGGTTAAATCGCTGTCCAAAACCTTTAAAATCGCTTTTTGGAACGGATGCGGCGCACAGACAAAGGTGTACTGCTGCAGCGAGGCCATGCGATCAAACAGCTCCTGATGAAACTCCGGGACCGCCAGATATCCCAGACGCCAGCCGGGAATACCGTAGGCTTTGGAAAAGCCGCGCATAATCAGCGTGTTGTCATAATATTCTCCGATGCTTTTCACCGGTTCTTCATAACTGAAATCCATGTAAATTTCATCGGAGATAACCAGCGGATTGGAGGGTTTAAGAACTTCCGCCAGTTTTTGCAGTCTGTCAGCGGGAATCACCTGGCCGGAGGGGTTTGATGGTGAATTCAGCAGAATAAGCTTGGTTTTATCGGTTATTTTTTCCGCGATCTTTTCCGGGTCAACCAGAAAATCCGGATACGTATCGACGTACACGCATTTCCCGCCCAGCAGATTTACAATATGCCGGTATATCACGAAATAAGGATCCGGGATAATGACCTCATCGCCGGGGTTGATCGTGGACATCAGAGTCAGTTGGATCGCACCGCTGACGCCGCAGGTAACAAGTATGTTCGGATTCTGCCAGTTGAGCTCCCGGGTGATTCGCTCTGCAATCGCCTCCTGAAGTTCCGGCAAACCCGTCGTCAGCGTATAAGTATGATGGCCATTATTGATGGCTTCTATGGCGGCATCCCGCAGAATTTCGGAAGGTCCAAAATCAGGTATACCGATACTGAAGTCGATCGGATCCTGCATTTTTTGTGCCAGTTGCCATACCTTACGAATACCGGAGGCATCAATTGATTTGACTCTTTCAGCGATTAAGTCCATTTATTTCGCACCAGAATTTTAAAAGCCGCTGTCCTCCGAGAGACAGCGGCATTTGATGTTATTGTGTTAACAGCTGCGGTATAAACCGCACCAGGGAGGGCCTGTTTCTGTAAGTGCTTTACATAAAGATGATTGCACAAGCCAGTCTGTGGAAAATTAAGCCTTTTCATCCTTTGGCGTCTTTTTCTTCTTGCCCGTGACGATCTTGCGATTTGACACTTTGGGTAGCCCGAATACGGAGTTGTTCTCTTCGTTCCAGCGTTCCTGATCTTCCAGAATGAAAAGCCGTTCGGCTCTGCTCAGGACATTACGGTGTCGAGAAAGTGAACTTGCGGATCTCAATGAGCGATCAATGGACATATCTAGCTCCTGAATATAACTGTAACATCTTCACTTATAATTATTTACAATATTTCTGGGGCCGAGGCCCGCCTGGGTGTTTCGCTGATTTTGTATCAGGTAACAATCGTAGAACTTCGCATTCTAACACATATTTTTCGATTTTCTACCTTTTTTTAAGATTTTTTGTCAATGAATTTATACGGCTTCCGAGTGAGTTTCTCCGTTTTCTCCAACCATAACTGCTTACAAAGAAAACGGTTAGGCATTGACTTGTCCGGAGGTTTCTATCCGCTTGGGCAGATAGAGACTATTTGCTTGCCCGGCCCCAATAATTGCTATAGCATTTTCAGTTATGAAGATTGTCGCTGATGAAAATATCCCGTTTGTTGATGAAGTGTTTGGCATGGAAGGACAGATTGTCAAGATGCCCGGCCGGCTGATGACCGCGGACACCTTGGAAGATGCCGAAGTGTTGCTGGTACGCTCCGTGACGAAAGTGGGTTGGGAGCTGCTGGAAAATTCCAGAGTCCGGTTTGTTGGGACGGCAACCATCGGAACCGACCACATCGATACAGATTACTTGCGTAACAAGGGGGTATTTTTTGCCAGTGCCGCCGGTTCCAATGCTAATTCGGTGGCGGAGTATGTCCTTTTAGCCATGTTGAGTATCTCTCGGCGAGAGAAGTGGGATATTACTCAAAAAACGCTGGGGATTATTGGTGTGGGAAATATCGGTTCGCTGGTCGCGATAAAGGCCGCGGCGCTGGGAATGCCTGTTCTGCAGAACGACCCGCCGCTCGAACGGAAAACCCGCGATCCGAAATTTGTTTCCATCGAGCAGTTTCTGGCCAAGGCGGATATCATTACGCTGCATGTGCCGTTAACCCGGGAGGGGCTCGATCCAACCTGGCATCTTTTCGATCGCGAACGAATTCAGGAATTGCGGCCCGGCGTAATGCTCATCAATACCTCGCGCGGGGCGGTCGTGGATAATGAATCACTGCTGGAACGGATACAGCAGGGCGATCTGGGGCCGGTTGTGCTGGATGTCTGGGAGAACGAGCCGGATATTAATCTGAAGCTGCTGGAAAAAGTCGATATCGCCACACCGCATATTGCCGGCTATTCGCTTGACGGCAAAGCCAACGGCACACGGATGCTCCATCAGGCGTATTGCGAATTCAGAAACCGCGAGAGTACGATAGATATCAGGCGGATGCTGCCCCGGCCGCCAGTGCCGGAGATTTGGCTGGAGGTGGATGACCATTCGGACGAAGAGCTCATCCGGCAGGCGCTTTCGCGAATCTACAAACTGGGCAACGATGAACAGTGCCTGCGGGAAATGGCCAAATACCCCAAAGGCGAACAAAGCCATTATTTTGATTTCCTCCGCCGAAATTACCCCATCCGACGCGAGGCCCAGAATACGACCGTGGAACTGACGGCAGAACGGCCGCAATTGCGCGAAAAACTCAAAACGATTGGATTTCGAGCGTAATCCACCCCCGACGTGATATGTCGGGGATGATAGGTGAATCATTTCAGGGATTCATAAATTCAAAGTTTTGCCGACGATTCAAATGCACCATAAAGATTTTGGATGTAGTTGAAGGTACTTGGCCCCGGCAGCTTAGACTACTTGGAAAAGACGGTTACCTCAGAGGTAATCTGGGAAAATTTTAACGAATAAAGGGATTAATATTTAATTAACATGATCTTAAAACAGAGCTAACATTCGACGTCTATGATTCACACACCAGAACGGTGGTACTGGGAGATTGAGAGAGCGCACCACTAGGTGCGTTACCGGGATTGAGAATACCCGGTTTGACAAATGAATACTGAAAACCCAGAGGGTTGCCAATACTCTCTCTCTCCCTCCCAGGCTTGAACCATCCCGAGCAATCAAGCCTGGGCCCGACAGTAATCGGCAGGAAGCCGAGACTATAAATCTGGCATGGATGATATCTTTCCAGAACGAATCGCCCCGCAAGAACCTCCTCATATTTTTGCGGGGCTTTTTTTATGGCCACAAAAAAGAGGTGGTATGTAAATATTTACGATAAAAGTAATTACAGGCGTCATTCAGCCTGGCGGTTGTCTCGTCGTGATAAAAAGCCGGGCACATGTCCCGCTCTGAGAATTTGTCCGGCTAATCTCTTGCATTTTTTTTGGTTTTCTACATAATACACTTTACAATCATTCTGGAGGAGTGGCCGAGTGGTTGAAGGCGGCGGTCTTGAAAACCGTTGTGCAGCAATGTACCGGGGGTTCGAATCCCTCCTCCTCCGTTTTGTACAGGAATCCGATAAGCGATTCCTTTTTTTGTCGGGTTTTGTGAAATACATCTTCTGAAAAAGCGTCTGTAATGGTGTCGTTTTTGAGATATTGAGTTTCATACGGAGCAACAAAAATGGCTGCCAGAAAATATTGCGGATATTTCACAGGACTGCTGTTGTTAACCATTTGTGTTTTTGCCTGTGGCGATTCAGGCCGGTTGGAAAAAATTATTCGGAATGAGGCCAATTACAAAGCTCTTCGCGGTTCCTATTCTGTTGCGGAGCATCTGGCCAACTGGCGTGATGAAAGCCGTCAACGAGACATACCGGTCAAAATATATTATCCGAAAGCTCAGGAAGGGCGGTTTCCGGTTATCTGCTTCTCGCATGGCCTGGGCGGTTCCCGTGATGCGGGCGAATATCTGGGCCGGCATTGGGCCAGTCATGGTTATGTCTCGGTGCATGTGCAGCATATCGGCAGCGATGCCAGCGTTTGGGATGGAAAAAATCGCAAAGATATTATGCCAGCCATGCAGCGGGCGGCCAGTAATCCGGTCCACGCCATAAACCGGCCGCAAGATATTTCCTTTGTTGTCGATACCTTGAGCCGGCTTAACAACGACGAAAAATCGCTTTTTTACCATAGGCTCGATATGGAAAAACTGGGCATTTCCGGTCATTCGTTCGGTTCGCACACGACGATGCTCATTGCCGGCCAGACTATGGGGCCTTTCCCCGCAACCGCGACGCAATACGCCGATTCCCGGTTTAAAGCCGCAATCCCCATGAGTTCACCGGTCCCCAGACAAAAGCACCGTTTGCCGGAGGTTTATCGCCATATCAGCATTCCGTGTTTCCACATGACCGGTACACTCGATAACAGTTCCATAGGCAATACACCAGCAGAAGAGCGGCGATTGCCATACGATAACACCGATCGACCGGATCAATACCTGCTTACCTTTAATGGCGGCGACCACATGGTCTTTTCCGGCCGGACTCGCCGCAATGTCACCCCCAACAGTCGTAAGGATCCCTTCTTTCATCATTTTATCAAGATGAGTTCTATTGCCTTCTGGGACGCTTATCTTAAAAAAGACGAACAGGCCCTGGCCTGGTTGACAGAAGGTCAGTTTGCCAGATTACTGGGTACGTATGGCGTGTTTGAGCAAAAAGCGGATAAAACGACCAAACCAGTCAAAATGGCATCCGATACCGCCCCGCAAGCAACCGCTGCCGGGACACCATAATTTCCGGTTTGCTGGTTTATTTTCAGCGGCAGGGCTCTGGACCGGCAGATCCGATCTGATATAATGTAATGTATGCAAACATTTACCATTACGTTTCTGCCCGACAATATTTCGATTGATGTTGAAATGGGTACGACCATTCTGGATGCGGCCCATCAGGCTAAAATCCCCCTGAAAAGTCCCTGCGGCGGCAAAAATATGTGCAAAAAATGTCTCGTTCAAGTGGGCGAGGACGAGAAAATTTTGCAGGCCTGCCAGTATCACATCAACAGCGACCTGACGGTGACCATTCCCTCGACATCCTATCACTGGAGCCATCAGATTCTCCAATCCGGCATTGACATACAGGTCGCCACGAAGAACGACCCGGCGGTCGTCAAAAAATTCATCAAGACAGCCGAGCCTTCACTGGAGGATTTACGCAGTGACGAACAGCGCCTGCTGGATGAATTGACGAAATCAGGAATCTCCACGCCCCGCATGAGCCGGTCTCTGCTGTGCGAACTGCCGGGGATGATGCGGAATAACGATTTCTCCGTAATGGCGGTTATATTCGACAACCAGGTTATTGCGCTCGAGGAGGGCGATACTACGAATGCCGCTTACGGTCTGGTGGTTGATATCGGAACAACAACGGTGGTGGCAACACTGTTGAACCTGAACAACGGCCAGGTAACCGCTATCGCTGCGGACGGCAATCCGCAGGCCTGGGCCGGAGACGATGTTGTCAGCCGGATTCATTTTGCCGGCAGCGAACCAGAAGGGCTGCAGCGGTTGCATCAAAGCATCATTGACGGGATCAATCGCCTGGCAGATGCCGTCTGTCGGAAGGGCGGTGTGAATAAGGAACAGATTTACGATATGGTCGTGGGCGGCAATGCCACCATGCAGCATTTGTTTCTGGGTGTGCCGGTTGAACAGATCGCATACGCTCCTTATGTAGCCGCGTTTTCGCATGCTGTTGTGGAACAGGCGGCCAGGCTCGGCATTGAGATTCATCCGGAGGCAAACGTTTTCGTCATGCCCGGTGTGGCCGGTCATATTGGAGGCGATACGGTAGCGGTGGCTCTGGCGATGATGATGGATCAGAGCAGTAAGGTGTCGCTGGCTCTGGATATCGGCACCAACGGGGAACTGGTCCTGGGCAATCGCGACAAGCTCCTGACATGCAGTACGGCCGCGGGGCCGGCGATGGAAGGGGCTCGCATCATGCACGGCATGAGAGCCGCCAACGGCGCTATAGAAAAAGTTTCGCTTAATACAGATGTGAAGCTGTCGGTTATTGGTCAGGTCCCGCCGGTGGGCATCTGCGGCAGCGGGCTGGTGGATGCTGTGGCGGAATTGTATCGGATGGGCCTGATCGACCAAACAGGGCGAATGTTGACGAGGGCGGACGTGTCGGGTGATTTGCCGGACGGTCTGGCCGGTAGGATGACGGAATATGAAAATATGCCGGCTTTTGTTTTGGCGACGGCCGAACAATCCGGCAACCGCGAGCCGGTTTTGCTGACTCAGAAAGACATTCGAGAAACACAACTGGCGATAGCTGCTATTCGTGCCGGGATACGAATCCTGATGAATCAGTTAGAGGTTGGATATGGCGATATTGAATATGTCTATCTGGCCGGAGCGTTCAGCAATTATGTGCGGCCGGAGAGTGCGGGCCTTCTGGGCTTGATTCCTAAGGAATTATCTGATCGAATCCGGCCGGTTGGTAACGCCGTTTCTACGGGAATCAAACGGGTATTGATGAACCGCCAGGTCCGGCAGTATGCCGAAGAGATGGCGCGTAAAATGACCTATGTTGAACTGGCAGGGAAAGTCGAGTTTCAGGAAGTGTTTAGCGAGAGCTTGATCTTTCCGGAGTTGGAGTAGGAGGGGAAAGCCGTAACCTTAAAAAAAACACAGATGATACTGATTAAACAGATTCACACAGATTAGAGGGTATAGGGTTTCGGTTTTCGGGTTTAGAGTTTGATGTTTAACGTTCGCGTTTTATGTGAGCGTTCTACAGGGGCATTTACGCCTTACAGGATTTTTACGACTCTGCGTAAACAAAAGTATGAATGCGCAAAACCATGCGGCATTATTGGTCTTTTTCTTTCAGCGAGTGGACTTCTCTGGTCCAGTCGGGGCCGGCGGGTTTGAGAACAAAGACGCTTTTGTCAATCGGACGATTCAAAATAATTTCATCCCACTGCACGATCGTGATTTCATAATCGACATTTTCGTACATGATTTTTACCGGCATGGCGTTTTGTTTTGCAATCCACAATTCGAGATTCTTGTATTCCTCAGCGAAGGAGCTGTCTTTTCTGGGGGTAAATATGAGATGCACCGTATTGTTGGGGTCGCTTTTCTGCGGCTCCCGTATTCGAACCTCGAAGTTTTTGCTGACATCTTCTTTCCGGATAGCAAACGGCAGGGGGAAGGGGCCTTTGCCCAGCCGAAACGTTTCCTTGTTATAAGCCTTGCGGGAAATTTCCCAGGACGTCAATGTTTTTGTGCGGGCGTAACGATGATGCAGCCATTTGCCATCAAAAACATAATCCTCATCAAACACGATGCGTTGCCCCTTTGATTCATCTTCGATATCAGCTTGCAGATAGTTGGAAAAATAAATCCGGGCCAGTACAGTATGGTCTTGGGCCAGGTAATAAATCCTGCCGTCACGCAGGATCAGGGTATCGGTCAGAAACTGTTCCTGGCGATAGTCCATCTCGGCCTGATAGCTGGTCAGGTTGTTCCCGGCATTTTCAATAATGGTCAGAATTTCCGGCAGGGGGGTATCGTCGGGGATGCGAAAGCTGTTTGGATCAGCCGCGGATTTGTGATTGTCTGCGGGGGCTTGATCCGGTTCGCAACTTATGGATGTCGCGGCTGATAAAAAACAGACTGGCAGAGCCGAAACAAAAAACACCAGAAAAACGAATATCGTTTTCATAAGCCTTATCCTTAATTGCCATTATCAATAAGCGATGGCAATTCCATCAGATGTTCAATAACATGGTCCGCTTCGCAGGCGAATGTCTCGTGATCCTTGTTGGTTCGTATTAATATGGTTCTGGCGCCGGCCTTGCGTCCGCACAAGACATCAAACAGATAGTCGCCTACCATGACCGAATTTTGCGGAGAAACGTTTATGTTTTTACAGATTTCCCGGACCGCAAAGGGATCGGGCTTGACGGGGCCATCATCCCGGGTGATCACACAATCGAATATCATATTGTGCCGTCGGCAGAACCGCTCGACATTTACACGGCTGTTACGGGTTGCCAGCCCCACGGCTATGCTTTGGGCTTTCAGCCATTGCATGAGTTCTACTGCTCCGGGATTAAGTTCAGAATTGGCGGCGGCTTGATCCTCAAATCGCTCGAGAATCACTCGGGCCTGCATCTTTTCATCTGGCGGCATTTTTTCCAGGGCTTCCAGTATCGGCCCGCTTATATTACCTATTTCTTCACGGATTATATCAAAATCCAGATACGGTTTGGTCAGGGTTCCATCGAGATCGAATATGACGGCATTGACTTTCATGAAGCTATTCTAATCATGTCAGCAAGTGCGGTCAAGCCTTTCTTAAAGGGTTGACAAGTGCAACTATATATATTATAAATCTTTATAAATATTATACCTCACCCGGATATACCGGAATTTCGAATGATTTTCATTGCCGTTTTGCGTAAGTTTTAACTCGTGAGAGATTCCACCCAATTGAGTAGAAAGCTTCTGGCTGAGCCGGGTGTAAGCTTTTTATACGCACATAATTACGTTCCGATAAAAGAGATATTTCAATCGGAACGAGTATAAAAGGAGTGTGAGGATTCCCGCCAGAACCAATCGGGAAAACGCTGTTTGAATGCGTATGAATTCGTTAAGGCAGGTTATATGAAAACAAAACTGATCAAATGCGAATCGGCCGGTAATATTCAGGCTATACAGGAAGCCGCGGACATAGTTCGCCAGGGGGGGCTGGCGGTGTTTCCCACGGAAACGGTTTATGGCATCGCCGCCAGCGTCTATCATCCGGAAACGCTTATACGCCTTCGAAAACTGAAAGAAAGGCCTGACAGTAAACCATTTACGCTCCATATTGCAGACAAAGCCGATCTGGATAACTATGTCCCTGAGATTTCGTTATTGAATCGTCAATTCATTAAAAAGACCTGGCCGGGACCGTTAACGATCATTTTTCCATTGGGGCCTGATGATCTGGATAATATACCCTCTTTGAGCGATCAGTGTCTGAGCGAATTGTATTTCGAAAATACAATTGGGATTCGACTGCCCGACCAGGAGGTTGCCAGGGGACTTATCAGGGAAATCGATGGGCCCGTAGTGGCCCCGAGTGCGAATTTCGCGAAAAAATCGCCGCCGACATCCTCCCAGGAGGTTGTAAAGGAGCTCAACGGTCTTGTTGATGCAATTCTGGATTCTGGCCCTACCAGATACAAAAAGGCTTCGACCATTATTCGTTTTACGAATAATGATTTTGAATTGCTGCGCCCGGGTGTTTTTGATGAAGCGGCATTAAGGCGGATGAGATCCCTGAAGGTGCTGTTCGTCTGTACCGGTAATACCTGCCGTTCGCCGATGGCGGAAGGAATCTTCAAAGCAATATTAGCCCGGATTGCAAGATGTCCCGTTGACCATCTTTCAGAAATCGGGTATAAGGTAGGCTCGGCAGGCGTGATGGCTTATATTGGTATGCCCGCGACGCCGGAAGCGATTCAGGCTGCTGCGGAATATGATGCCGATATTCGCGAACATCAGTCCCGTTTATTAACGGTTGAGATGATTAATGATGCGGATTATATTTTTGTTATGGATCACGGACATCAGGCGGCAGTAAGACAGATGTCCGGGGCAGCGATGCGTAAGACGTCGCTGCTGATGGGAGATGATGTGGTTGCTGATCCGATTGGCAGGCCCATACAAGCTTATCGCGATTGTGCCGCGCAGATTTCACTAGGGATAGATACGATTTTTCGTGATACATTATCAAGTTGGAATGCTGAGCTAGACTAAGCGAAAGGTGAACGAGAGGTAAATACTCAATGAAAGTAGCAATTGGCGGCGATCACAGAGGTTATGAAGCTAAGGAACTGATTAAAAGCATTCTGCAGCGCAACGGCCATGAGGTGGAAGACTATGGTACGAATGAATCGAAAAGCTGCGATTACCCGGATTTTGCTATTCCTGTTGCCCTGGCTGTAGCACGCAATGAAGTTGACAGCGGTATTTTAATCTGCGGCAGCGGTATCGGTATGTCGATTACCGCGAATAAGGTCAGGGGGGTGCGGGCGGCCCTTTGTCATGATGAATTGACGGCACAAATGGCCCGTACGCATAATGACGCGAATATTTTATGTCTGCCTGCCATGCTGGTGAACGATCCGTTGATTACCCGGATTGTGGAAACGTGGCTCTCGACGGAATTCGGCGGCGGTCGCCATCAACGCCGGGTAAGCAAGATGATGGAAGCAGAAAGCATTGAGCCATAAAGGGCCAATGCCTGACGCATTATTTTTTCGGGGAACACGCTTCTTCGGGTGAGATTTTACCCAGAACGCCCAGTGCGATATTCACATTGCCAAAGGGGGCGCTGACGGCATAGCCAGCGACATGATCCTTGATCTTTTCGATCATTTCCCGTGCGATTTCTATACCGATCAGGCGGCCTTCTTCCTTGGTCTGGGCTTTGGACATTTTCTCCAGGATTTTTTCGGGGACTAACACGCCGGGCACTTCGTTCGCCATGAATTCAGCGTTCTTATAGCTGACGAGCGGCCAGATGCCGGCGACTATGGGGATTTTATGATTTTTTGTTTCTTCCATGAAATGGATCAGCATGTCAGGATCGAAAACCGGCTGAGTGATGGCAAATTCCGCTCCGGCTTCGACCTTACGTTTGAAACGGTCGATTTCACGCGGCAGATCGGCCGCTACCGGATTAGCGCCGACGCCGAGAACCATGGAGAGGGGGGGGGTAAATGAATTCAATCCCAGGTCGATCCCCTGGTTCAGGTTTTTGCAGACCTGGGTCAGCCCGATGGCATCGAGATCGAAAACCGCGGTGGCATCGGGATATTCACCCAGTTTGGGCGGATCACCAGTCACGATCAGCATGTTTTTCAACCCCATAGCCTCGCAGCCGAGCATATCCGCCTGCAGCCCGATGATATTGCGATCACGGCAGCAGACATGCAGAATGACTTCGATGTCAACATGCTGGTTGACATGGATCGCGGTCACCATGGGCGACATGCGAGAACTGGCCCGCGGCCCATCAGGAATATTGATGGCATCTACGCCGTGGTCGGAACAAAATTTTGCCTTTTCCACAATATTGGAGATGACTGCGCCGCGTGGGGGGGTGATTTCGATTGAGGCGACTTTTTCACCGGCGACGAGTTTTTGGGCCCATTTCGATCTTTTCTCGAGAGGGATGGTTTCCTGGGCGGCCGGCATTTCGACTTCCTTGACGGAAATCGATGCCGTATTCGTATCTGGAATCTGTCGCATTGCCTTATCCAGCGGATGTATCACTTTAGCGATTTCGCTGATGTGTTCGGGTGTCGAGCCGCAGCAGCCGCCGATAATACGCGCTCCTTTTTCGAAAAACCGCTTGCTGTATTCCGCCATGTATTCGGGTGTACACATGTATATTTTTCGGCCTTCGACTTCTCGCGGCATGCCGGCATTGGGTTGAACCGAGACCGGTTTATCCGTTGCCGAACGGATAATTTCCAAACTGCTGAGCATGGACCCAGGGCCGATGGAGCAGTTCAGGCCAGCTACATTCACTGCCGGATGCCCGGCAATTCGCATAAAGGCGTCCTCGAGTTTCTGGCCGAAAATAGTTTCCTTAAATTCATTCGTGGTAATCTGAGCCACAATGGGGATATCGTATAGCGAAGCCGCCGTTTCCACCGCGATCAGAAGCTCATCCGGGTTGGAAAAAGTCTCGAAGATCAGGAAATCAACCTGTCCGTCCATCAGGCCCCGAATCTGGCGAATAAAGGCCTCGCGGACCTGATCCTCAGTCAGTTTGCCATAAGGCTGCATATGCGGACCCAGAGGGCCGATTGAGCCGCCTACCAGAACGCCATGATCTTCCGCTGCCTGCCGGGCCAGTTCGCCACCGGCCAGGTTGATGGCTTCGACCTGATCGACCAGGCCGAATTTACTCAGTTTATACTGATTAGCCCCGAAGGTATTTGTCTCGATAAAATCGACCCCGGCGTCAATATAGGCTTCGTGCACCTTGCGTACCAGGTTCGATCGTGTCAGATTAAGCTCATCAAAACAGGTGTTGATAAATGCCCCCATTTGATAAAGCATGGTTCCCATGGCGCCGTCGCCAATAAGGACATGTCGTTCCAGCCGTTCGAGAAATGTCTCTTTCTTAGTAGTCATAAACCTCCCTAAGCATTTTTTGTTTTTTTACCTCTTTTAATCATATATACATAGTATTAAAGAATTTACAAGTTAATATTCCAGAAAGAAGGGCGGTGGAGGCCAGTTTTTATAAAAAAAAAAGAGAAAAAATGATATTAGACGGCCCACATTATTTGCCAAAAATAAAAACCATGGTATAATTCATGTAGATGTTAAAGCCGATGAGTTTTAAGTAACAATGTACAGCCAGTCTGGGATCGAGAGAGAGAGTGGACATATACATTTGTTAAGCGAAAAGGATGAAGGGCGCGAACGGCTTTAACATAAAGTGTCGGATGGGCTGGATACGGGAAGACAAGCAATCTATGCACGTACCGCTTGAAAATGCCCGTTTTGTCGGAACGTAATTATCTGCGGATATATATCTTACGCCCGGCCCTGCCGGGAGCGTTCTACCCCATTGGGTAGAAAAGCGGTTATTTTTATAAGCGTTTGCGCAATTTCTAAAACCTTGTTTACGCCGCATTCAGCGGCATTCTGTCGGGAAAAATAAGATTGTTGACGATCATTTGCCCCGGGGTTTTCTACTGAACCCCGGGGCTGTTTCTATTAGTCCCTGCGAGTCTTTTCCCAAAACGGGAAGTGGTTGTCTTTCTCATTCATTAAGTCCCGCATTTAATTAAAAATGCGGGCTAAACTTAATTGTCCCTTACGGGATTTATACGCGTTCCGATAGAAAATACCTGTTTTTCGGAACGTAATTATGTGCGTATAAAAAGCTTACGCCCGGCCTTGCCGGGAGCTTTCTACCCAATGGGGTAGAAACGACAATGAGAACGTTAAAGCCAAAGTTTAATTTCTGAGTTCTGTGAATGCTAACTCTATATTTATGAACGCGTTCATTCGAACAACAGTTCGAAATGATACACTCCTTCGTTCAGTTCGCTTTTCACCTGGCACTGGCTTTTGCGGAAAACCGCCTGCATGGCCTTGTTTTCCTTGATGACTTCGGCGGTGAAGCCGCTGATGCCGTTGCGGCGAGCGATGGTAATCAGGAATCGCAGCAGGAATGTACCAATGCCGCGATTCTGCCAGCCGTCACGCACGGTGAACGCCACTTCGGCCCGGTTGGTCTTCTGGTCCAGATAATAGCGACCGATCGCCACAATATCCTCGCCATGCGCTTCCGGCACCGTTCCGACAACGGCCACCTCGGTCCGGTGGTCCACATAGACGAATTCCTGAATCTGGCGGTAGGGGATGTGAGTCATTTCTCGCATGAACCGGTTATAAATCGACTGCTGCGAAAGGGCATAAAACAGATCACGCATTTTCGGTTCGTCTGTCGGATGAATCGGCCGGAATGTCACCATCGTGCCGTTGTCCAGAATCTGATGGGTCGTCAATTCCATGGGGCCAACCTTGACCTTGCCTTCCACATCCTTGTATTCTTCACGAACATATTTCGCTTCGATCGCTTCACGCAGCAGTTGCTCGCGATAATCCGGATGCGAAATGCTGATCAATGCCAGAGCGCGTTCCTGAATCGATTTGCCATGCAGGTACGCCACGCCATGCTCGGTGACCACATAATGCACGTCGCCGCGGGTCGTGACCACGCCGGCGCCGGGGCTCAGCCGGCTGACGATACGCGAGATCTTACCGTCGTCGGCGGTGGAGGGCATGGCGATGATCGCCTTGCCGCCTTCGCTGCGGGCCGCTCCGCGATTAAAATCAACCTGACCGCCGATGCCGGAGAAGAATTTCGTACCCAGGGAATCGGAGCAGACCTGGCCGGTCAGATCGATCTGTAAAGCGACATTGATCGCTACCATTTTATGCTGACGACTGATGACGTAAGAATCGTTGACATACTCCGTTGGGCGGAAAGAAAACAGAGGATTGTTATCAATATAATCGTAAAGTTTTTTCGTGCCTAAACAGAAACTGGCGACAATGCGTCCCTGGTCGACGGTTTTGCGTTTGCAGGTGACGGCGCCTTTCTCCACCATGTCGATCATCTGGTCGGTAAACATTTCGGTATGAATGCCCAGTTCTTGCTTTTCGCCCAGGAATTCCAGTACGGCTTGCGGGATACGGCCAATGCCCAGTTCCAGCGTGGAACCGTCTTCGACCAGCGAGGCGACATTAGCACCGATTTTACGGGTCACCTCGGTCGGTTCCGCCGGCTGCATTTCCAGCAGCGCCCGGTCAACCGGTACAAGGATGTCCATATCATTGACGTGAATCTGACTGTCACCGAAGGTGCGGGGCATTTGCGGGTTCACTTCCGCGATGACCAGCGCCGCGTTCTCGGCGGCGCTTTTGACGATGTCCACGGAGATGCCCAGGCTGCATATTCCGCGGCTGTCCGGCGGAGAGACCTGAATCAGAGCCACATCCAGCGGCAGCTGGCCGGTACTGAACAAGCGAGGGATATCCGAGAGAAAGATTGGGGTGTAATTGCCGTAACCTTCCTGAATCATATCACGGACGTTCTCAGCGATGAAGAAACTGTTAATGCGGAAATTGTCCGCCAGTTGTTTTTCCGCGTAGGGCGCTTCGCCCAGCGTCAACAGATGAACAATTTCGGTATCCACCAGATCGCCGGCCCGATCGACCATGGCTCGTACAAGTTCCAGAGGTTCCGCACAGCCGGTGCCGATGAACACCCGTCGACCAGGCAGGATTTTCGTGACGGCGTTTTCAGGCGTGGCAATGAGGTTTCTGTATTTATCCTGCCATTGCGGGTCGTATGTGATTTTTTTAGCGTTGTCCATGATTATTCATAACTCCATAATGGTCAAAGGTTTATTGCTGATTCAATTCGTCCGCTTTAGATGTTTCGCAGAGTGATTCGGGCATCTGCCGCGACCGCATCGCTGCCGATCGGCCCAACGATGAAGGGGTTGATATCCATTTCCGCAATCTGGGGGAAATCGGTTACCATCTGGCTCATTCGCTGAATACCTTCCGCCAGGGCTTCCACATCCACGCCCGCCTGACCGCGAACGCCTTTGAGCAAGGCGAACGATCGCGTCGTTTGCAGCATCTGCAAGGCTTCGCGTGAGGTGATGGGGGCCAGATGGAAAGTGACGTCTTTCATCACTTCTACGAAAATGCCGCCCAGACCGAACATCAGCATCGGACCGAACTGCGGATCGCGTGTCATACCGATAATTACCTCGCGGCCCCGCTTGCACATTTTTTCAACGTAAACACCTTCGAGCCTGGCGTCCGGCACTCTCTGGCCGATGCGAATCATCATCAGATCAAAAGCGTCGCGGACGGCATCCGCACCGCCGAGGTTCAGTTTAACCCCGCCCAGATCCGACTTGTGCAGAATCTGAGGGGATACGATTTTCATCGCTACCGGAAAACCGATGCGTTCGGCGATATCTACCGCTTCGTCCGCGGTGGTGGCCAGACTGCCCGGCGGGACGTTGAAGTTGTAGGCCCGCAGGATTTCTTTAGCTTTCACCTCGCCGACTTGAAAGCGGCTGGAACGGATATGACGGGAAATAATGCGTTCGACACGGCGGCGATTGACCGGAAAACGCGTAACAATGCGCGGCGGACGATGACGCCAGTTGGAATAATCCACCATCGACTTGAGCGCCATGACGGCCCGTTCTGGCGAAGGATAATCGGGGATTTTCAGTTCTATAAGAGCCTTGCGGCCGGGAATGACATCTTCCCCGCCCATGAAACAGGCCAGAATCGGCTTGCTGCCGTCGGACTGATCGGCAATGGCCTGGGCGGTTTCGACCGGTTTGGTCATGGCCTGCGGCGTGAGAATCAGTATAATCGCATCGACCATGGTGTCTTTTTGAGCCGCTTGCAACGCCAGGATATAGCGGTCTTCTTCGGCGTCGCCCAGCACGTCGATCGGATTGCCGACGCTGGCCGCGGCCGGCAACTGGCCTTTGAGCTCTTCAGCAATGCTCTGGGTAAGGCTGGTTACGACCATTCCGGAGTTTTCCACGGCATCGGCGCACATGATGCCCGGGCCGCCGGCGTTGGTGATAATGGCGACGTTATTGCCTTTGGGAAGCGGCTGCATTGAGAAGGCCGTCGCGTAATCGAACAGGGCTTCAAAGGTATCTGCCCGTATAACCCCGGAACGCATGAACGCGGCGCCGTAAGCGATATCCGCTCCCGCCAGACTGCCGGTATGCGACGATGCGGCTTTCGTGCCCGCTTCGGTAGTACCTGCCTTGAGGATGATAACCGGTTTTTTGGCGGAGGAGGTTTCGGCAATTTTGACGAACTCGTCGCCGGACATGATGCTTTCCAGATAGCCGACAATGACGTCGGTTTCATCGTCTTTGGCGAAGGCTTCCAGAAAATCGTTTTCGTTCAAATCGGCTTTATTACCGATACTGAGCAGTTTGCCCAGTCCCAGATGCCGACCGGCCGCCCAGTCCAGTACCGCCGTCGCCAGTGCGCCGGACTGGGAAATAACGGAAATATTACCCGGCGTCGGCATCTTGGCGGCAAACGAAGCATTCATATTATTATGAGTGTTAATCAGGCCGAGACAGTTGGGTCCCATGAGCCGCGCGCCTTGAGAACGACAGTATGCGGCTAATTCCTCCTCCAGTTTAGCACCCTCCTGGCCTACTTCCTTAAAGCCGGCGGTGATGACTACCAGGGATTGAGCGCCGGCCTTGATTGAACTTTCAGCGGCCGCTTTGACAAATTTAGTGGGTACGGAAATGACGCTTAGATCGATTTTGCCGTCGAATTCACTTAAATTGGGGTAACATTTCAGGCCGAGGATCTCATCCGCGGTAGGATTAACGGGAATAATCTTTCCGGAAAATCCGCCTTTGATAAGATTAGCGACAATTTCATGACCAACCTTCCCGGGAGTACGGGAAGCGCCAATAACAGCTACAATTTCAGGCTTAAAAAGGGACTCTAACATAAAATATCCTTAACTCAACTAGTGGTAACAACTTATAAAATAATTCGTTAAGCAGCGATTCGTTCGCATAACAGTGTGAATGACGGACACTCATAAACCTTATCGACTTTTTACAGAGCCAAGTATTTATCTAGTTTCAACATTTTAAAGATTCCTTCAAGTGTTTTTTAAACAGTTAGTTAAAAAAAGTATATATCACAATTACTCATTTATTGCATTAAGAGGGGCAACGATATATTTCATTGCATTGTTTGCAGTTACGTGTTAGAAATGTTAATCTGATAAAAGACAGGTTTCGATAACATCAGAAAAAGACTGACAACAGCTATGGAGAGAATGTATCTATACACAATTGACAAAATAAATTATCTCTGGTAAAAGAGAGTCTTTACGGGGCAGGGTGGTCGCCAGAGGTGAAATCCCGGTGATGAAGCGTAATTGTCATAATAATTTCGAATGGCCCTGCCGGAAATAATCATACCCTGAGGGTATAAATTCAAAAGCCCGCCATAAACAGGAAAAAATCTATGAAAAAACGATATTTTTCATGTAATCATCACATTGTTCTAATATTGGTATGCCTGTTTTTTATTGGTTGCAAAGATTCTGAACAGGCTCAGGTCCGAAAAAATGCTGTTGAAAACATTGATGCCGGTCAGCGTCTTATGCAGGCCAGCCAGGAAAAAACGCCGCTGAGCAGCCAGGAAATCCAATCCGTCGGCAAGGCCGTTACCGGCAAGAAACAATTATCGGAATCCGATCGGCAGCGGCTGGCGAATAATGTCTTTGAGCGTATGAGTGGGGATATGGGAATCGGCGTTTTTGACAAAACGGTGGAAGAGATCAACCAGATGCCCGCAGAGGTCTCGACGCTGAAACCGCAAGATGTCGAGGTGTATTGTTCCAGACTGGCCCGGCTGAGCCGCGAGCTGTTGTCGGTGAGTCAATGGTTCGCCGCGGCTTCGGAGCGGGAGAGCCGGGAGCATCTGGCCCAAGCGGAAGAAAGACTGCAAAAGGCTTACCAGATGAGTCGTCAGCAGGACACACGGGAATACCGCACGGCGGCGGGGATGCTGCTGGGAACGATCAAGCTGATGCAGGCCCGGAAAATGCGAGATGATCTGTTTGCCAAAGACGCCGATATTCAGGGTCTGGTCGGAAATGCCACATCATGGATTGTGGACATCAGTGAGCTTGATAACTCAATATATCAGGCACGGGCAAACCGGCCGGCCGAATCGTTGGCCGCTCTGGAAAAGCAGCAAAGCAGCATTGTATCTATGATCGAGGCGACTCAAAAAACGATTACATCTTTGGAGCAACTGGAACAGCGTTTTCAAAGTGTACTCAAGGCCAATCTTAACATGGCCCATGACCTGCATCAGGAACATTTGCAACTGCTGGAGAAAGCGGATGAATCAGAAGGGGACGAAAAATATGAACTGCGGAAAAAGGCCTATCAGGTACAGATGGGCCGGGATCAGGCCGCCAGCGTCGATGCAATGAACGCGGCGGAAGGGGGCATCCTTTCCCTGGAAAATGCCGCTGCCGTGCTGGATATACTGGCGGTAACGGAAAATGGAAGCAAGGGGGAATTTCATTACGAGCGCAATGCGGAAATCGCTCAGGCCTGGCAGGAAACCGTTCAGGAGAGGATTGACTATCATAAAGGTGTATTAAAAAGGTATCAGGACCATTTTGAACGGATTGAGAACACCATCGTGACACTGAAAACAGCCGATATATTTAATGTCGATATCGATCAGTCCATCGCGTTCGATCTTCAAAATAAGGATCAACTGGTTGAAACAGTAATGGAAAAGCTGGATGTCCTGAAAAACCTGGAGAAGGAATACAATACTTTGCGCGTTTCCGTGGTGGATTCTTATACGGAAGCTCAGAATTATTTCAGTCATGTCAATGCTTTTTCGGAAGAAATGGTTGAATATATCATCAAACCGGAATTGAAAGCGGTTTGGGAATCGGATGCATCGCATTATGAGACGCTTGGGTCGGTCGTTGGCTTGTTAACGATGGTCAAAGAATTACAGGATAAAGTTTCTCCCATGGTCGACACATTCAAAGGGGCGTTACTGGAGGCACAAAACAGCGCCGCGGATATCGAACTGAAACCCCAAGAGCCGGCAGCGACCCCGGGGCCGGAAATGCCGGATGAAGAAGCGGAAATTGACGGCACAACAGATGCCGCGGTTGAGGAAGACGGCGATACGGCGGCAACCGAAGCTGAAACGCCGCCAGATGTTGATGGTGACGGGATGGAAAACGACCCCTTTGGGGGAGGTTTCCAGTAAGCGGCTATGTCTTATTATATGATTCTGGGATGCACCGCCAGCGGTAAGGCAAGCCTGGCGTTCGCTCTTGCCCGCCGGATCGGTGGCGAGATCATCAGCATCGACTCCATGAAGGTTTATCGGCGGATGGATATCGGTACCGCCAAACCCTCACTGGAAAAAAAACGGGAAATACCACATCATCTCATTGATGTGGTTGAACCCTGGCATTCATTCAGTCTGGGAAAATATGTCGAACTGGCTGAACGAGCGATTCATGATATTCGCGAACGCGAACATCCGATAATCGCGGCAGGCGGGACGGCCATGTATATACGCGGATTGCTGGAAGGCGTTTTTGAGGGCCCTGCCGCTGATGAAGAAATCCGAAACCGACTCAAACGGGAAGCCGGGGCTGTCGGCTTGCCGGTCCTGCATGCGCGACTTGCCAGCGTCGATTCCGATTCCGCGGACAGAATCCACCCCAATGATGAGAAACGAATCATTCGAGCTCTGGAGGTCTATGAATTGACGGGAAAACCCATTTCCTCTTTTCAGAGCCAGTTCCGCAGCGGCAATTATCGCTATCCCTGGACGATCATCGGCCTGCGGCGCGACAAGGAAGATAATAACCGCCGTATCAACATGCGGGTCAAAAAAATGATCGAAATGGGACTGGTCGATGAGGTGAAATTGTTGCTGGCCGAACCGCGCGGCCTGAGCGACCAGGCGGCACAAGCGGTCGGTTATGCCGAAATTATCGACTATCTGAACGGTAAATTCACACGGGATGAAGCTATCGAGCAGATCAAGATTAACACCCGGCGTTTTGCTAAACACCAGCGAACCTGGTATCGCGGTTTCATGGATGTTAACTGGATTGATCTTGAACCGGAATCGACGGTTAATGATGTAGTCGAGATAGTTATAAAAACAATAGAAATCTCAAAAGCGGGGCATTAGGAGTTGCGCATAAATAGACCCCACGGGGGCTGGTTCATCACATCGTCAGTTATCGACCTTGATCAGGTAAACACACCATAGCCTTTCTGGCAACCGTCAAAACGGGGAAAACGCCTTCTTTTCTTATCTTATCCAGAATGTTTGACAAAAACCCC
Organism: uncultured Pirellulales bacterium; assembly: GCA_964482555.1. Taxonomy (GTDB): domain Bacteria; phylum Planctomycetota; class Phycisphaerae; order Sedimentisphaerales; family SM23-30; genus CAYZXY01. Next base: position 63,521 of record CAYZXY010000013.1, read on the forward strand.
TCACGCTGACAAATCAATATGCCCCGGTCCCGGATCATCAGTATCATCTCCCGAAGTATCATTCGTTGATTCAGCTGCCCCCACATCCTCACCGGTTGGTTCGGCAGCTTTCCCGGCGGGATTCATCGGCGGCGAAACGTCCGCATCCCCCGTTTCGGCACGGTGCAATCTACCGTCAGGATGATACAACCCCTCTCCCTGCTCTTCCATCTGCTGATGAAACTCGTAGGTATCGCGGGCGTCCTGACCGTCCCGCCGGCGTTGATCTTCGCTATGAACGACCAGGTCTTCCGTCTGGCCGGACTCTTCCACTTCAGACTGCTTCTGCGTATGAGTCTGATTCAGCTTTCGGGTGGCGTCCGCTTTCTTGTTCCGTTCGGCGTTCTCGTTTTTATTGACTTCCCGGGCGGATATCTGAGACTGTGCAATCGACCCCAGAATATTGGGAGGAATACTGCTGGACATACGATATCCTCCACGGCGAGAATGGCAGTTTAACAATATTACTATCGACCCATCCGCAAAAAATGTTTAGAATGTTCCTCTGTAACAACAGTATGATCGATACAAATGCATACTCATATTGAGAAATAGTTTCCATAATCCGCTTTGGGCCGGCCATTTATGCCTGATATTGTATAATTGCACATTTAACCGCGACAAACCAAAAAAGGACAGACCATGCCAGATACCACCCGCCCCCTGCGACAGGGTGAAATCGACATTTTAATCGAGCAGGACTGCTGGGCCGACGATTTCAGCCTCATCGAAGTCGCAGAAGGCTTTGACGCCACCCGCGTCAGCCATACCCGTTTCTCAGGTAAAATCCAGATCGGCCGCCTCCAGAATACCAGAACCCTTCCCGGCAATCTCGCTGCGTCCGCCAGCATCGCCCACGCCCGCCTGCACAATTGCGTTATCGGCAACGACGTCTTTATCCACAACATCAACCAGGCCCTCGCCAACATGATCATCGCTGACGAGGTCATCATCTGGAATGTGGACAGCCTGCTCACTGACGGCGAAACCACCTTCGGTAACGGCACCGAAATCACCGTCATCAATGAAGCCGGCGGCCGCGAAGTTCCGATTTTCGAAGAGCTTCCCGGCCAACTGGCTTACATGATTGCCCTTTACCGCCATCGTCCCGCCTTCCAGGACAAAATCAAAGAAATTATCGCTGCATATTGCGCCACACTAAAATCCGACATCGGCTACGTCGGCCGCGGCTCCATCCTGACCAACTGCGGTAACCTGCGAAACCTTCGCATCGGCCCGGCCGCTACCCTCGACGGCGCCGTCCGCCTGACCAATACCACCATCAACAGCGGCCCCGAAGACCCGGCATACATCGGACCTGCCGTAATCACTGAAAATGCAATCATCAGCGCCGGCGCGAAAGTCACCGACGGCGTTATTCTGGAAAACTGCTTTGTCGGTCAGGGAGTTCACTTGAAAAAGCAGTTCACCGCCGAAAATTCCATCTTTCTGGCTAATTTCGAAGGCTTTCAGGGCGAAGCCTGCTCCCTTTTCGCCGGCCCTTATACCGTCACACACCACAAATCTACTCTGCTTATCGCCGGCTTGGTCTCCTTCTTCAATGCCGGCAGCGGCACCAACCAGAGCAACCATCTCTACAAACTTGGCCCCGGTCTCCAGGGCGTTCTCGAACGCGGCTGCAAGACCGCCTCCGACGGCTATGTCATGTGGCCGGCACGCATTGGCCCCTTCACTCTCATCAAAGGCCGCCACTACAGCAACGTCGATAGCTCCGACCTGCCCTTTTCCTATCTGCTGGAATTCGAAGGCCAGAGCTTCCTCATGCCCGGCTACAACCTGATCGGCGTCGGTCCCGTTCGCGACGGCGCCAAATGGCCCCGGAGAGAACGCCGCCGGGCCGCAAAGCATCTCGATTTCATCATCCACGATGTTTTTTCCCCCTACACGGTTCAGAAAATGATAGATGCCCGCGCGCGGCTGGAAAACCTCCTGGCAGGTTCACAGGACAGCTACACCGGACAATTCGAATACGGGCGCACCATCATCAAAAAAAGCTCACTTGAAAACGGCCTTCAGTTCTATCGGCTCGGTATCGACGCCTACCTCGGCAGGGCCATCATGTGCCGTCTGTCCGATAAGCTTCTCAACGCCCCGGATGATTTAATCGCCGCCCTGGCTCGCAAAACCGGCATCGGCTCGGGTCCCTGGGTGGACCTGGCGGGCCTGCTCGCCCCCCGCTCACTCGTGGACCACTTCCTGTCCAACATCGAAAACGGCGCCATCACCACTCTCGAACAAATCCACGCCGGCCTGACCAGCATGTACACCGATTATCGCGACTACGAATGGACCTGGACTGCCGACACCCTCGAAAGCGAATACATGCTCGAACTTGATAAAATCACCCCCCGCCAGATCGCCGAAATCATCGAAGGCTGGCTCCGCGCGGAAGACCAAATCCTCTCCTGCCGGCAGAAAGACGCTGAAAAGGAATTCGCCGCTGTCTCCCGCATTGGTTACGGCCTCGACGGTGATGTCGAAGTCATGGACGCCGATTTCGCGGCTGTCCGCGGCCGACTCGAAGACGACAGCTTCATGCAGTCGCTGGTCCAAGAAAACGCCGACCTGAAAACCAGAGCGAACGAAATACTCAACAGACTTGACCGAATGACAATGGGAGCATAAGCGTCTGATAAAATTTATCGTCTTCTAACTTGACACACCTTACGCTCTCTTGTATACCCAATTGGGCAGAAAGTCCCCGGCAGGGCCGGGCGTAAGCTTTTTATCCGCACATATTTGCGTTCCGACAAAACGGGACTATTCAATCGGAACAAGTATAAAAAAAGGAAAACCATACAGAAAAGGAGTTTTGCCATGAGTCGTTTTAAACTGTTCATTTTGACGGGATTGGCCGCTGCCGCGACACTGGTCGTCATTGGCTGCGGCAACAAGGGTGTCTATCCCCTGGAAAGCAAATTCCGGCAGATTGAGGTGGGCGCCACCGATTCCACCGAAGTCATGAACCTCCTGCCAGAAGAAGGCATGCTTCATACGACCAACAGCGTTTCCGTGTTCCAGGACATCGGTTGGAGCAAGGAAGCCGGCATCGTCACCTTCAACGAACAGGATTCGCAGGTCCTGCGAAAAATCTACCTGCAGCGGCAAAGCAACATCAACGCCGAGCGCATCTTTCTGCATATCCAGTTCCGCGCCCCCGAAGACATCCTCAACGAACCTTACGAAACCCGGATGCGCAAAAGCATGGCCCTGCTGCAGCATGCCCATGATGCGATGGTTGAGGACATCCGCTCCTTTACCGATGATGCCGGGACCGAATCAATCCTGGGGCTGGCCCGGTCCGCGCTGAGCATGGCAATCATCCATTTAAACCAGAGCCCGCGCGAGGTCCACACCCTGATGGAAAAAGACGGCTTCTATTTCAACCATTCCACCATGAACGATAGCCACATCAAACTTAAACAGAACAGCGACGAAATCTACTCTATCGCCATAAGGACTCATGCCAAAGTCGATCCCCTGGTCGGATGGTAATAGACTCGTTCCGAGTGATAATTACCGTTTTGTTCAAACGTAACTATGTGCGGGCAAAGCCTTTACGTCTGGCCCTGGCGGGAGCGATCATCCCCTTTGGGTAGAATACACTGTAACGCAGGCATCCTGCCTGCAGTATGTTCACGCGTTAATGCGTTGACGGGACATCCAGACTTTTTGAATTTTGCCCACTAGACTTTTGTCATTTCCGTCTGTAACGATTATGCCGCCTGGCATAATCAGATAAGCGCATCGTGTTTTTTTCCGTGATGGTATTCCTGATTTTTCCCGTCGTTTTTTTGCTATTTCCCCTGCTGTATCATACGCTTTTAGTGAAGCCGATATGAATATTATTAAACTGCTCTGATCAGGAGATAGACCAGAATGACTCTCAAGGAAAGCCATTATGAAGAAGGTGAGAATCTAATGAAATCCTTTACCTATTCACCTGATAAAATTTACAGGGTCGGCTTCGTCTGGACCGATGACATGTTTGACGATGCCACACAATTCGATGATGACATTCCTTTCGATTCCATCATTGATGATGGCAAAATCCTTGGTTTCGCCCTGGACGCGTGCCGCGACAGGCGAATGTTCATTTTTCATGACGGCATTCTGGACGCTCTGCCATCGAAAAACATCATCACCCCGGATTACGAATATAAAACGCATCGCAAACAACAGGCTCTCGATATGGATACCTGGAGAGCCTGCTCCGACAACTAACCCCAAAACATAACGATAAACTTTTTCATTTTATTCTCCTTACTCCTTTCCATCCATTTAAGAAGAACGCCCTTCGCACTTGCGAAGGGTTCTTTTTTTCAGACCGCTTTCCTTGTAGAGTTATAGCTTAGTGCAAAAGTTCTGCGACACAACAGCGAAAAAAAATGCCTCGTAACTGTTGTGAGTTGCTTGCCATTTTCTTGAGTTTCCGTTTTGCCAATACTTTCAACTCGGCTTTCGTCTTGGCTTGATGGCCTTTAAGTTCTTGATGTTTCAAGTGATTCCACACGTATTCGTCAGGATTCCATGAAGGAGAATATGACGGCAAGTATACTCGTTCCGATTGAAAATTCCCGTTTTGTCAAAACGTAACTATCTGCGGGCAAAGCCATTACGACTGGCCCTGGCGGGAATTCTCATACCCTTTGGGTATAAAACACATGAAGTCGTTTTTGGCTATCAATAAAAGCTTGTGTTTTTTTCGACT